>NZ_JAKOEN010000019.1:147207-540277 GCF_022355455.1 Pseudomonas sp. KSR10 | reverse complement strand
TCAGGGTGATGCGGCACCGCGACCGGCATGGTTCCGGCAACGTACTGGACCGTATCGCCCTCTCTAATGCTGGGCGGTCAGGGGCCGCGCTCCCGGCTCGTCGGGACAGCTTCACCGTCCCGTCGAACGGAAGCACGGGCGCAGCGCACCCTTGACCCTGCACGATTATGAAAAGCCTATCGCTGGGAGTGTGGGGTAGCTTCTCCACCCCACGCTCCCGAGCCCTCGGCGGCAAGAGCGGGATGACAAGGGCGGCGCCCTTGGTGTTATTCGCCCTCTCGCGCCGCGCCGATCTCAAACTTCCTCACCTGCTCGCACTGGCCAGCCTCGCGCTCTGCATCGCCTGGGTCAGCACGCCGCCGCCTGACCGTCCGCACCTGATGACCTTCATCCAGGACCAAACCTGTCCTGAAGATCCGACCGCGTTATTCATCGACCCGGTGACCTGTACCGAAAGCCTTTGCTGCGCGCTGGCCGAGCACTCTCACACGCGCGGAGGCACGAGGCGCGTGAGCGTGCGCAGCCAGCGCGCGCCTCCGCGCTGACGTCCCTGTAGCACGTCAGATAGATCCATATTAACTCCCGCATTAGTCAGCATTAGGAAGTAAACCAAATGAGCAAACCAAAGGATTTTCTCCGCCTAGACATGCTTGCCCGTGAAGATCGCAACGGGCGTCTGTTCGTCGATCCGGGTACAGCAGCATTCGTCGATCTGTCCAAGGTCCGTTTGTTGCGTTGCGGTGTGGATACGGTCCGCCAGCTGTACCGCGGGCTGATTCGCCCCGAGATCATGGCGCTGTTCGAGAAGCCGGGTGCGATGGTCGAGTTTGCCGGGGAGATCTGGCACGCCGGGCGTGTTGGCCGGGACTCGGGCTACCAGTACAAACTGCAGAACGCCGACCTCGGGTTCATTCTGCTCATCAAGAACTTCAACGCGAAGCTGGAGCAAATTGGCCCGCACCTGAAAATCGAAGTGTCACCGCACGCGATCGACGCGCTGTCGCCGGAACGGCTCCAGGAGCGCATGGATTATTATGCAGCCGCCGTGATGACCCACCGGGAGCGCAACCAGTGTGCCGTTCACCTCGCCCTGGATCTGCAAGGCTGGACGCCTCCCGCCGACCTAACGGCCCGCATGCACTGCCGCGCACGCGCCAACCGCGATATTTCAGGCATCAAGGAGATCCAGTGGACCATGGAAGCCGCCACCTATGGCAAGGGACAGTCCTTCCTGTTTGGCTCTGCCGGTGGCGTACAGCTCGGGATCTACAACAAGACGCTCCAGGCACGCGCCCATGACAAGCTCGACTACTGGGAAAGCGTCTGGCGTCGCCGGGATTCCTTCGATGCCAAAGACCCGGACAACTACGATCCGACCCAGGAAGTATGGCGCGTCGAGCTGCGTTACCACCATTCGGTCATCCAGCAATTCGCCAGCGGCTCGACCGATGTGAAGACCGGCCAAGCCATCGACACCGATTCGTTTGCTGCTTTCTCGGCACATCTGGAAGGCCTATGGCGCTACGGTATGAGTCAATTCAAGCTGCTCGCCCGGCCCGGCTACTTCGAACCCATCTGGACGCTGTTGCGCGAAGACGCGCGGGTTGATCTGCCGGTTGATTCCCTGGTCGATGAAACGGAATACAAACGCTACTACAAGACGAGCCGGGGCTTCTCCGGCAAGAACGTGGAACTGTTCCTGGGAAACTTCGTAAGCCTGCTGGCAAGGGAGCGAGTGGGCGCTAACAAAGCATTCGAGACCCTAAAGCAATGGGATTGCTGGCCGGTCATCCGCGATCACTACGCCGCCAAGGATATGAGCGAGCGGGATCTGTACAAGCACATCAAGAACCTGCTCCAGGAGCGTCATGTGAGGTGGGGTAGGGCGGTCTGATGGCAATCGAACAACTGCCTGACGGTCGTTGGAAAGTCGATGTTGAGCCGATCAAAGGCAAACGCTTCCGCAAGACGTTCAAGACCAAGGGCGAAGCTCAGCGGTTCGAGGCGACGTGTCGAGCAAAGGTAATCGAGAACCGGGAGTGGTCGCCCAGCACGGCAGATACGCGACGGCTAACGGGGCTAATCGAATCCTGGTATGACCTGCACGGCCACTCGCTAAGGGATGGATTGCGGCGTCGTAAGAAGCTCGATGCCTTGGCCAAGCGGTTGCGAGATCCCATCGCCTCGCGGATCGATCCTCAAGCCTATGCGCATGATCGTCGTGTTCGCCTGGAAGGAGGTGCTTCGCCGAAGACACTCAACAATGAGTTGGGCTATCTGCGCTCGGTATACAACGAGCTAAGGGGACTCGGGGTCATCAAGTACGAGAATCCGCTCGCGCTGGTGAAGCCATTGAAGATCCAGGAACGAGAGCTTTCCTGGCTGACCAACAACCAGATTGCTGAGCTACTCGATTCGATCCGTAGTGGCTGCGAAAACGCTCACGTCGAACCGGTTGTGTTGATCTGCTTGGCTACCGGTGCTCGATGGTCTGAGGCGGAAAAGCTGAAGGCAACCAGTGTTCGGAATGGCGTCATCACGTTCAGCGGGACGAAAAGCGGAAAGGTGCGGTCGGTGCCGATCTCGGCCGAGCTGGAGAAGCGGATCGTGAAGCACTGGAGGGAGCACGGCCCGTTCATGCATTCGATCACCTCGTTCCGCCGAGCACTCGCCAGGACAACGATCCGGCTACCGAGAGGGCAGGCTGCCCATGCGCTGCGGCATACCTTCGCCAGCCACTTCATCCAGAACGGCGGAAACATCCTCACGCTGCAAAAGATCCTAGGCCATTCGAGCTTGGCCATGACAATGCGGTATGCGCATCTGGCGCCGGACCACTTGCAGGATGCTATTCGCTTTGGACCAGTACTCATGCCCACGAAACGCAGCGTCGACAGTTCTTCGACACTGGCTACCTCTGAAAGCAAAAACCCCCGAAATTCACTAGGAAAATCAGGGGTTTAGGTGTTTCGAATTGGTGGGCCGGGGTAATCTGAAATGATGTCCTATCTAGTTGAAAAATAAGTAAAAATTCCGGTTAAAAAATCAGGTGGTATACCGTTTGGAATACCATCTCTGAATTTGAGCTCAGGATGCTGGGCGTTGATGACGCTCCATGGCTCACGTTTAGGTTTCGGGCTCGCAAATTGCTCAAGTCGACCTCGGGCTCAGCATCTCATGCTTTGCTACGGAGGCACTGATGGCCTCTTGGATTACACGCATTCGCTGCTCTGTGAGCGCATTTGCCCTGGCCTCCTCGTCGGGGTTTGGTTTCGGCAGCTCATCCCCCATTGATGTCTCCCACAGGGCGAGTTGCTTTATGCAACGTTGCAGCTGTTTCTTGGTCTCTTCAATCCGAATCTTGGCAAGCTCTTGTTCGAGCTTGCGCGCGTTGCGTATGACTTTCATTGCTTGAGATTCGTGCCGCGCTTCCTCTTTCTGTAGAGAGGCTTGCTGGGAGGCTCTTTCAATCAGGCGTTCGATCAGTCCTGTTTCAGTGGTTTTGTGTCTTTTCGCCAGGGTCTTGAGCGTGGCCTTGGTTGCGAGCGGGAGCGTGAAGGAGCAGGTCTTTCTGCCTCCTTTCGCTAGGCGATAGCGTCTTTGTCTGATGGCGTTTCTCAATCGCTCAATGAGCTTTACGCCTTCAGCCTCGGATTCGAGGGCATGGATCGACCTGACGAGATAGCTGAAGTTGGTGTCGGCGAGGAAGCTTAGCTTGCTTTGCAGCGACGAAGAGCATCGGTTCGATAGATAGCCAGCAGCCCACCGCCACTCAGCGCTGTCCTCCTCATTGAGCCAGCTCGGCGCCATCTCTATCTCTTCCATACCCATACCTCATAATCAATACCCACATCCGGGCTGCGGTAGCTCTCGGCTATGGCGTTTGTTAACGGATCTGTTGAATGTCCTGTTAACGGAATCTTAACACGTCATGTTATCGATGGTGTGACCAGGTCTGTTAATCGAACCGTTATTGGAATCGTTACATGAAGTAGATGTTAAGTATATATAGGGTATAAAATCTCATCTAAATTTATATGCTCACTGGCGAAATCGATGTCTAAATTGGTGGTTTTTTCAGAAGGTCTAGAGATTGGATCAGAGGCTAGATTTCTTCTTCAAGGGTTGGTATTTCGAGGGCAGACCGTCTTGGGTGTCGCGTTCAAGACCAAGCCGATTGCAAAGCTCCTTTGCCTGACAGAGAGGTTGGTCAGGGATGCCATACGCGAGCTGGTTGAAGCTGGGCTGCTTGTGACCCAGAAGCAGGCAGATAAGGTGGGGCGTCCGGGGGAGGAATATGTGGCATCGCAGTACCTACTCGATCTGCTTGCCAAGACAGGACGGAGCGCGGTTGCTCACCAGGATCCGATCCTGTATCTCTTCAATGAGCCTGATATTTATGCCAAGGGGCCACTGTCCGAGGCTGATACGGGGTACGAGAAAGCTGCTCGCAAACAGATACGCAGTGATGGGCGACCGGCAGCTCCTGGAGCCTGCGGACGGCTGGGGGCCTCCACGAGAGTTCTTTTGGCTGCCTTATTAACCTTTGCCGATCAGTGTGGGGTTGTGACCGGGGTTGGGGAGGCGAAGCTGCGAGCAATGACGGGGTTGAGCCCGGTTGCTCTCAAGCACCAGGTGAAGCGGCTAGTCAGTCTGGGTTTCGTGCGTATTCACGTGCCGGGTGTATCCCATGGCTTCTTCCGGGGAGCTAAGGTCCCCAGTACCTACTACCTGAACCTCGACCATCCGCAATTGGGTGGGCAGCGCATCCGTCGTGCCGTGCTGGTTTACGCGGAATCTGGACCCTCCCGCTACGCAAGGCTGACTAATGGGCTGGCTCCTGATGTTGCAGGGGCTCTCCTCAATTTGGGGCCTTTCGCGCTGGATGTGCTCTATCACAAGCTGGCTAGGTACACATCGCATCTGCTGTCACTGACCTGGGGAGAGCCCGGTGAGAAGTACGGCGTCGTTCCTGGGTCTCTGGCCGGCATGATCGGGCGAGAGTTGGAGCAGTTGAAGGTCGGTAAGCCGGGGCAGAGCGAGGCTGGTTACTACTGGCCTGGAGTGCTCGAGCACTTCTTCGAGGTGGCATTCGAGTGGGCGGAGCACCTGAAGAAGAGGCTCAATGGCATAGCTTGGCAGGGTTACAAGCCACAATTAGTTCGGTTGATACCTGCGCCGGAGCCGAAAGAGAACGGCGATATTTTGAGGATCGTTACTCTGATCCTCTATCCGGCTCCGGAGAATCAGCATAGCTGCATTGTGTACAAGGATGTCCGTGGCGGCTTCATTCGTGAGTTCGACAGTGAGGCTGACCTGCATGTGCGGAACCGCTACGAGTTTGGCTTGCTAACCAAGTAGGTGCCCGAACCTTCGAGTTATTTCTTACCGTCTCTGCCAATCCTGTGAACGAATACAAGGAGCCCCGTTCATGAGGATTATCCGCCTAAAAGAAGTTATCGATTCCAGTGGCCTGGCACGGTCGACCATTTACAAATATATCTCGGAAGGCACCTTCCCGAAGCCGGTATCGCTGGGCGACCGCTGCGTCGGTTGGGTCGAAAGCGAGGTGCACGATTGGATATTGGCCAGGATCGAGGAGCGTGACCAGGCTGAGGGAGCTACAGCGCGCACCATCGGCCACCTGAGCATGGCCAGTTAGAACCTGCAGCGCCATGATCGGCCTCGGCTGGTCATGGCGCTTATGCCGCAGTTCACAGTCCCTGGCTGTTCGGCTCCGCATGGCAAGTCGTGGCGGTGTCGCTCCCGCCGCCCCGACAGCCTCAGTTTCGATATCTGGCTCAGGGCTCTTCGACTTGATTTACTTCCGAAATTTGAAATCGACAAAAAGCCCGCCATGGCGGGACGATTGAGGTGGCTTTGCCCGAGCTGCTCGGCGAAGGAAATTGCAGTGCGGGTATTATGCTTTTACTAGCTATTGCTACCCGAAGGGTTCACGCCTAACCGAGTAGCAACCTTCACTGACCTACACAGGTAGTCGAACACTGAGCTACCACCTGAAGGGCCAGCAGTACAACGCATGCAGATAGATCAACCAACTGATCAGGCGAGGATAGGTAACGGTTAAAAAGTACACAGCAGGCACTGGTTATGAAACTCAACCAATGAGAGGTCATAACCATGCTCAACGATACTGACACCATCCAACGCTACCCACTCCGTCATCCTGCTAATACCAACCTCCATCTGCACTACGGAGACACCTTCGAAGGCTTCCCTTTGATGGGCGACAAAGGGCCTTTCATTCGTGAGTACCTGTCCGATCTCAAGCACACCATCGAGCTGGCTTTGGCTGAGTATCCGAGGATCTTGGCCTTCAGAGTGGATCTCCGTTTGCCTCAGGGTGTCGAGCTGCCCGACTACGCCTATACGAACCAGGTCATCAGCCGGTTCTTCGAATCGTTTACGAAGAAGATCCAGTACCACCAGGAGCGGGTGGCTGAGCGTGGCTACTCGCGTGGCTGCAAGGTCCGGTACGTCTGGTCGAGAGAGATCGGTCAGGGAGGCCGGCAGCATTATCACCTGCTGATCCTGCTGAACCGCGATGCTTACTACACCGTTGGGCGTCTGGGGTCGGATAGGGTGAACATGATCAGCCGCATTGAGGAGTCTTGGGCAGGTGCTCTGGGGCTACCGGTCGACCTGATGAGGGGGTTGGTGCACATCCCGAAGAATGCTGAGTACCTAATCGATCGAGTAAACCGTCGACGTAAGGGCGATGAGCTGACCGATCTGTTCTACCGAGCCAGCTACCTCTGTAAGGTGGCTACCAAGTCCTACGGTGATCGTCAGCGTGGATTTGGAACTAGCAGGGGGTAGTCAGATATCTGGTCTTGCAACCAGCAAAGGGGCTGTCCTTATCGACATGCCCGGCTTGGCTGAGCAGTACATTCGCTTGTGAATGGTTGCTGGCAGGTCGGGCGATACGGTTGTTTCAGCTAGTCCGCGTCCATCGACAGCGCAGTAGGGGCAGAACCGGGAGCCTGGTGGGCTGAGCAGGTAGCAGGCTCTGCATTCTGCGGCCTTTCCGTTCCAATCGCGCAAAGCTTTCAGCATCGTTGCCGCGATGAGCTCGGATCTACCGTTTACATTGGCGTCTTGCAGTTGGGTTGGCTGATGGGCTGCAATTTCAGCTTGCATTGCTCGATGCGCCTTCAAAGCCAGATCATGCTCGGCAGCCTCATTGGCGATGGCAAGCTGCCGAGCTTGTTCTTTAGCTTTACGCTCGGCCTGTTCTTTTAGCCAAGTAGCATTCAGCTCAAAGGCCCGTGATTGGAGCTGCTGCTCCTTGAAGGTTTTTAATGATTCGCCACGAAGACATCTGATCCAGGAACGATTCGACGGATCCTGCAGCACGGCATGCTTGTAACTCTCAGCATCATTGATCTGCTCAAGGGTTAGGCAGTGCAGGTCAATCTCCATGCTGGAGTGCTCGAGCGCTTGAAACTGGCGGTAACGCTCATGCTCCATCCTGGAGGACATCTTGATGCGTACGATCAACTTTCGGCCAGATAGATGCAGGATCGCATGACCTCTCAACCCATCCAGCTCAACGAATCGTTCGACTGAGTCTGCTGTGACTGCCACCGGCGGTAGCTCGACCTTTTCTTCCAGCGCTCGGCCGCTTGCTGTAACAATTCTAGCCATGTCGACGAAGGTCGGGAGCAGGAGCTGCTTGTGCTGCACAATCAGTGCAACTGCGGCGCGTCTGACTCCCTCGCGAAAGCCAGTGGTGCAATCATTCGATTGGGCATGGCGAAAGTGAGGAGCGACTTTTTCGCCATTGTTGGCAGCATTCAGTGGCTGCCGGCAACCTGGGCAAATGCAGTTGCAGCGAAGACCATTCTCGACTTCAAAGGCGCGGAATAAGTCTCCATCACGCTCGCCAAAAGGAATTTTGTTTTCGTGCATCATCCATGCTCCACGCTTTTGCATCGCTCGGTCGGATCATAGCCGGTGAGCTGGCGCGCAAGAAGATAGGGTCACATCAATCCCGTATGATCACGGCATTATTCGGTGAAGGGTTATCAGTTGTGCAGAACCAGGATCTGCGATGCCAGGAGTATTACCAGACTCGCTTTACTGGTTATCTGAATCAATTCGCCCCAGGCATGGCGCTCGACGAGTGCCTGCATGATTTTCTGGATCAGCGTCCGCAAGGAAAATACACCGCACGCAATCGAGCGGCCGGATTGGTTGCTGCTAGTTTCTGGTTTGAGCCCGTCAACCTTGAGGGGGCTCAGGTTGCAAGCCAGGCGTTGGCGCGCGCTCTGCATTTCGATGATGTGATCAGCAAGGAGCTGCTGGAGCATTTGGCCGTTCATCATCCAGATGTATTGCGCTGGGCCATTCGTTATTCGAAGCTCTTTACCCGCAGCGGATCACCGCTTTGGAAGCATCTTCGGGAGACGCTGAGCGGCGATGCGTGGGAAGAATTCTTTGGCGTCTGTGATCGCCTTCTGCAGCAACTCGAACCTTTTGATGAAGCAATTGCTCAGGCTGAAAATCAGCTGAAGTCGCTCTCCCTGCTTGAGCTGCTCTCCTATCTCAGTGTGTTGGCCTATGGCCGTCTGGGCGAGGTAGATGATGATCCTGCTGGCAAGGATTGGGGCGTCTACGAACGGATCGTTCTGCGCAAGCTTAAAGTCTGCACCGAGTCTGATTTTCGACTATCCGAGGAGATACTCGGGCGCTCGCTGAAACGGCACCTATCGCCAATGCTCTTCCCTCAGTCTGGCGGGGGAGCTGAATGTGTAGCTCATTTGGAAACGTTGGCTGTATTGGTCGCTGCGATGCGTGAGCGCATCGACTACGAAGGATCCATCGACTGGTTCTGCTACGACAGTGAGTGTGATTACCAACTCAGGCCTGGACAGTCAGTCATCTTCAATAAGACCGATGAGGGCACACAGCGTTGGCAGCGTACCGAACGCAAAAGCCAGTTGTTCTGGTGTTACTGGATGCGCCGTGCAGTTGAGGTGTTTGCTGCTTCAGGTATGGCGGGGAAGATCATGGGCAGCCCTGAAAACCATGAGGCCAATCAGCTCGCTTATATAAAGTCCGTTCGTAGCCAGCTCTACTTACAAGTTGTCTTCGGGTTAGGTGAGCGCGTCAGGCTTAACGATGGCGCTGAAGTTTCGCTGCATCACGCCATGCTCGCCAGCGAGCTGACCAGGGCTTTTTTCGAACAGGCATACCTGCAGCCTTATCAGCGCTACCTAGATGACCTGGGGGACCCTTTAGCAGCACTCGGGCGTTTGGCCTTTGAGGGGTTGCTGCAGGGAGAGAATCGTTTTCCCATGACCTGGTCAGAGTTGCCAGCTAAAGTTCGGCGGATCCGCGCATGGACGGTCAGTGATGAGCATCCTGCAGGTGATGCTGATGCAGCCAAGGCGATTTTGCAGTTTTGGACCAGTGATCTGCAGGCGCTGTCTGCGCAGCTCAAGCAGACGCCAAACATGCCAACGCCAAGACTGTACGAACGGCCATTTTATAAGATCGGCCGCTACAGCTTTCAGTTTCCCTGGGTTGCCGGCCGGCAGAACAGTTTGACGGCTGCGGTGAATAACCTGCGTCGTGTCGAGCAGCGTCGGCCTGAGCTGCGCGGCGAAACCGAGCGTGTGGAGCACGAGCTCGCCGAGGCGCTCAGGCAGAGGGGGTTCCGTGTGGTTGTTGGCTATCAGCCGCTCTGCAGTGAAGAGCCTGACGCCGGTGAGATAGATCTGCTGGCATACCTGGACGGCGTGGTGCTCTTGCTAGAGGTCAAGTCCGGATTTATCCGCTCAACACCGCACGAAATCTGGCTGCACCGGACGAATACCCTGCGCAAAGCTGCCAGGCAATTGGAGCGTAAACAGCCGGCCGTACTCCAGGCCTTTCAGGCTGACTCAGGCTTGCGCTCTCGACTTGGGCTCAGTGAGCACGAATCGATTTCAGCCCTAAATGCCTGGATTGTCGACACGTCGATTGAGCTTGATGGTGAGGTTGTTGATGGCTTTCGTGTCGTGTCGCGCGAAGTCATTGAGGTGACCTTGCGCGATGAACAGCACTACCTGAGAGCGTTTGATCAGGACGAAGAGGAAGAGCCTGCGTCGCTGTATCCTGATGGGTTCAGCCCGCAAGCGTTTGTTCAGATCATTGAACGCAACGAGATTTGGCAGGGCATGCTTTGATGGCATCTATTGGCAAATGCCATCAGCAGGACGCAGCCAAGATCCTAGGCGCAGTAGCTGGACGATACCGAATCGTCACGATCATGGCGTGACCTGCATTCCCTGCTGCACGGAAAATTAACTAATCAAAATGAGTACCACTATATTTGTAAAATACAAATATGGACGTGCGCCTAAGGCGTGCAATAAGATCCGTTCTAACACACAGATCAAGTGCCTCTAACTCATATGACGCTCATAAACTCTCTTGCAGAGCTCGCTCAGCCACAGCGTGATCGCCTGGCTTTTATCGAGCTTCGAGTGCGCTTCGTTGGTGAGATTCGGCGGCAGGATTTAGTGGAGCGTTTTGCCATTCAGTCTGCTGCAGCGACCCGTGATCTTGCGCTGTACAGGGAGCTAGCCCCCGGTAACATCGACTATGACTCTAAGGGCAAGACCTATGTCCTAGGCGCGGATTTCCGTTCGCTGTTCGATTACCCGGCCGAAAGAGTCATGTCGTGGCTGACACAGGCCTTCGGTGATGGCGAACCGCTGAAGTTCAAAACTTGGGTACCCAGTGAAACTCCTTCCCGGCTGACGAATCCCGATTTGGATGTGCTTGCGAGTGTGACCCGCGCCATCCATCAGGGCTGCCCCATGGCAGTCGAGTACTACTCGATTTCCAGTGGTAAATCGAAACGCGAGATCGTGCCTTTCGCCTTGATCGATACAGGCCTGCGCTGGCACGTCCGCGCGTTCGACCGGAAGTCCCAGGAGTTCCGGGATTTCGTCATCACCCGGATCAAGCGCCCGGTGGTGCTCAAGGGCCAGCCAGTGGCGCCCCACGAGATGAGCGATCAAGACATTCAGTGGACCCGGATCGTCGAGCTGGAGTTGGTGCCGCACCCGGATCAACCCCGACCGGAGATCACCGAGATGGACTACAGCATGCAGGGTGGCGTGCTGCGGATGAAGCTGCGGGCAGCCACCGCCGGCTACATCCTTCGCCAATGGAGTGTGGACTGTACGCCCGACCACAGCTTGCGCGGGCACGAGTATCGGTTGTGGCTGAAGGACCACCTGGCCATCTACGGCGTGCGCAATGCCGTGCTGGCGCCGGGCTACCGGTCCCCTGATCAACAACGGCTTGAAGCCGAGGCGGACTGATGGGATGAGCATGCTTGCAAAACTCGAACGACTCATCGGCGAAATCGGCGACCTCAACAGCAAGTTGATCCTGCTGGTCGGTCCCCGCCGCAGTGGCAAAACCCAACTGCTCCGCCAGCTCGGCGCTCAGCTCAGCATCGAACCGCTCAACGTTGGTTTGGAGCTGGGGCGCCGGTTGGCCGCCACGCCTGTCAATAAACGCGGCTTTTCGGCGGGAGAGCTGCTGCGGGAGATCGCTCTGCTTGAACAATTCGGGGAACGAACTGAAGACCCGCTGTTGCTCGACAACCTCGAGTTGCTGTTCGAACCGAGCCTGCAGATCAACCCGCTTGACCTGGTCAGGCGACTGGCTCATTCCGAGCGCGTCGTGGCCGTCTGGCCTGGCGAGCTGCGCGGTGATCGCTTGGTATACGCCGACATGAGCCATCCAGAACATCGTGACTACAGCCGCGACGGTGCGGTTGTACTTGAAATTTGACCTGAATTTGAAAATAGAGAGCAGGGAAGAGAGAACCATATGGCCAAGAACATGAAATACGGAGATCTGATCCAGTTCGAGCAGATCGAGTCAGTCATTCAGTTGCTCGATGCGGGACGCCCGGACGAGGCCAAGAAGCTCGTCGCGACCTACGTCATCTCCGACGACATGGCCGAGCGGATCTCCAAGCTCATGGTTCCCCAGCTCAGTTTTGACGACTCGGTCGATCACAAGGGCGTGCTGATCGTCGGCAACTACGGCACCGGTAAGTCGCACTTGATGTCGGTGCTGTCGCTGGTGGCCGAGGATGCGGCCTACGCCCCGATGATCCGCCACCCCAAGGTCGCCGAGGCGGTTGCCCCGATCGCTGGCCGCTTCAAGGTGCTGCGCATCGAGGTGGGTGGGCTGCAGATGCCGCTGCGCCAGATCATCACCCTGCAGCTTGAGCGTTTCCTCGAAAAGATCGGCGTCGACTACACCTTCCCGACCGCCGACAAGGAGCTCAACAACAAGGACTCCTTCGAGGAGATGATGGCCGCGTTCGCGGAGAAATTCCCGGACCACGGTGTGCTGCTGGTTGTCGACGAGTTCCTGGAGTACCTGCAGTCCCGCCGCGACCACGAGCTGGTGCAGGACCTGGCCATCCTGCGGCAGATCGGCGAAGTCACCAAGCACCTGAAGTTCCGCTTCGTGGCCGGTGTGCAGGAAGCCATCTTCGACAGCGTGCGCTTCCAGCACGTGGCCGACAGCATGCGGCGGGTCAACGAGCGCTTCACCCAGATCCTGATCGACCGCCAGGACGTCAGCTTCGTCGTCTCCGCGCGCCTGCTTAAGAAAACGGCCGACCAGCAGAACAAGATCCGCGAATACCTCACGCCGTTCGCCAAGTTCTACGGCTCCATGAACGAGCGCATGGACGAGTACGTGCGGTTGTTCCCGGTTCACCCGGACTACCTGAAGACCTTCGAGCAGATCCACTTCACCGAGAAGCGCGGCGCGCTCAAGACCATCGAGTCCGCCATGCTGGCCATCCTCGACCAGGACGTGCCCGCCGACAAGCCGCTGTTCATCAGCTACGAGAGCTTCTGGAACACCATCAAGGCTAACTCGGTCCTGCGCGCTGACCCGAACATCAAGGAAGTGATGCGCGTGTCCGAAGTGCTGGAGTCCCGCGTGCAGCAAGCCTTCACGCGCCCGGCCTACAAGGCAATGGCGCTGCGCGTCATCAACGCGCTGGCCGTGCACCGTCTGACCACGGGTGGGGACATTCACATTCCCATCGGCCCCACGGCTGCCGAGCTGCGCGACGCCTTGTGTCTGTTCCAGCCGGGCGTGGAGGACATGCCCGGCGATCCAGCCGAGAACCTGCTATCGATGGTCCAGACCGTCATGCGGGAAGTGCTGAAGACCGTCAACGGCCAGTTCATCTCCAAGGCGCCGGACACCGAGCAGTACTACCTCGACCTCAAGAAGGACATCGACTACGACGCCCAGATCGAAAAGCGCGCCGAAGCCCTGTCCGACGACGCGCTCGACCGCGCCTACTACAGCGCCGTCAAGGCACTGATGGAGTGCAGCGACGATCTTCGTTACCCCGGCTTTCAGATCTGGCAGTACCAGCTCGAATGGCAGGAGCGCCGCGTCGAACGCATGGGCTACCTGTTTTTCGGGGCGCCGAACGATCGCCCCACAGCCCAGCCCGAGCGCGACTTCTACGTCTACTTCATCCAGCCCTTCGACAAGCCGAAGTTCGCCGACAACAACCTGTCGGACGAGGTGTTCTTCCGCCTCACCGGGCTTGACGACGATCTCAAGCGGCACCTGTCGTCCTACGCGGCGGCGCTCGATCTGGCCTCCACCGCCAGTGGCGGCGCCAAGGCCATCTACCTCTCCAAGGCGCAAGACTTCCTGCGCGCCATGAGCAAGTGGCTGCAGGAAAAGCAGATGACCGCCTTCGAGGTCACTTATCAGGGCAAGAAAAAGAACCTGCAGGAGTGGGCCAAAGGCGTGTCGCTGCGCGACCGGGCGCGGCTTGGCGCGGACGAACGCATCAACTTCCGCGACGTGGTGAACGTCATCTCGGGTCTGGTGCTGGGCCAGCGTTTCGTCGATCTCTCGCCGGAATACCCTACCTTCTCGGTGCTGGTCACCGAGGCCAACCGCAAGCAACTGATCGGCAATGCGCTGCGCGCACTGGCCGGTGGTACTCGCACCAAGGATGCGCTCGCCGTGCTCGATGCGCTGGAGTTGCTCGATGGCGACCGCGTCGATCCGGTCAACTCCCGCTATGCGCAGGAAGTGCTGAATCGGCTCAAGGCCAAGGGCCACGGCCAAGTGCTCAACCGCAACGAACTGCTGTCGGGCACGTCTGACGTTGAGTATTTCGCGCCGATAAAGTACCGGCTGGAGCCCGACCTGTTGGTCACCGTGCTGGGCGGCCTCGTCTACTCCGGCGACATCGTGCTGTCGATCACCGGCGACAAGATCGACTCCGGCAAGCTGGCGCAACTGGCAGAACGCTCGCTGGAGGAACTCAAGCAGTTTAAGCACGTCGAGGCGCCCAAGGAGATCAACCTCGCGGTGCTGCGTGCCTTGTTCGAGTTGTTCGACCTGCCGTCCGGCCTGGCCCAGAAGGCCAGCCAGGGTGATACCGAGCCGGTCATCAAGCTGCAGGAGAAAGTCAGTGCGCTGGTGCCGCGTGTGCTCAAGGCCGGTTCCGACCTGCAGCAAGGCAAGCTCGGTTTCTGGGGTCAGAACCTGCTGCGCGAAGAAGAAGCCAAAGACTGGCACACCCGGCTGGATTCGCTGAAGAAGTTCACCGAGTCGCTGTCGCCTTACAACACCGTCGGCAAGCTCAAAAACCTGCGCGTCACACAGGAAGACCTGGACGCCCAGAAGAAGAATCTGGAGATCCTGGCCGCCGTCGAGCGTCTGCTTGAGCTGGTGGTTGAGCTGGGCAGCACGGCGTCCTACCTCTCGCAGGCCGAGATGGTGTTGCCCGCCGAGCACCCGTGGGTGAAACAGGCCGAGACTGCCCGCAAGGACATCTTCGAAAAAATCAGCCAGGACCGCACCGCCGAGCACGCCGCCCTGATTTTGGGTAATGGCCGGCAAACGCTCAACCAGCTCAAGAAGGACTACATCCCCGCCTACATCGCCAGCCACAGCAAGGCGCGGCTCGGCGTGGCCGAAGACAAGACCCGCAACGCCCTGCGCAAGGACGACCGCCTGCTGGCGCTGCGCGTGTTGGCCGGCGTGTCGCTGATGCCCACCAGCCAACTCGCTGCCTTCGAGGAGTCACTCAACGGCTTGAAGAGCTGTTCCTCGCTGGATGAGCCGACGCTGGTCACGGCCGCCGTCTGCCCGCACTGCCAGTTCCGCCCGTCTGCCGAGCAGTTGGAGCTGATCCCGGCGGCCAACCGCCTGCACAAGCTGGACGATGACCTGGATCAGTTGGTGGCCAACTGGCAGCAAACCCTTCTGGAGAACCTGGAAGACCCGTTCACACAGGACAGCCTGGGCCTGTTGCCGCCCGCGCCCAAGAATCTGATCGACGCCTTCCTGGCCTCACGCAAGCTGCCGGAACCGATGACCAGCGAGTTCGCCAACGCCGTGCAAGAGGCGTTGTCGGGGCTGGAGAAGATCGCGGTCAAAGGCGACGAGATCAAGCAAGCGCTGCTGCAGGGCGGCTCACCAGCCACGCCGGACGATCTGCGCAAGCGCTTTGACATCTTCATGAACGAGCGCTGCAAGGGCAAGGATTCAAGCAAGCTGCGATTTGTGATTGAGTAATGCCGTGACTAGAGACGCACTGATTATCTTTCATCTATATAAGGCAGTGGCGGTGTAATTATGGACATTGAAACCTCTGGGGCTATCAGGCTGTTTTTCCCCAATCCGTCATTGACACTGGTTTATTTCGAAGCACTTGCCAATGCGTTGGATGCGGGTGCGACCGAGGTATCCATTGATATTGATGTACAGGCGTTCGACAAGCCGGACACATTGAAAATCACAGTTTCAGACAATGGAGATGGATTCACAGAGGAAAATTTTGAGCGTTTCAGGAAGCTGCTGAGGCCTAGAGATAAGTTCCATAAAGGCATCGGTCGTCTGGTATTCCTCAACTACTTCAGTCGGGTCGAGGTTACCAGCACTCGCGATAAATGGCGTAGAAACTTTATCTTCAAAGATGGTTTTGATGGCAACGCGCCGCTCGAAGCCCTGACAGATCAACAGGCGGCCAAGACGGCATTGGCGTTCAATGGTTTCGCCAAAGATCGCGTCAAGTCTTATGACGATCTGAAACCGGATGCACTAAAGCCACTTTTGATTGAGCAGTTCTTGCCGACGCTGGATGCGCGCAAGCGCGAAGGCACGGCATTCAAGATTTCTATTAATCTGAAGACCAACGAAAGCAACGCACAGAAAGAGTTTTTCCCTCATGAAACAGTCATCACCCCCGATGACTTGCCTTCGATGACAAAAATCACAATCCAAGATGATTCATTGGACGCGATTTCAGCTATTGACATGTATTACCACATCGAATTGGTAGCGGGGAGAGGCAGTTCGCTTACCGCGTTCAGTATCGATGGACGAACGATTCCGGCCAACCTGATACATCCGGCATCATTTCCGGCGGGTTATCTATGTGTATTTCTATTCGAGTCGGAAATCTTTCACTCAAATGCCGATAGCTCGCGGCAGAAGCTGGTGTTGCCAGAGGGCATTCAAGAAGCGCGTCTTTTTCGTGTGCTGCGCCGTGAGCTTGGCAAAGTTCTGGCAGAAAAAATTCCGCAGATCACTGAAAGAAACGAAAAAATAAAAGAAAAATTCGAAGAACAGTTTCCGCATTTGCTCGGGTTTTTCGAGAACGATACCGTCGGCCTGATTGACCGGGACGATGCTTTGGCAATCGCTCAACAACGATTCTTTCGGGTTCAAAAAGAAATTCTTCAGTGTGAAAAGTTGAGCGAAGCTGCGTATGAAAAATCGCTGGAACTGTCTTCTCGAACTTTGACAGAGTACATTCTGTATCGCGACAAGATCATCAGCAAGATGAAAGAAATGACGGCCGATAACGCTGAGGCCGAAATACATAACCTTATCGTTCCACGGTTCAAGGAATTCTCCCAAAACACAATGTCTTCCGAGATTTACCAGAACAACGCCTGGTTGCTGGACGACAAATTCATGGTGTTCCGCACAATTCTGAGCGAGAAGAGTATGGACGCCGTGATCAACGCCATACGCCTGGATGATGAAAGTGTGGGCGATACCGGCAGGCCGGATATTGCCATGATCTTCTCGGCCGACCCGAGTGACGCAGCGCCGGTCGATGTGGTGGTGGTTGAAATAAAAAAGAAGACTGACGAAGAAAAAGATAATTTTTATGCAGTCAACCAACTACTCGATAGAGCCGGAAAGCTGGTGGCGCACTGCCCGAATATTCAACGGGTTTGGTACTACGCAATCATGGATATCAATGAAGCGACTGCCTTTCGGTTGCGGCAATTCAAATGGACGCCTTTTTTCTCGAAGGGCAAAGTCTTCTATCAGGAGTTCGAAACCCCACACCCCGATGGACGAATCATTCCCACGCCAACATTTGTAGTGTCTTTTGATGCGATCGTGGCGGATGCGGAATGTCGGAACCACACGTTTCTTGAGATTCTGCGCGACGGCATGAAGAAATACGCCGAACAACAGACTGCTGGCTCGAAGGTGGAGCCGTTATGAGCACCTTCGTGGCTCAAGGCCTGACAGACATCGATTTGTTGGCGCTTGCCGTGCGTGACCCAGAATCGAAACGGTTATTCGACACTACTCGGATCTTCTGACTGCGTCCCATCCACATTGACAGGCATTTGTTGATGCTCGAATTGCCGACAGTCGCGATGCCTCAGACCACTATGCATATCCGACACTGCACCAACGGGTTGCAGTTAACGGGAGTTAAACAAGGAAGAATTATGAGTGATCTTTTCCAGAATCAGGTGACCAAGTCCGGCCCCGTTGAGTGCCTCGGGCAAACGTTCCCGAGCGATGAGGCTCGTCGCGAGCACTACCTTCAGTTACTTGCCGAGAAGCTCAAAGATCCTGCGTTTCGGAAGATTGAAGGTTTTCCTGTCGGATCGGACGAGGACATCCTGATGTTATCTGATCCACCTTACTACACGGCTTGCCCGAATCCTTTTCTGGAGGATTTCGCGGGGCAGTACGGGAAGTTATACGATTCATCATCGCCTTACAGTAAAGAGCCCTTCGTTGCGGATGTGAGCGAGGGGAAAAATGATCCTGTTTATCTTGCACACAGCTACCACACGAAAGTGCCACACAAGGCGGTCATGCGATATCTGCTGCATTACACCAATCCGGGAGATATCGTTCTAGATAGCTTCTGTGGCACAGGCATGACTGGAATTGCCTCGCAGCTCTGCGCTGACAAATCAGAAGTGCAGTCATTAGGCTATCGAGTAGATGCTGACGGAACAATCAGTTCTCTCGAAACAGTCGAAGGCAAAGATTCCTGGGTACCCTTCTCTAAGATGGGGGGGCGCCGCCCGGTCTTAAATGATCTGTCTCCTGCGGCTACATTCATTGCTTACAACTACAACAGCCCTATTGATGCATCGTCGTTCGAGGTTGAGGCAGTCGCCGCGCTTAATTCCGTCGAAAAAAGCATTGGATGGATGTTTCAGACGCTACACAAGCCCTCTGAGAAAGATATCAATGACGCCATAGCGGAGTTAGACAAAGAGGGCGGCTCAATATCTACGCTGAAAGCTCCAGTCGGGAGAATTAACTATGTGGTCTGGTCTGATGTTTTCATTTGTCGGGGTTGTGTCGGTGAGATTGTGTTCTGGGATGCGGCTGTTGAAAAAGAATCAGGTCAGGTGTCCGAGCCGTTCAGTTGCCCGCACTGTGGCGCATCTACTGCAAAGCGCTCATTAGACCGCGCCTGGGAAACGAAGTATGACCAGCTGCTTAATTTTTCTGTAAGACAGGCCAAACAGGTTCCTGTCCACATTAGCTATAAGGTTGGCCGTAGCAAATACGGGAAATCACCTGATCAGTTTGACTTTGCTCTATTGAAGAAGATTGATGAGATCGATCCCAATGTCTGGGTCCCAGCTTCACGAATGCCAGAGGGTGATGAAGCGCGAAGAAACGACGAGGCTGGAATAACTCACACCCATCAGTTCTTTACTCGCCGAAACCTTCTTGGGCTCGGTGTCTTTCGCCAAAGCCATGGGAAAGTTTTCCGAGCTGTCAATCTGACATCCACCGCTCTGGTTGCCTCTAAGCTCTATCGCTTTCGTTCGCAAGGTGGGAGTTTTGGTGCAGGGGGAGGGCCGATGAGCGGTACCCTATACATCCCATCCCTAATTAAAGAAATACCAGTCACAAAGCTGTTGAAGGAGCATATCGACAAACAGGCTCGTCTTAAGGCTTCGCATCCGCTGGCGGGTGGCGCATTCACTACTACTGGCTCGGCGAGCAAGCTGTCTTTGCCTTCAAACTCTGTCGATTACATATTCGTCGATCCACCTTTCGGAGCAAATATTCAGTATTCAGATCTCAATCATCTTTGGGAGTGTTGGCTGGCGGTTTCTACGAAAGTTGACAGCGAGGCTGTTGAGAGCAAGACGCAAGGGAAGTCGATTGATAAGTATCGAATGCTTATGGCGGAAACCTTCAAAGAAATGCATCGTGTTTTGAAGCCGGGGCGGTGGATAACCGTTGAGTTCTCGAACACTCAGGCAAGTGTGTGGAACGCAATCCAGACTGCTATCCAAGAGGCTGGCTTCGTCGTCGCAAATGTTTCGGCCCTTGATAAAAAGCAGGGAAGCTTCAAAGCAGTAACGACAACAACGGCAGTAAAGCAGGATCTGGTAATTTCGGCATACAAGCCGAACGGTGGGCTAGAGGACCGATTTGTTAGCGCGGGTGGTACGGAGGATTCTGTATGGGATTTCGTTCGAACCCACCTTGGTTATCTACCTCGAGTAAAAGTCAAAGGTGGCGAGCTGGAGTTCATTGCCGAGCGCGATCCTCGGATAATTTTCGACCGCATGGTGGCTTGGTTTGTCCGGCACAACGTGCCTGTACCAATGTCTACACATGAGTTTCAGGCTGGCCTGGCTCAAAGATTTATAGAGCGTGACGGGATGGTTTTTCTTCCAGACCAAGTGGCTGAGTACGACAAGAAGCGTATGCAGGTTGCCATTGCTCCACAGATGGAGATGTTCGTTTCCGATGAGCGCAGCGCGATTGATTGGTTGACCGATTTCTTAAGGCGTCGGCCTTCCACCTACCAAGAAGTCCACACTGATTTCATCAGCCAGCTCGGGGCTGGCTGGAAGAAACACGAATCAAAACCGGAACTTGCCGCCTTGCTTGAAGACAACTTCATTCAGTACGACGGTACTGGTGAGGTTCCGAGCCAGATTCACAGCTATCTGTCGACCAACCACAAGGATCTGCGTGGTTTGGAGAAGAACAGCTCGGCCCTTGTCGCCAAGGCCAAGGATCGCTGGTACGTGCCCGACCCAAACAAGGCGCAGGATCTGGAGAAGAAGCGCGAGAGGGCGCTGCTCAAGGAGTTTGACCACTACCGAGCGTTCACGGGTCGTCGTCTGAAGGAGTTCCGTCTGGAAGCGTTGCGTGCTGGCTTCAGAGCAGCATGGGGCAATAAGGACTACCAAATGATCATCGACATTGCAGCCAAAGTGCCCGACGCGGCGCTTCAAGAGGACGAGAAGCTGCTCACCCTCTATGACCTCGCGCTGACGCGTACCGAGGACGGGGTTTGATGCGCTTGATTGGAGCGAAAGCATGACTCAGGACGAACTGCTGGCACGGTTAAATGGCATCGAATGGAATGACTTTGAGTGCAAACGTGCTCAGCGCGGCGTGCCGGAGGATGCCTACAAAACCGTGTCGGCCTTTGCCAATACGGCGGGTGGCTGGTTGGTATTTGGTGTCAGCGAAGTTAATGGTCAGTTGGAAGTAACCGGTGTCGAGGAGCCTGACAAAGTTCAGAATGATTTTCTGGCGGTGTTGCGCGGCGGGCAGAAGCTCAACCGAGTGATCGCTGTGGAAGCACACCGCTTTGAGATCGATGGCAGGCATGTGTTTGCCTTCCACGTGCCGGAGTCGTCACGCTCGGAGAAGCCGGCCTACCTCAAGGGCGATCCGCGCCAGAGTTATCTTCGGCGCGGCGCGGGCGACGAACAATTTACCCAAAGTGAACTGGAGCGATTTCTGCGCGATGCGGCGCAGGATCGTTACGACGGCATCGCCCTGTCCGACATTCCGGTGGATCAGTGCTTTGATGAGACAACGGTCAAGTGGTATCAGGCTCAGTTTGCAAGGCGCAACCCCGAGCATGTCGAGATTACCGATCCGATCGAGTTTTTGCTGAACTGGAATTTCCTTATTGAGCGGGATGGCCAGGTTTTACCGACCCGCGCGGGGATTTTGTTGTTTGGCATCGGCCGCTATGTGCGCCAGATTCTGCCCCGACCGGTGCTGGACTATCAGCGCATTGATAGGCCATCTGATCAATGGTCTACGGACGAGCGCTGGCATGATCGCTACGTATTTGAAGAGAATATTTTTCAGACCTGGCAGGGGCTGGTGGCGCGCTATATGCGTATTGCTGAGCATCCGTTCTCACTCGACCCGGCGACGTTGCGCCGCAATGATGATCCGCCGGATTACGTGGCCTTTCGGGAGGCCGCCATTAACCTGTTGGTCCACCAGGATTACGGCGACCACGGCCGCAAGGCATCTATAAAACTGTTCACCGATCGCACGGTGTTCTGGAACCCGGGTGATGCCTTCGCCACAGAAGCGGAGCTGCTGGATCCCACCGAAAAGGAAGTGCGCAACCCTGCCATCGTGAAGGCCTTTCGCCGTATTGGTTTGTCGGACCAGGCAGGTACCGGTATTCGCGCTATCTTCCGCAACTGGCATGAATTAGGGCGCACCCCACCGCAGTTGAAGAACGACAAGGCCCGCAAGGAATTTGAATTGGTGCTGATCAACAAGCCGTTGGTCACCGATGGCATGCTCCGCTTCCGTCAAACCCTGGGTACCAACTTGACGCCTGAACAGGCAGATGCGTTAGCCCTGGCACTGTCGCTGCCGGAGGGCGAGCCCCTGACCCTCACTGCTATCCGCAGCCTCGGAATCAGAACCACCCAGCAAGCCCGGTTGGTAGCCGACCATCTAGTGCGCCAGCAACTGTTTGATCAACTCAGCGACACGCAGTTTCAGGTGCGAGAGACGATTCGGCAGCGCTTTGCTCGTGAGGTGGAAGCACAACCGATAGACCAAGCCGGGACTAAGTCGGGACCAGGTCGGGATCAAGTCGGGACCAAGTGTGAGCTCAGTGCAGAGCAACGCATTGTGCTAGCGCAAATGGCCGAAGAGCACGATATCGCCACCTTGATGCAGTGGGTTGGGCGTAGCAATCGAAGTAAGTTTCGTGAGGTGGTGCTGTTGCCATTACTGGCATTGGAGCTAGTTGCAATGACCATTCCGGACAAGCCCAGCAGCAGTAAACAGCGCTATCGGCTGACTGATCAAGGTAGAGCAATGCGCGAAGAGATCGGCGAATGACTCAATCCGGGCATAACTTCACCATCGGCGACTGGTGCTGGTTCACCCGGCAGGTATCCCCCTGCCGCGTAATCGAGCGGCAGGACGTTTGGGGCGAAGTCGCCTATCGCGTATGGCTGCCCGCCAAGGACGCGGTGGTGCGCGCTCGGGCGGTGGACCTGGCCTCGCTGGAAAGCGTTCGCCCGAGTGTGGAGCAGATCCTGCACACCACAGCGGCGGCCAAGCTGCTGGATGCGCTGGAGGACAACCTGCTACTGGCACCGATCCAATCTAGCGTTGTGCCGCTGCCGCATCAGCTCTACGCGCTGAACCGCGCGGTAAGCCGTGATCGCATCCGCTACCTGTTGGCCGATGAGGTCGGCCTCGGTAAGACCATCGAGGCCGGATTGGTGCTGCGCGAGCTGAAACTGCGTGGCCGGGTGAAGCGAATCCTGGTGGTGGCACCCAAGGGGCTGGTGCGCCAATGGCAGGCCGAAATGCGCCTGCACTTCGGTGAGAAGTTACAGTTTATCGAGCCGTCCGAGTTGGCTGCCTTTCGTCAGTGGCGCAACGATGGCGTCGGCGAAGAAGAGAACCTATGGCGCATGCACGACCAAGTGATCTGTTCGCTTGACTCGGTCAAACCCATGGAGAGTCGTCGCGGCTGGAGCTTGGAGCAACTGCAAACCTACAATCGCGAGCGTTTCGAGGACTTGATCGCCGCGTCATGGGATTTGGTTATTATCGACGAGGCCCACCGTATGGGGGGCAGCACCGAACAGGTTGCCCGCTACAAGCTGGGCGCGGCGTTGGCAGAAGCATCGCCCTATCTATTGCTGCTGTCGGCCACGCCACACCAGGGCAAGACCGACCAGTTCATGCGCTTAATGCAGTTGTTGGACCGGGAAGCATTTCCGGATGAAAGCAGTGTTAGCCGCGACCGGGTGCGGCCATTCGTGATCCGCACAGAGAAGCGACTGTCGATCAATGCCGAAGGCCAGCCACTGTTCAAACCACGCGTAACTCGGCTACAGGCGGTCGCATGGCAGGCGCGGCATGGCTTGCAGCAGCGTTTGTATGAGGCAGTGACCGACTACGTTCGCCACGGCTACAACCAGGCGATGGCAGCCAAGCAGCGTCACATCGGCTTCTTGATGATACTGATGCAGCGGCTAGTGACGTCCAGTACGGCGGCCATCCGCACCACGCTGGAGAAGCGCCAGGCCCTGCTTGATGCGCCACAGCCCCAAGCGAATCTCTTTGAGAACACCAGCCAGGACGAGTGGGCCGATCTCGATGGCCAGTCCCAGGTGGATCTGGCCATGCAGTCCAGTGGCTGGGAGCTGGAGAAGTCCGAAGTCGAGATGTTGCTGGAGCTGGCGCGGGAAACCGAGGCCGCAGGCACCGACGCCAAGGCCGAGGCACTGCTGGAGCTGATCTACAAGCTGCAGCAAGAGGAAGGCGATCCGGCGCTCAAGGTGCTGATTTTCACCGAGTTCGTGCCGACGCAAGCGATGCTGGCCGACTACCTGGAGAGCCGGGGTTTCTCGGTGGCGACGCTCAACGGCAGCATGGACCTGGAAGCGCGCACGCAGGCACAACAGGTGTTCTCCAAGGATGTGCGCGTGCTGATTTCGACCGATGCCGGTGGTGAAGGCCTGAACCTGCAGTTCTGCCATGTCATCGTCAACTTCGACATGCCGTGGAACCCGATGCGGATCGAGCAGCGCATTGGCCGGGTGGACCGCATCGGACAGAAGCACGTGGTTCGCGCCATCAACTTTGTGCTCGAAGACACCGTGGAACATCGAGTGCGCCAGGTGTTAGAGGCAAAGCTCGAGGTCATCGCGCAGGAGTTTGGCGTCGACAAGGCGGCCGACGTGATGGATTCGGTCGAGGCCGACCCGATCTTCGACGAGCTGTTCGTGCATGGTCTGCAGAACCCGGATGCCATCGAACAGGAGTGCGACGCGGTGGTGTCGCAGCTGCGAACCACCTTGGCGGACTCAAAGAAGAACAGCGATCTGCTCACCACAGAGCACGATCTGGACGCTGACGATGCACGCAAGTGGCGCGACCACCCGGCGCAGTTCTGGCTGGAGCGCGCCATCACCAGCGGGTTGGCTGCGCGCGGCGGCTCGGCAACGAAGGTTGGCAAGGCGTGGCGCGTGAAGTGGGCGGACGGCAGCGAGTCGGCACAGGCTTGTTTTGACGCCCGCACGGCGGATGAGAACCCGGAGTTGGAATGGGTCACGATGGAAGACCCACGCGCCCGTGCTGTGATCAGTGAGCTGCCACGCTTTGTCGCCGGCCAGCCGCTGCCGGTGATCCGCGTGACCGGTCTTCCGGATTCGGTACGCGGCATCTGGTCGCTATGGGAGATCAGTCTGGCGGCTGAAGGCTTGAGTCGGAAGCGCTTCCTTCCAGTGTTCATCAACGAGGAAGGTCGCCCCTTCGTACCGACAGCGAAACGCGTCTGGGATCTGCTGCTCACTGAAACCGTAGACGTGCATGCCGTGACGGGTGCCGAGGAGTCGGCGAGGTGGTTCGAGGCATCGCATTCCGCTGCCAGCACCCAGGGTGAACGGATCTTCACCGAGCTGCTGACCGAACACCGCGCCCGGCTGAAAGAAGAGCGCGAACGTGCGCTGTATGCGTTCGAGGCGCGAGGCCAGGCCATTGGGCGCATTGGCTTACCCGCCGTGCGTGAGCACCGGCGCAAGCGGCTGCAACAAGAACACGATGCACGCATGGCCGCCCTGGACGACATGGAGGCCAGCGTGCCGGATTTGAATGCCGTGATGATGGTGCGCGTCTCCGGTGATGTGATGCCCGGAGGACAGGTGGGATGAGCCAGTGGTCAGAACGCATTCTCAGCCACTTCACGGCCGATCTCACTCGGCTGTGGGTGGCGTGCGACCCCGACGATGTGCTGCTGGACGAAAAGCTGTTGTCAGAACTGCGCAGCCGGGGCTTCGAGGTCATGCTGTACGAAGACCCGTTCGCCTTTCGGGCGGAATACGAGGAACGCTATCGCGCAGCCTGGGATCGCGGTGAGGCAGGGCCAGCGCCTTCGCTGGTTCTGCATCTGCGCAGCGCCGACGCTAATGAATTGCCGTGGGACATCGTGAACCACGGACGTGTGGTTCGATTGAGCCTTGCTGAGCTCTTCCCCAGGCTGGCATACAGCGCGGTACAGCAAGTGGAGCCGGAGCATTTTGCCGGGCTGTTCCATGCCCACCAGACCGAATTGCAGTCTGCGCGCGGCGAAAACGAGTCCAAGGACTTCATTCTCGAGCACGTCTACCAACTGACGCCGAGATCCATTCGAAACCCGGTCGACTTCTGGCGCGAGCTGCTGCGAATGCACTTCGCCAACCGCTCGTTGCCACCCCTGTTCGCCCAGCACGCGGCAAACATCATCCAGGGCAAGGGACTGTTCCCGGACCTTCCCGTCGCCACATGGCTGGCATCCAAGAGCGCGCTGCTGCGCGTGGTACAGGATGCGTGGTATCGCTACCTGACGACCCTGGGGCTTGATGGCACGCGTACGGGTGAACCGCCACCGCCAGACTACCTCGCCAAGATCGAGATTCCGTTCGACCACTCCGATGTGCAGGTGCTGGTCGATTCCATGTTCCTCGACGGCAGCTTGCATCCGTTGGCGGTGCACAGCGTTCCGGTGGGGATGCCGAGTTGGATCAAGGCCGGCATCGTTCAGGATCCTGCGGCATTGCAGTCTCTGGTGCTTAAGGGGATCGATGGCCTGTTCGAGACGACTCCGACGGTGGCCTCCTCGTACAAGGACTGGAGCGAGTTCGCCAAGCGTTACGGTGAGATCCTAGCCCGCACGCATGGTCTGCCAGGCACGGAAAGCAGCGAACACCTGTCGGTGATTCAGGACCGCATCAAGGCACTGCAGGTGCAGTCGGATGAACGACTGCAGGCCTGGGTAGGAGCCAAGCATTTCGCCGACCTGATACTTCAGTCGCCAGCAAGGGCTCCTGTAATGGTGCACCACATTCCACACTACTTGCGCCATCGGCGATCCGCTGGAGAAACCAAAATAGCCCTACTGGTATTTGATGGGTTGGCCTTCGACCAGTGGGTGCAGATCCGTGAGTGCTTGATTTCTACGACTAAGCGCTTCGCGTTTGATGAAGGAACAGCGTTTGCTTGGCTGCCCACGGTTACATCCGTGTCCCGCCAGGCGCTGTTCTCCGGCATGAAGCCGCGTGAGTTCGAAGACTCCATCGATAGGACGGACAAGGAGGAATCTTTGTGGAAGACGTTCTGGCAAAATGAAGGCGTCAACTCGAATGAAGTGATGTACCGACGTGCGCTGCGACAGACCAGTCAGCTCGACGCACTGGAAGCAGATCTGATCGACCGGCGCCCGAAGGTGGTGGGCCTGGTCATCGATGAGGTGGACGATCGGCTCCACAAGGAGCGCTCCAAGAAGGACGTGGCGATGTGGATCGGCAACTGGCTGACGACCGGTTTCGTCGACCGGCTGTTCTCCCTGCTGCTGGACAAGGGATACCACATCTATCTCACGGCGGACCACGGCAACGTTGAGTCCACCGGCGTCGGCAGGCCCAGCCAGGGCGCGATTGCCGAGACGCGCGGAGAGCGTGTTCGGGTCTACCGGAGTGAGCCATTGCTGGCCGATTCCGCTGCGGCCTATCCCACCACAGTCAGGTTGGACATCGCTGGACTGCCAGCGAACTTCATGCCCCTATTCGCAGGCGGACGAACCGCCTTTGTGCCCGAGGGCGAGCAGGTAGTGGTCCACGGCGGGGTGTCGGTCGAAGAGTTGATCGTGCCCTTTGTGAAAGTCAGTTATGTGATTGGTACCGAATGAATTCATCAGCCCCAAAAATAGGCTTTGATCGGTTCATTCAGCTTGATTGGGCGGCTGCGGCACTGAATGTTCGTGCAGGCGTGGCTGGGCTAGATGATCTGAATGCACTGCTTGATGCAGCCGAGCTTGGCGTGGAAGCCAAGAAGAAAACACGCACCGTATTGAATCGGCTGTGGCTGGAGCCGCGCGCCGAACTGGTCGATTACGCGGATCGCGGCGTGGCTATCCACAAGACGCAGCCGGACATTCCCGTCGCGGCGCTGTGCTGGGGCATGTCCGTGGCGACCTACCCGTTCTTTGGCAAGGTGGCTGAACTGGTGGGCCGACTGTCCGCCATCCAGGGCGACTGCGCGTCCGCCGAGGTCCATCGGCGCATGAGTGAAACCTATGGGGAGCGCGAAGGGACCCGGCGTATGACCAACATGGTCATCCAGAGCCAGGCGAGCTGGGGCGCAGTGGAGCGGGTCGAGAAAGGCAAGCGTGTTATCCGGCTGGCATCAACACCGATCGTCAGCGACGAGCTCACGGCTTGGTTGATCGAAGCCGCTGTGCGCTACGCAGGTAAGCCCGTTTCAGTACCCAGTCTGCAGTCGCTGCCCGTGCTGTTCCCGTTCAACTTGACGCGGCCCCTGGCCTACGTGGTGTCGAACAGCCCGAGCCTCGACCTCCGGTCCGAAGGCCCGAGTAACCAGTTCGTCGCTATGCGCGTTCAGCCTTGAGTATCAGCGTTAAATCCAATGAGTGGGTAAGTCTATGGCGTAGTTCTTGGCAACTGTATTTAGCGTGGCAATGATTTCAGAGTGGCGTGCTTGATCGGCAGGGTTCCAGCGTTCTCTGCGTTCCAAAAGGCTTTTCAGTTCGTCCAGGTTGTACATGCCAAGCCGATGAAAATTACCCCAGCTGGGAATGCCGAATAGGTTGTAGATGACCACGGTGGCATCGCGCTCGCTGGCGAGGCGCTTGTCGCCAGTCAGCTTCTCGGCAGCCTCTTCGGCTTCATCACGGTCGTCGTAGGTGTTGAGCAGTTTCATCGGTGCTCGGCAGTTTTTTGAATGGACGGTGGATTCTGCCTGACTGACAAAAAAAGAACAGCTAAGCACCTGTTCAGAGAGAGCCGCTTGGATGTGGCCTCCCTGAACATTGGCTATCAAATTAAGTTCGTTGGAGCCGATTGAGGATCCAGCACGTTAGCACCACCGCAGCGAGTAGTGGCGGAAAACGCATCACCAGAATCACCAGCAGCAAGACCGCCAGGCAGCCAGTAAGAATCCCGGCAAACATGAATGCCGAGGCCACAGTCCGTAACAGCAGTTTCATTGGCACCTCCTTATAGATAGCCCCGCTCAGCCAGCGACACGCAATTTTCCTGGCCTACCACAACGTGATCGAGCGTCCTGACTCCGACCAGATTCAGTGCATCCCGCAGTTTCGTGGTGAGGTTGCGATCCGCCATGCTGGGCTCCGGATCACCTGAAGGGTGGTTGTGTACCAGGATGATTGCAGCAGCGTTGAACTCCAGAGCGATCTTCACGACTTCCCGTGGGTAGACGCTGGCGCTATCCAGCGTGCCGCGAAACACCTCCTCAAATGCGATCACCCGGTGTCTGCTATCGAGCATGAGCAGTGCGAACACTTCATGCTCGTATCCGGCCAGCAGTGTCTGCAGGTGGCTGAATACCACCTTCGGTGAAGTCAGTTCACGGCCTTTGCGCAGACGCAGGCTGGCCAGTTGCTTGGCCATCAGCAGAATGTCGCTTTCCGTCACCGGCGAATCGACCAGGTAGGTGCCGGTCGTGTCACTGGCTTTCAGCTTGTGCAGGCGCATGGCGGCCTCCTTGGTCTTGGTCTGTGGGTGGGGTTTGACGAGCAGCCTGTGCATCGAGCTTTTCAGCCAGGCTAGGTTTGGTGGGGTAGAGTTGAGATGGAGTCGCCGCAGCGGATGCTTCACCCTCGGGGTAAAACTCTTCCACTATGGCGCTGGCATCCTCCTCGTTATCCTCAAATGCTCCGTTGCTGAATCCGCGTCGTGCAGCTTCGTCCAACGCTGCCTGGTTGAAGCCTGCCGCCTGCCGCCGCGAATCGAGTTCGCTGGCTGTCACCAGTGCTTCAGCCATGTCCATGCCGCTGCGTACCGTCAGGTCGGCGTAGAAGATCGGCGTGCCATGGCTCTGGCGAGTGGACTTGCCACGTAGACGGAGTTCCAGCGGCAGGCAGGCCAGGCGGTTACCCGATATGGCCTGGAAGTAATGCAGGCGAGCCGCCAGTGTGCGTATGCTGTTGAATCCAGTGGTGCGAAACACAAAACTGCCCAGCGGATCCTCATCGCCAACGACCACGTTCAGCCGGCCGTAAGGCTTGCAGGCACCGCCTTTGGCCAGCGAGCAAGCATCCGGTGAAGGGCAGGGCAGTGACTGCATGCCGTCCTGGGTAACCCGCTTGCAGGTCTCGCCATTGCCTACGCATACGGGGCGCCCGGTTTGCCGGTCGAAGAGCGTGTAATCCGCGCGAAAATTCAGTTCCGGCTCGTTGAATAGAAGGCGTACCGGAATACTTCGCAGCTTGTCTTCCTTGCCTTGGCGCAGTTCATCATTGAGCGGATGCACTAGCCAGCCGTCTCGGCTCTGTACCTGGGAAGTGATGGTGAACTGATCATCCTTTTCCGGCAGGCGCTTGCCGTTTTTCTCGATGACCTTGCCGATGGAAATCCGCCCGAGCACAGGCGGGGTGATAGCCAGACCTTTGAGCATGGTTGCTCTCCTGGAAATGAAAAAAGGCCAGCCACGCAGCGCGAACTGCATGGGCTGGCCAAGGGGAGGGAGTGATGAAATGAGGTTGGAATCAGCCGACCAGGAAGCGCCGTGCGCCGGGTTTAACCAGCGAGTATTTGGCTTTCAGGTGCGGTCTCTCCTGAAGTAGCCGGGCCACGTCGAAGCCGACGCTGTCTTTGGCTTTACGCCAGCTGATGTACCCGTTGGTGAACTCAGCCCGACTGGCCTCGCCCATGGCCTGTTGCAGCATCTGCTTGAGCTGGGCTTCACGCTTTTCCTTATCGGCAATCGCTTGGCGCAGTGCTTTGAGCTCAATGTAGGCCGCTGACAATCCAGCATGACCGCTGAAATCCACGGTCTCGCCCGAATCCGTTGGGAAAAGGCAGCGCAGGGCGGTCTCGGCGGAAGCTGTGCCGTCGGCGGGGGGTGGGGTATCGGTTTCCACGTACTGCCAGAAGCGCCGTTCGAGCTCGATCAGGCGAGCAATCATCTGCTCATCCCGCTCTATGCGATGGATCTCCAGATGCTGCCCTCCGAGCACAACCGCCACATCAGCAGCCTGCTTCCCGGTGACGGCGAGCTGGTGCATCACCTGTAGCTGTACATATTCGGGCACGCCCTCTTTCCAGAGGCGTGCCCCGTTTATGCCGGCTGTCTTGCATTCGAGGATCTGCACGTCGTCGGCACCGGTTACTTCGCGGTCGATATTGGCTAGCATCCAGGGCAACTCAGGATCCGGGTGCTGCAGCACGGCATTGATTCGGCGGACCTTGTTCTTGGTGCGCTTGCTGTAATGCCAGGCCACGATGGGCTCTAGGACGTTGCCCCAGTACATCGGGCTGTCCTCATCATCGGGATCGGTTTTTGGTAATCCGGTGTCGCGCCCGGTCTTTTCCAGCCACAGCTCCAGTTGCGATTTGTAGGGGTTGAGGCCGACGGCAGCGGCTGCATCGGAGCTGCCGATGCCTTGCTTGCGGACTGCCAGCCAATCTTCGCGGGGCAATTCCTTGGTGCTGATCAGACGCAAAGCCGGACGGGGTTTGCTGGTACTGCGGTTCAATGAGGTTGCTTTCATGCTGTTCCACCTTGCAGACATAAAAACGCCCAGCCAGCGCGAAGCTGACCGGGCGATACGGTTGAGATGGGGTGACGGGTTAGGCCGCGAGCTGCAGTGCAGCGTCCAAGGCGCGTTGTTTGATCTGTGCGCCTTGGCCGAACCAAGCTGAATCCAGCCGATATTCGGTGCTCCGTGCACGCCGTTCGTGATCGACGTATTCGGTCACGGCATTGAGCAAACCCCAGGCGGTGCCTTTGGCCGACTCCAACTGACTGCCCCGGCCACGGCCTTCGTACAGCTCCTGAACCTTGCGCAGGGCGCGTTCGTTGGGTAGCTGTTCAGGAAGCTGGCCAGTCGGACTGACCTCGCACATGACGTTCATAAAGAAGCCCATTGCCTCATGCCACTGCACCTTGCGCTCAGCCAGATGGCGCATGCGGTACATGAAGTCGTCCCATTGCGAGACGGCGATGCCGAGCTGCTTCTTCACCAGATTCGGATCGAAGCGAGTGTTGTGCGGCACCTTGATGGCTCGGCTGGTTCCGTCCAGGGCGATGGTCAGGGTGTTGTTGCACACCACGCGAACAGTGGTCGGTGTTGCGGTGGTGGCCAAGGTACCGTCGCATGACGTAGCCAACAGCAGGTAGCCGTTGACCTGGTCGTTACCCTTGATCGCCGTACCTTGCCCAGTGCGTGCAAGCGCCCAGAACTTGCGCCCGCCCTTGAGCATGCCAGCTGTCTCCAGCTCATAGCCGGAGACCTCGGTTAGATCCCGGTAAAACTCCAGTACCTCGCGTGGCTGCACGGTGTGATAACGCTTGGAGACCACTGACAGCGGGGCTTTGGTATCCGAGCGATAGAGCACCTTCTGCTCAGGGAACGAATGAATCGTACCGAGGTGGCCGATGGCGTCCGATTTGAAATGAACGGGGCTTTCCAAGATTTGCCAGTCCATTCCAGCTTCACGTTGCCAGACCTCAATGGGTTGTTTTTGCGGCAGGTTGTTGCCCAGACCGTGCCAAGGGGTAGCGCCAGCGTAGGCCATGGTTTCGACGAGATGAGCCATGAGAACGATTCCTTTGGGTGCGCGCCGGCATAAAGCGCTGCGCAGAGCGCAGCACCGGCTGGAGTCAGAGAAAAGAAAGAGAGTGGAGCCGCCTGATCAGGTCGGCAGATTGAAGCGATGCCCGCAGAGCAGGCAAAGGTTGTTAGCCAGGACGTGGCGATCGAGCTTGTGGCCAAGCTGAGCGCCGAGCGCGCAGCCACCGACGCCGCCGGCCAGTCCGCCGAGGATGGCACCGGAGATTGAGCCGATGGTAATACCGACAGGGCCGGCAATAGCGCCAACAGCCGCCCCGGCTTGACCGCCAGCCAGCGCAGCACTGATGCCACGAGCGGCACCGCCGACCGTGCCGACAGCAGCGGCGATCTTCATGGCGTGGTGGAAGGAAGCGACTTTGGGTGAGCGACAGCGAGGGCATTGCAACGACATGAGGTGAACCTTCTTGATGGTGATGTCATTGCGGTTATGTAGGGCTGAGATTTTTTTGAATCGAATGGCCGGCTTTCAGGCGCGTATCAAATGGAGCAATGGGCTGGAGTCGGCCGAGGCTGTGTAAAAACGTTTTTGAGCGCGACAGGTACTCAAAACCGGACTGGAAATCGCGCTTCTACGCGAAATCCACATCTGCTGACGTGCCGATAAATTTCAGATTTAACGTAGACGCGCACACTTTAATTTTGGCCAAGTGTTTTTACACACGCTGGGCCAATAGCGGACGTCGAGAGTAAAGAAATAAATCCCTTTCCCGTCTCCAATCTCTAGAGCCCTGTCAAGCACGACTCTAATTGTTGTTTACCTATCCCCTCGATCACGTTAATTTCCAGTCGAGCTGGCACTCTGCCGCCATCGTGAGTTTCCTGACTCACGTCGGTATACGCCAGTCTTAGCTCTACTGGTACCTACTCTGGCGCGGGAGGACCATCGAATTTTCGTAGTAGCCGCGCGAGGACGCTGCGGTTCTAGCTCTTGTAGGAAGTGTTATGGATGGCGTCAGCTTCAAGCAGGTCGATCAATACGCCATGTGTTGTGTCGAAAATTTTTCGGATGAGCTCAAGCAGGCGCTGAGGGAAAACCTCACTCGGATCTGCCATGGTGCCGATCAAGCAAGCAAAGACAGGGCGATTTACAAGTACCCCGCAACCATCAAACACTTCTGGGAAGAGCGCTATTCCCGGAAAACCTGGGAAACCCGGATCGGTATGCTGGGAGAGCTCCTTTCCCACGTCATCATCCTGAAGCTGTTCCCTGATTTCGACGTCGTCTCGCCGTTCTTCAACATGGAAGAAAAAAGCATCCGCAAGGGGTTCGACCTTTTGCTGTATGAGACCTCAAAAAACAACGTCTGGATCACGGAGGTCAAGTCGGGCGGCAAGGGGAAGGACAAGACCTCATGCGCGGCCACAAGCGCGCTGCTACGCCTGGCAAGAGACGACCTCAAGAAGCGCCTGGCAGAGCCGGAGCTCAACCACTGGCTCAACGCGATCAATGCCGCTCGAAATGCCATCCACAACAAGGCCAAGTACCGAGACTCTGTCATTGAGATCCTAGAGTTGGAGGGCGATTTGGCCGAAGACAACGGTGCCACTGCCTCGGACAACAGCGTGTTTCTGATCTCCGCCCTGTTCAGCGATGTATCCCAAGCCATTGCCGAACAGACGGTGTCCAAATTCTCTACTAAGCTGGTGGCGGACTCGGTGTTCAAGACGGTGTGGGTGCTGTCCCTTCACAAAGGAACCATGGAAAAGCTGGAAGCGTTTTTGAAAACGGAAGCGGGGCACTAACATGGAAGAGTTGACTATCCGGAAGCTGGCCAATACCAAATTCAAAGGACTGTATTTTCAGCTCCTCAAGGGCGATGAGCTGGAAAACTCGGAGATCGTCAAGCTTCTGGCCATCGCGGTGCTGCTCCTGAACCACAAGACGCCCGAGATCAGACGTTTGGGTTACCGCATCATCCTGTTCTACGGGAACGCATCTGGCCAATATCAGGCATTGTACGATGTAGCGCTCAACAGCGGCTTGCACCCCATCTCAGCTGTGATCAGCAGCCATTTCTCCCAAGATGATCCTCGGAGCGAATCGTTCATCCGGAACATCGTGGCCAGCTACGTCGATACCTTCCGCGACCAAGGCATTGTGCTGACTGAGCAACAGGACGCGCTGCGGACGTTCGTTCAATCGGAGTACCGTAAGTCGTCAGTCGTGGTGGCTCCTACCTCCTACGGCAAGTCTGAACTCATCATTCAATCGGTGAGGGAAAACCCGGAGAAGCGGGTGCTTATCCTCGTGCCGTCGAAGGCACTCTTGGCCCAGACGAAGAAGCGTTTGATCTACGCGGACATCGAGGGGCTGGGCAAGGTGGTGACCCACCCCGAAATGTTCTCGGTTGAGCTGAACAACAGGGCGTTTGTGCTGACCCAGGAGCGGCTCAACAGGCTTCTCAACGAGAACGTCAGTCTGACCTTCGATATGGTCTTCGTGGACGAGGCGCATAACCTGCTGCAGAGCGACCGCAGGAGTGAGTTGCTTGCGACCATGCTGTGCATTCTGGGTGCTCGTAACGCCGAGACGTCCTTCAAATTCCTGACGCCTTTCCTGTGCGATGAGCTCAGTATCCGGGTGCGGTTTCTGGACGTGACCCCCACCGGGTTCAAGATCGACGAGTACATCAAATCTGAACGCTACTACATTAGGGATTTCAGGACCGGTCGGGGCGAGACAAAGCTCAAGCTCTATGACCATTTCCTCAATGATTCGATGGACTTCGACAGGAAGTACGCAAACTGCTTCGAGCTCATCAAGGGCGAGGCGCTGTCCAAGAACATCGTCTATGGCAACAAGAAGAAAAGCATCGAGTCGTTCGCGGTCGAGCTAGCCGCAGTGCTGCCACCTGTGAAATGCCAGCTCATCCAAATCGCGTGTGATGAGCTGGAGGAAATTTTTGACCGGCGCTACAGGCTGATCGATTGCTTGCGTAAAGGGGTCATGTACCACCACGGTTCGATTCCTGACACCATTCGCCTGTATCTGGAAAACCTCTTCAGCAGCTCCAATAAAATGAAATTCCTGGTCTGCAACTCGACCCTTCTTGAAGGGGTGAACCTGCCGATCGAGCGGCTTTTTGTCTTCGATTTCACCAAGGGGCGGAGCTACCTGACTTCTTCCCAGTTCAAGAACCTGGTTGGGCGTGTCAATCGGTTCAGTGAAGTGTTTGCGCCTGGCGCAGAGGCTGCTTTGAAGAAGCTGGAATCCAGCGTTTATCTCTTGGGGGTGGATGGCTATACAAGCAAGCGAGCTGATCTGGAGGCCTACTATCAGAAGGCGGTCAACGTCTCTAGAGTCGACAAGGATATTGTCAGCAACGTTCTGCTTGAGGCCACCAATATCGTTGAGGGTAAGGTGTCTGAGCTGTACGACGACGCCGTTGCTCGTCTCGAAAACCTTCACCCTGGTGTAGTTCGTGATCGCGAGTGCAGGTACGTCCAAACAGTGGTGGGTAAGCTTCTCATCGCGAACAGTGTCAGTGAAATTGATGTGTTCTCGGAAGAGGAGGCCATTGATGTCAAGATCCAGCAAAGCATTGAGGCGAATGGACAGATCAGCACTGTTGATAGGCTGATGCTTGCGATCACAAGATCCTTTGTTGACCACTTCGACGAAAACCGTGAATACAGTGACCTGCGGCGTCTGAAGGAAGAAGCTGCTCGTAATTTCTACGCCATGCTGCTGGATTGGAAGCTGAACAAATACAGTGTGAAACAGACCATCCGGTTGACGCTCAGGTACTGGAAAAAGCTGGTGGAAAGCAGTGGCAACGATTATGTATTTGTGGGCCGCTGGGGAGACACCACCTACCGTGATAGCAGGCATGAGAGCTGGGTCAGGATCTCCAACAAGGATGACGCTGAGCGGATCAATCTGGCGATTGTCCGTCTCAAAGAAGAAGATGATTTCTTCGACAACAAAATCTTTAAGTTTGTCGAGGTCCTGAATGGCGTCGGTGCCTTGGATCCTGGGTTCTACAAACTCATCAAATACGGCACTGCAGATGACACCAAGATCAAGCTCATCCGCGATGGGTACAGTCATGGCCTGGTAGATCTGATGCTTGAAAGATATCCCGAAACTGTGCAGGCAACACTCAGAGGCGAGATCGAAGTAAGCCCTCGCCTCGTCAACATGATGGTCGCAAATGGAGAGAGTGATTTATTGATTTTTGAGGCAAGAATGAACCTCAAGCCAAATTGATAACGGCTAAAGGGCTGAAGAAAGTGACGAATTTATATACAAAGGGGGGACTGATTTATCCTCCTTGCTACTACCGCTTTTGGCCGGTTGCTGCCTGTTACTACCGTCTGCTTAACGGTAGTTGGCACTAATCAGCGTATCGACACGACCGTTCTGTCCCGATTTTCCTTGATAGCTGACATCGAAAGATTGCCGGTAGCTGCTTGCTGGATGTGCTCGCTCCACCAAGCCATCATCGGGCGTCTGCGCTCGATGTAATCCGCTCGGTTGTAAGCGCTGCGAACCTCGTCCTTGTCGACGTGAGCAAGCGCCACCTCGATCAGTTCAGGATCCCAGCCATGCTCGTTTAGGATGGTGCTGGCCATTGAGCGCATGCCGTGGCTTACCAAGCGGCCTTCGAAACCCATTCGCTTCAGCGCCATGTTAGCGGTCTGGCTGTTGCAATGGGTGCGAGGGTTGCGGTCTGCAGGGAACACAAATTCCCGGTGCCCGCTGTAGGGTTTGATTGCCTCCAGCAACGCCAGAGCTTGCTCCGTAAGCGGGATAATGTGCGTGCGACGTTTCTTCATTCGCTCAGCAGGAATCGTCCAAATACGCTTTTCGAAGTCGATGTCTGCCCAGCGAGTGGTCGCTGCCTCCGCTGGCCTGGTCATGGTGTGGAGCTGCCACTCGATCAGGCAGCGGGTCGTTCTCTTTATGCTGGCATTGGCAATTGCCACCATGAGCTCACTCAGCTCATCGGGAGGCAGTGCCGCCATGTTTTTCTTTTTCGGTTTCTTGAAAACGGAGCGGATGCCGCTGAGCGGGTTCGCGTGAATCAGTCCCGAGTTGACCCCGTAGGTCATGATCTCGTTGAGCCGCTGCGTCAGACGTTTAACAGTCTCCAGGCTGCCTTTGGTTTCAAGAGGCCTGAGCAGGTTTATGACCTTTGGTGCGGTGATGGCGGAGATGGGAGTAGTGCCCAGATCCGGAAAAACGTGGAGCGTGAGCGAGCGCCAGATATCTTCGGCATAGGCTGAAGTTACTGAGTCTTTTTTGAGCTCGAACCATGCTGTCGCGACGTTTCTGAATGTGTGCTCCGTAGCTGCTTTCTTGGCCAGACGCTCAGCATCGCGTATTTCCTTCGGATCCAATCCCTGCGCGACAATCTCCCTAGCTTCAACGGTTCGCTTGCGTGCCTGAGCCAGGCTCACCTCGGGAAAGGTGCCAAGACCCATATTGATCCGTTTCTTCGTTACGGGATGGATATAGTTGAAGTTCCAAAGCTTAGAGCCATTGATTCTCACTCGCATCTGAAGGCCGTTGCCGTCAGTCAACGTGTAGTCTTTCTCCTTCGGCTTGGCGGCTTTGACTTTGAGGTCTGAAAGGCGCGTGGCTTGGGCACCCATGATGTATTCCAAGGCTGTTTGTGTATTCCAAAATTTACCAGCGGAACGCTTGGAATACCACGTGGAATACACGAATCCGTAGATGGTACGGGACGCTATCGGACTGTAATGATGCTGAAAGCCCCGTATTTGCTGGATTTCAGGCACAAAAAAGGACGTCCGTGGACGCCCTTAGATGTGTATTTGGTGGAGCCGGGGGGATTTGAACCCCCGTCCGCCAGCTCTCCACTGTCGGTACTACATGCTTAGCCAAATCTACTGAGTTAACTCCGCGCCGCCCGATTGGCAGGGTGCTTGGAGCGAGCTGCATGAGTTTTAGCCGTTACGTCTGCAGCGAACTTGGCGGCGATCCTGTTCTATCTGACAGTCATTTCGGGTTTACAGGCATCCCCTAGTGACCGCTGGCGCCGAAGCGACCAGATGAAGGTTAGGCGGCTAGCGCGTACCCTTCGTAGTTGTCGTCGTTGGCAACTATAAGTTTGCAACAGTGGATTTACGAGTTCTGTTACCAACTCGGCATGCACCTAGAGTTTTGTTACCGGCGTCGAATCCTAATCGGCCCCATGAAGCGTGTCGCAGCCTCATGTGCTGCGCAGTGTACGCCAGAAAGCCTGGTCACGTCGAACGCTTGATCCCTTAGATGGGGGGCCTTTTGTCGGTATTCAAGGGAAGGGGGAAATTGGCAAGGCCAACCGCGGGTGGCCCTGCCGAGGGTGGTGTCAGTTACTGGAACCCGAGCCGGTGCCGCTGCTGCCGGTACTGCCTGAGCTGCCGGGGCCTTCTAGCTCTTGCAGGGCTTTGGTCGAATGCGCGATGCAGGTTTCGGTATCGCCGGATTGCTGGGCTTGACGGGCCTGCTTGATGAGGTCCTCGACTTCGCTGCGTGCCGGCTCGCCGAGCGTCGCCTGGCTGGTGGCCATGTTGTCGTCGATTTCCTGCATGTTCAGCTGGCAGAGATCTTTGTCGGCGGCAAATGCAGCGGGACTGGCGATCAGAGCGGCTGCAGCAAGTAGGGCAAATTTTTTCATGAGATCCTCCAGGGAGTTAACTTCCCGGCGGGCCTGCCTGATTCTGCTATTGCGCGGCAGCGCCGAGGCGAGTCGAGCCTCTATGCAAAATGGGCTCATAACTTCGGACTGCGGCTGCGCTCGAGCGTTTCATCTTTCTGACAGGGACGCTGGCCGAGGACTATCAGGTCGGGGCGGCAACGACTCTGGCCCGGCTATTGCGATTCACGAGATAAACCAGTCCGTGATAATCGATGCCGCCGTGCTGCGACAGGCCGATTTCGCAAGTGCGGCTGGTGGAAATGCCTTCGTCGCAGATCTGTACGGCATCTTTCAGGCTGCGCAGCGCGTGCGCATTGAGCTCGGGCGTGGTGAAGCCTTTGTCGCCGGCGAAGCCGCAACAGTGGATGCCTTCGGGAATCACGACTGCCTTGGCGCAGCGTCGGGCGATGTCGATCAATGCCTGGGCTTCGCCGAGGTGCTGGGTGCTGCAGGTCACGTGCACGGCGATTGGGCCATCCTGTGGCTCGAAGTCCAGCCTGTCGAGCAGGTGGGTGCGGATGAAACGTACCGGATCGAAAACCTGCAGGCGCTCATCCGCCAGGTCCTGAACCAGGCGTAGGGTGCATGGACTGGTGTCGCAATAGATGGGGTCCAGTCCGCCGCGGCTGGCTTTGAGCAGCGCATCCAGGGTTTCCTGACGCTTGCGATCGGCTTGTACGGCGTAGCCCTTGGAGGCGAATGGCTGGCCGCAGCAAAGACTGTTCAGGTTGTCTGGGAAGACCACTTGATAGCCGGCTTTCTCCAGCAAGACACGGGTGGTGTCTAGCAGCGGTTCCTGTTCCTGGTCACGGGCGGCAGGGCCCATGGCGCGAGACACGCAAGCGGCCAAGTAGACGACGCGTGGTCGTTCGTCTTGCGCCGTGGGTTGGGGCAGGTGCAAGCGTTGCAACGGTTGCGGCATGGCCGGCGTCCATTGCGGCACGCGCCCTTTACTGGCATTGCTGAACGTCGCAGAGGTTTTGCTCAACAGCCGCGTGCCCATCATCAGGTGCGCGCCGTTGGCCACATGCAGCATGAATCGGGTGCCTTGCACGGCGGTGCTGAAGTGATCGGCCAGCCAGCTGGCCGCGCGAGTTTTGTCGGCGTTACGACCCCGCAGTTTGCGCACCAGGTCGCCCGTGTTGATGCTCACCGGGCAGCGCTGGGCGCAAAGGCCCGTGGCGGCGCAGGTTTCGACGCCATGGTAGTCGTAGCGTCGTTCAAGTTCGGCGGTGTCGATGCCGGCGCGCTTTTTCGCCTGAATGTCGCGCCAGACCACGATGCGCTGGCGCGGTGTCAGGGTCAGTCCGTTGGACGGGCAGACCGGCTCGCAGAAGCCGCATTCGATGCATTTGTCGACGATCTCGTCGGCCGCCGGCATCGGCTTGAGGTGTTTGAGGTGGATCTGCGGATCCTCGCTGAGCACGACGTCTGGATTGAGGATGCCCTGCGGGTCGAGCAAACGCTTGATCTGCCACATCAGCTGATAGGCATCGTGGCCCCATTCCAGCTCCACAAAGGGCGCCATGTTGCGGCCGGTGCCGTGCTCGGCTTTCAGCGCACCACCGAACTCCACGGCGACCAGCTGGGTGACGTCCTGCATGAAGGCTTCGTAGCGCGCAACTTGCTGTGGATCTTCGAAGCCTTGGGTGAAGACGAAATGCAGGTTGCCTTCCAGGGCGTGGCCGAACAGGATCGCTTCGCGGTAGCCGTGCTTGTCGAACAGTTGGATCAGACGATTGACGCCTTCGGCAAGGCGCTCGAGGGGGAAGGTCACGTCCTCGATGATGACCGTGGTGCCGGTCTGGCGCACCGCGCCGACAGCGGGAAAGGTATCCTTGCGGATCTTCCAGAGCTGGTTGTAGACCACCGGGTCATCGCTGAAGTCGACCTGCTTTTCCATCGAGAAATGCGCGATCGAGGTCATGATCAGGTTGATCTGCTCATGCAGCAACGACTGGCTGGCCGCGCGTGATTCGATCAGGAGGGCGCAGGCGTTGGCCGACAATCCCTTGACCCACTCCGGCATGCCGACCTTGTTCTCCACCGAACGCAGGCTGCGACGGTCGAGCAGTTCGACTGCCGAGACCGGTTGCTGCTTGAGCACCGGCACGGCGAGGCAGCAGGTTTCGACGTCCGGGAAGACGACCAGGGCGCTGGCCTTGTGCGGGTGGTCCGGCACGGTGTCATAGGTAACCGCGCTGATGAAACCGAGCGTCCCTTCGGAGCCGACCATCAGGTGGTTGAGGATGTCGAGCGGCTCGTCGAAATCGACCAGTGCATTGAGCGAGAAACCGGTGGTGTTCTTCAGCCGGTACTTGTGGCGAATCTTCGCCGCCAGTTCGGCATTCGCACGGGTCGACTGGCCAAGCTCGGCGAGCTGATCGAGCAGCGCCGCGTGGCTTTGGCGGAAAGATTCGACGCTGGAGGGGTCTTCGCTGTCGACCACGGTGCCGTCGGCCAGTACCAGGCGCAGGCCGGCAAGCGTCTTGTAGCTGTTCTGCGCCGTGCCGCAGCACATGCCGCTGGAGTTGTTGGCGACGATGCCGCCGATCTTGGCCGCGTTGATCGAGGCTGGGTCAGGGCCGATCTTGCGCTGGAGGGGTGCCAGGACCGCGTTGGCGTTGGCGCCGATGACGCCCGGCTGCAGGCGGATCCGTTCGCCACCGTTGCGAATCTCGCGGCCGTTCCAGTTGTCGCCCAGGACGATCAGCACCGAATCGGAGATCGCTTGGCCGGAGAGGCTGGTGCCCGCGGCGCGAAAGGTCACCGGAACACGCTGTTCGTGGGCCAGTTTGAGCAAGCCCACCACTTCGGCTTCGGACTCCACGCGCACCACCAGTTTCGGAATCAACCGGTAGAAGCTGGCATCGGTGCCGAACGCCAGCGTGGACAGCGGGTCGTCGAAGCGCCGCTGTGCCGGTATCAACTGTTCGACGGCGACGAGGAAGTCGTTCGGCAGGGCGGCAGGCGCGTTCATGTAGGCTCCAGGAATTCAAGCGGGCCGCGCAAGGAGTCGCGCGGCCTCGTGAGGCTCATTCGACGTGTTTGGTGGTCTGGTACTGGCCCAGTTCACGAACCAGCGAATCGGTGGTTATCTCGCTGATCGACTTGGCGCCGGTCAACACCATGGCCACGCGCATTTCCTTTTCGATCAGGTCGAGCAGGTTGGTTACTCCGGCTTCGCCATCGGCCGCCAGTGCATAGGCGAAAGCGCGGCCGAGCATGACGGTATCGGCGCCCAGGGCGATCATGCGCACCACATCGAGGCCGCTGCGAATACCGGAGTCGGCGAGAATCTTCAGGTCACCCTTCACTGCGTCGGCGATGGCCGGCATCGCGCGGGCGCTGGAAAGTACGCCGTCGAGCTGACGGCCGCCGTGATTGGACACGATGATGCCGTCGGCGCCGAAGGTCACTGCGTCGCGGGCATCTTCGGCATCGAGGATGCCCTTGATCACCATTGGGCCGTCCCAGAACTCGCGAATCCACTCCAGGTCTTTCCAGGAAATCGAAGGATCGAAGTTGGCTGCCAGCCAGCCGATGTAGTCTTCCAGTCCGGTCGGGTTGCCCCGATAGGTGGAAATGTTGCCCAGGTCGTGTGGCTTTCCATGCAAGCCCACATCCCAGGCCCAAAAGGGATGGGTCATGGCTTGCAGTACGCGGCGGATGCTGGCATTTGGGCCGCTCATGCCGGAGTGCGCGTCGCGATAACGCGCGCCGGGGGTCGGCATGTCCACGGTAAACACGAGAGTGGTGACGCCCGCTGCCTTGGCGCGCTCCAGGGCGTTCTTCATGAAACCGCGGTCTTTCAGCACGTAGAGCTGGAACCACATTGGCCGCTGGATCGCCGGGGCAACTTCTTCGATCGGGCAGACCGATACGGTGGAAAGGGTGAAGGGGATACCCTTCTTGTCGGCGGCACGGGCAGCCTGGACTTCACCGCGACGCGCGAGCATGCCGGTCAGGCCGACCGGGGCCAGCACTACGGGCATGGACAGGGTTTCGCCGAACAGTTGGGTTTCCAGACTGAGCTCGGACATGTTGCGCAACACCCGCTGGCGCAAAGCGATGCTGGCCAGATCGTCGACGTTACGCCGCAGCGTGTACTCGGCGTAGGCGCCGCCGTCGACGTAGTGGAACAGGAACGGCGGCAGCTTGCGTTTCGCGGCAGCGCGGTAATCCGTGGAGGCAGAGATGATCATCGTTGTTCTCACCAGTTGAAACGAGGTATGTCTCGTGATGCTCCCCATGTCGACGAGGGGCATGGTTGTCGGGTCTGGCTTTTTGCCCTGATCGCGCTTTGCGCGAAGTGCGCGGTGACGTCGGGCGGGTTCGAAGCGCCGTTGCCCCGAATTTCGTCGGGGCAACGGTTGTACCGGGTTAGACGCCGACGAGCGGGTCCGTCACGCCCATCAGGTAGATCGCCACCAAGCCGATTACGCCTGTGGCCAGCACGTAGTACAGGGTAGGCCAAACGGTCTTGCGCAGGGTGACGCCCTCGCGGCCCAGTAAGCCGACGGTAGCCGAGGCCGCAACCACGTTGTGAATCGCAACCATGTTGCCTGCTGCGGCGCCGACCGCCTGAATGGCCACGACCATGGCGCCGGAAATGCCCAGCGATTGCGCCACGCCGAACTGGAACTGGCTGAACATCATGTTGCTGACGGTGTTCGAGCCGGCGAGGAAGGCGCCCAGCGCACCGACTGAAGGTGCCAGCAGTGGATAGATGCCGCCTACGCTGTCCGCGACGTAGCGAGCCATGGCGATCGGCATGCTTGGCAGATCGCTGGCGTTGACGCCGGAGTTGATCAGGATGCGAACCATCGGCACGGTGAACAGCAGCACGAACCCGGCGCTGAGCAGCACGCCGCTGGATTCTTTCACGGCGGCTTTGAGCTCGGCTGCTCGCATGCCATGCATGAAGAAAGTGATCAGCACGACCGCGACCAGAATGCCGCCAGGCAGATACAGCGGTTCGATGCTGGCGCTGACACCGGTCTCACCGAGGATGTTGGCGAAGGCGATGGACACCGACTTCAGCGCGGCGGACACCTGTGGGAAGACGCGGCTGATCACCAGGATCGCGCCGACCAGCACATAAGGCAGCCAGGCAAGGAATGCGCTCATCGGACGTGCGGCAAGGTCGTCGAGCTTCATCTCGATGGTGCCGATCCACTCTGCGGGCCAATCTTTCGCGTCGGCGAAATCCCAAGTGTTTTTCGGGACCAGGAAATTGAAGCGAGCAGCCGTCGTAACGATGGCCAGGCCGACCAGGCCACCGAGCAGCGATGGAAACTCAGGGCCGAGGAATACGCCGGTTGTCACATAAGGAAGCGTGAAGGCGAGGCCGGCAAAGATTGCGAAGGGCATCACCTCGAATCCGGCTTTCCAGCTTTTTTCCTTGCCGAAGAAACGCGTCAGCATCATCACCATGATCAGCGGCATGATCGTGCCGACGATGGCGTGGGTGATCGCGACGCTGCTGGTGATCTGTTGCAGAAAGATCGGCCAGCTGGAGCCCTGGGCGGTCAGTTGTGCGCCGAGAGTGGCGGTGTCCAGGCCACTGTTAACGCCGACGATGATGGGGGTACCCACGGCGCCGAACGAGACCGGCGTACTCTGCACCAACATGCCCATCAGCACCGCGGCCATAGCCGGGAAACCGACGGCGACCAGTAACGGCGCCGCGATGGCGGCAGGGGTGCCGAAGCCGGATGCGCCCTCGATGAAGCAGCCGAACAGCCAGGCGATGATAATGGCCTGGATACGACGATCGGGACTGATGGTGGTGAAGCCCGCGCGGATGGCGGTAATGCCGCCGGAGTGCTTCAGGGTATTGAGCAGCAGGATCGCACCGAAAATGATCCATAGCAGGCCGAGAGTAATGACCAGGCCTTGTAAGGTAGAAGCGATGATGCGGGTGAAGCTCATATTCCAGATGAACAGGCCGATCGCGGCCGTGAAGATAAATACAACAGGCATGGCGCGGCTGGCCGGCCAGCGCAGACCTATCAACAACACTGCAGCGAGCAGAATCGGGGTAAAGGCGAATAGGGCGAGCAGTCCGTTGGACATGTCAGGCTCCCATGGTCGAGTTGAACGAACGGAAGCCCGAGCGGACCGGTGATGAGCAGATGGCTGGAGACCGCATTCAGTAGTCCTCTTATTGTTGGATGCGCTTCGATGTAAAATGGTATTACCAATTTACAGCGAAGTTCGGCCAGCGTAAGAGCTCTGTCCTGTCTGCGTCAATTAGCAAGCTATAGACTTTGGTCGCAGCGATGCATGTTGCGGTGGTTCGGGCGGCTGGCTACGCTTGAATTCGTATAGTGGTCAAACCAATCGAGGTTGTCATGGAAGTGGGAGTGGTGCGTCAGCGGAGGCTGGCCGATAACATTGTCGAGCAACTCGAAGGCATGATTCTCGAAGGCACGCTCAAGGCTGGCGAGCGGCTGCCGGCGGAGCGATTGCTGGCTGAGCAGTTCGGTGTGTCCCGTCCTTCATTGCGCGAGGCGATCCAGAAGCTGGCAGCGAAGGGCCTGCTGGTCAGCCGTCACGGCGGTGGTAATTTCGTGGCCGAATCCTTGGGCTCGACGTTCAGCGACCCGCTGTTGCATCTCCTGGAAAATAATGCCGATGCACAACGCGATCTGCTCGAGTTTCGCCATACGTTGGAAGGCAGTTGCGCCTATTACGCAGCGCTGCGGGCGACAGATGTCGACCAACAGCGGCTCGGCGAGGCCTTCGCGGTGCTGCAGGACTGCTATGTGCGCGAGGGGACGGTTACTCGGGCTGAAGAAGGCGCTGCGGACGCGCGCTTTCATCTCGCCATTGCCGAGGCCAGCCATAACGCGGTGTTGCTGCATACCATCCGCGGCTTGTTCGATCTGCTCAAGCGCAATGTGGTGACCAATATCGGTGGCATGTATGCGCTGCGCAAGGAAACCCGCACCATGCTCATGCAGCAGCATCAGGAGCTCTACGACGCGATCATCGCCCGGCAGGCCAATGAGGCGCGCGAGGTGATCCATCGCCACATCAGTTATGTGCAGGAAGTGCTCGCCGAAGGGCAGCAGGAGGCGCAGCGGCTGGCGAGGGCGCAGCGACGGCAAGGCACGGCGGGGAAATCCGGGGGCGTGGAATGATCAAGGTAGGAAAGGTGTGAAGTCGTGAGCGTGGAACGGAGGGTTTTCCGCTCCACGCCAAGGGCAGCTCAGTCTTCCTTGCCCTTGGTGCGCATGGCGCGCTGAATCTCGCGGTCGGAGTCACGCTCCTTTTCGGTGTGGCGCTTATCGAACTCCTTCTTGCCCTTGCCCAAGGCGATCTCGCATTTGATCAGATGCTTTTTCCAGTAGATCGCCAGGGCAACGCACGCATACCCCTTTTGTTGCACGGCACCGAACAGCTTGCCTAGCTCACGCTTGTTCAGTAGCAGCTTGCGGGTGCGTGTCGGGTCTGCGATCACATGGGTGCTGGCCGTCGTCAGCGGTGTGATGTGGCAGCCCATCAACCAGGCTTCCCCATCCTTGAGCAGGACGTAACTGTCCACCAGTTGGGCTTTGCCTGCGCGCAGGCTTTTCACTTCCCAGCCGGCCAGAACGAGGCCGGCCTCGAATTTCTGTTCGATGAAGTAGTCGTGTAGCGCCTTCTTGTTCAGCGCGATGGTCCCGGGGGACTGTTTCTTCTGTTTGGCCATAGGCTGCGCATTATAGGGAGTCGCGTTGCGGCTGGCGATAAGCAGTGCGCTGCGACTGTGTGAAACTTGAGAGGGGTGCGCTTATCCTCGACAATATGCCAATCTTTACGTCTGTTCGGCCACTGGAGTCGCTCTGTGGCGGAGCTGCGTGATCACTTGCTCTCGGTAAGCGCTATTGCCATTAGCGGCTTCGGTTGCCGATGTCGAAATGAACTAGAAGGACCGAATGACGACGCATATTCAACGCTCGGCGCTGCTGCCCTATCCGGCGCGCGCGCTGTTCGACATGGTCAATGATGTTGCCAGCTATCCACAGTTTCTCCCTTGGTGTTCGGCGACCGAAGTTCTGTCCAGCAGCGAAACTGAGATGCAGGCCAGCATGACGGTGGCGAAAGCCGGCATGAGTCAGCGTTTCCTCACGCACAACGAGCTGCAGGCGGGCAAGCGCATCGAGATGACGCTCAAAGAGGGCCCGTTCAGTCACCTGCACGGTGTGTGGGAGTTCAAGGCACTGGGCGAAAAGGCCTGCAAAATCAGCCTCGATCTGACCTTCGATTACGCCGGGCCCCTGGTCCGCGCCACCCTGGGGCCGTTGTTCAATCAGGCCGCCAACACCTTGGTCGATGCATTCTGTGACAGGGCGAAGCAGCTTTATGGATAAACCGGAGTCGGTCATAGCGGTCGAGGTGGTCTATGCCCTGGCCGACAAGCAGAAGTTGCTGCGTCTGACGGTTCCGCAGGGCACAACGGTGCGCCAGGCCGCGTTGCGCTCGAAGATGGATAGTTTTTTTCCCGGCCTGGATTTGGCGAACGCCCCGCTTGGCATCTTCGGCAAGGCGGTGCCCAAAGCCGAAGAGCGTGTGCTTGAAGAGGGCGAGCGAGTGGAAATTTACCGCCCGTTGATCGCCGATCCCAAGGAAGTGCGCAAGCAGCGTGCGGCAAAGGCGGCGCAGAGCAAGGCCGCCGGGTCGGCTGAATAACCATCGCGGATAGCAAAAAGCCCGGCACGCCGGGCTTTTTCATGTGTGGTCAATGTATTCGCTAGTCGGTTTCCAGTCGGCCCGGAGTCGGGACCGGGACAGGCTCGGCGGCATCGACGTCGCGCTGGATCTCTTCGAGCAGTGAGCCGGGTTCGGGCGTCTCTGGTTCGGTACGGACCGGCGTCTCGCTAGTTGGGCGATCGGTGCCGAGAATGGCTTCGTCGCGACTCACGCCTGGCTTGAAATCGCCAGCGAGGCCGGCCAGTTGGTCGTTGGCGTTGAAGACCAGGCTGACCCGCTCCTGCTGGCGCTGGCTGCCGCCTGGCTGGATGCTGTACAGGTAATCCCAGCGATTAGCGTGGAAGGTATCGGTGATTAGCGGGTTGCCCATGATAAACCGTACTTGCGAACGGGTCATTCCCGGGCGTAACTGGTCTATCATGTCCTGCGTAACGACATTGCCCTGTTGAATATCGACCTTGTAAACCCCGGGGAATGAACAACCGGCGAGTGCGAACAGGCCCACGAGGGTGAGACTGGACAGCATGAGCTTGGTGTTTTGCATCGGTAGGTGACTTCCACTATCTTGGCTGGGCAAAGCCCGGATCATACCCGTATTGAAGGAGGCTGCGAAACAGCAGCAGCGAGAAAGCCAACCATGGTTGAAAATAGCGAACTACGCAAAGCTGGCCTCAAAGTAACCCTGCCGCGGGTCAAGATCCTGCAGATGCTGGATACCACTGATCAGCGCCACATGAGCGCCGAGGATGTCTATAAGGCCCTGATGGAGGCCGGCGAGGATGTCGGCCTGGCGACGGTCTACCGAGTGTTGACTCAATTCGAGGCGGCCGGTCTTGTGGTTCGGCACAATTTCGATGGCGGTCATGCGGTATTCGAGCTGGCTGATAGCGGCCATCACGATCACATGGTCTGCGTCGACAGTGGCGATGTGATCGAGTTTTTCGACTCCGAAATCGAAAAGCTTCAGAAAGAAATCGTCAAACGCCACGGTTATGAGCTGGTCGACCATAACTTGGTGCTCTACGTGCGCAAGAAGACCGACTGACTGTCGGCACCGAAACAAAAAGGCGACCCGTGGGTCGCCTTTTTTGTCTGCTTAAGAAGTCTGGGCCGAGCCTATCATCTGTCTAGCGTGGGCCAGGGCTTGCTCAGTCAGATCGACGCCGCCGAGCATCCGGGCGATTTCTTCTACCCGTTCGCCTCCTTCCAGGGCTGCCACTGCCGTGTGCGTCTCGTCACTGCCGCGTGCTTTGTGCACGAATAAATGGTGATGCCCCTGCGCGGCCACTTGGGGCAGGTGAGTCACGGTAAGCACCTGGCCCCGCTCACCGAGACGGCGCAGCAACTGTCCGACCACTTCGGCCGTCGGCCCGCCAATGCCAACATCCACCTCGTCGAATACCAGTGTCGGTGTTCGCGAGGTCTGCGCTGTGATGACCTGGATCGCCAGGCTGATACGCGACAATTCACCGCCGGACGCGACCTTCGCCAACGGGCGCAGTGGTTGCCCCGGGTTGGCGCTGACGAGAAACTCCACCTGTTCCAGCCCGTGCGGCATAAGATCGCCAGCCGATGAGGGTTTGAGTACCACGCTGAACTTGCCGCCAGGCATGCCCAGCCGCTGTATCTCTGCTTCGACTGCGGTGGCAAGGGATTCGGCCGCTTGCTGGCGAGCGCTGCTCAGCTCTCCAGCTTTTTCCTGATAGTGGCGCGTATAGGCTTCAAGCTCTTCACTCAGCTGCTCCAGAGCATCGTCGTCTGCATTCAAGCTTTCCAGTTCTTCGAACAGGCTCTGTTGCAGTGTTGGAAGCTCCTGTGGCTGCACTCGGTGTTTGCGCGCCAGGGTATAGATGCTGTCCAGGCGTTCTTCCAGCGCCTGCTGACGCTGCGGATCGGAGTCGAAGTGGTCGAGGAAACGGTTCAGTTCGCCAACCGCTTCTTCCACCTGGATCTGCGCGCTGGAAAGCAGGTTGACCGCTTCGCCAAGCGCTCCGGGCTGGTTCTGGAATCCGGTGAGGCGCTGCAGGCTCGAGGTCAGTGCCGATAACACGTTACCTGCATCGCTCTCGCTGCACAGGTCGATAACCTGGCGGCAAGCGCCGAGCAGGTGCTCAGCGTTGGCGAGATTCTTATGCTCGCTTTCCAGTTGCTCCAGCTCTTCTTCGCCAAGCGCCAGGGTTTCCAGCTCTTCGAGCTGATAGCTCAGGAGCTGATGGCGTGCGCGCTGCTCATCGCTGCTGTTGCTCAGTCGCTCAAGCGTCTGTCGGGTCTGGCGCCAGCGCTGCGCGGCCATTTGCACCTGGCGGGCCAGGTCCTGGCAGCCGCCGTATTCATCGAGCAGGCGTCGGTGGGTGTCGAGCTTGAGCAGCGACTGATGCTCATGCTGGCTATGGATATCGATCAGCAATTCACCCAGTGCCTTCAAGTCGCCTTGCGGGCAGGGTGTGCCATTGATATAGCCGCGCGAGCGGCCTTCGGCGGTGATTACGCGACGGAGAATGCAGGGACCATCGGAGTCGAGATCGCGCTCGGCCAGCCAGGCGCGTGCATCCGGGATGTCATCGAGATCGAAACTGGCGAGGATATCGGCCTTGTCAGCGCCAATACGCACAACACTGCTATCGGCGCGGTCGCCCAGCGTCAGCCCCAAGGCGTCGAGCATGATTGATTTTCCGGCCCCGGTTTCGCCACTGATCACGCTCATGCCTCGCTTCAGCTCGAGGTCGAGGTGTTCGACGATGGCATAGTTTTGAACGGACAGATGAACCAGCATGGCAAGAACTCCCACTCGATGACTGGGTATTTATACAGTTATTTTGATTGACCTCACAAGCGTCTCGACATGGCTGGTATGTAAACAAAGCGCACTGGCAGATCGATGGTATTCGTTCTGAGGGGCTGATCTCATTGTCGCCCTTGAAGCCTGCTTCGCCGCCCCCATATAGCCGCACAAGCGCGAGCTGACCGCTCGCTGAAGTGTTGATGAGGAGGACCGCATGGCCGACGAGCAGAACCTGGAAAACCAGACCCCCGAAGAGAATGAAAGCGCACAAACCGAAGTTGCCGAAGACCTGGCTGCTCGGGTGCAATCCCTTGAGGAGCAGCTCGCAGCGGCCCAGGACCAGTCTCTGCGTGTCGCCGCTGAGCTGCAGAACATTCGTCGCCGCGCCGAACAGGACGTGGAAAAGGCGCACAAGTTCGCCCTCGAGAAGTTCGCTGGTGACCTGCTGGCCGTCGCTGACAGCCTGGAGCGCGGGCTGGAACTGTCGAATCCGGATGACGAGGCCGTCAAGCCAATGCGCGAAGGCGTCGAGCTGACGCTCAAGCTGTTGCTCGACACCCTGGCGCGCCATCAGTTGGTGCCGGTCGATCCTCAGGGCGAACCCTTCAATCCCGAGCATCACCAGGCGATGGCAATGGAAGAAAGCACCCATGCCGAGCCGGGCAGCGTGCTCAAGGTGTTCCAGAAGGGGTATCTGCTCAACGGCCGCCTGTTGCGCCCCGCAATGGTCGTCGTCAGTAAGGCGCCGGCAGAAACACCGCCTTCGATCGACGAGAAGGCTTGAATTTCGGCGGCCGACCCCCATCTGGTAGCCAAGCGTTTTTGTGTTACCGCAGCCGGTAAGCAGGCGCGGATCAATCAAAGTTCGGAGAGAAGCATATGGGCAAAATTATCGGTATCGACCTGGGAACGACCAACTCCTGCGTCTCCATTCTGGAAAACGGCAAGGCCAAGGTGATCGAGAACGCCGAAGGCGGCCGCACCACCCCGTCGATCATCGCCTACGCCAATGATGGCGAAATTTTGGTTGGCCAGTCGGCCAAGCGTCAGGCCGTGACCAACCCGCACAACACTCTGTACGCGGTGAAGCGACTGATTGGCCGTCGTTTCGATGAAGACGTCGTGCAGAAAGACATCCAGATGGTCCCTTACAAGATCGTCAAGGCAGACAACAATGACGCCTGGGTAGAAGTCAGCGGCCAGAAAATGGCGCCACCGCAAATCTCTGCCGAGATCCTGAAGAAGATGAAGAAGACCGCCGAAGACTATCTCGGCGAGCCAGTGACCGAAGCGGTGATCACCGTTCCGGCCTACTTCAACGACAGCCAGCGTCAGGCCACCAAGGACGCCGGTCGTATCGCCGGTCTGGACGTCAAGCGCATCATCAACGAGCCAACTGCCGCTGCGCTGGCCTACGGCATGGACAAGGCCAAGGGCGACCATACCGTGATCGTCTATGACCTGGGCGGCGGTACCTTCGACGTATCGGTAATCGAAATTGCCGAAGTCGATGGCGAGCACCAGTTCGAAGTGTTAGCTACCAACGGCGACACCTTCCTCGGTGGTGAGGACTTCGATATCCGCCTGATCGACTACCTCGTCGACGAGTTCAAGAAAGAAACCGGCATGAACCTCAAGGGCGATCCGCTGGCCATGCAGCGCCTGAAGGAAGCTGCCGAGAAGGCCAAGATCGAGCTGTCCTCGAGCCAGCAGACCGACGTCAACCTGCCGTATATCACTGCAGACTCGACCGGTCCGAAGCACCTGAACGTGAAGATCTCCCGTGCCAAGCTGGAAGCTCTGGTCGAGGATCTGGTGCAGCGCACCATCGAGCCCTGCCGCATGGCCATGAAGGACGCCGGTATCGACGTGTCCAAGATCGACGACGTGATCCTGGTCGGCGGTCAGACCCGCATGCCGCTGGTGCAGCAGAAGGTCGCCGAGTTCTTCGGCAAGGAAGCGCGCAAGGACGTGAACCCGGACGAAGCGGTTGCCATGGGTGCTGCTATCCAAGGCGCCGTTCTGGCCGGTGATGTGAAGGACGTGCTGCTGCTTGACGTCTCCCCGCTGACGCTGGGTATCGAAACCATGGGCGGCGTGATGACTGCGCTGATCGAGAAGAACACCACCATTCCGACCAAGAAGTCGCAGGTGTTCTCCACTGCGGACGACAACCAGAGCGCGGTGACCATCCACGTACTGCAAGGTGAGCGCAAGCAGGCGGCGCAGAACAAGTCGCTGGGTCGCTTCGATCTGGCCGAGATCCCGCCTGCGCCACGCGGTGTGCCGCAGATCGAGGTCACCTTCGACATCGACGCCAACGGCATTCTGCACGTGTCGGCGAAGGACAAGGCCACCGGCAAGCATCAGTCCATCGTGATCAAGGCCAACTCGGGTCTGTCCGAGGAAGAAATCGAGCAGATGGTGCGTGACGCCGAGGCCAACGCCGAGGAAGACCGCAAGTTCGAGGAGCTGGTCACCGCGCGTAACCAGGGTGATCAGCTGGTCCATGCGACCCGCAAAATGCTGACCGAGGCTGGCGACAAGGCCACTGAGGAAGATAAGGCCAGCATCGAGAAGGCCATTGGCGAGCTGGAAGTGGCCATCAAGGGCGACGACAAGGCTGAGATCGAAGCCAAGATCGCAGCGGTCTCTCAGGCCTCCACGCCGTTGGCGCAGAAGATGTACGCCGAGCAGCCTCAGGGTGGCGAAGGCGCCCAGACGGGCGACAACGCGCAGTCCGGTGACGACGTGGTCGACGCCGAGTTCGAAGAGGTCAAGGACAACAAGTAAGCTGCGGCTTATGACCTCCATGACCTGGGGCAAAGCAGCGACCGCGATTATGGCCGCTGCCTTTCGCTCCAACCCGATGCGGTGATGCCGCGACGGGGGTGATCGCCGCGCGGGGGCTTGCTCCCGCGTCGGCGTGTCTGGAGGGTACGAATTGAAGGTTCAGGAAATTTATGGCCAAACGTGACTATTACGAAGTGCTGGGTGTCGAGCGTGGCGCCAGCGAGGCGGAGCTGAAAAAGGCTTATCGTCGCCTCGCGATGAAGCACCATCCGGACCGTAACCCCGGAGACAAAGCCGCCGAAGACGCGTTCAAGGAAGCCAACGAGGCTTACGAAGTGCTGTCCGACGCGAGCAAGCGTCAGGCCTACGATCAGTACGGCCATGCCGGCGTCGATCCGCAGATGGGCGCGGGTGCCGGTGGTGCAGGCTATGGCGGTGCTAACTTCTCCGACATCTTCGGTGATGTCTTTAGCGATTTCTTCACCGGCGCGCGCGGCAGTTCACGCGGCGGTGCTCAGCGCGGCAGCGATCTGCGTTACACGCTGGAGTTGGATCTGGAAGAGGCTGTGCGTGGCACCACGGTGACCATTCGCGTGCCGACGCTGGTCGAGTGCAAGACTTGCGATGGTTCGGGCGCGAAGAAAGGCACCAGTCCGGTCACCTGTACTACCTGTGGCGGGATCGGCCAGGTGCGCATGCAGCAGGGCTTCTTCTCCGTACAGCAGACCTGCCCGCGCTGTCATGGCAGCGGCAAGATGATCTCGGATCCCTGCGGCAGCTGTCATGGCCAGGGGCGCGTGGAAGAGCAGAAAACCTTGTCTGTAAAAGTGCCGCCAGGCGTCGACACGGGCGACCGTATTCGTTTGACCGGCGAAGGCGAGGCGGGCGCACAGGGTGGCCCGGCAGGCGATCTCTATGTCGTGGTCAACGTGCGCGAGCATCCGATCTTCCAGCGCGACGGCAAGCACCTGTACTGCGAGGTACCGATCAGTTTTGCTGACGCGGCGCTCGGGGGTGAGTTGGAGGTGCCGACGCTGGATGGTCGGGTCAAGCTGAAGATTCCCGAAGGGACCCAGACCGGCAAACAGTTCCGCTTGCGCGGTAAGGGTGTCGCTCCGGTTCGTGGCGGTGCGGCCGGTGATCTGCTGTGTCGTGTCGCGGTGGAAACGCCGGTCAACCTGGGTAAGCGTCAGCGCGAGCTGCTCGATGAGTTCCGCAAGACGCTGCAGAGCGACAGCTCCCATTCACCCAAGGCCAGTGGCTGGTTCGAGGGCATGAAGCGCTTTTTCGGCGATCTTTAACTCAGCGGCAGGCTGCGGTCGGCGGGCTTGTCGAAAGCGGTCGCTGCAGCATGTGGCTGGCAGCTTGGAGCGGTTTCTATGCGACGTATAGCAGTGATGGGCGCCGCCGGGCGCATGGGCAAGACCCTGGTCGAGGCTGTTCAGCAGACCGGCGGAGCCGCGGGTCTTACCGCGGCGATCCATCGGCCCGACAGTACCTTGGTCGGCGCCGATGCGGGGGAGCTGGCAGGCATCGGCCGCCTGGGCGTCCCGCTGATCGGTGACGCGGCAAAGGTGGCGGAAGAGTTCGATGTGCTGATCGACTTCACTCATCCTTCGGTGACGCTGAAGAACCTAGACGTGTGTCGCCGGGCGGGCAAAGCGATGGTGATCGGCACGACCGGCTTCTCGGTTGAGGAGAAGGAGAAGCTGGCGGCGGCGGCGAAGGAAATTCCGATCGTGTTCGCTGCCAACTTCAGCGTCGGGGTCAACCTCTGTCTGAGGTTGCTGGACACGGCGGCGCGGGTGCTCGGCGATGAGGTGGATATCGAGATCATCGAGGCGCATCACCGGCACAAGGTCGACGCCCCGTCCGGCACGGCGCTGCGCATGGGCGAGGTGGTCGCCGAAGCGCTCGGGCGCGATCTGCAGAAGGTGGCGGTATATGGTCGCGAGGGGCAAACCGGCGCGCGCGCGCGCGACACCATTGGCTTCGCTACCGTCCGTGCGGGGGATGTGGTCGGTGACCATACAGTGCTGTTCGCTGCCGAAGGTGAGCGCGTCGAGATCACGCACAAGGCGTCCAGTCGCATGACATTCGCCCGCGGCGCGGTGCGCGCCGCCCTGTGGCTGGAGCAACAGCCAGCCGGGCTGTATGACATGCAGGACGTGCTTGGGCTGCGTTGAAACAGCTGCCGCTTGGCGTTCGGGCTGATTTCGGCTAGACCTGAAAAGGCGTTTTCTGTAAGCTTCCCGTTTTAGTGTGTCCACTAAAAGTTGCGCAGAAATGACTCAAATAAAAAGCGGGATGACCTTCACACGTCATCCCGCTTTTTTACAATCTGCGCCTGCTTCAGCCTTGATCTTTGGGAGGTCTCTTGACTAAGCCAGCCCTTGCGCCAGCCATTTTGGCCCTTGCCGATGGCAGTATCTTTCGCGGCGAATCCATCGGCGCCGACGGCCAGACTATCGGTGAGGTGGTGTTCAACACCGCCATGACCGGCTATCAGGAAATCCTCACCGATCCTTCCTATGCCAAGCAAATCGTCACCCTGACCTACCCGCACGTCGGTAACACCGGTACGACGCCGGAGGATGCGGAGTCCTGGAAGGTATGGGCCGCGGGGCTCGTTATCCGCGACCTGCCACTGATCCCGAGCAACTGGCGCGACAAACAGTCACTTCCCGACTATCTCAAGGCCAACGGTACCGTTGCCATAGCTGGCATCGATACTCGTCGCCTGACTCGTATCCTCCGCGAAAAGGGTGCTCAAGACGGCTGTATTCTGGCAGGTGCCGACGCTACCGAAGAAAAGGCGTTGGAACTGGCGCGCAGCTTCCCGGGGCTCAAGGGCATGGACCTGGCCAAGGAAGTCAGCGTCAAGGAGCGCTACGAATGGCGCTCAACGGTCTGGAACCTGAAAGATGACGGCCATGCCGAGATCCCGGCTAACGAGCTGCCCTACCACGTCGTTGCCTTCGACTATGGCGTGAAATACAACATTCTGCGCATGCTGGTCGCGCGTGGCTGCCGCGTTACCGTATTGCCGGCGCAGACGCCCGCCAGCGAGGCCTTGGCGCTGAACCCGGACGGTATCTTCCTGGCCAACGGCCCGGGTGACCCCGAGCCATGCGACTACGCGATCAAGGCGATACAAGAAGTGCTCGAAACCGACATTCCGGTGTTTGGCATTTGCCTCGGCCATCAGTTGCTGGCGCTCGCTTCCGGTGCCAAGACCGTGAAGATGCCCAACGGTCACCACGGTGCGAACCACCCGGTTCAGGATCTGAAGACCGGTGTGGTGATGATCACCAGTCAGAACCATGGCTTTGCCGTGGACGAAGCGAGCCTGCCGGCCAATGTGCGTGCTACGCATAAGTCGCTGTTCGATGGCACCCTGCAAGGCATCGAGCGAACCGACAAGGTCGCCTTCAGCTTCCAGGGTCACCCCGAGGCAAGTCCCGGCCCGCATGACGTGGCGCCGCTGTTCGACCGCTTCATCGATGCCATGGCCAAGCGCCGCTAAGCCCGCCGAGCACAGAATTCGAGAGAGACCATGCCAAAACGTACAGATATCAAAAGCATCCTGATCCTCGGCGCCGGGCCCATTGTCATCGGCCAAGCCTGCGAGTTCGACTACTCCGGTGCTCAGGCCTGCAAGGCGCTGCGCGAGGAGGGATTCCGCGTCATTCTGGTGAACTCCAATCCGGCCACCATCATGACCGACCCGGCCATGGCTGACGCTACCTACATCGAGCCGATCAAGTGGGCCACCGTGGCCAAGATCATCGAGAAGGAGCGCCCCGATGCGCTGCTGCCGACCATGGGCGGCCAGACGGCGCTGAACTGCGCTCTGGACCTGGAAAAGCATGGCGTGCTCGAGAAGTTCGGTGTCGAGATGATCGGTGCCAACGCCGACACCATTGACAAGGCAGAGGACCGTTCGCGCTTCGACAAGGCGATGAAGAACATCGGTTTGGCGTGCCCGGTTTCAGGCATCGCGCACAACATGGACGAAGCCTACGGCGTATTGGAGAAGGTCGGTTTTCCCTGCATCATCCGCCCGTCTTTCACCATGGGTGGAACCGGTGGCGGTATCGCCTACAACCGTGAAGAGTTCGAGGAAATCTGCGCCCGCGGCCTCGACCTGTCGCCGACCAGCGAGCTGCTGATCGACGAGTCGCTGATCGGCTGGAAGGAATACGAGATGGAGGTGGTCCGCGACAAGAAGGACAACTGCATCATCGTCTGCGCCATCGAGAACTTCGACCCTATGGGTGTGCACACCGGTGACTCCATTACCGTTGCTCCTGCCCAGACTCTGACCGACAAGGAATACCAGATCCTGCGTAATGCGTCCCTGGCGGTGCTGCGCGAGATCGGCGTGGAAACCGGCGGCTCCAACGTGCAGTTCGGCATCTGCCCGAATACGGGGCGCATGGTGGTAATCGAGATGAACCCGCGTGTGTCGCGTTCCTCGGCGCTGGCCTCCAAGGCCACCGGTTTCCCGATCGCCAAGATCGCAGCCAAGCTAGCAGTCGGCTATACCCTCGACGAGTTGCAGAACGACATCACCGGCGGCCGCACGCCGGCGTCCTTCGAGCCGGCGATCGACTACGTGGTTACCAAGATCCCGCGTTTCGCCTTCGAGAAGTTTCCCAAGGCGGATGCCCGTCTGACCACTCAGATGAAGTCCGTTGGCGAAGTTATGGCCATCGGTCGCACTTTCCAGGAATCCGTACAGAAAGCGCTGCGCGGCCTGGAAGTAGGTGTTTCGGGCTTTGATCCGAAGCTGGATCTGGCCGATCCGGAGAGCGAAAGCACGCTCAAGCGTGAGCTAACCGTGCCGGGTGCGGACCGTATCTGGTATCTGGCCGATGCCTTCCGTGCTGGCAAAAGCGTCGCCGAAGTCTTCGACCTGACACGTATCGATGAGTGGTTCCTGGTGCAGATCGAGGATCTGATCAAGGACGAAGAGCGGATCAAGACCATGGGTCTGTCCAATATCGATCGCGACGTCATGTACAAACTCAAGCGCAAGGGCTTCTCCGATGCGCGCCTGGCCAAGTTGCTCGGCGTAACCGAGAAGAATCTGCGTAATCATCGTCACAAACTCAAGGTGTTGCCGGTCTACAAGCGCGTCGATACCTGTGCCGCCGAGTTCGCTACCGACACCGCCTACATGTATTCGACCTACGAGGAAGAATGCGAGGCCAACCCGTCGAGCCGCGACAAGATCATGATCCTCGGCGGTGGCCCGAACCGCATCGGCCAAGGCATCGAGTTCGACTACTGCTGCGTGCATGCGGCCCTGGCGATGCGTGACGACGGTTACGAGACCATCATGGTCAACTGCAACCCTGAAACCGTCTCCACCGACTATGACACCTCGGATCGCCTGTATTTCGAGCCGGTGACTCTGGAAGACGTGCTGGAAATCGTCCGGGTCGAGCAGCCCAAGGGCGTCATCGTGCAGTACGGCGGCCAGACTCCGCTGAAGCTGGCGCGAGCTCTGGAAGAGGCCGGCGTGCCGATCATCGGGACCAGTCCCGACGCTATCGACCGTGCCGAAGACCGCGAGCGCTTCCAGCAGATGGTCGAGCGCCTGAACCTGCGTCAGCCGCCGAACGCGACGGCGCGCAGCGAAGAGGAAGCCCTGGCCGCGTCCAAGGTCATCGGCTATCCGCTGGTGGTGCGCCCGTCCTACGTGCTGGGTGGCCGGGCGATGGAAATCGTCTATCAGGAAGAAGAGCTGCGCCGTTACATGCGCGAGGCGGTCAAGGTGTCCAACGACAGCCCGGTCTTGCTCGACCACTTTCTCAACTGCGCCATCGAAGTCGACATCGACGCGGTATGCGACGGCGAGCAGGTGGTGATCGGTGCGATCATGCAGCACATCGAGCAGGCGGGCGTGCACTCCGGTGATTCCGCGTGCTCCCTGCCGCCTTACTCGCTGCCGGCGCATATCCAGGACGAGATACGCGACCAGGTCAAGAAGATGGCGCTGGAGTTGGGCGTCGTTGGCCTGATGAACGTGCAGATGGCCGTGCAAGGGGAGGATATCTTCGTCATCGAAGTGAACCCCCGTGCCTCGCGTACCGTTCCCTTCGTGTCCAAGTGCATCGGCGTTTCGCTGGCGATGATCGCAGCGCGCGTCATGGCGGGCAAAACGCTGACCGAAGTTGGACTGACTGAAGAAATCATCCCCAACTTCTACAGTGTCAAGGAAGCGGTGTTTCCGTTCGCCAAGTTCCCAGGCGTCGACCCGATCCTCGGTCCGGAGATGAAATCGACCGGCGAGGTTATGGGCGTTGGCGACAGCTTCGCCGAGGCCTTCGCCAAGGCGCAGCTCGGTGCCAGCGAAATCCTGCCGAACAGCGGTTGCGCCTTCATCAGCGTACGTGACGACGACAAGCCGCATGTCGCCCAGGTGGCGAGAGACCTGATCGAGCTTGGTTTCGAGGTCGTCGGCACAGCCGGCACGGCCAAGATCATCGAGGCTGCCGGCCTCCCGGTGCGCCGCGTGAACAAGGTGACCGAAGGTCGTCCTCATGTTGTCGACATGATCAAGAATGACGAGGTCACCCTGATCATCAATACCACCGAGGGGCGTCAGTCCATCGCTGACTCCTACTCGATTCGTCGTAACGCCCTGCAGCACAAGATCTGCTGCACCACCACCCTGGCTGGTGGTCAGGCGATCTGTGAGGCGCTGAAGTTCGGTCCCGAGAAGTCCGTGCGCCGGCTGCAGGATCTCCATGCAGGAATCCAGGCATGACTAAATACCCCATGACGGTCCAGGGCGCGCGCGCCCTGGAAGAAGAGCTCAAGCATCTCAAAACCGAACTGCGCCCGCAGATCACCCAGGCCATCGCCGAAGCGCGCGAGCTGGGTGATCTCAAGGAAAATGCCGAATACCATGCCGCCCGTGAGCAGCAAGGTATGGTGGAAGCGCGCATTCGCGACATCGAGGGCCGTCTGCAGAACGCCCAGGTCATCGACGTGGCGAGTATTCCGCATACCGGCAAGGTGATTTTCGGCACCACCGTGGATATCGCCAACGTCGAAACGGATGAAACCGTGACGTACCAGATCGTCGGTGACGACGAGTCGGACATCAAGCGCGGCAAACTGTCGGTCAGTTCCCCTATCGCTCGCGCGCTGGTGGGAAAGGAAGAGGGTGATGTGGTGACGGTAAGGACGCCCAGCGGCGTGGTCGAATACGAGATCGTCGAGGTTCGCCATATCTGACCGTCGACCGATGCGCGCAGGAATCATCAGTTGGCAGCTGGCCCAGACGTTCTGGGTCGGCGGCCTCTGGTTGCTACAGTTCGTGATGCTGCCGGCGCTGGCGAAAATTGGCCTGGCACCGCTGTTGATTGACGAGATCGCGTCCAGTCTGCGGCCATTGTTGGTAGGCTTTGCCGCGTTCTGCGTGGTTCTTCAGGCGGTCGTGTTGATCCAGTTGAGCGGCTTTCGCGCCCTCTGGCGGGACGTGCGTGGGCAGTTGCTGTTATCGGTGCTGCTGCTTGCGGCGAGTCATTTCGTGGTGCGGGCTGGTGCTGTCGAATCACCTTATTGGCTTGTATTCAGCTACTTGGTGATTGGATTGTGCGGGCTGATGCTGGTGCTGCAAGTCGCTCCCGGACGGGAGCGATAGCGGCAAGCCCGAGAGTGGCTCAGCCTTGAAAGCGATGCACGTTCGACAGCTGCTTGTTTACATTCGGGTTCTTGCGATAGACCAATGCCATCTTGCCGATGGACTGGACCAGTTCGCAGCGGCCGATCTTGCATAGTTCTTCTGTCACCGCACGACGATCATCGCGCTCGGTGATTCGCAGTTGTACTTTGATCAGTTCATGATCGCTCAAGGCGCGCTCCAGTTCGGCCTGGACCCCGTCGGTCAGGCCATTCTCGGACACGATCAAAACCGGCTTCAGATGATGGCCGATGGATTTGTACTGCTTCTTCTGCTCATTGGTGAGCGGCATAATTCGACCCTTGCGTCAGAACCCTTGAAAACGGCGGCTAGTGTAACTGACACACCCAGAGCCGCACAGATGAGGTATCAGCTTGGCACGTTCCAAGACCAGCCCGCGTTGGCTGAAAGAGCATTTCGACGATCCTTACGTGAAGATGGCGCAGCGCGACGGCTATCGGTCCCGGGCAAGCTACAAGCTGCTCGAGATTCAGGAGAAGGATCGTATCCTTCGGCCAGGCATGACCGTGGTCGACCTCGGCGCTGCGCCGGGCGGGTGGTCTCAGGTCACCAGCCGAGTGATCGGCGATCGTGGGCGGCTGATCGCATCCGACATTCTGCCGATGGATAGCATCGCCGATGTGACCTTCGTGTTGGGTGACTTCACCGAGGACGAGGTGTTTGCTGAAATTCTTCAAGCCATCGGGGAAACGCAAGTCGACCTTGTGATTTCAGATATGGCCCCCAATATGAGTGGGGTGAAGGTAGCTGACCAAGCGCGAGCGATGTTTCTCTGCGAGCTGGCCTTGGATTTGGCCATGCGGGTATTGCGCCCGGGTGGCGATTTCCTGATCAAGATCTTCCAGGGCGAAGGCTTCGACGCCTACCTGAAGGAGGTCCGGCAGAATTTCGACAAGGTCCAGATGCGTAAACCCTTGTCTTCCCGGGATCGGTCGCGCGAACAGTACCTGTTGGCCCGCGGCTATCGTGGCGATGGCAACGAGATGGATACGCCGCGGTCCTAGTAGTAAGGATACCCAGGCAGGTACCTACCGCCGGAATTACGGGCTGGTTTCATATCGGGTTACAGACCAAGCTGCCCGTTCAGCGACGTTGTGTAGTAAGTTAGGCCGAGAGCGAGCATCGGCCGTCATGCAGGCTCCCGACAACAGGCCTGCTCTAGAGGGTAGTGAATTGAACGACATGGCAAAAAACCTGATCCTGTGGTTGATCATTGCCGCTGTCCTGGTGACGGTGATGAACAACTTTTCCAGCCCGACCGAGCCGCAGACGCTCAATTACTCGGATTTCATCGAGCAGGTGAAAGAAGGTCGTGTGGAGCGCGTGACCGTCGATGGTTACATCATTACCGGCAAACGCAGTGATGGTGAGACCTTCAAGACGATCCGTCCGGCGATTCAGGACAATGGCCTGATCGGCGACCTGATCAACAACGACGTGGTGATCGAAGGCAAGCAGCCGGAGCAGCAGAGCATCTGGACGCAGTTGCTGGTCGCCAGCTTCCCGATTCTGGTCATCATCGCGGTCTTCATGTTCTTCATGCGCCAGATGCAGGGTGGTGCGGGTGGCAAGGGTGGGCCTATGAGTTTCGGCAAGAGCAAGGCGCGCCTGCTTTCCGAAGACCAGGTCAAGACCACCTTCGCCGATGTGGCTGGTTGTGATGAGGCCAAGGAAGAAGTTACCGAGCTGGTCGAATTCCTGCGCGATCCGGGCAAGTTTCAGCGCCTCGGTGGTCGCATCCCGCGCGGTGTGCTGATGGTCGGTTCGCCGGGTACCGGTAAGACGCTGCTGGCCAAGGCGGTCGCTGGCGAAGCCAAGGTTCCTTTCTTCACCATTTCGGGCTCCGACTTCGTCGAGATGTTCGTTGGTGTGGGTGCCAGCCGTGTACGAGACATGTTCGAGCAGGCCAAGAAGCACGCGCCCTGCATCATCTTTATCGATGAGATCGATGCGGTCGGTCGTCACCGTGGCGCCGGTCTCGGCGGCGGACATGACGAGCGCGAGCAAACGCTCAACCAGCTGCTCGTGGAGATGGACGGTTTCGAAATGAACGACGGCATCATCGTCATCGCCGCAACCAACCGTCCGGACGTCCTCGACCCCGCATTGCTGCGCCCCGGCCGCTTTGATCGGCAGGTAGTGGTCGGGCTGCCGGATATCCGTGGCCGCGAACAGATTCTGAAAGTTCATATGCGCAAGGTTCCGCTTGGTGACAGCGTCGAGCCGGCGTTGATCGCTCGCGGCACGCCCGGTTTCTCCGGTGCTGATCTAGCCAATCTGGTAAACGAAGCCTCGCTGTTCGCCGCGCGTGCAGGCAAGCGTGTGGTCGAAATGAAAGAGTTCGAGCTGGCCAAGGACAAGATCATGATGGGCGCTGAGCGCAAGTCGATGGTCATGTCCGAGAAGGAGCGCCTTAACACGGCGTATCACGAAGCGGGCCACGCAATCGTCGGGCGCGTCGTGCCGGAGCATGATCCTGTCTACAAGGTTTCGATCATTCCGCGTGGCCGGGCGCTCGGTGTCACCATGTTCCTTCCCGAAGAAGATCGTTACAGCCTTTCCAAGCGCGCCTTGATCAGCCAGATCTGCTCGCTGTTCGGTGGTCGTATCGCCGAGGAGATGACTCTTGGTTTCGAGGGGGTTACGACAGGGGCGTCGAACGACATCATGCGTGCCACGCAACTGGCTCGTAACATGGTCACCAAGTGGGGTTTGTCTGAAAAGCTCGGCCCTTTGATGTACGCCGAAGAAGAAGGAGAAGTCTTTCTGGGGCGCAGTGCCGGCAGCCAGCACACCAACGTCTCCGGCGACACCGCCAAACTGATCGACCAGGAAGTCCGCAGTATCATTGATCACTGCTACGGTACGGCCAAGCAGATCCTGGCCGACAACCGTGACAAGCTCGATCTGATGGCGGAAACGCTGATGAAATACGAAACGATCGACTCCGATCAGATCGACGACATCATGGCGGGCCGTACACCCCGCGTGCCGCGCGACTGGCAAGACGGCTCGGGGCCTACCGGAACGCCGGTGCAGCCTGAGGGTGGTCGCCCGCAGACGCCGATTGGTGGTCCTGCTGGCGAGCACTGAGCTAAGGCTGTTTCGATGACTGAATCGTTGCACCCAACCCGGCTGTCTTGTGGCAGCCGGGTTCTCGATTTATCCCGCCCACATGTCATGGGTATTCTCAACGTCACTCCCGATTCGTTCTCCGATGGCGGTCAGCACAACGGGGTTGATGCGGCGCTGCGCCATGCACAGGCGATGGCAGCTGCTGGCGCGTCGCTGATCGACATCGGTGGCGAGTCCACGCGGCCTGGTGCGCGCGTCGTCTCCCCTCTGGAGGAGCTTGAGCGAGTGGCGCCGGTGGTTGAGGCGATTGCGCGCGAGCTTGATGTAATCATCTCGGTGGACACCTCGACGCCTGCCGTGATCCGCGAGAGCGCGCGTCTCGGCGCGGGGCTGATCAATGACGTGCGTTCGCTCTCCCGTGATGGTGCACTGGACGCGGTGGCTGACAGTGGCCTTCCGGTGTGCTTGATGCATATGCGCGGTGAGCCGGCTGACATGCAGAACGATCCTCGCTATGAGGATGTCACCGCTGAAGTGCTGAGGTTTCTCCGCGAACGCATGGACATTTGTGTTGCTGCGGGGGTTCCGGTCGAGCGGATCGTACTCGATCCAGGGTTTGGGTTCGCAAAGACCCTTTCGCATAACCTCAGCTTGTTCAAGCATATGGAGCAGCTGCATGCGTTGGGGCGACCTTTGCTGGTCGGAGTGTCACGAAAGAGCATGATTGGGCAGGCGCTTGGGCGCGACGTCGAGCACCGCTTGCATGGCAGCCTCGCGCTTGCGGCGTTGGCGGTTGCCAAGGGTGCGCGCATTCTGCGTGTGCATGACGTGGCTGAAACGGTTGATGTGGTTCGAATGATCGCTGCAGTGCAGGCGGCAGAATAGGGAATTCTTCATGGCTAGAAAGTATTTTGGAACCGACGGCATTCGTGGTCATGTCGGGCAGTTTCCGATCACTCCGGACTTCATGCTCAAACTCGGATGGGCGGCCGGAATGGCGTTCCGCAAGCATGGGAAATGCCGCATTCTGATCGGCAAGGACACCCGTATCTCTGGCTATATGTTCGAGTCCGCTTTGCAGGCTGGGCTATCGGCCGCAGGCGCCGACGTGTTGCTGCTCGGGCCCATGCCAACTCCGGCTGTCGCTTATCTGACCCGTACCTTTCACGCGGATGCGGGCATCGTGATCAGCGCCTCGCATAATCCTCATCATGACAACGGCATCAAGTTCTTCTCTGGCCGGGGAACGAAACTTCCGGACGAAGTCGAGCTGATGATTGAGGAGCTGCTCGATACACCGATGTCTGTGGTGGAATCGGCGCAACTCGGTAAGGCATCGCGTATCAACGATGCAGCGGGCCGTTACATCGAATTCTGCAAGAGCAGCGTGCCGACCAGTACCGATTTCTCTGGTATGAAGATCGTGCTCGATTGCGCTCACGGCGCCACGTACAAAGTTGCGCCCAGTGTCTTCCGCGAGCTTGGGGCAGAGGTGGTGGTTATCGCCGCTCAGCCTGACGGCCTGAATATCAATGCTGATGTAGGATCGACCCATGTGGGGCAGCTGCAGAAGGCGGTGATCGAGCATGGTGCGGACCTCGGGATCGCCTTCGACGGGGACGGCGATCGCGTGATGATGGTCGATCATACCGGGGCTCAGGTGGACGGTGACGAGTTGCTCTACATCATCGCCACCGACCTGCAGGATCGTGATCGCCTGGCGGGAGGGGTGGTTGGCACTCTGATGAGTAATCTTGGCCTTGAGCTGGCGCTCAAAGCGCGTGATATCCCTTTCGTTCGCGCTAAGGTGGGTGATCGCTACGTGATGGCGGAAATGCTCGAGCGTGACTGGGTGCTCGGGGGGGAGAATTCAGGGCATATCGTCTGCGCACAGCATGTGACGACCGGGGATGCGATCATCGCGGCGCTACAGGTCGTACTCGCATTGAGACGTCGTGGGCAGAATCTTGCGCAGGAGCGACTGGCCTGGAATAAATGCCCACAGGTGTTGATCAATGTGCGCTTCGCCGGTGATCGAGATCCTATTTCTCACCCTCAGGTTCAAGCGGTCTGTGACAGCGTCACCGAGCGGATGGCGGGTCGTGGCCGGGTGCTGTTGCGCAAGTCGGGAACCGAGCCGTTGGTGCGTGTAATGGTCGAAGGGGATGATGAAAAGCAGGTTCGGTGTTATGCCGAAGAACTGGCGAATGCGGTTACCGAAGTTTGTGCGTGATTGTCGCTTGCCAGGTCTGTTTTCGTTGAGTACCATCTGCGCCCACTTTGACCGACGAGGTAAAGCATGCGTCGCCCCCTGGTAGCTGGTAACTGGAAAATGAACGGTACCCGCGCCAGCGTCGCAGAGCTGATCGAGGCGCTTCGTCAACAGGAAATTCCTGCCACGGTAGAAGTGGTCGTGTTTCCATCCTGTTTGCATCTGGTGCAGGTCGTGAGCGGTCTGGAAGACAAGGCGATCGCTGTTGGTGCTCAGGATTGCGCGGTACAGGCCGGCTTTGGCGCCTTGACCGGCGAAGAGTCTGTCTCTCAGCTGGCTGATGCGGGTTGCGGATGGGTGTTGGTCGGCCATTCCGAGCGGCGCCTGATTCTGGGCGAAAGTGATGAAGTGGTAAGTAAGAAGTTCTCTGTAGCATTGGAGTGTGGAATGACTCCGGTGTTGTGTCTGGGTGAGACGCTTGAGCAGCGTCAGTCTGGGCAGACTTTGGAAGTGGTGGGGCGTCAGCTGGCTCGCATAGTCGCTGATGCCGGAATTGCCGCTTTCGAGCGGGCGGTTGTGGCGTACGAGCCGGTCTGGGCGATAGGTACCGGGCTTACAGCTACGCCACAGCAAGCTCAGGAAGTGCATGCGGCTATTCGAGGGCAGTTGGCGCGTGAAGATCAACGTATCGCCGATGGTGTGCGTCTTCTCTATGGCGGCAGCGTAAAGGCGGATAATGCCGCCGAGCTTTTCGGGATGGCTGATATCGATGGGGGGCTCATCGGTGGGGCTTCTCTGAACGCGAATGATTTCGGTGCGATCTGTCGTGCCGCAGGGAACTGATCAGATGTTGCAGACTGTTGTGATTGTGGTGCATCTGCTGGTTGCCATTGGTGTGGTTGCGCTGGTGTTGCTGCAGCAAGGTAAAGGGGCGGATGCAGGGGCTTCTTTTGGTTCGGGTGCTTCGGCAACTGTTTTCGGAAGCCAAGGTTCCGCTACCTTTCTTAGTCGGTTTACTGCTATACTTGCCGGCTTTTTTTTCGTGACGAGTCTGGGGTTGGCGTTCTTCGCAACGCGGCAAGCCGATCAGATGTCGCAGGCGGGGCTACCGGATCCAGCGGTACTGGAAGTCCCGGTTAGCAAGCCGGCAGTTGAAGATGTGCCTGTTCTGGAAGCTACTCCGTCCGCACCTGGTGCAGACGATGTACCTCAAGTCCAAGAGCAGAAGTAAAAAGGTTTTTGCCGAGGTGGTGGAATTGGTAGACACGCTACCTTGAGGTGGTAGTGGCCATAGGCTGTAGGGGTTCGAGTCCCCTCCTCGGTACCAAACAAGCAGGCCCGCAGATGCGGGCTTTCTTGTTTTCAGTGTTTGGGTTGACCTATTTCAGGTGCGGTCGTATAATTCGTGCCCAGTTTGACGCGGGGTGGAGCAGTCTGGTAGCTCGTCGGGCTCATAACCCGAAGGTCGTTGGTTCAAATCCAGCCCCCGCAACCAGTTGATGAAAAGCCCCTGTCGAGGGGCTTTTTATTAGCTTCAAGCCAGGTCGCCGGCATCTACAGGCGATCATCAGGGATGGGCGTTTCGCCCATTTTTCATTTCTACGGCATGCACGAGGGACTTCGATGTCGAGCAAGCTAGAACAGTTGCAGGCCTTGTTGGCCCCGGTGGTCGAGGCGCTCGGCTATCAATGCTGGGGTATCGAATTCATTTCGCAGGGTCGGCATTCCTTGTTGAGGGTCTATATCGATCATTCAAACGGGATTCTTGTCGACGATTGTGAAAAGGTCAGCCGCCAACTCAGCGGTGTGCTCGACGTCGAAGATCCGATCAGCTCCGATTACACCCTTGAGGTGTCCTCGCCTGGTATGGATCGGCCGCTGTTCACGCTTGAACAGTATGCGGCGCACGTGGGTGAACAAGTCAAAATAAAGCTGCGCTCGCCCTTCGAGGGGCGGCGCAATTTCCAGGGTCTTCTGCGCGGGATCGAGGAGCAGGATGTGGTGGTGCTGGTCGATGATCACGAATATCTGTTGCCGATCGACATGATCGACAAGACCAACATAATTCCCCGTTTTGAGTGAATCGCGGATCCCGCGGACCCCAATGGATTGCGATAGGCGAGGCGTACGATGAGCAAAGAAGTACTGCTGGTTGTGGAGTCGGTATCCAACGAAAAAGGCGTACCGGCCGGTGTGATCTTCGAAGCATTGGAGCTGGCTTTGGCCACTGCTACCAAGAAGCGTTTCGAGGATGAGGTGGACCTGCGGGTTGAAATCAATCGGCAGAACGGTAGCTATGAGACCTTCCGCCGCTGGACGGTGGTCGAAGAGGAAGATTTCGACGATCCAGCGCATCAGCTGACCGTCGACATGAAGCAGGCTCAGGAAGCCAACGCCAAGGTCGGCGACGTTCTGGAAGAAAAGATCGAGTCGATCGAGTTCGGCCGTATCGCTGCGCAGACTGCCAAGCAGGTCATCGTGCAGAAGGTTCGGGAAGCCGAGCGTGCACAGGTGGTCGAGGCTTATCGTGATCGCCTGGGCGAGATCATCTCCGGCACCGTGAAGAAGGTGACACGCGACAGCGTCATCGTCGACCTGGGTAATAACGCCGAGGCATTGTTGGCGCGCGAAGATATTATTGCGCGTGAAACCTTCCGTGTCGGCGCCCGAGTACGTGCGCTGCTCAAGGAAATCCGCACCGAGAATCGCGGTCCGCAGCTGATTCTGTCGCGCACCGCGCCGCAGATGCTGATTGAGCTGTTCCGTATTGAAGTACCGGAAATTGCCGAAGGTCTGATCGAGGTGATGGGGGCTTCGCGAGATCCGGGTTCGCGCGCCAAAATCGCAGTTCGCTCGAAGGACAAGCGCATCGATCCGCAGGGTGCCTGCATCGGCATGCGCGGTTCACGCGTTCAGGCCGTTTCCGGCGAAATCGGTGGCGAGCGTGTCGATATCGTGCTCTGGGACGAGAACCCGGCGCAGTTTGTCATTAACGCGATGGCGCCCGCAGAAGTGGCCGCCATCATCGTCGACGAAGATGCCCATGCCATGGATATCGCGGTTGGCGAAGACAATCTGGCCCAGGCCATCGGTCGTGGTGGCCAGAACGTGCGCCTTGCCAGTCAGTTGACCGGCTGGACGCTGAACGTGATGACCGAAGCGGACATCCAGACCAAGCAGCAAGAAGAAACCGGCGATATCCTGCGTAGTTTCATCGAAGAGCTGGACGTCGATGAAGAGCTGGCACAAGTACTGGTCGAGGAAGGTTTCACTTCGCTCGAAGAGATCGCCTACGTTCCAATGGAGGAAATGCTCGGCATCGAAGGCTTCGACGAAGACATCGTCAATGAGCTGCGAACGCGCGCCAAGGATCGCCTGCTGACGAAAGCGATCGCAACGGAAGAAAAACTGGCAGACGCCCAACCGGCCGAGGATTTACTCGAGCTGGAAGGCATGGACAAGGAACTGGCGGTCGAGTTGGCAATGCGGGGTGTCATCACCCGCGAAGACCTGGCCGAGCAGTCGATTGACGACCTGCTCGACATAGACGGCATAGATCAAGAACGTGCCGGCAAGCTGATCATGGCCGCCCGAGCCCATTGGTTCGAGTAAGTATTTAGCGGCCTGAGGAGAGAGATGCATGACGCAAGTCACGGTGAAAGAACTGGCCCAGGTGGTCGACACACCGGTCGAGCGACTGCTGCAGCAGATGCGTGAGGCAGGACTGTCGCACACCAGCGCCGAGCAAGTAGTGACCGATAATGAAAAGCAGGCCCTGTTGGCGCACCTCAAGAGCAGCCATGGTGCCAAGGTGGACGAACCGCGCAAGATCACCTTGCAGCGTAAGACCACGACCAAGCTGAAGGTTGGCGGCAGCAAGACCATCAGCGTTGAAGTTCGCAAGAAGAAGACCTTCGTCAAGCGTAGTCCTGACGAGATCGAGGCTGAAAAGCAGCGCGAGCTGGAAGAGCAGCGTGCAGCCGAAGAAGCGGCTCGGCAGAAGGCTGCCGAGGAAGCGCGTCTGCGTGCCGAGGAAGAAGCACGTCGCGAAGCCGAAGCTAAAGCCTCGGCCAAGGTCGAGACGCCCGTCTCCGAGCCCCAGGAGCCGGTTGCGGCCGTTGCGCCTGAACCCGCCCCGGTCGTTCCTGCGGCTCCGGTCGAGGAACGCAAGAAGGACGAGGCACGTCGCCCTGACAAAGCTCGTAGCGATGATGACGAACGTCGTGATCGCAAGCAGGCTCAGCATCGTCCTTCGCTGAAAGCGAAAGCACCGCTTTCGCGTACCGTGCGCAGCGGCGAAGACGACGCCGATGGATTCCGTCGCGGTGGTCGTGGCAAATCGAAACTGAAAAAGCGCAATGCGCATGGTTTCCAGAGCCCGAGCGGCCCGATCGTTCGCGAAGTAGCGATCGGCGAGACCATCACCGTTGGCGACTTGGCGCAACAGATGTCGGTCAAGGCCGCTGAAGTCATTAAGTTCATGTTCAAGATGGGCAGCCCGGTGACCATCAACCAGGTACTGGACCAGGAAACTGCCCAGTTGATTGCCGAAGAGCTAGGCCACAAGGTCAAGCTGGTCAGCGACAACGCCTTGGAAGAGCAACTGGCCGAACTGCTGAAGTTCGAAGGCGAGGCCATTACGCGTGCGCCGGTCGTAACCGTCATGGGGCATGTCGATCATGGTAAGACGTCGCTGCTCGATTACATTCGACGCGCCAAGGTTGCAGCCGGCGAGGCGGGTGGTATCACCCAGCATATCGGTGCCTACCACGTCGAGACCGACCGCGGCATGGTCACCTTCCTCGACACGCCCGGTCACGCTGCGTTTACCGCGATGCGTGCACGGGGTGCGCAGGCGACCGACATCGTCATTCTGGTGGTGGCTGCCGATGACGGCGTGATGCCGCAAACCATCGAAGCGATCCAGCATGCCAAAGCCGCCGGTGTTCCGCTGGTCGTGGCGGTGAACAAAATCGACAAACCGGGCGCCGATCTCGATCGAATCCGCAGCGAACTGTCCGTTCACGAAGTGACGTCCGAAGAGTGGGGCGGTGATACGCCGTTCGTGCCGGTTTCCGCCAAGATGGGTACGGGCGTCGATGACCTGCTCGAGGCCGTGTTGCTGCAAGCCGAGATCCTTGAGCTGACGGCAACGCCTTCGGCTCCGGGCCGCGGCGTTGTGGTCGAATCGCGTCTGGATAAAGGGCGTGGACCGGTTGCTACCGTGCTGGTACAAGACGGTACCCTGCGTCAGGGTGACATGGCGCTGGTCGGCTCGAACTATGGCCGTATCCGCGCCATGCTCGACGAGAACGGCAAGCCGATCAAGGAAGCAGGCCCGTCGATTCCGGTCGAAATTCTCGGCCTCGATGGCACACCGGATGCGGGCGATGAGCTCAGCGTACTGGCTGACGAGAAGAAGGCGCGCGAAGTGGCCTTGTTCCGTCAGGGCAAGTTCCGCGAAGTCAAGCTGGCTCGTGCGCATGCCGGCAAGCTCGAAAACATCTTCGAGAATATGGGCCAAGAAGAGAAGAAGACGCTCAATATCGTCCTCAAGTCCGATGTCCGTGGTTCCCTCGAGGCGCTGCAAGGTTCGCTCAGCAGCCTGGGCAACGATGAAGTTCAGGTGCGCGTTATCGGCGGTGGTGTCGGTGGTATCACCGAAAGCGACGCCAACCTGGCATTGGCGTCCAACGCCGTACTGTTCGGCTTCAACGTCCGTGCCGATGCCGGTGCGCGCAAGATCGTCGAGCAGGAAGGTCTGGATCTGCGTTACTACAACGTGATCTACGACATCATCGAAGACGTCAAGAAAGCCCTGACCGGCATGCTTGGCAGCGACGTGCGGGAAAACATTCTCGGCATCGCAGAGGTTCGCGATGTGTTCCGCTCGCCGAAATTCGGCGCCGTGGCAGGCTGCATGGTCACCGAGGGTATGGTGCACCGCAACCGCCCGATCCGTGTGTTGCGCGATGACGTGGTCATCTTCGAAGGCGAGCTGGAGTCCTTGCGTCGCTTCAAGGATGACGTCGCTGAAGTGCGCGCCGGCATGGAATGCGGTATCGCAGTGAAGAGCTACAACGACGTCAAGGCTGGCGACAAGATCGAAGTGTTCGAGAAAGTCGAAGTGGCGCGTTCGCTCTAACCGCAGCTGTAAGGTAATAGGCGGCAAGCTTCCAGGGGCGACCCTGGAAGCTTGCCGTTTGCCTTTGCAGCATGATGATTTCCAGGTTTGCAGCTTGCTGCTCGAGGCAGATTTTATGGCCAAAGAATTCAGCCGTACCCAGCGTATCGGTGACCAGATGCAGCGCGAATTGGCGCTGTTGATTCAACGTGAAGTGAAAGACCCGCGTCTGGGTCTGATCACCATTACCGCCGTCGAGGTCAGTCGCGATCTGTCCCATGCCAAGGTGTTCATCACTGTTATGGGCAAGGATGACGATGAAGATGCGGTCAAGACCAATCTCAGGATTCTCAACGATGCCGGTGGCTTCTTGCGGATGCAGCTGGGCAAGGCGATGAAGCTACGCACCGTGCCCCAACTGCATTTCAACTATGACGCCAGCGTGCGCCGTGGTGTCGAGCTTACATCTCTAATCGAACGTGCAGTGGCAGAAGACCGCAAGCACAGCGATGATCTCGGAGAGTAAAGCGTGGCACAGGTAAAACGCGTACGCCGAGCAGTCAGCGGCATCATTCTGCTCGACAAACCCCGTGGGTTCACTTCCAACGCTGCCTTGCAGAAGGTTCGCTGGCTGCTCAATGCCGAGAAGGCTGGGCACACCGGCAGCCTGGATCCATTGGCAACCGGTGTGCTGCCCTTGTGTTTCGGTGAGGCGACCAAGTTTTCGCAGTATCTGCTCGATGCCGACAAGGGCTATGAGACTGTTGCCCAGCTTGGCATTACCACCACTACGGCCGATGCCGAGGGCGAGGTGCTCGAGCGTAGGTCCGTCGACGTCAATCAGGCGCAGCTTGAAGCGCTACTGCCCCGATTTCGCGGCGATCTCTTGCAAGTGCCACCGATGTATTCGGCGCTCAAGCGCGATGGTCAGCCGCTGTACAAACTCGCTCGTGCAGGTGAGGTAGTGGAGCGCGAGCCGCGTTCTGTTACCATTACCCGCTTGGATTTACTGTCGCTCGAAGCTGACCGGGCTCGCCTGGCTGTTGCTTGCAGTAAGGGCACCTACATTCGCACCTTGGTCGAGGATATCGGGCAGGCGCTGGGCTGTGGTGCCCATGTGGCCGAACTGCGGCGAACTCAGGCCGGTCCATTCGACCTGACCCAGACGGTCAGCCTCGAGGAACTTGAACGGGTTCATGCCGAAGGTGGAGCGGAGGCGGTAGATGCCTTCCTCAAACCGGTCGATAGCGGACTCGAGCACTGGCCGCTGTTGCAGCTTTCGGAGCACAGCGCCTTTTACTGGCTGCACGGTCAGCCGGTACGTGCACCGGAAGCGCCGAAGTTCGGCATGTTGCGGGTGCAGGATCACAACGGTCGCTTCATTGGTATTGGTGAGGTGAGCGAAGACGGGCGTATTGCGCCGCGTCGATTGATTCGGTCGGAATGACCGATACGTGGTGCGCCTCGAAGGTGTGCTGCGTGACGAGGGTGGCTGTCGGCAGGCACGGTCACTCCTCTTTTTAGAATACGGGACCCGTCCCGGCCTGTTCATTGAAGGAGCCCATCATGGCACTTAGCGTTGAAGAAAAAGTCCAGATCGTTAACGAGTACAAGCAAGCTGAAGGCGATACCGGTTCTCCGGAAGTGCAGGTTGCCCTGCTGACCGCCAACATCAACAAGCTGCAAGGTCACTTCAAGGCCAACGGCAAGGATCACCACTCGCGTCGTGGTCTGATCCGTATGGTCAACCAGCGTCGTAAGCTGCTGGATTACCTGAAGGGCAAGGACACCACTCGTTACAGCACCCTGATCGGTCGTCTGGGTCTGCGTCGCTAAGCGATGCTTGTGCGAAGCTGAATGCCAAAGCTGGAAGTGGGGCTCGTCCCTGCTTCCAGCTTTTGCCTTTCAGCGGGGCACATTCGGACAGCGTAGGGGTTTGATTCCCCGCACTGCCCAAGAATTCGCTACGAAGCGTCTCGCGCGAGGCATGGCCCGCGAGATGTAAAAACGTTTCCCCCAAGGCAACATAGAGAAGGAACCACCGTGAACCCGGTAATCAAGAAATTTCAGTTCGGTCAATCGACCGTAACCCTCGAGACTGGCCGTATCGCCCGTCAGGCTTCAGGCGCTGTTCTGGTCTCCGTTGATGATGACGTTACTGTCCTGGTGACGGTAACCGGCGCAAAGACCGCCGATCCGAGCAAGGGCTTTTTCCCGTTGTCAGTGCACTACCAGGAAAAAACCTACGCAGCCGGCAAGATCCCTGGCGGCTTCTTCAAGCGTGAAGCGCGTCCGTCGGAGAAAGAAACCCTGACCTCGCGCCTGATCGATCGCCCGATCCGTCCGCTGTTCCCAGAAGGCTTCCAGAACGAAGTACAGGTCATCTGCACTGTCGTATCGACCAGCAAAAAGACCGATCCGGACATCGCTGCGATGATCGGTACCTCCGCTGCGCTGGCCATTTCCGGTATTCCGTTCAACGGCCCGATCGGTGCTGCACGCGTAGCTTTCCATCCCGAGACCGGCTATCTGCTGAACCCGACGTACGAGCAGCTCAAGGCTTCCAGCCTCGACATGGTCGTGGCCGGCACCAAAGACGCCGTGCTGATGGTCGAATCCGAAGCCAAAGAGCTGACCGAAGATCAGATGTTGGGTGCCGTACTGTTCGCCCACGATGAATTCCAGGCCGTAATCCAGGCGGTTACCGAGTTGGCAGCCGAAGCGGCCAAGCCGACCTGGGACTGGCAGCCCAAGGCGGAAAACACTCAGCTGCTCGATGCGATTCGTAGCGAGTTCGGTGATGCCATTTCCCAGGCCTACACCATCATTATCAAGCAGGATCGCTATGCCCGTCTGGGTGAGCTGCGTGACCAGGTCGTCGCGAAGTTCTCCGGTGAGGAAGGCCAGCCGTCCGCCAGTGAAGTCAAAGATGCCTTTGGCGAGATCGAGTACCGCACCGTTCGCGAGAACATTGTCAACGGCAAGCCGCGTATCGATGGCCGTGACACCCGTACCGTGCGTGGCCTGAACATCGAAGTCGGTGTACTGGACAAGACCCACGGCTCGGCGCTGTTCACCCGTGGCGAAACCCAGGCGTTGGTGGTTGCGACCCTCGGTACCGCGCGCGACGCGCAACTGCTCGATACCCTTGAAGGCGAGAAGAAAGATCCCTTCATGCTGCACTACAACTTCCCACCGTATTCGGTAGGCGAGTGTGGTCGTATGGGCGCTACTGGCCGCCGCGAAATCGGTCACGGCCGTCTGGCCCGTCGTTCCGTTGCCGCCATGCTGCCGAGCGCCGATGAGTTCCCGTACACCATTCGCGTGGTCTCGGAGATCACCGAGTCCAACGGTTCCAGCTCCATGGCTTCGGTTTGCGGTGCTTCCCTGGCCCTCATGGATGCCGGTGTGCCGATGAAGGCGCCGGTAGCCGGTATCGCGATGGGTCTGGTCAAGGAGGGCGAGAAGTTCGCCGTACTGACCGACATTCTGGGTGACGAAGATCACCTGGGTGACATGGACTTCAAAGTGGCCGGTACCGCCAAAGGCGTGACCGCGCTGCAGATGGATATCAAGATCCAGGGCATCACTGAAGAGATCATGGAAATCGCGCTGGGCCAGGCACTGGAAGCGCGTCTGAACATTCTCGGTCAGATGAACCAGGTCATCGGTCAGTCGCGTACCGAGCTGTCGGCCAATGCACCGACCATGATTGCGATGAAGATCGACCAGGACAAGATCCGTGACGTCATCGGCAAGGGCGGCGCCACCATCCGCAGTATTTGCGAAGAAACCAAGGCCTCGATCGACATCGAAGACGACGGCTCGATCAAGATCTTCGGCGAAACCAAGGAAGCCGCAGAGGCCGCCAAACAGCGTGTTCTGGGCATCACCGCTGAGGCGGAGATCGGCAAGATCTATGTCGGCAAGGTCGAGCGCATCGTCGACTTCGGCGCCTTCGTCAACATCCTCCCGGGCAAGGACGGTCTGGTGCACATCTCCATGCTGAGTGACCAGCGGGTGGAGAAGGTTACTGACGTGCTCAAGGAAGGTCAGGAAGTGAAAGTGCTGGTACTGGACGTGGACAACCGCGGCCGTATCAAGCTGTCCATCAAAGATGTGGCGGCTGCCGAGGCGTCTGGCGCCTAAACGCACCAGCGGTGACAGAAAGGGCCCTTCGGGGCCTTTTTTGTTTCGGGCCTTGGAGCTTAGCGTCGCCCAACACAATCGGCTCGGAGCACGCGAAATTGATTGCAACTTGCACGCTTCGCTAGGACAAAACATGCAGTGTGCTAGTGGCCTTCAGCTACTGTGATTTTGCAAACTATTGAAGTTAAAGGGTTATTTTTATAATAAAAAGTGGCATGTCACTTGCGACATTACCTGTGAACTGCGGTCGGAATAGATGCCGCAGACATCTGAAGAAAACAGGAGTGCCACTATGAACATGATCCAGAATTCTCTTACCGCTGCTGCCGTCGCCGCTGCGTTGAGCTTGCCCATGGCGGGCGCTGCCTTCGCCGACATAACTCCGGCGCTGGATAAGGCTGATACGGTCATGCTGGCTACCAACGACACCATGAAAGAGGCTGGCGACGCCACCTCTGATACCTGGATCACCACCAAGGTGAAATCCGTTCTATTGGTGGAAGACGCTACCCCAGGTATGGATATCGAAGTCGAAACCAAAGACGGCGTTGTTTCGCTGTCCGGCACTGTGGCCACCGAGGCTGAGCGCGAAATGGCGATCAACAAGGCCAAGGGTGTCGAAGGCGTTCGTGACGTGTCGGCTGACGGTCTGAAAGCCGCCGACTAAACAATAGCCGTTGCCGTAACAGCGGTATACGAAACCCCACCTTCGAGTGGGGTTTCCTTTTTCAGCGACCGCGTTGGCTGTCGATCCGACGCAGGCGGTTTCCTTCGAAGCGTAGAAAATGGTACATCCCGTTGGTTGGTCCATAGAGCCATTCTTCGATCTGCACTTCATGACGAAAGCCGTAATCATCGAGGACTTCCTTGTATCCCACCAGCGAGGCGCTGGAAGGTTCGCCACATTTGTTTCTGACTTCGGCGGTGGACGCTTCAAGGCTCACCAGCGCACTGCCGCAGCGATGGGTAGAAGCGGCCTGGGCGCTACAGGCGAACACAAGCAGACTCAGCAAGATCACGACGAGTGTAGTGGGCACGAGGAATCCTTTTCCGTTCAATGATCTCGGCGAGACTCGATGCGTACAAGTCGATTGCCTTGGAAGGTCAGAATGCTGAACATGCCGTTATTGGGGCCGTAAAGCCACTCTTCGATAACCAGCTCCTGCCTGGCGTAAGGGCCCAGTGTGTGGCCGATCAGATCGCGCTGCACAGGCGTGCCGCATTTGCGTTCGACCTCGAATGTCCTGTCGCCGGTACTGATCAACTGGCTGCCGCAGCGTAGGGTTTCTGCCTGTGACAGCGGAGACGCAAGCACGAAAATAAATAGCCAGGTGAGACGAGCGTGGGTGGGCATGTCATTCGCTCCCCAAATGCAGTGAGGTCGGAATCCGTCCGGCTTCTTCGGTTTGCGTGATGCCAGTGTCCAGTAGGTAGACCCGTGAATCGTCAAGCCCGGTCTGATCGACCAGGTAGTCCTTGATCGAAGCGGCGCGAGCACGGCTCAGGCTGCGCAATAGCGCGGTGCTATCCGCTCGGCTGGCGACCACGGCGTCGCGCATGCGCTTGCTGCGTTCCTGCTCGTCGAGTTCATCCCATTGAGCGGGTGGCTGTTTCCCGAGTCGGCTGCGATAGATGCCTTCGAGCATGGCGACCTTTTCCTCCTCGCCGATTTCCAACTGTGCGGCGTCGGCAGGTACCTTGTCACCTCGGCGCTGCAGCACCTTGTACCAAGTCTCCTGAAACTCGCGCTGTAGCCATTGCTCGGCCATCAGCGGTCCATCCGCTTGCGGTGAGCTCTGCCCTTCGACTTCCAGGCGCAGCACCGGACGTTCCTGTAATGCACGTGCCAACGTGGTCAGGTTGCCGCGCGCCTGTTCATCCAATTCGTTACTGCCTGGTGCAAACAGGACTTGGCTGAGGTCGTTCTGCTCGCCGCCCGCCAGTCCCGCAAGAAACTTGAACGGCGCCTGGACAGCACGTGCCACAAGGTTGCGCAGCGTTTGCCAGACGATCGGCATGACGTTGAATTGAGGGTTGTTGAGGTTGCCCTGCACCGGCAGTTCAAGCGAGATGGTGCCATGGGTGTCCTTCAACAGTGCGACGGCCAGTCGGACAGGAAGGTCGACCGCCTCGGGGCTATCCACTTTCTCTCCGAGTTGTAACTGCTGCAGAACGACCTTGTTTTCGGCATTCAACTGGCCTTGCTGAATGCGGTAATGCAGATCGAGGTCCAGGCGGCCCTTGCGGATGCGATATCCGGCGAACTTGCCGGAGTAGGGCGAGAGCGTGGTGAGCTCGACCTGCCTGAATCGGGTGGCGATATCCAGACTCTGCAGCGGATCGAAGGGCGTGAGGCTTCCCTTGATGCTCACCGGCGCGTAGCGATCGACCTTACCTTTCACATCGACGGTAGCCGGTCGTTGGGCCCGGTTGTCAAGCGTCCCGATCTGGCCGTTGAGCTCTTGCACCGCAGTGATGAAGGGGGGGCGCAGACTGAGATCGGAGAAGTTGGCCGAGCCGTCATTGATCGCAATGCCACCGATGTGGATGGCCATCGGCTCCGCCTGCGTCGTTGCCGGCGAGGCGGCATCGGAGTCGTCCGGCGTCGATTTGTCCACCAACAGGTCATTGATATTGGTGGTGAGGTCGGGATTGATGATGAAGCGTGCGTAGGGCTGGCTCAGTTCGACGTGCTCGACCTGCAACTGCTGAGGGTGTTGGTATTTCAGCCCGTCGAGCTTCAGACGTTGCCATTTGACGAAGTCGCGATTCTTGATGGTATCCAGCGTATGCAGCTGGGTGATTTCCGCTGCCCCGCCTAGATTGAATGCCAGGGGTTCGGTGCCGGTCAGCTCGAACTCCAGCTGGCTGGCCAGCATCCCGCTGCGCAACTCGAGATGAACCAAAGGAGTCAGATAGGCTTGTGCGATGCGCAGGTCGATATCCTGCGTGCTGATCTTGAGCCGCCCCGTGGCCGGTTGCAGTTGCAGCTGCCCCGCGGCCTGCAGGACGCCTCGGTTGCCGACACCGGTGTTCAGGTCAAGGGTGAAAGGTGAGGTGCCCAGACTGTCGAAATCGGACACATCGAGGTTCAGCGGGCCTAACTCCAGGGCGACGTGTTCCTCCGGGACGCGATCGCTCAGATGAACTCTGTATTCACGCAGCTGTGCATCATGCAGCAGAACCTGCCAGGCGCTTTTGTCCGCGGCCGTGCTGTCGTTTGCTGGCGGGGTTGGCTCTGCGCTTTGCGATTGGTGGGGGGTCTGGCCCGCCACAGCGGTAGCCGAAGGCGCCAGCAGTTTCAGCCAGTTCAGCTCGCCGTCCGGCTCTCGAGCCACCCAGGTTTCCAGCGCCCGGCTGCGCAACTCGCCGATCACCACTTGCTGCTTGGCCAGATCCAGCGCCGTTTTGCTGATTTCCAGGCTCTCCAGGCGAACCAGAGGCTGTCCATCGGGGGTGTCCAGTTTGAGGGGTGCCAGTTGTGCATTCAGATTGCTCAGCTGCAGCTCGGTGCTCTGCGCAAGGTCGAGCCGATAGTCACTGGCGAAACTCAGCCGGCCTTCCTGCAGGCGCAGCGGTACGGTGTCATGCGCATAGGCCCAGAAGTCTTTCAGCAACAGGTTGCTGATTTTCAGCTGGCCGGATGAGCTGATCGGCGACAGATTGATTTGCCCGGTCCAGTCCACACGGGCCCCGCTAGGGCCGGTTGCGACCAGTACCGCATCGGCGGCGTCATCCGAGCGGGTGGCGAAGTTCAACAGCTCGAAGTTGAGCGAATCGAGCAGGAAATCGATGGGCTCATCGGGCCGTTGATCGGCGAAGCGGACCGACCCCTCCACCAGTTGAAGCCGGCCAATGCGTAGCGCGAAAGTCTCTCGCCCCGCCGCTTCAGGCTGCTCTTCGCTTGCGGGCAAGTCGAACAGCTGCGTCAGGTTGAGTACGCCATCCTTGTCGAAGATCACCTCGGTGTGCAGCTGAACCAGCTCGACGTCCTCGATCTGCAAGGCGCGACGCCAGAGGCTGCTCCATTCCAGGTTGAGATAAAGGCGCTCGAAGCCCAGCTGCGGCTGATCCGTCTCGCCGAGGCGCAGATTGAATAGCGTGAGTTCGAGGCTCAACGGGTTGAACTCGATTCGCTCCAGGCGTGCTGGCACCGTGGCGTACTGGATCAGCTGCTGATTGACGACACGTTGGGCGACCCCGGGCAGTATCAGGAAGCCGAGGAGGCAATAGCAGACCAGTGCGGTCATCAGGCCGATGAGTGCGCGCTTCATTCCGTTGGGCATGCGAAATCTACATTCCGGGCAGTGACTGCCTTGGAGTATGGCACGACAGACGGGTTCCTCTAAGGTCTCAGTGTATTGCTGCGCTTCACAATTGCAGCGTCAGAACCTTCAGGGGAGGTTGCCCATCGGCGGACGGAAAGTCATGTGCTGGTGACAACACCTGGCAATCGCGCACCGGTCGTCCCGTCTTTATCGCGCAACGCAAAACCTGCTCCCGCCAGTCTTCGAGGCTGATTTTCGCCAGGTTATTACAGCAGACCAGCACCCCGTCTTCCGCCGTGGCAAGTAATGCGGGCTTGAGCAGGCTCTGATAGTCGCGCAGCAGATCGACCGTGCCGAACGCGCTTTTCGACCAAGCCGGAGGATCGAGCAGTATCAGGTCGAACTGTCTGGGCATCAGGCGCGGATAGTCGGGCAGCGCGCGTGCGCGTCGTTGGGGGATAGGCAAACCCGCCAGCTGTCGGATCGCCGGAAAATAATCCGACTGAACGAATTGCATCGGGGCCAGCTCGGGATTGAGTACGCCGTTCTCCCGCCCGACCGCGAGGTTGCTCTCGGCAAAGTCCAGGTTCCACACCTCGCGCGCGCCGCCGGCTGCAGCACAGAGGCCGACGCCACAGGTATACGCGAAGAGATTGAGCACCGACTTGCCGGCGCTGTTGGCTTTGACCCAGCCGCGAGCGTTGCGCAGATCGAGAAACAACAGTGGATCCTGCCCGCTATGGCGCGCGCGGATGCGGTAGTTGAGGCCCCACTCCTGGCCAACCTGATCGTCCAACGCCGCAGGGTCGGCGCGAAACACCGAGTCGTTGCGGTCGATGCGTGAGTTGCCCTGGGAGCGGTCGTTGTAAACCAGCGACAAGGATTTGCCGAGGCTGGTGCAGAGCTGCTCATGCAGCGCCAGCAGCGCGTTGCGTTCGAGGGGTTGATGAAAGCTTTGGACGAGTAACAACGGCCCATAGCGATCAGCTGTCAGGCCTGGAGCGCCTTCCTGGCTGCCATGGAACAGTCGGTAGCAGTCGGTGCCCTGTGAATGCAGCTGAGTCAGCAGCGTTTCGCGGCTGCGGTAAGCGGCGCGCAGCGCCTGTTCTAGAGAAGGCATGCGCGGCGACTCGGCGAGAAAGGCACGCAGTCTAGCGGAAAACACTAGCGGCTAGGCAGGCCCATGCGTCGACGGGCCCGGTGCACCGAGCCGCTGCGCACCGCCCAACGCAGTACGGGTGCGGTGCGTCTGACGCCCAGCTGTATCAGCTGGCGCTGGCGCGGGCTCTGCTGCAGTTCGAGCATGGCGCTCGCCCAATCCGGCAACAGCTCCACGCCAGCCTGCATCATGAGTGCGCCAAACGGCCGGGTCAGCGCGCTGGGAGCCGGGGCGTTGAACAACACACGAAGGATTTCCCGAGAGCGTTCATCGCACTGCAGCTGCGGGCGCACCATCTGCAGATAGTCGGCGATCTGCTGCCTCGAGCGCGGCACGTCGCGAGCGCCCAACGACTCGGCGATCAGCGCGACCTCCGTGTAATAGCGGTCCTGATCATTGCCAGACAGAGCAGGATTGAGATAGCGCAAGTGCGCCTTGAGAAAGCTGCTGACCTCGGCGACATGCACCCAGGTCAGTAGATCGGGGTCATAAGCGGCATAAGGTCGGCCATCGGCGGCGTGACCGGTGACGTTGAGGTGAATCGCCCGAACCCGCTCGATCAATCGTTGTGCGTCGGCCTGGCTGCCGAAGGTGGTCGCCGAGATGAACTGCCCGGTGCGACGCAGGCGTCCAAGTAAGTCTTCGCGGAAATTCGAATGATCCCAGACGCCGGCCAGCGCCAGCGGGTGCAACGCCTGGAGTAGCAGGGCGGAGATGCCGCCGACCAGCATCGAAGTGAAATCGCCGTGTACACGCCAGCAAACGGAATCCGGCCCGAACAATCCCGGGTCGCCCGGCGGGCTCTCGTAGTCGACACCGCCAATGGCCAGGCCGGTAAGGCTGAGCACCTGCGATTCGATATGACGGCGGATGAACTCCATGGGAACGTCTGGCTTGTCTGGGATAGGCGAATGTTACCCGATGCGCACATGTTACCCGGCCGGTCGATGGATATCGGCCGGGACTACGTCGAGTCGTAGAGAGAGCGATGGAAGAGGCGGGAGCCGGGCAGCGAGACGCCGCCCGGTTTGTATGGCGGATCAGCCGCGATGACGCCCGCGGAAGAAGTCGATCAGACCTTGCGTCGAGGCATCCTCGGCCGGTGGCGCATCGAAGCTGGTCATCTGGCCGTAGACGGCCTTGCCCAGGTCTTTGCCCAATTCCACACCCCACTGGTCGAAGGAGTTGATTCCCCAGATCACGCCCTGTACGAATACCTTGTGCTCGTACAGCGCGATCAGCGCACCCAGGCGACCGGGGCTGATGGTTTCCATCACCAGAGTGTTGCTCGGTCGGTTACCAGGAATGACTTTGTGCGGCGCCAGGCGTTGGATCTCGGCTTCGCTCATGCCCTTGGCACGCAGTTCGGCTTCTGCTTCTTCACGGGTTTTGCCAAGCATCAGTGCCTGGCTCTGCGACAGACAGTTGGCATAAAGCCACTCATGATGATCGGCCACCGGATTATGGCTGACCACCGGCACGATGAAGTCGGCTGGAATCAGCGGAGTGCCCTGATGCAACAATTGGTGGTAAGCGTGCTGGCCGTTGGCCCCGACGCCGCCCCAGATGACCGGGCCGGTGCTGCAAGAAACTGGCGAGCCATCCTGCCGGACGCTCTTGCCGTTGGATTCCATGTCCATCTGCTGCAGGTGTTTGACGAAGTTGCGCAGATAATGATCGTAAGGCAGGAAGGCGTAGCTCTGCGCCCCCCAGAAGTTGTGATACCAGATCCCGAGCATTGCCAGCAGCACTGGCATATTGCTTTCGAAGGGCTCGTTGAGGAAGTGGGTATCCATGCTGTAGGCGCCGGACAGCAGATCCTTGAAGTTGGACATGCCAATAGCCAGGGCAATGGGCAGGCCGATCGCCGACCACAGTGAATAGCGCCCACCGACCCAATCCCACATCGGAAAGATGTTCTTCTCGCGAATACCGAAATCGATGGCGGCCTGCTTGTTGCTGGTCACCGCAATGAAGTGACGGTAAAGCTTCTCCTCGGTGCCACCCTTGCCGAGATACCAGGTGCGCGCCGCCTGGGCGTTCTTCAGTGTTTCGAGGGTGCCGAAGGTCTTGCTGGAAATGATGAACAGGGTGGTTTCGACGTTCAGTTTGGCGGTCACTTCGCGGAATTCGCTGCCGTCTATATTCGCCAGATAATGAGTACGCACACCGTGCTGGGTGAACGGCAACAGCGCCTCGGATACCAGCTGCGGGCCGAGAAACGAGCCCCCAATGCCGATATTAACCACGTCGGTGATGGTCTTGTCGCTGAAGCCACGCCAAAGATTGTTGTGGATCCGGGTGACGATGTCGGTCATCTGCGCCAGCGCGGCGTGCACGTCGCGCATGATGTTGCGGCCGTCGACTTGTACGGAGTCGCCCATCGGGCGGCGCAGGGCGGTATGCAGTACCGGTCGGTTTTCCGACGCGTTGATCCGCTCGCCTTCGAACATCGCATGGGCAGCCTGTTCGACGCCGGCCTCGCGCGCTAGGTTCACCAGCAGACTGCGAGTCTCGCGAGTGATCAGGTTCTTTGAATAGTCGAGAAACAGGCCGCAGCAGGAAACCGACAGGTCATCGAAGCGAGTCGGGTCGGCCTTGAAGGCCTCGCGCATGCTGAAGTGCTGCATCGCCAGGCGATGTTCTTCCAAGGCCTTCCAGGACGACAGGCCGGTGGCATCGAGAGGGTGCTGGTAGTAGCTCATGGTTGTGCGGCTTCCTTTGCTTTGGCGGACTATCTGCGGTCCTGCAATGGGGACAAACAGTCATTCGAACATGCTGGCACGCTGGCATTCATCCTGAATGGAGCAGGCGCATACCGCTGCGGTTGAGGCCGCGGCGGCGACGGTGCTTCCTGCACCGTCGAGACTGGTCTGACTGGCAAAAACGCGCGGCGTTCCGAAGCGTCGCGTTTGCAGGGTCGTTGGGCATCGGAACACTGCGACCATTGCAGATTTACGCTGCCAGGGGAAACCCTTGACCACAAAAAAGCCCGCAGCGCGGCAGGCGTTGCGGGCTTGTTCAATCACCAGATCAATCAGGCGACCTGAACCGGAATGGCGTTGCTGGTGTGGCTGAGCTCTCCATCGGCGCCCATATAGAGGACATGGGGTTTGAAGCTGGCCAGTTCGGCTTCGCTGTAATGAGCATAGGCACAGATGATCAGACGATGGCCGACACCGGCCTTGTGCGCGGCCGCACCATTGACGGAGATGATCTTCGAGCCTTCTTCGCCGCGGATCGCGTAGGTGGTGAAACGCTCGCCGTTGTCGACGTTGTAGATCTGGATCTGCTCATATTCACGGATGCCGGCGAGGTCCAGCCAGTCGCCGTCGATGGCGCAGGAGCCTTCGTAATCCAGCACAGAGTGGGTTACCTGGGCGCGGTGCAGTTTGGCCTTGAGCATGATGGCGTGCATGGCGGGGTCCTCCGGGTGCGCAAGCGGCGCAGAGTGTGCCCGAACCCCGGGGTGCGATCAATACCGGGGCGGGCAGAGCGGGTGCCGATGATCGGCTCGGTCAGCTACGGATTAGCTGATGTGTACCTGCAGATTGTCGATCAGGCGGGTCTTGCCAAGGAATGCCGCCGCGAGGATCACCAGTTCATGGTGTTCGTCGGTGGCTGGCTGCAGATCCAGCGCATTGCGGATTTCCAGGTAATCCGGACGAAACCCCGCAGCCTGCAGCGCCTGTTTACCGGAGGCCAGCAGAGCGGGGTAGTCGCGTTCGCCGTGGCGGATGGCATCGGCCAGTTGCTGCAGCGTTCGATGCAGCGCCGGCGCAGTCGTGCGTTCGTCGGCGCTCAGGTAACCGTTACGCGAGGACAGCGCCAGCCCGTCCTCGGCGCGCACGATGGGCTCGCCAATGATCTGCACCGGCATGTTCAGGTCGCGGACCATGGTGCGGATAACCGCCAACTGCTGATAATCCTTCTCGCCGAACACCGCGAGGTCCGGCAGCACCATGTTGAACAGCTTGCTGACCACGGTGGATACGCCGTCGAAATGGCCGGGGCGGCTACCGCCGCAAAGGCCTTCGGAGACGCCGGGCACACGGACGATGGTCTGCAACGCCTGGCCGTGGGGGTACATCTCTTCGACGCTGGGAGCGAACAGCAGGTGGCAACCGGCATCGAACAGCTTGTCCTGGTCGGCGGTCAGCGTTCGCGGATAGCTGGCCAGGTCTTCGTTGGGGCCGAACTGCAGCGGATTGACGAAGATGCTGGCTACCACGAAGTCGGCGCGCTGGCCGGCCTTCTTAACCAGCGCGACATGGCCGGCGTGCAGGTTGCCCATGGTCGGCACGAAGCCGATGCGCTTGCCTTCGCCACGCGCGCGGGTCACCGCGGCGCGCAGATCGGCGACAGTCCTAACCACGTTCATGCGGAGAATCCATGTTCGGCTGCGGGAAAATCCGTGCTCTTCACCGCCTGGACGTAGGCGGCGATGGCGCTGGGGATGTCGTCATGCTCCTGCATGAAGTTCTTGACGAACTTCGGTGCGCGTCCGCTGAGTGACAGCCCGAGCAGGTCGTGCAGTACCAGAACCTGACCATCGGTGGCGTTGCCGGCACCGATGCCGATCACCGGCACCGTGACCGCCCGGGTGATGCGGGCGGCCAGGTCGCTGGGGACGCACTCGAGTAGCAGCATCGCGGCGCCGGCGGCTTCGAGGGCCTGGGCATCGGCAATCATCTGCTGCGCCTGAGCGTCCTGCCTGCCCTGCACCTTGTAACCGCCGAACAGGTTTACTGCCTGAGGGGTCAGGCCCATGTGCGCGCAGACTGGAATTCCCCGTTCGGCGAGCAGCCGAATGGACTCGGCCAGCCAGGCCGCGCCCTCGACCTTGATCATGTGTGCTCCGGCTTTCATCAGCGTGGCGGAGTTGTCCAGCGTCTGCTCGATGGTCGCGTTGGCCATGAAGGGCAGGTCGGCAAGAATCATCGCGCCACGGTTGCCGCGTTTGACGCAGGCAGTGTGATAGGCCATTTCTGCAACGGTTACCGGCAGGGTGCTGTCGTGTCCTTGCAGAACCATGCCAAGGGAGTCGCCGATCAGCAGCACCTCGACCCCGGCTTCGCAGGCGGTCTTGGCGAAGGTCGCGTCATAGCAGGTCAACATGACGATCTTCTCGCCTTTCTGCTTGAGGCCTTGCAGGGTGGTCAGGGTTACGTCTGGCATGAATGCCGTCCTCCTAGAGCCTCTGAGGGATCACGGTTGCACTCGGAGCGCGCTGGGGCGCCCCAAATCGATGCGTGCCGGTAGCGGGCGCTTATAGTCCCGATGGCGGCGTGCTAAGTCAATCGGGAGTGTTACCAGGACTGTTACAACTGTTACCGGCTGGTTACAAGGCCTCGTTCAGGCGTTCCAGGCCTTCGAAAGGGCAGGCGGCGAGCAGATCGGCGAGACGTCGCCCATCGGCTAATTTCAGGGTTTCAGGTGCTACTTCGGCCAGCGGATACAGCACGAACGCCCTGGCGTGCAGGTGATAATGCGGCACCGTCAGGCGTGGCCCGTCGAGTTGGTAGTCGCCGAACAGCAGGATATCCAGATCCAGCGTTCGCGGACCCCAGCGCTCAGCCTTGCGTTCCCGGCCCTGGGCTCTTTCGATGGCTTGCAATGCATCGAGCAGCTCGAGCGGCACCAGTGCGGTGTCGAGTACAGCGACGGCGTTGTAGTAGCGCGGTTGGTCCGGTGGGCCCAGCGGGTCGCTGACGTACAGCGAAGACACGCCGGCGAATCGGGATGAGGGGATGGCTGCAAGTGCCTTGAGTGCGCCACGCAGCTGCTCGCGAGGCTCGGCCAGGTTGCTGCCAAGGCCAATGTAAACCCGTTCCATTTAATCGATGGACGCCGGTGCGTTTTCGTTCGGGCCGCGCTTGCGCCGTCCGCTGCGGCGCCGCTTGCGAGGTGCTCCGCTACCCTCGTCCTTGCTGCTGAGGCCGCGAATCATATTGCGGCGTTCGCTCTCGCTGGCTTCTTGGTAGTCGGTCCACCATTCGCCCAGGTTATCGGTCTGCTCCCCGGCGCTTTCGCGCAGTAGAAGGAAGTCGTAGCCGGCGCGGAAGCGCGGATTGTCCAGTAGCTGATCGGCGCGGCGGCCCTGACGGCGCGGCAGACGCTCCTGCATGTCCCATATTTCCCGCATCGGCATGGTGAAGCGCTTCGGGATGGCGGTGCGTTGGCACTGTTCCCAGATCAGCTCATGGGCCGCTTCCTGCATCGCTGGTATCGGCGGCAAGCCTCTGGCCTGTGCTTCGGCGACGCGCGCCGGTAAGGCTGGCCATAGCAAGGCGGCAAACAGGAATGCCGGGGTCACCGGCTTGCCCTGGGCAATGCGCTGGTCGGTATTGGCTAAAGCGTTACGGATCAGGGTGCCGGCGTAGTCGGGATTGTCTTCCAAAGCATCGGCGCTGGCTGGGAACAGCGGGGCGAAGAGATCGTATTCCAGTAGCAACTCGAAGGTGCGTTCGGCCTTGCCACTGAGGAAGAGCTTGATGATCTCGTCGAACAAGCGAGCCGAAGGCACATCGTTCAGCAGGTCAGCCAGTTCGGCGATGGGCTCGGCGCTGTGCTGTTCGATTTCGAAGTCCAGTTTGGCCGCGAAGCGGACCGCTCGAAGCATGCGCACCGGATCTTCCAGATAGCGCTGCTCGGGATCGCCTATCAGGCGGATCAGCCGATTGCGAATGTCGCGAACGCCATGAGTGTGATCGAGAATGCGCTCGCTCGACGGGTCGTAGTACAGCGCGTTGATGGTGAAGTCGCGACGCTGGGCGTCGTCTTCCAGGGTGCCATAGACGTTGTCGCGCAGGATTCGTCCGCTCTCGTTGCGTGACGCAAGATGATTGTCCTCATCATCGTCCGCCTCGGGATGGTTGGCCCGGAAGGTGGCAACTTCAATGATTTCGCGGCCGAAATGCACATGAACCAGCTTGAAGCGACGGCCAATGACCCGGGCGTTGCGAAACTCGGCGCGTACCTGTTCGGGCGTGGCGCTGGTGGCGACGTCGTAGTCCTTCGGAGCCAGCTCCAGCAGCAGGTCGCGGACGCAACCACCTACGACATAGGCCTCGTACCCGGCATGCTGAAGCCGTTCGACGACGCTGACGGCGTGCCGGCTGAGATCGTTTCGGTGCAGCGAGTGCTGCCGGCTGGACAGTATTTCGGGTGTGCGACGGGGATGCGGGAAGCGGCGCAGGGGAGAACGAAAAGACTGGAACAGCTTTTTCAGCATGAGAGGCACTGTGTGGCGAAATGACAAAGTGGCGAAGGAAATAGCCACGAACGAGCGTGGATTCTAGCACCGGGAAAGGGGATGGTGAACGAAGCGCGGGGAGGTGTCAAAACAACGGCCAAAGCCAGAAAGCACTAGGGGGAGCCGAAGCTCCCCCTTTAAATGATGTCGCGTGCTTTGTTGTTATTAGTATTTCGGGCCTGTTGTTTTTGTTTGGTCACCCGTTCCCTTCGGCTATCGCGTCCGGGAATCGCTCCTACGTTGGGAGCAAAGAGCAAACGGATTTCTTTGGTCGCTGACTTGCCATCGATCATTGATCCAACCAGTTCAGGCACTGCTTAGGCAGTTTTTGTTGTTCTCGGCCTGGTCGTGGGGCAAAACCCCATTTGGCATTTCCTCTCCAAAAGAATCAGTTAGCTACGCCTCTGCCTTCTTGTATTTATTTTGCTAGAGCCGGTACGTCTTGTTCTTATTGTGGGTCTGCTTGTTATTGTTGTTGTGCCAGATAGAAAGCATTTGCCGTGCCAGTTTTTGAAAAGTCTTTGTAATCAACGACTTGTTTGTTTCGGTAGGTATGCCCGCTTACAAAAAACCGGGTTCCCGTTACCGATGAACCCGGTTTTTGTTACGTGTCGGTGGGGTGGGTAACAATCTGTTAGCCGGTGGCACTGGATTTGCGCCGGGGAATCCCCAGTCGCTGGCGCCGTTCCCACAGACACTTACGACTGATTCCCAGCTTGCGGGCCAGCTCGGTCTCGGTCATGTGGTCCTGGTGCTCGAGCACGAAATGCTGGAAGTAGTCCTCCAGCGAAAGATCCTCGGTCGGCTCGTTGCTGGTCGCAATGGAAGAACCAAGCGGGGCACAAGGCTCATCGTAATCGTCATCGAGGTTGTCGAGTTCGATGTCGATGCCCAGTAACTCCGCACTGATTTCCTCGCTCTCGCTGAGGATCGCTGCCCGCTCGATGGCATTCTCCAGTTCCCGGACGTTCCCGGGCCAGGCGTAATGCCGTACGGCCTGCTCAGCCTCCCGGGAGAAGTGCAACGCCTCGTTACCCATTCGTTCGCTCTGCCGTGCCAGGAAGGCCTTGGCGATTTCCAGCACGTCGGCACCACGCTCACGTAGAGGCGGCAGCTTCAGTGCGATGACATGCAGGCGGTAATAGAGGTCTTCGCGAAACTGCCCGTTCTTGGCCAGTGTCTTGAGGTCGCGGTGGGTAGCGGCAATCAGGCGTACGTCGACCTTCTGCGATTGGGTGGAGCCGACACGGCGAATTTCCCCTTCCTGTAACACCCGTAACAACCGCGCCTGCGCTTCCAAGGGCAGTTCGCCGATTTCGTCCAGGAACAAGGTGCCGCCATCGGCAGCCTCAACCAGCCCGGCGCGTCCGGCGCTGGCGCCGGTGAACGCGCCTTTCTCGTGGCCAAAGAGCTCGGATTCAATCAGTGTTTCAGGGATCGCAGCGCAGTTGACCGAGATCATCGGCGCCTTGGCGCGGCGGGAAAGATTGTGCAAGGCGCGGGCGACAAGCTCTTTGCCGGTACCCGACTCTCCTTGAATCAGCACATTGGAGTCGGTGGGTGCGACCTTGCGGATCTTGCCGAACAGATCCTGCATGGGACCACAGCGTCCAATGATGCCGATCCCGCTGTTGTCCGAGTCGGTCTCGACCGCCGCATCCGACGGCGTCGATGCGCTGCGTGAAGTTGCGGGGGCAGCGACGGCTGCCTGCTGCCGATCATGAAGGATGCGGGCTACGGTCTGCAGCATCTCGTCGTGGTCGAAGGGTTTGGCGATGTAATCCACCGCGCCCATTTTCATCGAGTCCACGGCCGAGCGCAGGCTCGCATAGCTGGTCATGATCAACACAGGAGTGCCTTCGGCGAGCTTGATCAGCTCGGTGCCGGGTGTTCCGGGCAGGCGCAGGTCGCTGACGATGAGATCGAAACCCGGAATGCTGAAGCGCTCTTGCGCTTCCTGCACCGAACCGGCTTCGCTGACCTCGTACTGATTGCGTTCGAGGAGTCGGCGCAAGGCGGAGCGGATAATGGTTTCGTCTTCGACGATCAGAATATGTGACATCAGTACTCTCTCGACGGTCTGAAGGCGGCTACAGGCAGGCGGGAAGCAGCGCCCAGGAGCGCGCGTCCCATGACCTGGGCAAGCTGTCGCGATGCGGTGTGGGTCTGTCCGTGCAGGATTGCGGCGCCATCTCGCGCGGGCCTTTTTATGGCCGGGCGTTCGCTGAGTCGCTCATGGGCCGATACCGGACGAACAACGCCCATCGCTTCGTCAATCAATGGCATCTGTCGCCTCGACATACCGCGGCAGGGTAATGCGGAAACGGGTACCGCGTTGGGTCTCCGGGTCTGCCGGGCTGTCAATATTGATCTGGCCATAATGCTCTTCCACGATCGAATAGACCAGAGCGAGGCCCAGGCCTGTGCCTTCGCCGGGGTCCTTGGTGGTAAAGAACGGCTCGAACAGGCGGTCCTGAATGGACTGGGGAATACCGCTGCCTTCGTCTTCGACAATAAGGTAGACGGTCTGCTCGGATTCCTCGCTACGCACCCGAATCGCGCCGCCAGGCTCCGACGCATCGCGGGCGTTGGAGAGCAGATTGATCAGCACTTGTGCCAGACGTTGCGGATCGCCTTCGGCCAGGTGGCTTGGGTCGCAGAGGTTGAAGAAGCGTACCTCCGTCCCTCTTCGGTTGAGCGACAGCAGGGCGATTGCGTCCTGCGCCACCTCGGCCAGGCTCACCGGATAAAGATCCTGCTGCCTGCCACCGGCGTGAGCGAAGCTCATCAGCGATTGGACGATGCGCGAGACGCGCTTGGTCTGTTCGACGATCTGATTGCTGATCTCGTTGATCTCGTTATCGGCCTCTCGCTCCTCGCGCAGGTTCTGCGCCAGGCAGGCGATGCCGGTGATCGGGTTGCCGATTTCGTGCGCGACACCGGCCGCCAGCCGGCCGATGCTGGCCAGGCGTTCGGAATGTACCAGGCGGTCTTCCAGTTGCTGGGTCTCGGTGAGGTCTTCGATCAGCAGCACCAGGCCGCTGTTGCCGGGTGCCAGGGGTTCGGCAATCGCCGCCTTGTGCAGGTTCAGGCAGCGGCTGTGGCCGTCCAGTTGCAACCGCTGCTTGTGCAAATGCTCCTCGCTCTGCTGAATGAAGTCGCTCAGAAGACTCTGCCAAGGCTCGGCGATGGTCGACAGGCGTGAGCCCACCACTTGCAGCGCCGGAATCTCGGTGAGCTCCTCCAGCGCTCGGTTCCACATCAGAATTTCCTGATCCTTGGCCAGCGAGCAGACGCCCATCGGCAGTTCCTGCAACGTCTGGCGGTGATAGCGACGTAGCGCATCGAGCTCAGCGGCCAGGCCGGTCAGGCGCGAGTGATAGTCCTCCAGGCGACTTTCGATGAAATGGATATCTTCGGTGACGTAACCTTCCGCGCCGTTCTTGTAGGACAGGAAGTTCTCGACGATATCCTGGGCGACGCTCGGGCCCATCAGGCCGGACAGGTTGGCCTCGATGCGATCGCGCAGTCGGCGCAGCGCATAAGGCCGATGTTCATCGAAGGGCAGCTGGAGATCTCGCAGCGCCTGTTCCACCTCGCGCTGCGCGGTCTTGGCACCCAGTGGCTTGGCCAGCTGGGTGGCGAATTCCTGTGGCGAGGCGGCTGCGAGTTCGCGTCGTTGTGGTCGGCGCACGTTTTCCACCGCGCAGGCCTCGGCGGCCGCCTGCTCCTCGGCGCTGGTCTCGGTGAACAGCGAGAACAGCGAGAAAGCCAGCACATTCACGGCCAGCGAAGCGATCGCCGCCAGGTGCCAGCTGGTGTCGTCGAGTACATAGACGACGTTGAGCAGCGGAATGTAGAAGCCGTCTAGATTGCCCACCAGTGGCAACAGCATGGTGACCACCCAGACGCTGATGCCTGCCAGCAGGCCGACGATGTAACCGCGGCGGTTGGCGGTCGGCCAGTAAAGCACCGAAAGCACGCCGGGCAGGAATTGCAGTGTGGCGACGAAGGCGACGATGCCCAGGTTGGACAGGTCCTGCTCGGCGCCCAGCAGCAGATAGAAACCGTATCCGGCCATGATGATGGCCAGGATCAGGCTGCGGCGGGTCCATTTCAGCCAGCGATAGATGTTGCCTTCGGTGGGTGGCTGATAGAGCGGCAGCACCAGGTGGTTGAGGGCCATGCCCGACAGCGCCAGGGTGCTGACGATGATCAGTCCGCTGGAGGCGGACAGCCCGCCGATGAAGGCGACCAAGGTGAGTGCCTCGCTCTGTGCGGTCAGGCCCAGGCCCAGAGTGAAGTACTCCGGGTTGGTGCTGACGCCGAGCTTGAGACCGGCCCAGAGAATCAGCGGCACGGCCAGACTCATCAGTAGCAGATACAGCGGCAGCCCCCAGCTGGCACTTACCAGGGCGCGCGGGTTGAGGTTCTCGGTGAAGGTCATGTGATACATGTGCGGCATGACGATGGCCGACGCGAAGAACACTAGCAGCAGGGTGCGCCAGGGACCTTCCTGCAATGGCGTATGCAAGGCCTGCAACGCCGACTGGTTCTGCAGCAGCCAGATCTCCAGCTGATGGGGGCCACCGAATACGACATACAGCGCATACAGGCCGATGGCGCCGAAAGTCAGCAGCTTGACTACCGATTCGAAGGCGATGGCGAAGACCAATCCCTCGTGCTTCTCCCGCGTGGCGATATGCCGGGCACCGAAAAGAATGGTGAACAGCATGATCATTACGCAATAGCCCAACGCGACCCGCTCCTGCAGGGGCTCGAGGGTGAGAATGCCGATGGCGTCGGCCACCGCCTGAATCTGCAATGCCAGCAGCGGCAGCATCCCGATCAGCATGACGATGGTGGTCAGCGCGCCGCTCCAGGTGCTGCGGAAGCGGAACGCGAACAGATCGGCCAGCGAGGCCAGCTGATAGGTGCGGGTGATGCGCAGGATGGGGTAAAGCAAAACCGGCGCCAGTAGGAAGGCCCCGCAGACGCCCAGATAGGTGGCGAGGAATCCGTAACCGTACTGATAGGCCAGGCCAACGGTGCCATAGAACGCCCAGGCGCTGGCATACACACCCAGCGACAGGGTGTAGGTCAAGGGATGACGGATCACCCAGCGCGGGATTAGCCCGCGCTCGCTGACCCAGGCCACGCCGAACAGCACCAGCAGATAGGCGACGCTGATTAGGATCAGGTGGCTGAGGCTAAAGCTCGTCTGCATCGCGCTGACTCTGAAGGATGAAAGTCACCACGATGAGGATCAGCCACAACAGATAGGGCCGATACCAGGCGCCGTTGGGGTCGATCCACCAGTCCATGATCGCGGGGGAAAACAGATAGATCCCCACCACCAGGAGCAGCACCAGTCGGTAGATGTACATGCTGGAACTCGTGTCGGAAGTAGCGGAATGGTAAAGCAGCGCCAAGCGGCAAGCCACAAATGGCAGTTAAAGCGGCTGCATCGGTCGTTCCAACCACATGAAGCTTGCTTCCAGCTTCCAGCTTCCAGCTTCCAGCCCTAGCGCAGCTGCGCTTCGGCCAGGGTGCGGCTGTGAGGGATGCGCTCGGCACCCCAGCGCGGAATTGCCCAGGCCAGTATCTCGCTGGGATGTGCGTCGTCGAGCTCGCTGGCGGTGGGTTGGCCGAGGGCTCTCAGCGCTCTCAGCAGCAGGGGCGTCGCTTCTTCCGGTTGCAGCGGTGGCGAGCGGTAACGCTTGCCGAGCTTATGGCCGTCCGGCTGGATGATCAGCGGTACGTGCAGGTAACGCGGCTGCGGCAGGCCGAGCAATTCTTGCAGATACAGCTGGCGCGGGGTGGAATCGAGTAGGTCGGCACCGCGGACGATATCGGTCACGCCCTGCCAGGCGTCGTCGAGCACCACGGCCAACTGATAGGCGATCAAGCCGTCTCGACGGCGAATGACGAAGTCGCCGACCTCGCGACCGATGTGCTGGCGGAACTCGCCCTGCAAGCGATCGGTGAAGGCGTATTCGCGATCAGGAACGCGCAGACGTATGGCGGAATCCTTCAGGTCTCGACCGGCGTCTCGGCAGAATCCGGGATAAAGCCCGGCGAAGGGCTGCAGCTGTTTGCGCGAGCAAATACAGGCGTAGGCGTCGCCGTCCCGCCACAGGCGATCGATCACCGCGTTGTAGGTATGCAGCCGCTCGCTCTGGCGAACCATCCGCCCGTCCCACTCGAAACCGTAGGTTTCCAGCGCCTGTAGTATCGCCGACTGTGCCCCAGGCATTTCACGTGGTGGGTCGAGGTCTTCCATGCGTAACAGCCAGCGGCCACCGGCCGCGCGGGCGTCGAGATAGGAGGCCAATGCGGCGATCAGCGAGCCGAAGTGCAGATAGCCGCTAGGCGTTGGGGCGAAACGGCCCACGTAGGCGGATGGGCAGGAGGCGGTCGATGGCATGGCGGGGCCGGCTCGGGTGAAGCATCAGCGAGGCGGGGTGCGCAGTACGCGAGCCCTGAAATGAAGCGGGGCGCCGTAGCGCCCCGTTCGGGATCAGGAACCGATCTGCTTTTCCTTGATCTCCGCCAGCGTCTTGCAGTCGATGCACAGCGTGGCGGTGGGGCGGGCTTCAAGACGACGGATGCCGATCTCGACGCCGCAGGAGTCGCACCAGCCATATTCGTTGTCTTCGATCAGCTGCAGCGTCTCGTCGATTTTCTTGATCAGCTTGCGCTCACGATCGCGGGCGCGCAGTTCCAGGCTGAACTCTTCTTCCTGGCTGGCGCGGTCGGCTGGATCCGGGAAGTTCGCCGCTTCGTCCTGCATGTGATGCACGGTGCGATCGACTTCCTCCATCAGCTCCTGCTTCCACTTGTTGAGAATGCCGGTGAAGTGAGCGCGCATATTGTCGCTCATGTACTCCTCACCCTTGGATTCCTTGTAGGGCACGAAGGCGCGAATCAGTTGGTTGCTGGGTGTCGTTTTGGTAATGGGCATGGATGAACGCCTCTCGCTATGTCCATTGCGCAGGATAGTGAAATCCCTCTGCCGGCCCGTGCCGGCCCTGCGGCTGCAAGCGGGCGAACTTACCAGATCGTATCGGGGTGCGCTACTCCCGAATATCACGGTGGCTGCGGTGTCAGAGGGACCTTCGGTAGAATTCACGTTTTGTACTCATCAGGAAGGTCAGATGACCTCGTCATATAGCGCGCGTAGCCGTGCAATCGAACCCTTTCATGTCATGGCGCTGCTGGCGCGAGCCAACGAGCTGCAGGCGCTGGGCCGTGACGTCATCCACCTGGAAATCGGCGAGCCGGACTTCACCACCGCTGCCCCCATCGTCGCGGCCGGTCAGGCTGCCCTGGCGGCCGGCCATACGCGCTATACAGCCGCCCGGGGGCTGCCGCAGCTGCGCGAGGCGATTGCCGGCTTCTATGCTCAGCGCTATCAACTGTCTATTGACCCCGAACGCGTGCTGATTACTCCCGGCGGTTCGGGCGCTTTGTTGCTCGCCAGCAGCCTGCTGGTCGATCCCGGTAAGCACTGGCTGCTGGCCGACCCTGGCTATCCCTGCAATCGGCATTTCCTGCGCCTGATCGAAGGCGCGGCACAGCTGGTGCCGGTGGGCGCCGACGTGCGCTACCAGCTGACGCCCGATCTGGTCGAGCGCCATTGGGACAGGGACAGCGTGGGTGCGCTGGTCGCCTCTCCGGCCAACCCTACCGGCACGCTGCTCGATCGCGACGAGCTGGCAGGGCTGTCCGCCGCCCTGAGAGCGCGCGGTGGGCATCTGGTGGTGGACGAGATCTACCACGGGCTTACCTACGGAACCGATGCGGCCAGCGTGCTGGAGGTGGATGACGAGGCCTTCGTGCTCAACAGCTTCTCCAAATATTTCGGCATGACCGGCTGGCGTCTCGGTTGGCTGGTGGCGCCGCCGGAGGCCGTGCCGGAGCTGGAGAAGCTGGCGCAGAACCTCTACATCAGCGCGCCGACCATGGCCCAGCACGCGGCGTTGGCCTGCTTCGATCCGGCCACGCTGGACATACTCGAGGCGCGCCGGGCCGAGTTCGGTCGTCGCCGCGATTTCCTCTTGCCGGCCCTGCGCGAACTGGGATTCGGCATCGCCGTGGAGCCTGAAGGCGCGTTCTATCTTTACGCCGATATCCGTGCGTTCGGCGGCGACGCCTACGCCTTCTGCCAGCACATGCTGGAGACCCAGTTCGTGGCCATCACGCCGGGGCTCGATTTCGGCCGCCATCAGGCCGGGCATCATGTGCGGTTCGCCTATACCCAGGATCTGCCGCAGTTGGAGCAAGCGGTCGAGCGCATCGCCCGTGGCCTGCAGAGCTGGGCTGGCTGATGCGCTTCGCAACGCCCTTGGAACAGGGCCGGCTGGTGCGACGTTACAAGCGCTTCTTGGCCGATATCGTCACTGATGCCGGCGAACACCTGTGCATTCATTGCCCCAATACCGGCTCGATGCTCAATTGCATGGGTGAAGGTGCACGGGTCTGGTTTCAGCGCAACAGCGATCCAAAACGCAAGCTGCCGGGAACCTGGGAGTTGGTGGAAACGCCACAGGGCCGGCTGGCCTGTGTCAATACCGCACGTGCCAATCGCCTGGTCGAGGAGGCGCTGCTAGGCGGTGTGATCGGCGAACTGGCCGGCTTCACGGCGCTGAAGCGCGAGGTGGCCTATGGCGTGGAAAACAGTCGAGTGGACTTTCGTCTGGATTTCGCCGGTGGCCCGGCATTTGTCGAAGTGAAAAGCGTGACCCTCGGCTTTGGCGACACGGCCGTGGCGGCCTTTCCCGATGCGGTGACGACGCGAGGCGCACGCCATCTGCGCGAACTGGCGGCACTGGCCCGCAACGGGGTCCGGGCGGTGCAGCTGTACTGCGTGAATTTGTCCGGGGTCGAGGCGGTGCGACCGGCCAGTGAAATCGATCCGCTGTATGCGGAGGCGCTGCGTGATGCCAAGGAGGCTGGTGTCGAGTTGCTGGCGTATGGGGTCGAGCTGTCGCCAGAGGAGATTCGCCTGGCGCACGGGTTACCTGTGATGCTGTGAGCCCCGTTAGCGTGAATCGATGCGGTCAGCCAGACCAGCCGACCGCACCCCTGCTCAATCGCCGCTGGGCGTCACTCGCCAGATACTGTCGCCGACGTCATCCGCTACCAGCACCGCGCCGGTCTTGTCGATGGCCACGCCCACCGGACGGCCCATGGCCTCTTCTTCGTCATTGACGAAGCCGGTCAGAATGTCTTCGGCTTCACCGTTCGGCTGGCCATTCTTGAACGGCACGAAGACCACCTTGTAGCCACTGCGGGGTTTGCGATTCCAGGAGCCGTGCTGGCCGATGAAGGCACCGTTGCGGTAACGCTCCGGCAGCAGCGAGCCTTCATAGAAGGCCAAACCCAGCGAGGCGGTATGGGCGCCGAGGGCGTAGTCCGGCACCAGGGCTTTGGCCACCAGATCCGGCCGCTGCGGTTTGACACGCTCGTCGACGTGCTGGCCGTAGTAGCTGTAGGGCCAGCCGTAGAACCCGCCATCTTTTACTGAAGTCATGTAATCGGGGACCAGATCGCTGCCGATCTCGTCGCGTTCGTTGACCGTTGTCCAGAGCTCACCGCTGTCCGGTTGCCAGGCCAGGCCGTTGGGGTTGCGCAGCCCCGAAGCGAACAGCCGCAGGGTCTTGTTCTGTGGATCGACCTCTAGGATCGCTGCACGATTTTCCTCGGCTTCCATGCCGTTTTCGGCGACGTTGCTGTTCGAGCCGCTGGTTACGTACAGGCGTGAGCCATCCTGGCTAGCGATCACGTTCTTGGTCCAGTGATGATTGATCGGCCCGGCTGGCAGGTCGACGACCTTTTCGCCGGCACCGTCGATGCGGGTGGTGTCCTGCTCATAAGGGAAGCGCACCAGGGCATCGGTATTGGCGACATACAGCTGGTCTCCGACCAGCGCCATGCCGAACGGGGAGTTCAGTTCTTCGAGGAAGACCGTGCGCTGTTCCGGTGTGCCGTCGCCATCCTTATCACGCAGCAGGGTGATGCGGTTGGCGCTCTGGCCGCCTGATCCGGCGCGGGCCATGACCTTCTCCGTGATCCAGCCACGAATGCCCTTGCCGTCCTCCGGCTTGGGCGGGGCGTCACTTTCGGCCACCAGTACGTCGCCATTGGGCAGCACATAAAGCCAGCGTGGATGGTCGAGGTCCTGCGCGAATGCTTCGACGCGCAGGCCAGCGGCGGCTTGCGGCTTTGCTTCGTCAGGCCAGCCGGTCGCCTTGGCGATGTTGACGGTTGGCAGCAGTGACTTGTTGGGTTCAGGGAGTGATGGGTCTGGCCCGTAACCCAACTCCACGGGCACTTTCGCGGTATCACCGCACCCAACGAGGCTTAGCATCAGGGTGGTGCTGAACAGATAGGCATAGCGGCGCTGCATGTGCGACTCCTGCTGATGGCTGAACAATGATGCGTCGCGCCCAATCAGGGGGCCTGATCGCGATCGCGGCCTTTCTTTTCATCGTGCCGGGCTTTTCTGGCGGTGCGCTGTTCCAGTCGTGGCATTAGCAGAAAGATCATCATGGCGAGGCACGTTGTAAGCACGGCCGTGGCTTCATGGCCCAGTCCGGCGGCAACCCCAATGGCGGCGGTCAGCCAGATTCCGGCCGCAGTGGTCAGGCCTTTGACGTCCCGCTGGGAGCTGCCCTTGAGAATAGTGCCCGCACCGAGAAAGCCAATCCCGGTAATGATGCCCTGCATCACGCGCGACAGATCTTCGAGCGGCATACCGCCCTCTAGCGGCACCAGCACGAACAGGGCCGCGCCCAGGGCGACCAGCATATGGGTCCGCAGGCCGGCGGCCTTACCCTTGGACTCCCGTTCGTAGCCGAGCACGCCACCCAGTATCGCGGCCAACAACAGTCTTATCGATACCCGAACCCCGTGCTCGAGGTCGGGAATGTCAGAGAATTCCGATGCAACGGTGCGGCTGAGTATTTCCCACCATTCCATGAACGCCCCCGGCTAGCTACACGATAACGGCTGTCTGAATTTCGAGTTGCGGCGCGCACGGCGGTTCACTCTGTGACCTCGAAGCGCAGCATGCCGATCGTCTGTCCGGCTTCGGTCAGGACTCGCACGCGCCAGCGGCCTGCTGCCTTCGCAGGGAAGTTGCGCTTGTGAGTCCAGGCCCGGTAGCCCGCGTCACGGCCTCCGCTTATCTCCAGGGGAATGCGCTCGACCTGTCGACCGTCATGTTCCCATTCGTGGAAGATGCGCTCCTTCAGCCCACGCGGCGCATTGATCGCGGTAAATGCGTACAGGCCATTTTCGTGCAGCTCACGGCTGGACAGCTGGCGAAGACGGTTACCCGGTTTGCGCGAGGCATCGTCCATGCTCATGGTTACCGCGACGTCGGTGAGCCACAGCGTCGCTGGCGGCACCCAGGTGCGCCCCATCCACCCGCCAAACCCGACGGCGAGCGCCAGTAGCGGTACCGCGACCAGGCTCTTCCAGTTCCAGTCGGGAAACAAATCCCTCAGGCTGGGCAGAGCCAACAGCACGGCAATGATCAGCGAACAGAGATAACTCTGCCGAGTGGACAGGTGAAAGATGATGGGCAGCGCCGTCAGCAGGACCGCGAACAGCGTCAGGGCATGGAATCCCAGGTAGATCCAGCGGCGCGGCGCCAGCCACTTGTAGTACAGCGGGTCGACCAGCGAAATCAGCGCCGCGAGCCCCAGGATCACCGTGAAAACGGACTGGCCGCTGTTCCAAGTAGTCGTGATGAAGAAGAACGGAATGATGAAGAACAGGCTTTCCTGATGCACCATCTGCGTGACGTAACGCAACAGCGGGCGCGGCACCTTCCAGCCGAATCGGCGTTCCAGGCCTTGACGCAAGCTGTTCTCCAGCATCAGCCAGAGCCAACTGACCAGCATCACCGCGGCGATGACCTTGGCCAAGCCGGCTTGGCGATCGACCAGCACGAAACTGGCGACGCCCGAGCAGAAGCCGAACAGTGCGATGGTGCCGGGGTAGCGGCGGATCAGGCGCGAGGCCAGGTCGAAAAGGAAGTAAAGCCGGGATTTCAGCAGCATGTCGATTTCACGTTTAGGAGTGTCTCCGGTTCGTCGTTCACGGGCGGCCCCAGGCCTGGGTGCCTGGCTGGGTCGCGCCGTCCGTGTAGCCGGGAAAGTGCCAGAAATCCAAGGTCTGGCGGGCGTTCTGGTTGTTCGTACCTCGAACGGGCCGATCGAACGGTGAGGCGGCTTGGGGTAGTGATGCGGGCGTGTGACAAATGATCCGCCGCCGGATTCCATTCTGTCGAGTGAAAGCCGCTCGATACCGATGAGGGCTCCGATGCCGTCATGCAGGGGGGACGGTTGCCCGATCTATCGCGGTGCGCACTTCGCCATAGGAGCGTGCCGTTTCCGGCGTCAGGCGCACCAATGGCAGGCCGATCGTCTGACAAAGCTCATCGAGGAAGGCGTTGGTTTCGGATGCTTGTTCCATCTCGATGGCGCAGCGAGGCTCCAGCGTATCCCGGTCGCACAGAAGAAAGTCGAAGCACGCCGCCGAGATCCGGTTGACAGCCTGGTACCAGGGCGCGCGTCGGGGAATCGCTGTCACCTCGGCTACCTCGGCGAGCCGTACCTTGGCCAGGATGAGGTAATCCGCGCCTGCCGCTTGCTGCAGCAATGCCAGCAATTCCTGTTCGCTCGGTTGCAGGAAGGGGCGCTTCAGTTGGTAGGGCATCCGTAGCGCGGGATGGTTGAATTGCCGCTGCTTGATATAGAAGACCAGCGCGAAGCAGACGAAAGCCACCAGCACCAGTCCAAGAAAAGCGGTCATCTCGCGGCTATCGACAGGGGGGCGGGCTGGACTGCCTGAACGGGTCGGACGCACATGGGTTGTTCCTCAACGTTTAAAAAAGAGTATCGAGCCTGCACGTTGGAGCGGGCAGAGCGAGGGGAGTTCGTTCAGGCATAGGCTGTACTTATCCCGAGTATCTGTGCAGCGTTCTGTGGATAACCTATGAGCTTACCGTCGGAGGCCATGTGGCACTAGCGCTTTGCGTGTCTGGTCATGCTTTGATCAGTTGTCGAGGAGCTTGCTTCAAGGCACAGTGTCGTCTCATGCACAAGCTCTTAAACATTGATATTCAAGAATTTTTATTCAGACCAGAGCACCACGCTTACAGTTATCCCCGTTTACTGTGGAGAGTGTTGTGGATAAGTGCAGGTAAAGGTCCCGGAGGCGCCACGCCCGTTGGGCTGGAAAAAACTGTTCGTTTTTCATACAGCCGCCGAGGGCGGTCCCGGCGGCGGAGACTCTTGGAATCAAACCGCCGAAACGTTGTGCCAACGGCTGTCGGCTCTGGGCTGCCAATCGCCCAACAGCTGCAACAGGGTTAGAGGTGATTCGCTGCGCTGCAGCATGTCGCGGTACCGCGGCTTCACGAAACCTTCTTCGACGAGGTGGTCCAGGAAGTGGCTGAGCTTGCTATAGAACTGGTTGATATCCAGCAGACCGAGGGGCTTGCTGTGATAGCCCAGTTGCCCCCAGGTCCATACTTCGAACAGTTCCTCCAGGGTGCCTAGGCCGCCCGGCAGCGCAATGAAGGCATCGGACAGTTCAGCCATGCGGGCCTTGCGCGCGTGCATGCCGTTAACGACTTCCAGTCGCGTCAGCCCGGTGTGGCCGATTTCAGAATCTTTCAGACTTTGCGGGATGATGCCGATCACTTCGCCGCCAGCAGCCATCGTGGCATCGGCTACCACGCCCATCAGACCAACCGCGCCGCCTCCGTAGATCAGCCGGATGCCGTTCGCCGCCAGCGTCTGGCCCATTGCGATGGCCGCTTCACGATAGATGGGGTTGGCGCCGGTGCTGGCGCCGCAGAATACGCAAATCGATTGCAGGGACATGATTCACTCCGTCAGTAGGACGGCTGGCAGCGTAACGCCGGCTTCCTCCAGGGCCAAGCGTCAGTAGGGCTCGCCGATGCAGGCGCCGCTGATTCCCAAGGCATAGTTGGCAAATAGGGTCTGGATCATCTCGAGGCTGGGCATGGGGACGCTCCTTGGTTGTTGAAAACGAGCCTAGTCGCTCCTTGGCGCCCAGCCTTGTAGCTTTTTCGCATCGCTCCGATAGCGTAACGGGCAAACTTATCCCCGAAGGCTGTGCAAACTTCTGTGGATAAGCTCTTCGTGTTTTGCTCAAGTAGGCGTGGGTGCTGGCATTGCTGGCGCTGATCAAGAAATGACCAACGGCTATGCGATGTCCTAAGTGCTTGTTAAGAAGGTTCTTTTGCGTTACTGCGGCTAGAAGCTCGCAGTCGGATTGCGCCGTTTTGTTATCCAGCGTTACTGTGGGGCGCTCTGTGGATAACGTGGGGAAACCAGGCGCTAGCCTGCTGCGTGTCTGGTTTGTAGTGGGGTGGTCGAAAATTGATCAATTAGCATCTTGCGAAGCGACCTCCTCAATTACCCATCGATCGGCTTCGCTGCATGCCTCGAGCAGGCAGGTCGAGCAGCGTGTCAGTCCTAAGTGCCCCCGCGCGGCGCTGGGCTGACAGCGGCGCTGACGCCGGACTCGACATCATCCCGACGCCTTATGCCGCGGCATTCATTCGTGGCGGTTTTGATTGTGGGCAGGTTTGGCCTGACTGACACTCGCCTGATCCCATACAACACATCCAATCAAAAACCGCTGGAGGATATCCGATGAGTGAAGCCATTCGCTTCGAAGACAAGGTGGTCGTGGTGACCGGCGCCGGTGGTGGTCTCGGCCGCGCCCATGCGCTGCTGTTCGCCCGTCACGGGGCCAAGGTGGTGGTCAATGATCTGGGTGGCAGCGCCCAAGGCGAGGGTGCCAACGCCTCGGCTGCCGATCGCGTCGTCGAGGAAATCCGTCAGGCCGGCGGCACCGCGGTGGCCAACCATGACTCGGTGACCGACGGCGGCAAGATCGTCCAACAGGCGCTGGACAGCTTCGGCCGCATCGATGTGGTGGTGAACAACGCTGGCATCCTGCGCGACAAGACCTTCCACAAGATGGAAGACGCCGACTGGGATCTGGTCTACCGCGTGCACGTCGAGGGCGCCTACAAGGTAACCCGCGCCGCCTGGCCGCACATGCGTGAGCAGGGTTATGGCCGGGTGATCTTCACCGCATCGACGTCAGGTATCTACGGCAACTTCGGCCAGTCCAACTACGGCATGGCCAAGCTCGGCCTCTACGGGCTGACCCGCACTCTGGCGCTGGAAGGACGCAAGAACAACATTCTGGTCAATGCCATCGCCCCCACTGGCGGCACGCGCATGACTGAAGGGCTGATCCCGCCGCAGGTCTTCGAGCAGCTCAAGCCCGAGCTGGTCAGCCCGTTGGTGGTCTTCCTCGCCAGCGAACAGTGCCAGGAAACCTCCGGGCTGTTCGAAGTGGGCGGCGGCTGGATGGGCAAGGTGCGCTGGGAGCGCAGCCTGGGGGCTGGTTTCGACCCGAAGGTCGGCTTCGATGCCGAAGACGTCGCAGCCAGCTGGCAGCAGATCTGCGATTTCGAGAATGCCGCGCACCCGGCTGACAACATGGAAGCGCTGAAGGAAATGATGGCCAACCTGCAGAAGCACGCCGGTTAAGGCCTCCGGGTCGGACTGCGCTTCGTGGGCGATAGCGCGCCCGCTCTGGTCCGGCCCGGGGCGAATCAGCTCGCGGCGGCGGTCGGTGCGCTTGCTAATAGCAGGCGCAAGGCCTTCGCCCGGGCCTGGGTGAGATCGCGCACGTAGTACAGCTGTCCTTCGAGCAGGTGGATGCCGGCGCGGCGCAGCTTGAGTCTTATCCGGGCATTGCTGCCACAGAGTATCAGCGCGATATCCTGTTTTCGGTAGTCCAGCAGAACGTTTTCCAGCGCTGCCAGAGCGGTCATGTCCAGCGTTGGCACGCCACTGATATCGACGATGACGATCTTCACTTCCGGGTTGAAGCGTCGCAGCACGCTCAACGCCTTCTCCGCAGCACCGAAGAACAACGGACCGCGAATCGCATAGGCGGCGACGTGCTCGGGCAGATCCTGCAGCAGCTGGTTCTGGGCGGATCGCAGGCTAGTGGTATCGGTCAGCTCGCTCATGCGCTTGATAAACAGACCCGCGGCCAGCAGCAGGCCGACGCCAACCGCCAGCACCATGTCGAACAGCACCGTCAGGATCAGGCACGTCAGCAGCACCAGTACGTCGCTACGAGGTGCGATGCGCAGGGTCTTGAGCACATGCGGTGCCTCGCTCATGTTCCAGGCCACCATGAGCAGCAACGCCGCCAGGGCCGCCATCGGCAGATAGCTGAACAAGGGCGCCAGCCAGAGGATGGCGACCAGCACCACGCCCGCATGAACGATCGCCGCCAGCGGTGAGAAGGCACCTGCGCGCACATTGGTGGCACTGCGGGCGATGGCTGCGGTGGCAGTGATGCCGCCGAACAGCGGCGCGATCAAATTACCGATGCCCTGACCCAGTAACTCGGCGTTCGGGTCATGGCTGCTGCCAGTCATACCGTCGGCCACTACGGCGCAGAGCAACGACTCGATAGCGCCCAGCATGGCAATGGCGAACGCAGGTGCCAGCAACTGACGGAACAACTCGAAACTCAGCATCAGCGGTTGCCCGTCCGGGCCCGGCAACAGCCAGGGCCAAGCGAAATCGGGAAGAAACGGCGGTATGCCGGGATGGGAGACGCCATCGCCCATGTAGCTGAAGCGTTCGCCCAGCGTGGCCACGGCCAGACCGGACGATTCCAGTGCCATGCCGGCCAGCGCGCCGACGACCAGTGCCACCAGGTGGCCGGGTACCTTCGGCACCAGACGCGGCCATATGATCAATACCGCCAGGCAGAGCACCGCCACCAGTGCATCACCCGGCTGTGCGCTGGGCAGCGCGCGAGCCAGTTGGGTCAGTTGCTCCACGTAGTGCTGAGGTGGTTCGGTAATGGTCAGCCCGAACACATCCTTGAGTTGCAACGTCGCGATGACGATGCCGATGCCCGCGGTGAAACCCAGGGTCACCGGATAGGGTACGAAGGCAATCAACTTGCCAGCGCGCAGCAATCCGAGCGCAATCAGGATCAGCCCGGCGAGCATGGTGCAGAGCAGCAGTCCGCCAAGGCCGAACTGCTGGGTGATCGGCAGCAGAATGACCACGAACGCGGCCGTTGGGCCGGACACGTTGAACCGGGAGCCTCCCGTCAGCGCAATCAACGGCGCGGCGATCAGCACGGTATACAGACCATGCTGCGGGGCAACACCCACCGCGATCGCCAGTGCCATCGCCAGCGGGATGGCGATGATGCCCACGGTCAGCCCGGCAATGATGTCACCGCGCAATGCGTTGGTGCCGTAGCCCGCGCGCAGGGCCTGACGCCAGGCAGCGAAGAGGGGCGGAAGGTTCATGCCAGACACTCCTTGTGGGCAAAGCGCGAGTATAAGCACAGCGCTCGAAGGTGCGTCTGCAGCGACGCAACAAGCTCGATAAATCGACGATATTCGAGTACGACCTTGGTCGCAACGCACGCTGGCGCGTTGAGTGCGACCGTTGCGCGGAGTAAACTGCCGCCCCCGTAAGGCTCGTCGAACCGGAGAAACCATGCGTAAAGACAAGAAACAGGTGATCGGCGAAGAGATCAGCGACGAATCGATCCGTTTGTTTCTGGAGCCGGAGCCGGCTGACGAAACACCGCCCTCGCTGCACAAGCTGATCAAGGCCTATCGAGGACTGCGCGTCGATGATTTCGAGCGTTTTCTCGGATTCTTTGTCGAAGCCGGATACGACCTGAATGCGAAAGATGCCAAAGGGCGTGATTTCGTTGCGCTGATTGCTGACCAGCGCCAGGCCGAGCCCTATATCGAGCTGATCGAGGCCGCTCGCGGCTGATTTCATTTCACTGGCGGAGCGCCTGTCGAGGCGCAATACCCGTCGGACTGGCTGCGCAACCGACAGCCGCAATCGATTTTCTCGCTGCATGCGTCCCGTAGAGCCCAGGCCTATCGCCCCGCTCCGGGAAGCCTCGGAGCGAGAGGGAGGAGGCCAAAAGCCGTTCTCCCGACAGCGGACAGGCACCCAGCGGTGACTGTCTTCGGGCACAAGCCCGAGCAGCGGTATGGAAACCTACTCCGTTTCTAGCCGCCTGGCTGGTGGTTCTACACGATCGCGTACTGCGGTCGTGACAGTTTAATGCTGTGATTCTGGAGAACGCGTTAATGACGCAACACGATAGCGAAGCCGTGGATTTGGTACTGGTGGGAGCCGGTATCATGAGTGCGACTCTGGCAGTACTGCTCAAGGAACTCGATCCCGACATCAAGCTGGAAATCGTCGAACTGCAGGAGTCCGGGGCCGTCGAAAGTTCGAATCCCTGGAACAACGCTGGCACTGGCCACGCCGGGCTGTGTGAGTTGAACTACACGCCGGACACTGGCGGCCCGATCGATATCAAGAAAGCTGTCACCATCAATACCCAGTTCGAGGTTTCCAAGCAGTTCTGGGCCTACCTGACGGGTCGTGAAGGCTTCGGCAGCCCCCGCGACTTCCTCAACGTCGTGCCGCATCTGAGCTTCGTTCGCGGCAGCAAGAACATCGATTTCCTGAAGCGTCGCTTCGACGCGTTGAAAACCCATCATGCCTTCGAAAACATGGTCTACACCGAAGACCGTGCCACTATGGAAGAGTGGATGCCGTTGATGATGCCGGGCCGCCCGGTCGACGAGCCGATTGCCGCCACCCGTGCGCTGAACGGCACTGACGTCAACTTCGGTGAACTGACTCGGCAGATGCTCGAATATCTCGCGGTCAAGCCGGGCGTGAAAATGTCCTATTTCCAGAAGGTCACCGGCCTCGAGCGCAACGGCAAGGGCTGGCGCGTGGAAATCAAGAACACGCGCGACGGCAGCAGCCGTGAACTCGATGCCGGCTTTGTCTTCCTGGGCGCGGGTGGCGGGGCGCTGCCGCTGCTGCAGATGTCCGATATCGAAGAAGGCAAAGGCTACGGCGGCTTTCCGGTCAGCGGCCAGTGGCTGCGCTGCGACAACCCGGAAATCGTCAAGCAACACCAGGCCAAGGTCTACAGCCTGGCGGCTGTGGGCGCACCGCCGATGTCCGTTCCGCATTTGGACACACGCGTCGTTGACGGCAAGACGTCCCTGCTGTTCGGGCCCTATGCCGGCTTCACCACCAAGTTCCTCAAGCATGGATCGCCGCTCGACCTGCCATTATCGATCCGTCCGAGCAACCTCAAGCCGATGCTGGCTGTCGCGCGCGACAACATGGACCTGACTCGCTACCTGATCAAAGAGGTCAGACAGTCCATGGAGGATCGTCTGGAAACGCTGCGTGGCTTCTACCCCGAAGCCAAAGCCGAAGACTGGCGTCTGGAGGTGGCGGGTCAGCGCGTGCAGATCATCAAGAAAGACCCGAAGAAGGGCGGCATTCTGCAATTTGGCACAGAGCTGGTGGCGGCGCGGGACGGCTCCATCGCCGCCCTGCTAGGGGCGTCCCCGGGTGCTTCGGTCACCGTATCGATCATGCTCGATCTGATCGAGCGATGCTTCCCGGAGCAGGCGAAAAGCGAAGCCTGGAGCCGCAAGCTTGGCGAAATCTTCCCGGCCCGCGAAAAGGTCCTGGAAACAGACGCGGTGGCGTATCGCGAAGTGGCCGCCGTGGTCGACAAGCGTCTGGGCCTGGCCGACTAAGCACGGCTTTCGGTTGTACCTGAAGCCGCGCCGCCCTTAACGGGCCGCGCGGCTTTTTTATGCGCCGTGCCGAAGCGCCACCTGCGGCAATGCCTGGCCGATCCATCCAAGGTGTATTTCCATGACTTCTATCCAGCGTTCGCCTTGGGGGCGCTGGGTGGACGTCAACAGCATGCGGCAGCGCTGCTCATCGTCGAGCAGGGCGTAATGGCGCCGTATCGGACGCCTGAATAGTGCGGTCAGCAAGGTCATGAAGCGGCTTCCTGGGGGCTTCGGCGCTTTATCGCACCCTGACGTTACCGTTCGATGACCGCAGCCTTATCGGGCCCGGGCGGGTCTTTAGCGCATCCGCTGTCAGGCGATTGCAAGGCTGGTTATACTTCGCGGCATTCATCCCTCATCTGGAGAAAGACAGCATGCTGAAACGCCTGTTGTTCAGTCTTGCCGCCGCGTCGGCCCTGGCTCTGGCAGGTTGCGCACATAGTCCGCAGCAGCTCGACCCGACCCCTAAGCTCACTGGCACCATCAATCCTGTCGGGCAGGGGCAGCCGGTATCGGTACGGGTCGTGGACGGTCGCCCCTCCGCGACGCTGGGCACCCGTGGCGGCCTGTATCCGGAAACCAGCGCTGTGATCGTGCCGAAGGAGAAGGTCATACCCAAGCTTCAGGCAGAGACCGAAGCGGCCGTACGCCTGCTCGGCTTCACACCGTCGCCCAATGCCTATAACGCCCCTCAGTTGACCCTGACGTTGGCCGAGCTGAAGTACCAGTCGCCGAAGGAAGGGCTCTATGTGACCGAGGCAACCATCGGCGCAACCTTCCGGGTCGAAGTACAGAACGGTGGCCGTCGTTATACCGGCCGTTATGGCGCCTCGCTGAACCAGCGTTTCGGTATGGCCCCGAACGAGCAGACCAACACCAAGTTGGTCAGTGAAGTATTGAGCGATGCGTTGAGCCGCGCTTTCCGCGACCAGAGCATCGGCCAGGTATTGGCTCAGTAATCAGCAACGACTGGTCATGCCTCGGTAACGCAAACCCGCATCTCGATGCGGGTTTTTTGTTTCGACGCACTCTGTGAAAGGCTTCGAAGATGCAATGCTTGGGAGCCAAGCCTTGCCGTCACGGGTGCTCAGTTGCCATAGCGAGCCAAAGGTCGAGCGCAAAAAAAGCCCCGACAGCGCACTGCTCGGGGCGTTTTTTTATGAGCGGGCAAGTGCTCGGATCAGCGCACGCCGGAATTGCGCAGCGCAGCCGGGGTGTACTGATTGGAGTTGGCTTCGTAGTTGTAAACGTACGGATTCTTCTCCTCGTTCTTCATGCCCATCACCAGATAGCGACCGGAAACCAGGTCATACAGGGTTTCCATCGAATACAGCGGTACCTGCACGTTGAAGAAATATTGTGCATGAGCCTCGGCGACGCGCCATAGGGTGTTACGGCCGTCGTAGTGGTCGATCACCGCGGCCTGCCAGGTATCCTCGTCGATGAAGAAGTGGCGCTTGGCGTAGATGTGCCGCTCGCCGTTCTTCAATGTCGCTTCGACTTCCCACACGCGGTGTAGCTCGTAGCGGGTCAGGTCCTGATTGATGTGGCCAGCCTGGATGATGTCGTCATATTTAAGCTTCGGTGAGTCCAGGCGGTAGGAGTTGTAGGGAATGTACATCTCCTTCTTGCCCACCAGTTTCCAGTCGTAGCGGTCCGGTGCACCGTTGAACATGTCCAGGTTGTCGGCGGTACGCAGGCCATCGGCCGCGGTGCCGGGACCGTCATAGGCAACCTGTGGGGCACGACGCACACGGCGCTGGCCGGCGTTATAGATCCAGGCCATGCGGGGTTCTTTCACCTGGTCCAGGGTCTCGTGCACCAGCAGGACGTTGCCGGCCAGTCGCGACGGCTCGGTGACTTGCTGCTTGAAGTAGAAGAGGACGTTGCCGTGCTTCTCTGGGTTGTAGTCGCGCAAGGTGTCGGTATAGACCACTTCGTCGACGAACTTGACCAGGTTGTAGCTGCCATTCACCTGAGGCGTAGCCTGCGCCACCACGCGACGGGCCGAGCCGCCACGGTAGCGGGTGATATGGTTCCAGGCCACTTCCAGGCCATTCTGAGGAATCGGGAAGGCGATTGCGGTATCGAAGCCTTCCAGGCCGTTGCCGCCGCGGACCAGTTTGGTATGGGTCGCGTTCTTCTTCGCCGCGTCGTAGATTCGTTGCGGTACTGCAGCACTACGGTGGGTTTCGAAAACAGGCAGGCGATAGGTGTCGGGGTAGCGCTTGAGCATGGCGATCTGGCCAGGGCTCAGGTTGTCTTTGTATTGCTCGACGTTTTGCGCCGTGATGGTGAACTTCGGCTTGTCGTTCGGGTACGGATCGCCGACGAAGCCATCGGCGCTGACGGCTGCGGCATCCTGTGGCAAACCTCCCGTCCACGCCGGAATAGTGCCAGCGGCGTTGCCGGCTTTCTCTGCTCCGGTGGGCGTCAGGCTGTCACCCAGCTTGGCGGCCTCGGATTCGGATACCTCCGCCATGGCTCCACTTGCCAGCAGGGCGCTGGCCAGCAAAGAGACTGTGAGGGCCCCCGTCTTTAACATGTTCTTATTCATTGTTAGTCCTGTTGATCTTGGGTAACTGATTCCCTGCGAGGGGTACCGTAAGCGCGGCGTTCGCAGGTAGCGACCTCCACAACGTAGTGGCGGACCTTGTGGTCCGGTAAGTGGCGTCAGGGACGCAGCGACTTACAAGTTGCCGTTCGCTCGACTCCGTGGCAGTCCCGCCTGCTTGCTCAATTCAGGCGCACGCTCTATTCCGGTTGTCCGAGACGAGATGAGGGTGGAGCTGAGGAGGACTATAAGTCAACAATCGAGACGGGGCCTATCTGCATAAATGGCGCAAATACCCGGCAAATTGCCATCTGTCGGTTGCGTTTCGCTTTGTCGGAAATGGCTGAACCGGCGGTTGCGCTTCGGTAGACTCCGCAGCCGCATTGGCACTCGATAACGGGCCAGCATTTTTTGTGTTCGTGGAGGTTCGGTTGTTACTGAATATCGACTTTTCGGGGCTATCCAGCCTCGCCACCGTGCTCAATTCGATGGCGTTACTGATCGCGCTCAGCGGTGGCTGGTTGTTGCTGGCGACACGTTGGCGTCAGCAGCTGGCGGCCAATTCCGCGCCGCTCGCCAGCGTCAGCCCATCGACCGCCAGGCCGATCGGGGCAGCGCGAACCCAGCGCATCGATTCTTTTTTCTATGGCTTCGGCTTCAGCAGCCTGGCACTGGCCTGGCTGCTTTCTGAGCTCGCCCGGCTGGCATAGTCACCCGCCGGGTCGCTCTTGGCGATCAGAGGCTCAAGCCTGCCTTCAGCCTGTGCTGATTACGTACCGGAGTGGCGTACTGCTGGATCAGGTAAGGCTGTTGCACGCTGGGACATGCGGCCAGGCGCTTGCTCCACTCAGCCTCGGCACGCGCGATTTCTTCGCGACTGAACAGTTCGCCGAGCTCGGGTATCGATAGCTCCGTATCGCGTCCGTCCCAGATCTGGTACGCCAGATAATTTACCGGGAACAGGCGGTAGTCGCAGAGAATCTGCTGGTCGATGGCGAGCGCCAGTTGCTTGGCATCGCTCGGGACGTCGGTGATCGGTGTGCCGAAGCTGACGTGCACGCGGCCTTTGTAGCCGGTGATACCCAATGCAATGCTGGTGTCATCCTCTCCCGGTGCCTTGGTGTAGGTGCCGGTGGTGGCGCGGATGTAAAGCTCGCGAGCCTTGGCCTGATCGCAGGGGTCGTACTCGTAGCTGATCGAGACCGGGGTGGGACGCAGGGCGGCCATGGCTTCGGCAAAAGGTTCGTCCTTGCGGCTCATGTGCAGCATTTTCAGTATTGCCGAGTCGGTGCGATCGTCACCATCCTTGGCGCGACCTTCGGCTTGCGCAATCCAGATCGATTCGCCGTCGTTGAGGATCGAGTGGTTGATGTAGGCGGAGAGCACTTGGTAAGCCGCGAGCTTCTCGCGTCGACCGGTCACCGAGCGGCGCACGATAAAGCTCTTGTTCAGTCGCATCAGGTCGCTGACGAAGGGGCGTTGCAGCAGGTTATCGCCGATGGCGATGCGCGGTGTGCGCATCTTGGCTTGGAATACCGCGTAATTGACGAAGGCCGGATCCATCACGATGTCTCGGTGGTTGGCCAGAAATAGATAGGCGCAGCCGGGCTGGATTTTTTCAAGCCCGGAATAAGTGATGCCATCCGTGGCTCGTTCGATGGTGCGTTCGAGATACATCTCGATCCGCGCCTGCAGCGTGTCGACCGAATGGATGCTGGCGAACTCGCGCCGCAGGCGTTGCGCGATAAGGGGTTTCAGCAACCAGCCCATCGGGCCGGCCAGCCGCGGAAAGCGGAAGTGCGCCAGAATATCGAGGAACTCTCGGTCGGCGAACAGTCGCGCCATCACGGCAGGGACTTCAGCGTCGGCGTAGGGTCGGATGGCTTCGAATTCGTCCATCATGCTCTCTGTAAGGGAAACAACTGAATGACCCCATTCATGTTGGGGTCGAAATTAGGTCTGTTGGCGTTTCGGTGCGGTCTCGGCGCAAGCGCTGAGCAGGACGCGAGTCGTCCGGTTTGTTCATTCGCAACGGGCGGCGAGTTACACCGCTATGCTCCAAGCAGGGCCGCCCTTCGGGAGGCAACGCGACGGGCGCATTCTCAACAGACTGGACGGCGATTATAGCGGCAAGTCAGGCAGGAGACGCTGATGCTGGAATCACAGGACTACCAATGCCCCTATTGTGGCGAAGCAGTGGACGCGCTGCTTGACCTGAGTGGTGGGGACCAGCGTTACATCGAGGATTGTCCGGTCTGTTGCCGGCCGATCATTTTCGATCTACGGACCGACGGTACCGACTGGCAACTCGATGTGCTGCGGGAGGATGAATAGGTGCAGCGCGTTTACGAGCCGCGCGACCTGCTCGAGGCCGAGATGCTGCGCGGCATGTTGATCGCCGAGGGCATCGAGGTGTTTCTGAGCGGGCGGCACCTGATCGGTGCGATGGGCGAATTGCCGGCTGCCGGTCTGCTCGGGTTGATGGTCGACGATGAGCAGGCCGAGCGCGCGCGACGGCTGATCGCTGAGTACAATGGCGCCGAGCCGCTGCCGGGTGACGAGCCGGAAAGCTATCCGGGCGAGCTCATCTGCTGATACTGGCCGAATCAATGGCCACAGCCGTGCCCTGAGGCCGGCGCCGTCGATCTTTCTCCTACGAGTTCCGTTTCCATGTGTGGCCGCTATGCGCTTTTTCGCTGGAGCCCGGCCTTTGCCGCGCTGCCTGGTTTTCCCGCCGATCAACAACCGCACTGGAGCCTGTCGCCCGGTGCGTCGGTCTTGCTGCTGCGGCAGATCGACGACGTGCTGCAACTCGACAGTGTGCGGTGGGGGCTAACCCCGGCCTGGTTGACCGATTTCACCCGGACGCCAGCGCAGGCGCGGGCAGAAACCTTGGCCGAGCAGCCGATGTTTCGTGACGCCTATCGCCTGCGCCGGGGTGTGCTGCCCGCCAACGGCTTTTACGAATGGCGCGGCACCGCTCGCAAACGGCCCTACTGGATGACTGGAGAAGATTCGCTGCTGTATTTCGCAGCCATCTGGGAGGCCTATCCGGTGCACGGGCATACCTACCTCAGCGCGGCTGTGGTGACGCTGCCCGCAGCAAATCAGCGGCGGCCATTGATGCTGGATCAGGCTGCGATGGCCGCCTGGCTCGATCCGCAGAGCTCGCCTGAGGCGCTGCAGTCCCTGCTGGCCGCACCGCAGCCGGCGCTACGCGAGCGCCCCCTGGCGACCTTGGTCAATGACCCCAAACTGGATGCTCCAGAATGCCTGACACCGGTGAACTAGCCGCAAGCCAAGCAGGCCGGTTGCTCGGCCGCCGGGCTCGCTCTAGCATACGGCGCAGAATCAACGGGAGACGCGACATGCTCAAGCGGCATCCATTAGCTCTTTTTCTGGCGACCTCCGTGCTCGTCGGTTGTCAGGCCGTCAATACCACCAGTGGCGGTGCGGTCGGGGTCGATCGCAAACAGTACATGTTCAGCATGTTGTCGACCGAACAGGTCAATCAGATGTATGCCCAGTCCTACCAGCAGACCCTGAGCGAGGCGTCGAAGAAGGGCATGCTGGAAAAAAACAGCGCCATCAGCAAACGCGTCAATGCCATCGCTCAACGGCTGATCGCCGAAGTACCGGCCTTTCGCCCGGACGCGGCGCAATGGGACTGGGACGTCAACGTCATCGACAGTCCGGAACTGAACGCCAACTGCGGCCCGGGCGGCAAGATCATTTTCTATACGGGGCTAATCGAAAAGCTGAAGCTGACCGACGACGAGATCGCTGCGGTGATGGGCCATGAAATCGCCCACGCGCTGCGCGAACACGGCCGCGAGGCGATGTCCAAGGCTTACGGCGTGCAGATGGCTACACAGATCGGTTCGGCGTTCGGGGTTGGCGATGGCAGTCTGCAGCTCGCCAACATGGGCGTTGAATACCTGATGACGTTGCCTAATAGCCGCAGTAACGAAAACGAGGCCGACCTGATTGGATTGGAGTTGGCGGCGCGCGCTGGCTATAACCCGAATGCGGCGGTCAGCCTGTGGCAGAAGATGGCCGCTGCCGGTGGCTCGGCCCCGCCGGAATTCCTCAGCACGCACCCGTCTTCGAGCAGCCGCACGCAGGCGCTGCAACAGAACATTCCGAAGGTCATGCCGCTGTACCAGCAGCGACGCTGAGGGCGGCAGCTGTCATCGCCCGGATCAGGTCGGTGGCAGCGTTACCGGGATGGGGCTGTCCATGCCCAGTTGTTTACGCGCGCTTTCGAGGTCGAACAGCGTGTTGATTTCCTCGATGTCGCCTCCGGGGTTGAGCGTCCAGATCGACATGGCGGCGACGGTGAGAATCTTGCCGCTCGGCGCGAGGCCGAACACCGGTTTTTCCAGCGTACCGAATAGGGTGCTTGAGGTGACTACGCGATTGCCTTCGCTGAGGCATTCATCCACCACTACTTCGAGGTCCGGGAGCGCCTGGCGGATCTCGCGCACGATCAGACCGAAACCGGCACTGTTGACCGGTTGTGCGATGAACGAGCTCCTGTAACTGAAGTAACGACTCTGCAGTTGTTCGGCCAGTGCCAGACGACCTTTACTCCAGCTCAGGTCGATATGCTGCTGCACCCTCCGTTTTCGTTCCTCCGGTGACATGCCGCTTGCTCCCCTCAAGTGCCGCCAGAATGCGGTGAAGACCCACTCTAACAGCACCGGCGACATGGCAATTTGCGCTGCGTATCAGACTGGAAGCGTGCCGCTCAAGGTCAGGGCCTGATAGACGGCATACAGCGCCAACGCGGCGAAGCCAGCGGCGGCAACACGGCGAATCAGGGTAAGGGGCATGCGATCGGCTGCGAAATTTCCAGCCAGTACCACCGGTACGTTGGCGATCAGCATGCCCAGGGTGGTGCCGATGATTACCAAGACGAAATTGGGGTATTGCGCAGCGAGCATGACGGTTGCGACCTGGGTTTTGTCACCCATCTCCGCCAGAAAGAACGCGATGAGGGTGGCAGCGAAGGGACCGAAGCGCCGACCGCGCGAGGCTTCGTCTTCCTCCAGTTTGTCCGGTACTAGCGTCCACAGCGCCACGGCGGCAAAGGAGGCGGCGAGAATCCAGCTGAGAATGGTCGGAGAGACCAGCGATGAAACCCAGTTGCCGACGGCTCCGGCTGCGGCATGGTTGGCCAGCGTGGCGACGACGATACCCCAGATGATCGGCAGCGGGCGCCGATAGCGGGCCGCCAGCAGCAGGGCGAGCAGTTGCGTCTTGTCGCCGATCTCGGCCAGAGCAACGATCAGGGTTGGGATGTAGAACGATTCCAAGCGAACTTCCTTGCGGGGGCGGGTCGACGAAATCACCATGACACGCACCGCCTGCCCGCCCCGGGTCAGGTGTACGTGTCATGGGTCTTGTCAAACCAGGCGAGGCTGCGTGAACAGGCCGCGCGGGTCGCATGCGCCATGGTCTGTGGACCAAGTGTGTTGACGCATGCCAGGCGAGCAGGGCGCTCGCCGGAGACTACTCCCCCAGGACGGGCGCGAGTTTGCCCAAGCGCGGCGTGTAGTGCAAGTCGATCAGGCGCGCTGTGCACGGTAGATGCGGAAGCCCTCCGCATTGCTCAGCGTCTCGCAATGGCCCAGATGGGCCTCGATCAGTGGCGGATACTTGAGGAAGGCATTGGCTACCAGGCGCAACTCGCCGTTGGGTCGCAGATGACTGGCGGCACGTTGCAGCAGTGTTTCGCTGGCGGCGTAGTGGGTATGCACGCCCTGATGGAACGGCGGATTGCTGATGATCGCAGCGCAGTCGTCTGGCGCCGCGTCAATGCCATCGCCGGCAATGACCTGGGCCTGTAACTGGTTGGCTGCCAGCGTCATGCGGCTGCTCTGGACGGCGAACGCATCGACGTCCAGCAACACCACCTCGCTTTGCGGATAACGTCTCTTCAGCGACGCACCGATGACGCCTGCACCGCAGCCGAAATCCAGCAGCCGGCCGGTAGGCAGATCGTCGAGCCGTTCCAGCAGCAGAGCGGTGCCACGATCGAGTCGGCCATGGCTGAACACGCCGGGCAGGCTGACGACCTGCAGCGGGCCGTCAGCCAGGTCGAGTTCGAAGCGCTGTGCAAGGGTTTCCAACTCGGGCGCCGGCGGACTGTTCGCTATCTTGACCTGCCACAATTGGCAATGGCGGGCGCTGTCGAGCTTGCGAGCCTCGCCGAACGGCGACAGCTGTCTGGCGGCGCGCTCGACGCCTGCGCGCTTTTCTCCGACCAGATACAGCAAACGTCCCGGTAACCGCGCCGCCAACGCGTTCAGCAAGTAATCGGTCAGCTCACGTGACTTGGGCAGAAACAGCACGGCAGCGTCGAACGCGGCCGATGGGGGCTCGACACCGAATGTGCAGCGCCCGGCGAAGCGAGTCTGCAGCCACTGCTGTTCGCCTGCGTGCCAGCTCCAGCCGATGGCTCCGGGCAGCTGGCCGAGCAGGTCGTCGGCCGGCAGCCCGGCAAGCAACAGCTCGCCGCTGAAGAGTTCGGCCTGACGCAGCAGTACTTCGCTTCGGGGGTCCATGATGCCTCCGGACAAAAGCTGGCGAGCTTAGCAGTCTTGTCCCTGGCAGCAGAAGCGTCAGCCGACCTGACGCTTCGGCGCGCCGGCGAAAAACGCTTCGGCGTTTTCACACATTTGATCAACGATGCGCTGCCGTGCTTCACGGCTGCCCCAGGCGCTATGTGGCGTCACGATCAGGCGCGGCACGTCCGCAGCCAGCAGTGGGTTGTCGTTGCTGGGTGGCTCGCTGGTGAGCACATCGGTGGCGGCGCCGCCCAAATGTCCGCTGCGCAATGTGTCAGCCAGCGCCTGTTCATCAATTAAGCCGCCACGGGCGGTATTGATGATGAATGCCGTGGGCTTCATCAATCGCAGCTCGCGTGCTCCGATGAGGTCGCGTGTCTGCTCGGTCAGCGGGCAATGCAGCGTCAGGGCGTCGATCTGTGGCAGCAGTTCGTCGAGGTCCAGGCGGTCGGCGCGTGGCGGGCGGCCAGGCAGGTTGCCGGTCAGCACCCGCATGCCCAGCGCCTCGGCCAGTCTGGCGACGGCGCTGCCCAGCTCGCCGTGACCGAGCACGCCGAGGGTCTTGCCGGCGAGCTCGACGATGGGAAAATCCAGTAGGCAGAACTGCCCGCTTTCCTGCCAGCGACCTCGGGCGACGGCGCCTTGATAATCGGGTAGCCGTGTGGCCAGCGCGAGCAATAGCATCAAGGTGTGCTGGGCCACGGTGGCGGTGCCATAGGCCTGGCAGTTGCAGACCGCGATGCCGCGCTGTTTGGCGGCGACCAAGTCGATGTTGTTGACGCCGGTCGCGGCTACTAGGATCAGCTTGAGCTCCGGACAGGCGGCGAGCGCTGCTTCGTTCAGTGGCACCTTGTTAACGATGGCGACTTGGGCGCCCTGCAGCCGTTCGACGATCTGCGAGTCGCTGGTCTGCGCATGGCAGCTCAGTTCATCGAAGGTCGACCGCAGCGCAGCCAGGTCCAGGTCGCCCTGGTCGAGTGGGGATAGATCGAGGAATACAGCGCGGCGATTGCTCATGGACTTTACTCGTATGAATCAGCGGGCGGATGTCCCGCCCCGGAAATAGCGGAGTCGCTAGATGTATTGGATGGAGTTTCTTACCGTGGCGCTGGTTCATCTGCTTGCTGTGGCCAGTCCCGGGCCGGACTTTGCGGTGGTCGTGCGTGAAAGTGTGACCCGTGGTCAGCGCAGCGGCAGCTGGACGGCTATCGGTGTGGGCAGCGGTATTTTGCTACACGTGGGTTATTCGTTGCTTGGTATTGGCCTGATCGTCTCGCAGTCGATCGTGCTGTTCAACCTATTCAAGTGGCTGGCAGCCGGTTATCTGTTCTATCTCGGTGTTCAAGCGCTACGCGCCAAGCCCGTTGCGGTCGGCGATCTGCCACCGCCCGGCACTGGCGGAGCACAATCTTGCAGACGTGCCTTTACGGTGGGTTTCGTTACCAACGGCTTGAATCCCAAGGCCACACTATTTTTTCTGTCGCTATTCACAGTGGTTATCGACCCCCATACCCCACTCGCCGTTCAGGCGGGCTATGGGGTATATCTGGCGTTCGCTACCGGCTTGTGGTTCTGCCTGGTGGCCTGGCTGTTCAGCCGCGAGCGCGTGCGGGCAGGCTTCGCGCGCATGGGGCACTGGTTCGATCGGGTCACCGGCGCGGTGCTGATCGGCCTTGGCGTCCGCCTGGCGGCAAGCGAGATTGCCTGATCGCCGGGTTATGCAATCGGCTGTTACACAGCGGGCCTCGACGCGTTGAACGACGGCCAGGTTGACTGTCGACTCGGGACGCCGCGCGACGGTTTGCGCGGCGAACATCCGACGCCGTGTCCAGCGTGCCTCTCATAACATCAATAACAGGAAGCCCTATGTTGCAGACCCGAGTGATCAAACCCGCCGCGAATGCCTACCAGTATCCCCTGTTGATCAAGAGCCTGCTGTTGTCGGGCCAGCGTTATGAGCGCACTCGTGAGATCGTCTACCGTGATCAGGTGCGTTTCGACTATCGCACCCTCAATCAGCGCATTGCCCGGCTCGCCAACGTACTGACCGCCGCCGGGGTCAAGGCGGGTGACACCGTGGCGGTCATGGACTGGGACAGTCATCGCTACCTCGAATGTATGTTCGCCATCCCGATGATTGGTGCGGTGGTTCATACCATCAACGTGCGCCTGTCTCCGGAGCAGATTCTCTACACCATGAATCATGCCGAAGATCGCTTCGTTCTGGTCAACAGCGAATTCGCGCCCCTGTATCAGGCGATCGCCGGGCAGCTCACCACGGTCGATAAAACGCTGCTGATTACCGATGCCGATGACAAGACCTGCGATCTGCCCAACTGCGTGGGCGAGTATGAAAGCCTGCTTGCCGAGGCGCAGCCGCACTACGATTTCCCGGACTTCGATGAGAATTCGGTGGCGACGACCTTCTACACCACCGGCACCACCGGAGATCCCAAGGGCGTTTATTTCACCCATCGCCAGTTGGTCCTGCATACCCTTGCCGGAGCGATAACGGTCGGCTGTCGCGAGAATCCCCAGCTGATGGCGGCGGGCGACGTCTACATGCCGATCACGCCGATGTTCCACGTGCATGCCTGGGGGCTGCCGTACGTGGCGACGATGATGGGCCTCAAGCAGGTCTATCCTGGGCGCTACGATCCAGAATTGCTGATCGAGCTGTGGCGCAAGGAGAAGGTCACTTTCTCGCATTGCGTGCCGACTATCGTTCAGATGCTGCTCAACGCCAAGGCGGCGAAGGGCACGGACTTCAACGGCTGGAAAATCACCATCGGCGGCAGTGCGCTGACCCGTGGTCTCTACGAATCAGCCCGTGCCTGCGGCATGCAGCTGGTGGCTGCCTATGGCATGTCGGAAACCTGCCCGCTGATTTCCGGTGCCCATATCAATGATGAGCTGCGTGAGGCCAGCGAGGACGAGCAGGTTAGCTACCGCCTCAAGGCTGGGGTGCCGGTGGTGCTGGTCGATGCCGCCATCCAGGCACCGGACGGCAGTTTTCTACCAGCCGACGGCGTATCCCAGGGCGAGTTGGTGCTTCGGGCGCCCTGGCTGACTCAGGGCTATGCCGGCAATCTTGAAAAGAGCGAAGAGCTATGGGCTGGCGGATGGCTGCATACCGGCGACGTCGCGACCGTCGACGAGATGGGTAACATCGACATTCGCGATCGCATCAAGGATGTCATCAAGACCGGCGGCGAGTGGGTTTCCTCGCTGGCGATTGAAGGCTTGATCAGTCGTCACGAGGCTGTACGCGACGTGGCGGTGGTGGGTGTGCCTGACGAGCGCTGGGGCGAACGCCCATTCGCCCTGGTTGTGCTGTGCGAGGGCAAACAGCTCGATGCGCGTACGCTGCAGCGCTTTCTCGAGCCTGCGGTGGAGCAGGGGCAGATCAATAAGTGGGCGATTCCGCAGCAGATCGCGGTGGTAGCTGACATTCCCAAGACCAGTGTCGGCAAGCTGGACAAGAAGCGTATCCGGGTCGACATCGCGCGCTGGCTGGAAGAGGGCAGTCACGCCATCTCCTCGATCTAGCAACGAGACGGGAAAGGAGCTAGGCGTCGTCTGGCTCCTGACCGGGCTCCAGCATGCTGCGGACTTTGTCTTCGAGGTTCGAGATGCTGAACGGCTTGGTCAGGACCTCGTAGTCGTACGAGGCGTTGCTGCGCTGTAGCACCGAGCTCTCGGCGTAGCCGGTGATGAATAGCACGCGCAAGGACGGCCGCTTTTCCCGGGCGGCATCGGCGAGTTGCCGCCCGTTCATGCCGCCGGGCAGCCCGATATCCGATATCAGCAGATCCAGATGTGCATCGCTCTCGAGAATGCGCAGGCCGCTGGGACCTTCCGCCGCTTCCAGGGTGTTCAGCCCCATTTCCTGCAGCACCTCCGTCACCAGCATACGGACGTTTGGTTCGTCATCCACCACCAGAACGGTACGCCCTTCGACCGAAGCGGGTGGCAGGTCCGTAGTGGACGGCGCATGCAGGCTGGTCGACTGGCCGTGGTGGCGGGGCAAGTAGATCCAGACACTGGTGCCTTCGCCCACCGTGCTCTCGATACGCACGCCTCCGCCCGATTGCTTGGCGAAGCCGTAGACCATGGATAAGCCGAGCCCCGTACCTTCGCCCAGAGGTTTGGTGGTGTAGAACGGATCGAAGACGTAGCCGAGCTTTTCCGGAGGAATGCCGACGCCCGTATCGCGGACGCCGAGTGCGACGTACTCACCGGATTGCAGGCCGATTTCCTGGGCGAGCGGCTCGTCCAGTCGCAGGTTTTCGCTGATCAGCGTCAACTGACCACCATCAGGCATCGCATCGCGGGCGTTGATGGTGAGGTTCAGCAAGGCGTTTTCCAGCTGGTTGGTGTCACAGAGGGTGAGCCAGAGTTCGTCCGACAACTGCGTCGAATAGCTCACCATTGGCCCGATGGTGCGTTGCAGCAGCTCCATCATGCCTTCTATCAGGGTGTTGAGATCGGTGGGGCTGGGGTCGAGCGTCTGGCGTCGTGAAAAAGCCAGCAGGCGGTGGGTGAGCGCGGTCGCGCGAGTGGCGGAGGTCAGCGCGCTGCGGATATAACGCTGCAGGTCGTCGGTGCGGCCCTGATCCAGGCGAACCGATAGCAGCTCCAGTGAGCCGATTACGCCCGCCAGGAGGTTGTTGAAATCGTGCGCCAGGCCGCCGGTCAGCTGGCCGACCGCTTCCATTTTCTGCGACTGCCGCAGCGCCGCCTCAGTCTTGGCGCGTGCTGCGACTTCAGCGTTGACGCGCTGCTCGAGGGTTTCGTTGAGGCGGTGCAGTGCTCGTTCGGTACGCTTGTGCTGAGTAATGTCGAGACAAGCACCGACCATGTATGAGGGTCTGCCGTTGGCGTCGGTGAAGGTCTGGCCCTTGTCGAATATCCAGCGCTCGTTGCCCTCCGGCAGTCTGACCCTGAATTGCATCTCGAAATCGTCCCCGTAGCGTGCACAGCGCTCGCACTGCTGGGCGATGCTGTCCCGATCATCAGGGTGGATCGTGTCGAGAAGGTCGTTGAGCCAGCCTGAGGTCAGGCCCTCCAGGCCGAACAGGCGCTGCATGGGCAGGTCCATGTCCAGGCGATTGTTGCGCAGATCCCAATAGAAAGTACCGGTGCCGGAGGCCAGCAGTGCCGCGTTCAGGCGCTCGTCGCTCTCGCGCAGGCGTAGCGCCGCAGACTCCTGCTCAAGAAGGCTTTCGGTGACGTCTTCGGCCTGGTGGATGATGTAGCTGACCTGGCCTTGTTCATCCAGCACCGGCACATTGACCACGTCCCAATAGCGATTTTCGTCACGGGTGCCTTCGCCGTGCGGACGCCGCAGTGGATAGCCGACCGTCTTGAGGTGTTGTAGGCGTCCGGTGCGCGCGACCTCCGCCAACGATGCGCGCAGCAGATCGTAGCCGGGGGACGTTGACACCGAGGCGTCGCCGCCGTGATAGGCCTCGAACAGCGGGCGGCCAATGATGTCTTCACGACGCGCCATGGTCGCTCGCAAGCGCTCCTGGCTGGCGGCGACCATGGTGTAGTCGGCATCGTTGGCAACCACGAGGACGATTCCAGGCAGGGCATCGAAGATGCGCTGCAGATCCGCTATGTCGATGGCTCGGCTCTCCGTCTGAATGACACGTCTGCGTGTGCCGTATAGGTTAGTAGTGGCTGTTTTGCGGAAAAAATTCGGTTACCTGAGGAGTCAAGGTGCTAGACAAAGGCCATACGTTGATCAGTGAAACCTTTCCCGTCGGTCCGCTGCAATGCAATTGCACGATCATTGGCGATTCGTTGACGGGCCGGGCCGTCGTCGTGGACCCGGGCGGCGATCCGGAGGTGATCCTTGCGCGAATCGATGCCCTGGGATTGAAGGTCGTCAATGTCATTCACACCCATGCGCATCTGGATCACTTCCTCGCGTCCGGGCAGATCAAGGAGCGAACCGGCGCCACCTTGCACCTGCACAAGGACGACCAGTTCCTCTGGGACAGTCTTGAGCAGCAGTGCCGGCTGTTCGGGGTACCCTATACGCCGGTGCCGGCCCCGGATTGCTGGTTGGCCGACGATCAGGCACTGGCCTGCGGCTGTGGCGTCGCGCTCCACACGCCGGGCCATACGCCGGGCTCGATGTGCTTCTGGTTCCCTGACGTGAAGTTGCTGGTTGCCGGGGATACGCTTTTTCGCCGTGGAATCGGCCGGACCGATCTCTGGGGTGGCGATTATGCCACCATCGAGCGGTCGATCAGACAGAGGCTGTACTGCCTGGACGAGGACGCGACTGTCATCACTGGGCACGGACCGCAAACGCGGTTGGGTGACGAGATGCGAGAGAACCCTTTTGTCCGTGCTTAATTCGTCGTGGGTTCGTCGGCACGTTCCGGTTCTACTGCTGGCTGAGTGTTAACCTAGCGGCGCATTTCAGCCTGCGGACGTGTAGTCCCGGCAGGCTGGCGTCCCGCAGATGAAGGAAGTCACCATGAAAAAACTCAGCAATCTGACCGCATTCGCCGCCACCATCGCACTGCTGGCCGGCTGTACCAACAACCCCTACACCGGCGAACGAGAAGCGGGCAAGGCGGGCATCTACGGTGGCATCGGCGCGGTCAGCGGCGCAGTGATCGGCGCCGCTACCTCCAGCAAGAAGGACCGTGCCAAAGGCGCCCTGATCGGCGCGGCGGTCGGCGGCGCCGCCGGTGGCGGCTATGGCTACTATGTCGATACCCAGGAAGCCAAGCTGCGCCAGACCCTGCAGGGCACCGGGGTTCAGGTCCAGCGCGAGGGCGACAACCTGACGCTGATCATGCCGGGTAACATCACTTTCCCGAGCAACTCGGCAGATATTTCCAGCAGCTTCTACCCGACCCTGAACTCCTTGGTTCAGGTGTTCAAGGAATTCAACAAGAACGGCATCGACATCGTTGGTCATACCGACAGCACGGGCTCGCTACAGCTCAATCAGGATCTGTCCAACCGTCGTGCGCGGAGCGTTGCCGCCTACCTGGAAGGCAACGGCGTGGCCGCGTCTCGAATCTCATCCTTCGGGGCCGGTCCGAGCCAGCCGATCGCCAGCAACGATACCGCTGCTGGGCGTGCACAGAATCGGCGTGTAGAGATCAATCTGCGCCCTCTGTAAACGACCTTGATAGGCGAGCCGCAACGGCTCGTCTATGCCATTTAAGTGACGTCATTTTTCCCTCTTTTCTTCATCTGTCATTGAACCTCTCGGCAATCCACGACTCTGAAGCTGGTGACAAACGAGCCATGTGGTGGCATTGAGGAGGTCGAATGGATGATCGTTCTGCTCTCCATTCTCGTAAGCCTTGGCTGCCATTGGTCGTGACGTTGGCCTTGATGGCCGGGCTTGGAGGATGGGTCGTCTGGCAATGGCAGGTACAGGAAGCACGGATCCGCGCGGAGCAGGCGCAACGATTCAATCTGGCGGTCAATGACGTCGAAAGCAACCTGCGCGAGCGCATGCGCGCGTACGAGATGGTCATGCGTGGCCTAGCCGGTCTTTTCGTTGGCAGCGATACCGTCAGTCTGGACGATTGGAACCGGGCTTCCGATCAGCTTCAACTGCAAGATTTCTACCCCGGCATCCAGGCGATCGCCCTAGCTCGATACGTGCGTGCGGATAACCTGGCCTCACTGCTCACGGAGATGCGTAACGAGGGTCGCAGCAATTTTCGTATGTACCCGGCTGGCGATCGCGACGAGTATCTGATTACGGATTTCATTCACCCGCTCGATTGGCGCAATCGTCGCGTGCTGGGCTTCGACATGCTGAGCGAAGAGACTCGGCGAGAAGCCATCATGGCGGCGCGCAACATTGGCACGCCGATGCTCACCGGACCGTTGCGACTCAAGCAGGAAACCGAACAGAACGCCCAGGTGGGCATTCTGCTTTACCTTCCGCTGTACCGGGTCGGCGCTCCCGTCACGACCCTGGAAGAGCGCCAAGCAGCCTTTGCCGGCACGTTGCACGGGGCTTTTCGACTGACCGATCTGATGGAAGGTGTGCTGGGGTCGCGCAGCAAGCTGTTCCAGCTGCAGCTGTTCGACGCCGCCATACCAGACGAACCGCTGCTGGTGGGCCGAGCGGCGGTGAGCGATGATGCGCGCTTTCATCGCACCCGCAATATCTACATGTACGGTCGCAGCTGGCAGCTGCAGGTGGGCAGCACGCCCGAATACGAAGCCATCCTGAACAGAAGCAGCGGGGCCTTCAACCTGGCGGCCGCCATGACCGCCGCGATCCTATTCTCCCTGCTGATCGGTGGCTACCTGTATTTGCGCGAGCGCGCACTGCGCAGCAGTCAGGCGTTAGGTGCGCAGCTGCAGGAGCGCGAGGCTTGGTTTCGTCAGTTGATCGAGCAGTTGCCGGTGGCAACCTTGCTGTGTAACGACCAGGGCCGAATAGAGCTGGCGAACCAGAGCGCCGCGGCACTGCTGGGGAGCAGCGCCGGCCTGCTCGCGGGTGAGCGCCTCAATCGTTATGTTCCCGGTGCGCTGGTAGATTCCACCGGTGGACCGCGGTTGGAGGCCACTCATCAGGAGAGCCAGGCGCTACGCGAAGATGGCACGCCGATACCGGTTTCGCTGAGCCTGACCAGCTTCAGGCGCGATAACGCCATTTATCATTTGCTCAACCTGGTTGATCTTCAGCAGCGCAAGCGTGACGAAGAGCGGTTTCGCAATGTGGTCGAAGCGTCGCCGAACGCCTTCCTGCTGTTCGACCACGACGGTCGAATCGTCATGGTCAATCGGCAAACCGAGCTGCTGTTCGGCTATAGCCGGCAAGAGCTGCTGGGTCAGCCGGTCGAACTGCTGATCCCCGAGTCGATGCGCAAGATCTATCACGAGGTGCGCTACCGTTTCGGGCAGGATGCTGAATCACGCCGTCTGGGCGAAAACCGCGAACTGTTCGGTCGCCATCGGGATGGTCATCTATTGCCCGTGGAGGTTGGCCTGTCACCGCTGCGCAGCGGTGAAGAACAATTGGTGCAGGCCGTGGTGATCGATATCGGCCACCGCAAGGCCGCCGAGCGGCGTTTGCGTGATCAGGCCAATGAGCTGGTCGTCGCCAACCGCTATAAATCCGAATTCCTCGCCAACATGTCCCACGAGCTGCGCACGCCGCTCAACAGCATCCTGATCCTCAGCGACCAGTTGCGGCAGAACGCCGCGAGCAACCTGACCGAAAAGCAGGTGCGGCATGCCGACATCATCCATCGTGCCGGTCATGACTTGCTGCAACTGATTAACGATGTACTTGATCTGGCCAAGATCGAGGCCGGTCATATGCAGATCAAGCCGGAGCCGGTCAACCTGGCCGAGCTGTTGGCTGAGTTGGTGGCCGGACTCGAGCCGATGGCCGAGCAGAACGGCCTGACCCTCGGCTCTCGAATCGACCCGGATGTGCCGGTCTCGATCATCAGTGATCGCGCCCGTCTGCAGCAGATCCTGCGTAACCTCATCACTAACGCCTTGAAGTTCACCGAGCAGGGCTCCGTGGACATCCATGTCTCGCAAAAACCTGCCGAAAATCCCGTCGGCGAAGATCTTTTGCAGATCTGCGTGACCGACACCGGCATCGGCATTGCCGAAGACCAACATGAACGGATCTTCCAGGCGTTCCAGCAGATCGATGGTTCGATCAGCCGACAGTACGGCGGCACAGGACTTGGCCTGGCCATCGCGCGGCAGCTGGCCGAAGTGCTCGGCGGCGGCATCCGGCTCAGGAGTGCGCCGGGCCAAGGCTCCAGTTTTACCGTCGAACTGCCCCTGAAACTGGCGACGACCACGGAGGTCCGGACGCTACGGCCGTCCCAGCGTCGCGGCCAGGGCGGCGGTTTATTGATTGTCGAGGACGACGCCGATTTCGCCTCGGTGGTAGCTGAGGTTGGGCAATCCCATGGTTTCCCCAGCGTGATTTGCGGTACCGGGCAAGAGGGGCTGGAGGCACTCGAGCAGGACCGCTTCGCGGCGGTCATTCTCGACATCCTGCTGCCGGACATCAGCGGTTGGCAGGTTCATCGTGTGCTGCGCTCCGACTCTCGGCACCAGGACACGCCGGTATACATCATCTCCTGCGTACCGCAGCCGCAAGGCTGGTCGGATGACGGCTCGCACTACCTGCTCAAACCTGTGGCTCAATCGGAGCTGGAGCGGCTGTTCATCGATCTGGCGCGTCAGGAAATCAGTTCGATGCGATTGCTGTTGGTCGAGACCGACCCTGAGCGGCGTCGGCAACTGCGTGAGCATTTCGAGCGTCTCGGCTACCGGGTTACCGAGTGCCGGCGCAGCGAGGAGGCCAGGCTGGCCTATGCCGAGCACAGCTTCACGGTGCTGATCATCGACTTCGATCTACCCGGCGAGGATGGCCTGGATCTGCTCGAAGCGCTGGATCGCCTGCGCTCGCTGAAAGATGTGCGTGTGATATTGAACAGCCGTGAACCGCTTTCGGAAAAGAATCTACAGCGACTTCGGCGCTATTCGTCGGTTGCGTTGTCAAAAACAGAGGAATTGGAGCATATGGAAGATGCATTGAAGCCCGCCGCAGCCGAGCCTGCGCCGCTGGGCATGGATGAAGTGGAACATCCTCTACTGGGTCAGCGGGTGCTGCTGGTGGATTCGGATGTGCGATCGATCTATTCCATCAGCGCCATGCTCGACGAGCAGGGGCTGCAGGTGGTGCCGGCCACCACGCGTTCCGAGGCACTTGAACGATTCGATGAAGATGCATTCGATTTGGCATTGGTGGACATGGCTATGCCGGACAATGGCGGTCCTGCACTGATCCGGCAGCTCAGAAACGACTATGGTTGTCAGGTGCCAATCGTGGCACTGGCGGTTGGTGACGATCCGACCGTCAGGGATCAAAGCATCGCCGCGGGTGCGGACGATGTGTTGTTCAAGCCGGTCGAAAATCCCAGGTTGGTCGACCTGCTGCGGCGTTGCCTCGAGCAGGCTGATGGCCCTGGCGAGAGCCCATGAAGGAGAAGTGTGTGACGCATTGTTCATGCCGGAGTGGCGCCTCTATCGACGCCATCGTGGTCGGAATCAACTGTGCATCGGGTAGGAGAGTCAGGTGATGGGCCGGGTACAAGCCAAATCACAGCCTCGTACCCGGACGTTGCTGGTCGTCGATGATCGCGAGGCGAATCTGGTTGCGATGGAGGCCTTGCTGGGCGACGGCGACTGGCAGGTGCACACGGTCAATTCCGGCGAAGCCGCGCTGCAGGCGCTGCTCGATCTGGATGTGGAGCTGGTACTGCTGGACGTGCAAATGCCAGGTATGGACGGCTTCGAAGTCGCTCGCCTGATGCGTGGCAGCCCGCACACGCGCTACACCCCGATCATTTTCGTCTCGGCCATCGCGCATACTCGTGAGTCGGTATTGCGGGGATATGCGACGGGGGCGGTTGATTTCATCCTGAAACCCTTCGATCCACAGGTGCTCAAGCACAAGATCAACACGCTGCTCAGCCACGAGCACAACCGGCGCGATCTGCAATTGCTGACCCAGCAGCTCGACAGCGCGCGGGCATTCAACGCCTCGGTGCTGAACAACGCCGCCGAAGGCATTCTGGTGGTGGGCGAGGATGGCTACATCAACTTCGCCAACCCGGCGATCGCACAGATGCTGCACACCAGCGTCGACGATCTACAGGGCACGGCATTGGTCGATCATCTCGCCGCGCCGCAAATGCCCGAAGCCTGGCGCGACACCGAGTTCTACAAGCAATGGCGTAGCGGCAATACCTTCCGTCTGCACGAGGCACAGCTGTATACCGCCAACGGCGGCACGCTGCCGGTGGCTTTGTCTGCGTCACCACTGCCTCGTCAACAGCGATCAATGGTGGTGATCGCCCTGGACATGTCGGTGGTGCGCAATCTGCACGTGCAGCTGGAAACCCAGGCGGTGACCGACTCGCTGACCGGCTTGCTGAATCGGCGGGGCTTCCACCAGGCGCTGGATTCGGCCTTGGCGAGGGTTGACCGGAACGGCAAGCGCATGGCCATCCTCTACATCGACCTGGACGGCTTCAAGCGTATCAACGATTCGCTGGGGCACGATGCGGGCGACGAGATTCTCTGCCGCGTGGCGCGGGTGCTGGAAACCTGCATGCGGCCCTACGACATTATTGCCCGCATGGGCGGCGACGAGTTCACCGCATTGCTGGATTCGCTCGATCATCCGGAAGACGCTGCCAAGGTGGCGGAAAAACTCATCGAGCTGATTTCGGTCCGGCATACCATCGGCGGTACCGACGTGACGCTCGGCGCCAGTATCGGTATCGCGCATTTTCCGGATTGCGGCCAGAGCGTCGAGGAGTTGCTGCGTTCAGCGGACATGGCCATGTATGAAGCCAAACGCAACGGACGGCAGCAGTATCGGTTTTTCTCCAACGAAATGAACGGCCGCGCCCATGCGCGCCTGATGATGGAGGAGAATCTGCGCAGCACCATCGACCGCAATGGCTTCGGCTTGGTCTACCAGCCCCAGATCGTGCTCGAAACAGGCGAGCTACGCGGCTTCGAGGCTCTGCTGCGCTGGGATTACAGCGGTCGCGGTGAAGTCGAACCCAACGTGTTCATTCCCTTGCTGGAAGAAACGCGGCTGATCGACCGGGTCGGTAAATGGGCTCTGCGCGAGGGCCTGGCTCAATGTCGTGACTGGCGTGAGCGATTCGGTGAAAAAATGATCCTGAGCTTCAATGTCAGCCCGGTTCAGTTCGGCCGGGTCGGCTTGATCGATGAATTGCGTCGCCTGCTCGACGAGTCCCAGCTTGATCCTCGCCAGCTGGAACTGGAGGTCACCGAAGGTGCGCTGATGCAGGATCTGGAGCAGAGCTGCGACAAGCTCCGGCAACTGCGGGAGCTGGGCGTAAGGGTGGCGGTGGATGACTTCGGCACGGGCTATTCGTCACTGGCCTACCTGCGGCACTTCGATCTGGATACGCTGAAGATCGACCGCCTGTTCATCGCCAATATGCTCGATTCGCCCCGCGATGCCGCGGTGGTCAGCACCATCATCGACCTGGGGCGCAACCTGGGGCTGGAAGTCATCGCCGAAGGCGTCGAAACAGCGGCTCAACGCGATTGGCTGATTGCCAATGGTTGCCAAGTGATGCAGGGCTTTCTGGTAGCGCCGGGATTGGCCGTCGAGGATGCATTGGCGTTTCCGCGGACGGTCGACTGGGCGAAGCTCGATCACCAGGTGCGCGATTAGGCCGTCAGCGACTCGGCGGGTATTGCCGATGTAGCGTTTCGAGCAGGGCGTCCTTGTCGCTCCAAAGCTCGTTGACCCATTCCTGGAAGTTCAGTCGATAGCGCTCGTCCTGATCGTAGCTGCGATGCAGGAACTCGGCCGGAATGGCCCGTGAGTCGATGCGCATCACTACCCGTCCGATGCGGCCGCAGAGCAGGTCCCAAAAGCTGGGATTGCCGTCCGGGTAGTGGATGGTGATGTTGATCAGTGCGGTCAGCTGCTCGCCCATGGCGTCGATCACGAAGGCGACGCCGCCGGCTCTGGGTTTGAGCAGATGGCGGTAGGGTGAAGCCTGCTCGTCATGCTTGTCCTGGGTAAAGCGTGTGCCTTCGAGAAAGTTGAATACCGACACCGGATTGGTCCGGTAGCGCTCGCAAGCCTTGCGGGTCGTGGCCAGATCCTGGCCACGTTTTTCCGGATACTTGGTCAGATACTCCTTGGTGAAGCGCTTCATGAAGGGGAACTCTAGCGCCCACCAGCACAGACCAATGACGGGTACCCATATCAGCTCCTGCTTGAGAAAAAACTTCAGAATCGGCATGCGTCGATTCAACTGGTATTGGAGCATCAGGATATCGGCCCAGCTTTGGTGGTTACTGGTGACGAGATAGGAGTGTTGCATGTCGACCTTTTCCAATCCTTGCACATCCCATTGCGTGCGCCGCACCTGATCCATCCAGAAGCCGTTGACCGCCATCCAGGACTCGGCGATCCAATGCATGCCGAAGCGCAGCGCACGCTGGACGCGAGGGATCGGCAGTGCCAGTTTCAGCAACGAAAGCGCGAAAAGGGGCCAGCACCAGAACAGCGTATTCAGCGCCAGCGTCAGGCCGGCAAGGACGCCGCGGAAGGGAGCAGGGAGGACATTCAGCATCGATTGGCTCGTATACCCGTCAATTAAGGCGGCAAGAGTACCGATTGCGCGCTGGACTGCAAGACGAATACGCCCAGCGAAAGGTGTTGCGACCTACCCAGCCGCGATGGGCCGGGCAGGTCGGATCAGCGGATCAGGCTTTCTGGCTGTCGGCCTGCAAGGCGGTGAGGGCGATGGTGAATACGATGTCATCCACCAATGCGCCGCGGGACAGGTCGTTAACCGGCTTGCGCAGGCCTTGCAGCATGGGCCCGACGCTGATCACGTTGGCGCTGCGCTGGACCGCCTTGTAGGTGGTATTGCCGGTGTTCAGATCGGGGAAGATGAATACCGTCGCCTGGCCCGCAACCAGACTGTTCGGCGCTTTCTGCTTGCCGACGCTGGCAACCGAAGCGGCGTCGTACTGCAGTGGACCGTCGATCGGCAGGTTGGGTGCACGCTCCTGGGCGATGCGCGTGGCTTCGGCAACTTTCTCCACCTCGGCGCCGCTGCCGGAGGTGCCGGTGGAATAACTGATCATCGCCACGCGTGGATTGACGCCCAGGGCGACGGCGGATTCGGCGCTTTGTAGCGCGATCTCCGCCAGTTCGGCAGCGCTCGGGTTGGGATTCACCGCGCAGTCGCCATAGACCAGCACCTGGTCCGGCAGCAGCATGAAGAATACCGACGACACCAGGCTGTAGCCCGGTGCGGTCTTGATCAACTGCAGCGCCGGGCGGATGGTGTTGGCCGTGGTATGCACGGCGCCTGAAACCAGGCCGTCCACTTCATCGAGCGCCAGCATCATGGTGCCCAGCACCACGGTGTCCTGAAGCTGTCCACGTGCGTCCTCGGCGGTCAGCCCCTTGGCCTTGCGCATCTCGCACATGGGCTCGACGTACCGGTTGATGATCAGCTCCGGATCGAGGATTTCCAGGCCGGACGGCAGCGTGATGCCTTGTTCGCGGGCGACCGCCTGGACTTCATCCGGCTTGGCCAGGAGCACGCAACGGGCGATTCCGCGCTCCTGACAGATCGCCGCAGCACGGATGGTGCGCGGCTCGTTACCTTCCGGCAGCACGATGCGCTTGTTCGCCTGTTGGGCGCGCTTGACCAACTGATAGCGGAACGCCGGAGGCGACAGTCGCAACTCGCTACGCGGTACGCTGAGGCGTGTATGCAGCAGTTCGGGCTGCAGGTGCTGGGAGATGAAATCGGTCACCTGGCTGGCGCGTTCGATATCGTCCGCCGGCGTTTCCTTGTTCAGCGCGAACAGGTTGGTGGCCGTGTCGTAGGAGCCAGTCTGCACGGTCATGACGGGCAGGCCGCCGTCGAGCGCAGCCTTGCACAGGTCGAGGATGCGCGGATCCGGGGCGAAGTCGCTGCACAGCAAGAGGCCCGCCAGTTCGACGCCATTGAGCGATGCCAGGCTCGCGGCCAAGATGATGTCGTCGCGATCGCCGGGGGTAACCACCAGCACACCCGGCTGGAGCAACTGCACGGTGTTGGGGACAGCACGGGCGCAGAGGACGATCTTGCTGATGCGACGCCGTTCGGCTTCGCCGGCATGGAGCACTTTGGCATCCAGCAGCTGGGCGATGTCCCGGGTACGCAGGGCGTTCAGTTGTTCGGCGTAGGGAACGGCGCCGAGCAACTGGAAGTCCGCGGTGCCGAGCAGTGGTAGCTGTTCCTTCAGGCGATCGATGAACGCAGGCACACCGTCGTCGCACTTGATCTTGTTGAGCACCAAGCCGAGCACCTTCGGATCCTTGGCACCACCAAACAGCTGCGCCTGGATCTCGATGCGCTCGGCCATGCGTTTGAGCGTGTCGCTACCTTGCGCAGCGATCAGAATGACTTCCGCGTCCAGGCTTTTGGCCAGATGGGTGTTGATCCGCGAGGTGTGGTTGAACTCCCGCGTCGGCACCATGCCCTCAACGATCACCACATCCTTGCCGGCGGCTACTTCCTGATAACGGCTGACCACGTCTTCGAGCAGGAGATCGAGCTCGCCATCGGCCAGTTGACGCTCCACCTGTTCCAGCGGCAGTGGCTCCGGTGAAGCGATATTCAGGGTGTTTTCCACCAGCACACAGGAACGTTCGCGGCCTTGGTCGAGCGGAAAGGGCTGGGCGATGGGCTTGAAGAAGCCGACCGTCAACCCGGCACGTTCGAGTGCCCGGATCAGACCGAGGCTGACGGAATTGAGGCCGCCACCAAAACCACAGGGGGCGAGGAAGAGCGTATGCATGGTGATCTCCTGTCGAGCGAAGGGCGATGGCGCTGTCGAATCGACTAAACCCGACGCCCCTTACGGTCGCCGGATTTTGCAATGCAATCCGTGTCGGCGCGTTGTCAGGCGTCAAGCAGAGCTAGGGTGTCCAGCGCGATCTGACGTTCCTCGTTGGTGGGCACCACCAGAACCCGCGGGCTGCCCACTGCCTGGATTTCGCCACCGACGCCGCGGGTGCAGCGTGCGTTAGCCGCTTCGTCCAGCTTGAAGTTGAACAGCTTGAGATGCTCGAGGGTACGGCTGCGCGCGGCTGCCGAGTTCTCGCCGATACCGCCGGTGAAGATCAGGCCGTCGAGCTTCGGCAAGGCGCAGGCCATGCTCGCCAGCGATTTGGCCAGGCGATAGCAGAACACCTCGAAGGCCAGCGTGGCGCCCGGATGGCCGGCAACGCGGGCTTCGTAGAGCGTGCGCATGTCGTTGGACAGGCCTGACAGGCCCTTGAGGCCGCTGTCATGGTTGAGTACGCGATCGATCTGCTCGAGGCTCCAGCCAAGGGTCCGGTTCAGGTAACTGTGCAGATTGGGGTCGACGTCGCCACTACGCGTGCCCATCACCAACCCTTCCAGCGGGGTCAGTCCCATGCTGGTGTCGCGGCTTTCGCCATTGACGATGGCGCAGGTCGAGCAGCCGTTACCCAGGTGTGCGGTCAGCCAGCAGCTGTCATCGACCGGCAGCCCGGTCATCTCGGCGGCGCGCTTGCTGACATAGTTGTGGCTGGTGCCATGGAAGCCGTAGCGGCGTACACCGTGCTCCTTGTAGAGAAATTCTGGCACGGCGTAGCGGAAGGCGTGCTCGGGCATGCTCTGGTGGAAGGCCGTGTCGAATACGCTTACCTGTGGCAGACCTGGGAAGAGCGCAATGGCCGCGTCGATGCCGACCAGGTTGGCCGGATTGTGCAGCGGGGCCAGCTGAGCGCTGTCGCGGATCGCCTGGAGCACGTCCTCGTCGATCAGGCTGGAGCCGGTGAAGTGCTCGCCGCCATGAACCACCCGATGGCCGATGCCGTCGAGCTTGCCGCCTGCAGCGTCCTGTGCCAGTGGCAGCAGCTGCTCCAACGCAGCACGATGGTCGGCTCCCGGGATATCTCGGCTCTGCTTGGCGTCTCCCAGCTGCCAATGAAGCACCGCTTCCGGACTGCCGAGGCGTTCGGCCAGGCCTTGCAAAGGGAAGGTCGCTTGCGTTTCGTTGACCAGTGCGAACTTGATCGACGAACTGCCGCAGTTAATCACCAGGATGTTTCGAGCCGACATCGGTGTTCCTCTGATGCGTATTAATTGTTGAAATACATCACTTAGCTTGCGGCGCGGATTCTGGCATAGGCCATGACGAACCGATGTTCTCCAAAGGTTGTATGCGACACCGCCAGAGGCAGGGGCTACGGATGTTCGTCAAGTCTGCTGCTGGTCCCGTTTATCCGGGCTCGGTTCGCAATCGACGCTGCTCGCGGTTAAACTTTGGTATCACATTCCCCAGCAAAGGTTTCACCTCATGCAGATTGCCGCTAAGAAGGCTGTGTCAATCGACTACACACTCACCAACGACGCCGGTGAGGTGATCGACAGCTCTGCCGGCGGCGCGCCGCTGGTTTACCTGCATGGCGCAGGCAACATCATCTCCGGTCTGGAAAAGGCGCTGGAAGGTAAGCAGGGCGGCGACGAGGTAAAGGTCGCCATCGAGCCGCAGGATGCTTACGGCGAGTACAGCCCGGAGCTGGTCGCCACGCTCAACCGCGCTATGTTCGAAGGTGTCGACGAACTGGAAGTCGGTATGCAATTTCATGCATCCGGCCCGGACGGCGGCATGCAGATCGTCACTATCCGTGATGTCGAAGGTGACGACGTGATCGTCGACGGTAACCACCCGCTGGCCGGGCAGCGTCTGAATTTTGAAGTCAAGATCGTCGATGTGCGTGACGCCACCGAAGAAGAAATTGCCCATGGTCACGTCCATGGCGAAGGTGGTCACCAGCACTGACGGCTCGCCGCCAGGCGAGTGAGTGGCGGCAAGGTTCGATCCAGATGATCGACCTATGGAAGCGCTTCGGTATGCCGAAGCGCTTTTTTACCCTCTGGAGAAGAGAGAATGAGCGCGTTCCACCAGTTGGTCCTACCCGGTATCGCTGGGCAGGAGTTGCCCCTAGCGCCGCTGAAAAATCAGGTGACGCTGGTGGTCAATGTGGCATCCGAGTGCGGGTTGACCCCGCAGTACGCTGGCCTGCAGGCGCTGCATGAGCGTTATCTGGATCGTGGTTTCGGCGTACTGGGTATTCCCTGCAATCAGTTCGCCGCTCAGGAGCCGGGCAGCGATGCGCAGATCCTGCAGTTCTGCAGCGGAACCTACGGCATCAGCTTTCCGTTGAGCAGCAAACTCGAGGTCAACGGGCCACAGCGGCATCCGCTGTACCGGATCCTGGCCGGCGAGGGTGCTGACTTCCCAGGAGACATCAGTTGGAACTTCGAGAAGTTCCTCGTCGATAAGGACGGTCGCGTGCTAGCGCGTTTTTCGCCCCGTACCGCCCCAGACGATCCTGCCTTGATTCAGGCGATCGAAAGCGCGCTCGCCTGACCGGATGCATCTTCTGCGCAGCGGCATCATCGCTGCGCTTATTCAGTTCATTTCCGTCACTCCATCGCTGCGATCATGGCGGCGCAATAAGCGCCATGGATGATGCTGTTTTCGCGAGACGACCGGTCATATGCTCAGGCCATGAGCAACCAAGCCCGAATCGACAAGCGTGAACTGATCCTTGCCAAGGGTGCCCAGGTGATGACCTTGCGTGGCTATCACGGCACCGGTGTCCTGGAAATCGTCCAGGCAGCCGGCATTCCCAAAGGCTCCTTCTATCACTACTTCGCCAGCAAGGAAGATTTTGCCCTGCAGGCGCTGGAGCACCTCTACCAGCCGCGCCTGGAGCGCTATCAGGTCGCGCTCGCCAATTCCGCGCTGAGTCCGCGTGAGCGAATCCTTGGCTACTACGCCGAACTGGTCGCTCATTTCGCCCGCCAGGAACGCCCGCAGTATCACTGCTTCATTGGCAGCCTGAGTTTCGAGATGGCCGAACTTTCCCAGCCCATAGGGCAAAAGGTCGAAGCGGTTCTGTCGCGTTCGGCCGCAATCCTAGCGAACTGCCTCGAGCAGGCTCGACAGGTCGGTGAAATCGATGCGCATACCGATTGCCAAGCATTGGCCGAGTTCGTCGGCAATGCGTGGGAGGGTGCGCTGCTACGCATGAAAGTAGGCGCGCGCGCCGCGCCGCTGGAGAATTTTCTGACGCAACTGGAACGTCTGCTGACGTTCCGCTGATTTTTGTAGCGAGCGGCAAGACGACCGGTCGCTTTATTGCTTCTGCGATGAATTAACGAGGAGATAACAATGACTGCTGCCTTGAATGCCCTGTTTCAGCCGTTCCAGCTCGGCGATCTGCAATTGCCGACTCGCGTGGTGATGGCGCCGATGACCCGGTCCTTCTCGCCGAACGGCGTGCCGACCGCCGATGTCGTCGAGTACTACCGCCGCCGTGCCGCATCGGGCGTTGGGTTGATCATCACCGAGGGCACCACGGTCGGGCACAAGGCCGCCAATGGTTATCCGCATGTGCCGCGCTTCTATGGCGAGGACGCCCTGGAAGGCTGGAAGACGGTGGTTGAGGCCGTACACGCGGTCGGTGGCAAGATCGTTCCGCAGCTCTGGCATGTTGGCAACGTCCGCCGCAAAGGCACCGAACCGGAGGCGGAAGTGCCGGGCTACGGGCCGATGGAGAAGCTCAAGGATGGCCAGGTCGTCGTGCATGGTATGAGCAAGCAGGACATTCAGGAGGTGATCGCGGCGTTCGCTCAGGCTGCTGCAGATGCCAAGGCGATCGGCATGGATGGGGTCGAGATTCACGGTGCGCATGGCTACCTGATCGACCAGTTTTTCTGGGAAGGCAGCAATCAGCGCACCGACGAATACGGCGGCAGTCTGGCTAATCGCTCACGCTTCGCCGTCGAGCTGATCGAAGCCGTTCGGGCCGCAGTGGGTGAGGGTTTCCCGATCATCTTCCGCTTCTCGCAGTGGAAACAGCAGGACTACACCGCACGTCTGGTGACCACGTCAGAGGCGCTCGGCGAGTTCCTGGCGCCGTTGTCGGCCGCCGGCGTGGACATTTTCCATTGTTCGACACGGCGCTTTTGGGAGCCTGAATTCGAAGGCTCCGACCTCAACCTGGCGGGCTGGACTCGTCAACTGACCGGCAAGCCGACCATCACGGTAGGCAGCGTGGGACTTGACGGTGAATTCCTGCAATTCATGGTCAAGACCGACAAGGTGGCGCAGCCGGCGAATATCGAAGGCTTGCTGGAGCGTCTGAACAAGCAGGAATTCGATCTGGTAGCGGTGGGACGTGCGTTGATCTGCGATCCGGACTGGGCACTGAAAGTCCGGGAAGGTCGCATGCAGGACATTTTGCCGTTCAGCCGTGAGGCGCTGAAGACCCTGGCCTGACCCCTGCGATCATTGAAGCGGTGATCGAGCCGCTTCGCAGGATCGCGTTGCACCGGCCCCAAGGATGGCACCGGTGCAATCGTGCTAGCCCGACGCGCCTGGATAGTCCGCTTGCTTGAGCAGCTTGGCCAGATGAACAGCGTTGCGTGCAAGCATCGCGTTGGTCTTGGTGATCTTCTCACCGGGATGATCGAGGTCCTTGTAGTCAATTGAATCCATCGCCTGCCCGACCCAGTAGGTACAGCCATTGGCGGGAATGCTGAAGCCCACATCGTTCAGGCCTTGAAACAACTCGGCCACCACGTGGTGGGCGCCGTCCTCATTGCCCACCACGGCTACGCAGGCGACTCGACCGTAAGACACCATGCGCTGCTGCTCATCCACTTCGCCGAGAAAGGCATCGAGCCGCTCGAGTACTCGTTGGCATACGCTGGAAGGATGACCCAGCCAGATCGGTGTACCCAGCAGAAGGATATCGGCGGCAAGAATCTTTTCGCGGATCGCCGGCCAGGCGTCGTTCGGACCTTCGTCGGAGGTCACGCCCGGTTCGATGTTGAAATCCACCGCGCGTATCTGCTCACAGGCCACACCGAACTTTTCCAGTTCGCGCTCGGTCTGGCTTAGCAGCAGGCCGCAAGACGAGTCGTTGGGGGATCGCTTGAGCGTGCAATTTATCGCCAATGCGCGAAGTGCCATTTGCGAGTCTCCTGAATCCGAGGATGTCCGGATCTAGACAGCCCAGCGATTCGCAGTTCACTCCGGTGTAGCAGGCACCACATGCTTCTTTCCGCCCTCGCGCACCCAGAACAGCGTCGCACCGGCCACCGCCGCCGGCATGATCAGCAGGTTAAGCACAGGTACGAGCAACGCAGCATAGGTCACCGCGCCGAAGCTCAGGCTCTTCCAGCGCCGCTGACGCAGCCACGCCATCATCTCGATCCAGCTCATCTTGTTGTTGTCTGCCGGATAGTCGATGTACTGCACCGCCATCATCCAGACGCCGAACAGCAGCCACAGTGGGGCGGCAAAGAGATTGACCACAGGGATGAACGAAAGGATCAGCAGCGCAATCGCGCGAGGTGCGAAATAGGCCAGTTTGCGTGCTTCGCGACCGATGGTGCGCGGCAGCATCGCCAGCAGCTCGGCCCAGCTGAACGGCGGGGAGCTGTCCTCGCCGCGCGCGACCGTTTCGACTTTTTCGGCAAGAAACCCGTTGAATGGAGCGGCGATGATGTTGGCGAGCAGGGTGAAGGTAAAGAACACCATCAGCAGCACCAGCACCACGAACAGGGGCCAGAGGATGTATTCCAGAAACATCAGCCACTCCGGCAGACTCGGCATGAAGGCATCGACCCAGCCGCTGAACTGGCGTAGAGCGAGATAGATGAGCCCACAGAACAGCAGCAGGTTGACCGTCAGTGGCAGGATGACGAACAGCCGTAGCCCCGGGCTCAAAATCAGTTTCAGACCTTCGCGCAGGTACTGCGGGCCGGAAAGGGCGGCGATGGGCATAGGGAACACTCCGGATGGGACGGTCCGGACCTTACCGGCTTTATCCGGGCGGGAAAAGCCCGGCGGCGGCTTGGGCTGTCCAATAGCGGTTGCTTATGCTGGCAATGGAGATTGAACAATGGCCGGCGTTGCGCCTGGCGATCAGACTTGGCCTCGAAAACGCTTCGTTGTTTCAGGGCCGTCCGCTATCAAGCCTTCCCCCGAGTGCCTGGCCGGCCCTTTTTTATTGCCTTATTTCTCGTCGAAGTGAATCGGTTTACGCCTCAGCGGCTGCTGATCGAAGCGCACCCCCGGGAGCCCGGTATCCATCAGAGCCCGGATATTGCGATGGTCAGTCCCGCTGGGGTTTTCCAGCACCGCTTGATAATGCTCACCGAACGCCAGCAGCGCCTCTTCGGTGGTGAAGCCTTCCAGTACGGCCAATCCAAGCGTCTTGCACGAGCCTTCGTTTTCTCCGGCGGCGTTTTCCACGTCGCCGTTGAAGAAGCGGCTTGGCTGGTAATCATAGGCATTGGCGATGAAGGCCAGCGTCTCGCTGAAGGGGTGGTTGCGATTGCGCAGGCTGGCGCGGAAGTCTCTGAGACTGGTCATGACTTCTGGCTCTTGTCGAAGGCGGCCTGCTGCTCGGGCGTCGCGTCCTTCTGGTAGCGCTTCTTCCATTCGGCGTAGGGCATGCCGTAGACCTCCTCGCGTGCTTCGTCGATGCTGACTTCGATGTCCAGGTCATCGGCGGCGGCCTTGTACCACTTCGACAGACAGTTGCGACAGAAACCGGCCAGGTTCATCAGGTCGATGTTCTGGGCATCCGGGCGGCTGCGTAGATGCTGGACCAGGCGGCGGAAGGCGGCGGCTTCGAGTTCGGTGCGTTCTTGATCGTTCATGTTCATGGGTCTCGGCATTGCAGACGTGTCTGGATCATAACCTCCCACGGAGGCCCTGAGCCAGATGCCGGCAGGGAACTTTAGCGTGCAGATCCGCCTCCGCTGAACAGGTTGGCCAGCCAACGATTCAGCAGAGGAGATCGGACGTGATCGGAAAAAGACATTGGGTAATTGCCGAGGGCTACTTGCCAGCGTTGGGACCGAAGCCCGACGAGCCGGCGCTGCGCAGTCATGAGACGGCCTGCATTCTCAATGCGGGTCCGCTGGAGGCGATGATCGAGTTGACGCTCTACTTCGCCGATCGCGAACCGGCCGGCCCATACCAGATAAGGGTGCCCGGGCGGCGCACGCTGCATCTTCGTTTCGATGATCTGCAGGTCCCGGAGAGGGTGCCCCGCGAGACCGATTACGCCAGCGTGTTTGTTTCGAGTGTGCCGGTGGTCGTCCAGCACACCCGGCTGGATGCCCGCAGCGGCGACCGTGCGCTGATGACCACCATCGCCTACGGCAGCGACTGATGCGGCGGTTCAGTCGCGATGGGAGGCCAGGGTGATCGATACCGATTCGGCGAAGCGCAATGCGTGTGGCTTGTCGACTTCGACCTCGGCGTAACGCACTTGTGGATGCGCCATCACCAGATCGAGGATCTCCTGGGTGAGCCGTTCGAGGAGGGCGAAGCGGTTGTCCTCGACGTGCTGGATGATGGCCTTGGTAATGGTGCGGTAGTTCAACGCGTGCTCGATGTCGTTGTCGCGTACGGCGTCGGCCGCCGGATAAAGCATCGTCAGGTTGATCAGAATGTCCTGCTTGTTGAGGATTTCCTCTTCCTTGATACCGATGAAGGTGCGTAGTCGCAGGTCTTTGACGCGGATGCGCGCCATGGCGGGTTCCAGTCTAGGCATGGGATTCCTTGGCAATCAGATCAGATGACGGCCACCGTTGACGGTCAGCATGGTGCCGGTGACATAGGGATTATCCAGCAGATAGCGCAGGCTCTGGTAGATCACTTCGGCGCCGGGTTCGATACCTAGCGCGGATTTGGCCAGCGCCTTGCGCCGATACGCCTCGTCGTCGCCCTCGTTGAACTGTATCAGGGCCGGCGCGATGCCGTTGACCTTGATGGTTGGCGCCAGGCTGGCCGCAAACGAAAGGGTGAGGTTGTCCAGTCCGGCTTTGCTGGCCGCGTAGGCGATGTGCTTCTTACTGCCTGCGCGGGTGACGTCGTCGCCAATGTGGATGATGTCCGCCGCGCCGCCGTGTCGCAGCAGCTCGGCGCAATGGAGGTTGATCAAGTAGGGCGCGAGCATGTGCACTTCGAACATGCGCTGGAATACCTCGGCTTCCTCTCCCGGTGTCTCGGGATGCCAGTCCGAGGCGTTGTGAACGATCGCGCGCAAGGCGCGGGTTTGCTGTTTCAGCGCCGCCACGAAGGCATGGATGCCTGCCGCGCCGGAAAAATCCGCCTGCAGCGTCACTGCGCCGCGATCGCGTAATCGTTCGAGGCTGGGACGGGGGGTGCGGTAGGTGACGATCACCGGCTGGCCATCATCAAGCAGTCGCTCTGCGCAATGCAGACCGATGCGCTGGCTGGCGCCGGTAATCAGGATCGGGGCCGTTGGTTGGGGCATGCTTTTCACTGAGGTTCGGCTGTCGAGGGGGTACGCATGGCCGTCAGCTTACCTTAGGGCGCGCTACCGTACCTTAGCCGACGTACTCGCAAACGGCACGCTGCGATGCCGCTAGGAGGGTTCGGGCGCGTCGGCGAGCGTTTCCGTCGGGAGTTCCGGCTGCAGCTCCGGATGCAGGCGCTGGTGCTGTTCGTAGAGATACGAGCGAATGCGCTCGGCGTCCCTGTCCCGTGGGTATTCGACTTCGTAGGCGGTCATGCCGCCCTCGGCTTCGCGAATCCGGTGTGCGTCGATCTCGAGCGAGCCCTCACCCGGAAGCGCCAGGTGCAGGTGAAGATGCTTGGGCGCCTTCCGTTTTGGTCCCGCGTCCACCAGCAGGCCATTAGGGGACAGTTCATGAACGCTCAGCGCGGTTTCGTTACCGTCGTTGGAAAGCAGCGGCAGGGGCTCATCCAGGTGCAAGCGCCAGGCGCGAAGCACCGGCCCGCGTTCGTAAATGGTCGGCGGTGCAAGCTGCAGCTGGATCGCCTGAAATTCGTCCTGGTTCAGTTGCAGGGGAAACGACATGCAATAGTCTTCGAGCTCGGCTTCAAGCGTCAGATTGGCTTTTGCTGCAAGCTGCAACAGTAGTCCGTTGGCCTTCTCGCCACCGTCCACGCGAAAGCCGGGCCGTGCTTCACCCGGCTCGACTGGCGAGCCGCTCACGAGTTCGTTGATGTACGCCAGCTCGGCGCTGGTGAGAACGGTTTTCTTTGCCATCCCGATTTCCCCCTCAAGGGCAGCAGGACAGGCCTACCCATGCCTTGAACGCTCCGGTGCCTCGGCGCCGCGAGATCCTCTACCAGGACGGCCTTGCGACAATGTTTTCGTCAATCAGTTCCTTGCAGCACGCCTTGATGGCGAGTGTAGATCGCGCGGTCGGGTACAGAGGCCGAATACGGCATAATGCTTCGCTTCAATTCGCAACGGAGCCCACCATGAAAGTCGCCATCCTCTCCGGTACGGTCTACGGCACCGCCGAAGACGTCGCTCGCCATGCCGCATCATTTCTGAAAGCGGCGGGTTTCGACACCTGGCACGACCCGCGTGCGCAACTGGCGCAGATCGTCGACTTCGCGCCGCAAGCGCTGCTGGTGGTGACGGCCACCACTGGGATGGGTGAATTGCCCGACAACTTTGTCCCGTTGTATTCGGCCATTCGCGATCAGTTCCCGGCGTGGCAGGGCTTGCCGGGCGGCGTCATCGCGCTGGGCGACGCCAGTTATGGCGATACCTTCTGCGGCGCCGGTGAGCTAGTCCGAGAACTGTATGCCGAGTTGGGCGTGCGCGAGGTGCAGGACATGCTGCGTCTCGATGCCAGCGAAACGGTAACACCTGAAAACGATGCGGAGCCTTGGCTGGAACGCTTCGCTGCAGCTCTACGGGGCTGAGTGCATTTCGCGGCGAGCGCCGATTATTTCAGCTGATCTACCGCGCTCCGGCTGGTGCCTTTGAGCCGCGCAAAATCCTGCAACTGCGGATAGAACTCGCGGAAATCCTGCTGGAGCGGCAGGTATAGCCGTTCCAGCTCGGCGACCCCGCCCGCCAACCCTTCCGGGCGCGACAGTCGTCGACTCATTCCGGCCACCACCTGCTCCATTACGGCGAAGTCCCGGTAACTGCCGAGCCAGTCCTGAGCCGCCATGCGGGGCGCGATAAATGCGAGCTTGCCGGGGAGCTCGGCCTCGTCATGTAGCACCTGATAGACCCGCGCGGTGAATCGCTGCAGGGGTTCTTCGGCATAGTCATGCCAGTGCGCGGCCAGACAGTGGTCAAAAAACAGGTCGATCAATATCCCCGCATAACGCCGCCGCTCACTGGGAAAGCGCTGCTTGGCTTGCAGCACCAAGGGATGGCTGTCCGTATAGACGTCGATCTGCCGGTGCAGGCGTATTCCAGCTTCGATGTCGGCAGGCCAGCGGCCTTGCAAGGGGCCTTTGACGAAGTCGCCGTAGAGACTGCCGAGCATCTCGCCGGGCTGCGAGCCGCCGAGATGCAGATGTGCGAGATAGTTCATGCGGCGAGTCTAGCAGCGCTTCCTTGCGCTCGGCTTACATCAGGCCGCCACGGATGCTGGCGTGGCTGCGTCGTACAGCGCGTCGGAGATGGCCGTGTGGCAGGTGCGTGCCAGCCGGTTGCGCTCCATGCCGCAGCTGTCGATGGGTTGCAGCAGCTGTATTTCCACGACTGCAACCTCGACCGCCAGCAGCCGGAACAGGTGCGAAAGCAGATCGTCTTCACCGATGAACGGCGTGATGAGATCGGCCTCGCCACCGCGCAAATAGCGGATTGCCACGGGTTGGATCGGTGTGCCGGTTTCGATCGCGCACGCCAGCAATCGTGAATGAAAGGTGCGCAGAATCGTGCCGTCCGTGGTTGTGCCTTCGGGAAAAATCAGCAGATTGCGACCCTGCTCTAGCTCGGCGCTCAACAACTGATTCAGCGTGCTGCTGTCGCCGCTTCCACGCCGAATGAACTGCGTGCCCGCCTCGGCAGCGAGCCAGCCGAGCAATGGCCATTGACGTACTTCGGATTTGGCCAGAAAAGTCATCGGCTGCAGCATCCCAAGCAGCGGAATGTCCGTCCAGGACAGGTGATTGGAGAGCCATAGCATTGGCTGAGCGGGGCGCTTGCCGGTCAGCCGAACCTCGTACGGCAGCGCTGCGGCCAGCCGTGCGAGAAACCAGCGGCACAGCCGATGGCGCATCCCTTGGGATGGCCTGAGTCGGAGCAAGGACAGCAACTTCAATCCGCTCGCCAGCGAGAGCCCGACTGCAATCACTCCACACAGCCGGGTCAGTCGCAGATACAAGCGCAGCCTGCCCATTCAGACGGCCGCCTTGAAGTGGCGTGCGTAGCGCGGGCACAGCTCGTCGCGTTTGAGCAGGATGAAAACGTCGGCGACCTGGAAGTCCGGGTCCCAGCACGGCTCGCCGCAGATTTTCGCCCCGAGTCGCAGATAGGCCTTGAGCAGCGGCGGGGTTTCTGCGATCACATTGTCCGGCAGCTCCAGCGTGGGCAATGGGTTCTTCGGGTTGGCGTGCAGCAGCTCGGTGCACAGATACCGCTCGCGCAGGCGCTGCATGATCGCTTGAGCCTGGACGCCGCCGTCGCGCATCGGAATGCTCGCGCAGCCCATCAGGTAGCGATAGCCGCCCTGGTTCAGCGCATCGGCCAGCGCGCTCCAGAGCACGGCGATGGTCGCCCCGTTGCGGTAGGCCGGATGCACGCAGGTACGACCGATCTCGAGTATCGGTGCGTCCAACTCCGCGAGACCCTGCAGGCTGAATTCCTCTTCGCTGTAGAAGCGCCCGAGTCCGCGTGCCGTCAGGTTATCGAGCAGGCGTGTGGTAGCGACCAGTTCGCCACTATCGAGATCGCGCACGCCGATGTGGCTGCAGTGCGCGTCGAAGTCGTCGCAGTCCAATCCAGCTTCGGCGCCTTGCAGCTGCGCGCCGAACTCGCTGCTAAACACCCGGTAGCGCAAGGCTTGGGCTTCGAGCAGCGCGGCCTGGCCGTGCAGCCGCTCTGCTTGCAGGCGTCGCGTGGTGCGAGGAAAAGCGATGGTGGTCATACCCTGTCTCCTGGTCAGCCTTGGCGTGGCAATGCATTCGGAGCGCTTGGTTGTTATGGTTGGCGTTCCGTCAATCAGTGATGCCGACTCAGGCTAGGCAGAGGCAGTGTCATGACTGTTACGGATCGATGATGCTTGGATGACGGTGATTGCCATTGGCTATCCCTTCGCTGAACCCATGGAGTGAGATTCGATGTCTTGGCATGAGCTGCTCGTCCCGCTGCAACGCCTGCCGCCGCCTGCTGCGCTGGAGGATTGGTTCGCCGATCTGCGGTCGCGAAGCGCGGAGGATCCTTTCGCGCTGGCAGTGCTGGGTGGCCGACTGGCGGCCACGCCGGGCCTGGCCTTTCTGGCGGGCTATCAGGCGGCGTTGCGGCGACTTTGGCCGGCCGCGCCAGAGGGGCTCGGTGCGTTGTGCGCCACCGAGAACCGTTTATTGCGTCCGGCCGACATGCTGACTCGTCTGGACGGGCTGCTGCTGACGGGTTGCAAGGATTTCGTCACAGCCGGCTCTGCGGCGACCTGGCTATTGGTGCCTGCGCGCGATGAGGAGCCCGGCGAGCGTCCGCGGCTGAGCCTGTGCGTCGTCGGTTCCGGTGAGCACGGTGTGATCGTCGAGTCGAGGCCGCCGTTACCCTTGCTGGTCGATATTCCGCATGGTCGCTTGCGGCTGGAAGGTGCGGCATGCCACCGGTTGTCCGGTGATGGCTGGGACGACTACGTCAAACCGTTCCGCACGCTGGAAGATCTGCATGTACTGGCGGCTCTGGTCAGTTGGCTTTACGGCGTCAGCTTGGAATGTGGCTGGCCGCAACGGTTGCAATTGCAGCTCTTGGGGCTGTTGGCCGGCGCGGCTGAGGTTGCGCGACTTTCGCCTGCAGCATCCGCAACACACCTGTTGCTGGCTTCTCTGAATCTGCAGTTCGCGGTGCTTGCCGATGAGGTGGACGTCGCGCTGGCGCTAGGCCCGCAGCAGTGGTTGGATCTTTGGCGGCGCGACCGCGGCGTGCTGCAACTGGCGCGTGGTGCGCAGGCCAAGCGGCTCGCACAGGCTGCGGAGGTGTTTGGGCTGACACCCGAAGGTGACCAGGCGTAGAGCAGGTAATGGCGGCAACTCGGGAACTCCTCGTTACGGTACGAACCTATAACAGGCGTGCCGCGACAGCACGGTTCAATCTTCACAGGTTTCAGGGGCGCTCGTGGTTGGCGTCCAGTGTTCACCAGACAAGGATTTCAATGTCTTTCAGCTGTATCGCCATCCCTGCTCAGCGCGCGGCGTTATTGTGGAGCGTCCTGTCATGATACTGGCCGGGGACGTTTTCCCCTGGCGAGAGGGCAATCGTTTCCAGCTGTTGATCGATGGACCGGCTTTCTTCCCGCGCATATTGGCGAGTATCGATGCCGCCGAGCGTCGGGTGGATGTCGAGCTCTATCTCGTCGAAGACGGGCAATGCGCGGATCGGCTGATCGATAGCCTGGTGACGGCCGCCGAGCGTGGAGTACGGGTGCGCTGTCTGTTCGATGGTTTCGGTTGCCTCAAGCTGGGGCAGAAGACCCGACAGCGGCTGACTGACGCCGGAGTCGATCTGCGTCAGTACAACCCGCTGAAACTTCATTTGAAGTTTCGCAACCTGCATCGAGATCATCGCAAGCTGATTCTGATCGATGACGAGCACTGTTTCGTTGGTGGCACCGGAGCCACTGACGAGTTCTGGAACCCCTCAAATCCCGAAGAGCACTGGCACGAAGCAATGGTCGAGATTTCCGGTCCGTTACTGGAGGACTGGCGGCGGCTGTTCGACGTGCAGTGGGCGTTGTGTCTGAAAAGGCGGATATGGCAGCTGCCATTGCCGCAACGAATGCCCAAAGTTCCGGCCAACCCGCCATCGGACGACGGCATGGGGCGAGTCGCCTATTCGGCGGCGCGACAGCATCGCGACATCCTCCACAGCCTGCTGCGCAACATGCGGCACGCGGAGCGTCGGATCTGGCTGGCGACACCTTATTTCCTGCCCACCGGCCGTGTTCGTCGTGAGTTGATGCGCGCCGCGAGACGCGGGGTCGACGTACAACTGTTGCTCACCAGCCGCAACACCGACCATCCCTCGGTTCGCTACGCGGGGCAGCGCTATTACCCACGATTGCTACGTGCCGGCGTGCGGATCCACGAATATCAGCCACACTTCCTTCATCTGAAAATGGTGCTGGTCGACGATTGGGTCAGTGTCGGCTCCTGCAACTTCGATCACTGGAATCTGCGCTGGAACCTGGAAGCCAATCTGGAAGCGGTCGACACTCAGTTCAGCGCTTCAGTGGAGAAGAGCTTCGAGCACGATTTCGCCCGCAGCCTGGAAATCGATATGCAGCAATGGCATTCGCGTCCGCTGAGCCAGCGCCTCTATCAGCGCATGTGGGGTCTGCTCGATAGGCTCATGATCAATATATTCAATCGAAGTGGCTGACGGCGTGGCCGAACCGCCGCAATGTTCTATGACTGGGAGAGTGTTTCGATGGCTGCGAAAAAAATTCTGATGCTGGTTGGCGATTACGTCGAAGACTACGAAACCATGGTGCCGTTCCAGGCGCTGCAGATGGTCGGTCATACGGTGCACGCCGTCTGTCCGGACAAAAAGGCCGGTGACACGGTGCGTACGGCGATTCACGACTTCGAAGGCGATCAGACCTACAGCGAAAAGCCTGGCCATAATTTCGCGCTGAACTTCGATTTCGACGCGGTGCGCGCCGAAGACTACGATGCGCTGGTGGTGCCGGGCGGGCGTTCGCCGGAGTATTTGCGGCTCAACGATCAGGTGCTAAGCCTGGTCAGGGCGTTCAGCGAGGCGCAAAAGCCAATCGCTGCGGTGTGCCATGGCCCGCAGCTGTTGGCGGCTGCCGGGATCCTCGAAGGCCGTGCCTGCAGCGCCTATCCAGCCTGCGCACCGGAAGTGAAGCTGGCTGGGGGCGAGTTCGTCGATATTGGTGTCGACAAGGCGCATACCGACGGCAACCTGGTTACCGCACCGGCATGGCCGGCGCATCCCGAGTGGCTAGCCGCCTTCCTCGAGGTGCTCGGCACACGCATCAGCCTGTAATATGGCGTGCTGTTTACAAGGTCCGCCTCGGCGGGCCTTTTTTGTTGAAGCGTTCTTTCAGGCTCGATAACACCATGACCCAGGCAAAAGATCCTCTCCACGGCGTAACGCTGGAATCCATTCTGGTGAAGCTTCAGGCACATTTCGGGTGGGAGGGGCTGGCCGAGCGGGTCGACATTCGCTGCTTCAAAAGCGACCCCAGCATCAAATCGAGCCTGACCTTCTTGCGCAAGACGCCCTGGGCCAGGGCGAAGGTCGAGGCGTTGTTCGTTCAGCTACGTCGATCTACCGCCTGATTTTTCGTAATGCAGAGTCCTGTAATTCGTCCGATACCGTTTTATTAATCGAAGTCCGGCTCAAGTTAGCCTCCATCCGACCGATTCCTTGTAACAGTTTGATTCGTCATGACTGACGAGTCTGTTTTGTTATCGAATCGCCATCATGGAGATTGGGACGATGAGAAATAACGGGCCGGTAAGCAACACCGAGCGGAGTTTTCCGGCGCATCAGCGACTAATCTCGGCAACCGATACACAGGGCAAGATTCTTTACTGCAACGATGAATTCGTTGCAGTAAGTGGCTATTCCAGGGCCGAGCTGATCGGGAGTGACCATAATCTGGTTCGCCACCCAGACATGCCGCCCGCTGTGTTCGCCGCCATGTGGGGCTATCTGAAGGCAGGCAAGAGCTGGATGGGGGTGGTCAAGAACCGCTGCAAGAATGGCGATTTCTACTGGGTCAGCGCCTATGTCACGCCGATCCTCGACGATGGCAAGCTGACCGGTTTTGAGTCGGTTCGGGTCAAACCTACCGCCGAGCAGGTCGCGCAAGCCACTGGGCTATACGAGCGTCTGCGTAACGGCCAACCGGCGATTTCCTTCGGGCGTCGACTTCAGGGCTGGGCCCGTACCTTGGCGATGCCAATGTGCGTGGCATCGCTTGCAGCGGCAGGAATCTTCTGGCTACCGCCGGCAGTTGAAGTGGTAACCGTGCTGGGTTTGTTCTTCGCGCTTGGGCTCAGTTCCCATTTCGTCGCAGAGCGGAAGCTGCATTCGATACTCCAAAGCGTTCCGCAGGCATTCACCGATCCGGTCGTTGCGCTCACCTACACACAGCAACACGGCAATGCCGCCCGCCTCGAGATGGCGCTGATCAGCGAGGATGCTCGCCTGCGCACCGCACTGACGCGGCTTTCCGATTTGGCTGGGCAGGTCGAACGTGCCTCTGCGGAAACGTCCATGCTGGCCAGCCAGACCGAGAACGACCTTCGCCAGCAGCGTGGTGAAACGGACATGACTGCCACTGCAGTCACCGAGATGACCGCGTCGATCACCGAAGTGGCCGGCCATGTGCAGCAGACAGCCGAGGAAGCCATTACCGCGAATGCGCTCGCGAACGACGGTGATCGAGTCGCTGCCCAGTCGCGCCAGGCGATCGAATCGCTGGCCGGCACCGTTACCAACATCGGCAGCGCGGTGAATGAGCTGGCAGGGGAAACCCAGCAGATCATGTCGGCTGCGGGGATGATCCAGAGCATTGCCGAGCAGACCAACTTGCTGGCGCTGAACGCTGCGATCGAGGCTGCCCGCGCCGGTGAGCAGGGCAGGGGCTTTGCTGTCGTCGCAGACGAGGTGCGGGCGCTGGCCAGCAAGACCCGTGACTCGACGCAGCAGATCCAGGCCATCATTCAGTCGCTGACCAGCAAGGCTGACGGGGCGGTCGCCATCGCCCAGGTCGGCGACCGGGAGGCGGCTCAGGGGCTGGCGCAGGTGGTCAAGGCGCAACAGGCACTGCAAGGAATTCGCGAGGCGGTCAGTCGCATTACCGGCATGAGTCAGCAAATGGCCACCGCCGCCGATGAACAGGCACACGTGGCCGAAGACATCGCGCGGCAGGTCACCAGCATCGCTGTCAGCACCGACGGCAACGTGACCAAGGCTGACCAGACCATGCAGCGCGGCCGCGAATTGGAAGACGCGGCACGGGGACTGCGCGCTCTGGTCGAGCGGTTCAATCGCTGATCAGCACGCGGAAATAAAAAAAGCCCGGCATTGAGCCGGGCTTTTTTGTGGGGGTTGCTTACTGCACTTCGACGGCCAGGCTGTCCGAAATCTTCTTCTGCCAGATCGCCGGCCCGGTGATATGGACCGACTCGCCATTGGTATCGACGGCCACGGTGACCGGCATGTCCTTCACTTCGAACTCGTAGATGGCTTCCATGCCCAGTTCGGCGAAGGCCAGCACCTTGGACTTCTTGATCGCCTGGGCGACCAGATAAGCCGCGCCACCGACGGCCATCAGGTAGACGGCCTTATTGTCCTTGATCGCGTCGATGGCGATCGGGCCGCGCTCGGACTTGCCGATCATGCCCAGTAGGCCAGTACTTTCGAGGATCTGACGGGTGAACTTGTCCATCCGCGTCGCGGTGGTCGGGCCAGCCGGGCCAACCACTTCGTCACCGACCGGATCCACCGGGCCGACGTAGTAGATGAAGCGGCCTTTGAGGTCCACCGGCAGCTCTTCACCCTTGTTCAGCATGTCGACCATGCGCTTGTGCGCGGCGTCGCGGCCGGTGAGCATCTTGCCGTTGAGCAGCACGGTTTCGCCCGGCTTCCAGCTCTGCACTTCTTCCGGGGTGATGGTGTCGAGGTTGACGCGGCGGGCGCTCGGGCCGGCTTCCCAGACGATCTCGGGGTAGGCATCCAGCGGCGGCGGGGTCAGCTCGGCCGGGCCGGAACCATCGAGCACGAAGTGTGCGTGGCGAGTGGCGGCGCAGTTGGGGATCATGCACACCGGCAGCGAGGCGGCGTGGGTCGGGTAGTCCATGATCTTCACGTCGAGCACGGTGGTCAGGCCGCCCAGGCCCTGGGCGCCGATGCCCAGCTGATTGACCTTCTCGAACAGCTCCAGACGCAGCTCTTCAATGCGGTTCTGCGGGCCACGAGCCTTTAGCTCATGGATGTCGATGGACTCCATCAACACTTCCTTGGCCATCACCGCGGCTTTCTCGGCGGTGCCGCCGATGCCGATGCCGAGCATGCCGGGCGGGCACCAGCCTGCGCCCATGGTTGGAACGGTTTTCAGGACCCAGTCGACGATCGAATCGGACGGGTTGAGCATGGCCATCTTCGACTTGTTCTCTGAGCCGCCGCCCTTGGCCGCGACGTCCACTTCCACCTTGTCACCCGGGACGATGGAGTAGTGGATAACGGCGGGTGTGTTGTCTTTGGTGTTCTTGCGGGAACCAGCCGGGTCGGCGAGGATCGAAGCACGCAGGACGTTTTCCGGCAGGTTGTAGGCGCGGCGAACGCCTTCGTTGATCATGTCGTCCAGACTCATGGTGGCGCCATCCCAGCGTACGTCCATGCCCACGCGCACGAACACGGTGACGATGCCGGTATCCTGACAGATCGGCCGGTGGCCGGTTGCGCACATCCGCGAATTGATCAGAATCTGCGCCATGGAGTCGCGCGCTGCCGGCGACTCCTCCCGCAAGTAGGCCTCGTGCATCGCCTGGATGAAATCGACGGGGTGGTAATAGGAAATGAACTGCAAAGCGTCGGCAACGCTTTGTATCAGGTCGTCTTGCTTGATCACGGTCATGCAGCGCGTCCTCTTGGCGGGGCGGAGACAAGGCGCGCGGGGAATTTGGCCAACGCGCTCAGGTTAAAAAATGCGCGGCAGTATAACTCGCTGCGCCGCAGGGTACACAGACGAGCTAAAGGTGAAGGGATGCACATCGAAGCGGGTGTCGGTGAGGCTGTGGGTCAACTGCACACTGACAATAATGCGCCTGTGGTGCTCGGGCAGAAAGCAGTTGGAATGATCGAGCAGAAGGTGGCAGAACTGCCGCACATCGGACGATCGGTAGCTCGTCCTGTCAGAAGAACCGGGGCTTGTAGGCTTTTGCAAGTGGCCAGCGTAAAGTATGTCTAATTGCCATTATGGGAAGGATTCCATGCGCGTGACTCGTGACGAAAGCGAACAGCAGGCGCTGCAGCAGCTGGTCATCAAGCGCTTCGGTATGGCAGCAGGCACCTACGGCCTCGCCTTGCTGCTGACATGGATTACCGTCGCCGGGGGCTTCTATCAAGCGCCGTTAGACACTGCTATTGCGGGCTCTGTGATGATCCTGGTCAGCCAGTTGGGGTTCTTCTGGGTGTTTTCCCGAGGCTACAACCTGCGCTTTCGCGACCCCAGTCTGACCGAGCCGCAGGTGTTGGTTGCGCTGGTGTGGCTGACCTTCTTCCTGTTCAATCTCGGCGATAGTCGCGGCTCTTTGCTGGTGCTCTATGTGCTGGTGCTGATGTTCGCCGTGTTTCTGCCGCCGAAAGTATTCATCCGCTACGCCGTACTGGCGCTCGTCAGTTTCGTCGGCATGTCGCTGTACGATGCATATCTCGATCGTCTCGGCGACTCGCAGGTAGCGCTGCTGGAGGCTGGCGTATTGCTGGTAACGCTCATCTGGATGTGCCTGTTCGTCGGTTACGTCTACAAGCTGCGTCAGCGCATGCGTCAGCGCCGTTTCGCCTTGCAGGCGCACCAGGAAACGCTGCGCGGCATGATGCGGCAACTGGAGGATCTGGCCTCCACGGACGAGCTCACCGGGTTGTACAACCGCCGTCATTTCATTCGGCGGGCCGAGGCGGAGCTGAGTCGATTACGGGCGGGCCATCAGTCCGGCCTCGCATTGATCGACCTCGATCATTTCAAGCGGGTAAACGATCTGCACGGGCACGCCACGGGCGATCGTGTGCTGCAGATGTTCGCCTCGGTAGCGCGTTCGTGCTTGCGCGACGGCGATATCCTGGCCCGCTACGGTGGCGAGGAGTTCGTCCTGCTGTTGCCGCACACCGATGCCGAGCAGTTCAGCGCTTGTTGTGAGCGCCTGCGCGAGGCGTTTGCCAATGCCCAGCCGCTGGACGTGGAGTTACAGGCGGGGCATCTCAGTCTGTCGGTCGGGCTGACGCTGCTCAATGCTGGCGACGATCTGGACGAGTCATTGCAGCGCGCCGACATGGCGCTCTATCGGGCCAAGGCCAACGGGCGTAATCGCTGCGAGGCAAGCTGGGCGGCCGTCGATGCCTGAAATTACCCATGGGGCGCGGTCCTGGACGGTGAGCGAGGGGAAGAACCTGCTCGATGCGCTCAATGATGCTGGCCTGAACGTGCCCTACAGCTGTCGTGCGGGCAGTTGCCACGCCTGTCTGGTGCGCTGCCTGCGGGGTGAGCCAAAGGATGCCCAGCCGGACGCGCTCGATGTCGGTCGGCGTTTACAGGGGTGGAGACTCGCCTGCCAATGCGCCGTCACCGAAGATCTCAGTGTCGCCGTGTACGACCCGGTGCGCGAGGGGCTGGCGGCACGAGTGGAAGGGCTCGATTGGCTCGATGGGCAGGTCCTGCGCCTGCGGCTGCAGGCCGAGCGTCCGCTGCGTTACCGCGCCGGCCAGCACGTGCTGCTGTGGACTGACCGTGGCGTTGCCAGGCCTTATTCATTGGCGAGCGTGCCCGGGGAGGATCCCTGGCTTGAGTTTCACCTCGATTGCCACAATCCGGGTGCCTTCTGCGATTCGGCGCGCGCCCTGAAGATGGGAGACAGCCTGCGCCTTGGTCAGCTGCACGCCGGCGCGCTGCGCTACGAGCCCGAATGGCAGACGCGTCCCCTGTTGATGCTGGCGGCCGGTACCGGGCTCGCACCTCTTTGGGCCCTGTTGCGCGAGGCGCTGCGTCAGGATCATCTCGGGCCGATACGGCTGCTGCATTTCTGTCGAGGTGCGTCCTACCTGCGAGCGTCGTTGGAGCGTCTCGCACAGGGGCATGACAACCTGAGTATCGAGTGGGTCGATTCCGAACAGACGCATGACAGTCTGCAATCCGTACGCGCTACGTCGCGCCAGGAAATCGCACTGCTCTGCGGGGGAAGCGGATTCGTCGAGGACTGCGCCAAGCGCCTGTTTCTCGCGGGACTGCCGCGGGGGCAGGTGCTGAGCGACGCTTTTCTGGTGCGCCACGTCGAGCCTTGAGCAACGACGGCGCATCGCCCCCAAGAGATGGCTAGGGGCGCGTGATCGAAGCACGCCAAGGTATCAGGCCCCCATTGGCCGTCACCTGGCGTGCTTCGAGACCATCAACTCAATGAATCGCCTACACGCAGGATCTTCATGGTGTTGGTGCCGCCGGTGCCGTGATAGGTATCGCCCTTGGTCAGGATCACCCAGTCGCCAACGTTGACGATGTTGCGTTTGAGCAACTCATCCACCGCCGCCTGGCTGACCTTGTCCGCTGGCAGTGCGGCCGGATCGAACGGAATGGTCTGCACACCGCGGAACATGGCGACCCGTGCCTGGGTCTCGCGATGGGGCGAGTATGCAAAGATCGGTACCGACGAGCGGATGCGCGACATGATCAGCGGGGTATAGCCGCTTTCGGTCAGGCTGATGATCGCCTTAACGCCGGGGAAGTGGTTGGCGGTGTACATCGCCGCCAGCGCGGTGCTTTCATCACTGCGCTCGAAGCGCTGGCCGAGACGGTGGCTGGACTTGATGCTGGTCGGATGCTTCTCGGCTCCGACGCAGACGCGTGCCATCGCCTTGATCGCCTCGATCGGGTATTCGCCGGCAGCGCTTTCGGCCGACAGCATGACCGCGTCGGTGTAGTCCAGCACCGCGTTGGCTACATCGGAAACCTCGGCGCGGGTCGGCATCGGGTTCTGGATCATCGACTCCATCATCTGGGTCGCGGTGATGACGACCTTGTTGTTGCGGCGTGCGTGAAGAATGATCTTCTTCTGAATGCCCACCAGTTCGGCGTCGCCGATCTCGACGCCCAGGTCGCCTCGCGCGACCATCACGCCATCGCTGGCACGGATCAAGCCGTCCAGCGCCTCATCATCGGCGACCGCTTCGGCGCGCTCGATCTTGGCGATCAGCCAGGCGCTGGAGCCGGCCTCGTCGCGCAGGCGGCGGGCCAGTTCCATATCGGCGGCATCGCGAGGGAAGGACACGGCGAGGTAGTCCAGATCCATTTCGGCGGCCAGCTTGATGTCGGCTTTGTCCTTGGCGGTCAGCGCCGGCGCAGTCAGCCCGCCTCCCCGACGATTGATGCCTTTGTTGTCCGACAGCGGCCCGCCAATTAGTACAGTGCAATGCAGTTCGTCGGCCGTGGCGTTGTCAACGCGCATGACCACGCGACCATCATCGAGGAGCAATTCATCGCCAACGCTGCAATCTTTGACCAGATCCGGGTAGTCGATGCCCACCACGTCCTGGGTGCCTGCATCGCGAGGGTGGGTGACGGAGAAGCGGAAGTTGTCGCCCTCTGCTAATTCGATACGCTTGCCGGCGAACTTGGCGATGCGGATTTTCGGCCCTTGCAGGTCGCCCAATAGGGCGACGAAGCGACCGTGTTTCGCGGCGATGTCCCGTACCAGCTGCGCCCGGGCGCGGTGCTCATCTGGAGCACCATGAGAGAAATTCAAGCGGGCGACATCGAGGCCCGCCAGGATCATCTTTTCCAGTACATCCGGTGAGCTGCTGGCAGGACCCAGCGTGGCGACGATTTTGGTACGGCGCGAGATCATTCAATGCTCCTTTTTCAGAATGGCCGGGAGGCTACTATGCCGTGCGGCTGTAGTCATTGTTGGCTTGCACTACTCTTTGGCGGCTGCATGCGAGCTGCCGCGACGTGTTCTGGTGCGCCGAGCGGGGCTGTAGTTTTTCTCGCCGCGGTCGATAAGTCGGCAACGGAGGATTCATCCATGCGCACCCTTGTCATACTGTCTCTGATCACTCTCAGCGTAGGCTGCAGCAGCCGAAGTGCACTCGATCGCCATCTGGACAGTGCTTACCAGCACTATCAATCAGGCGATTGCGAGCAGGTAATGCTCGCCCTATCGCAGGCCGAGCGCAGCAGTCGGCCACGCGACAACGTTCAGCCGGAAATATCGCTGCTACGCGGGCAGTGCCTGGAGCGCCAGGGGTTGTTCGTCGATGCGGCGCAAACCTATCGCTTCATTCAGACCCGCTATCCGGCCAGCGAATATGCCTTCCGTGGTCGCGCCAGACTGGAGACGTTGCGTCAGTTGGGGCACTATCAGCCGGAGGAGCGGGTGGTAACTCACGCCGCCAAACCCTGAGCGAAGCCGGTTAGTCGAGACCGGCTGGGAAGGAACCCATGCACATCGCACCGATACTGCTTATAGCGCTGTTGTCATCGCCGTTGGCGGCTGCCGAGATCTACCGCTGGGTCGATTCGCAGGGAAATGTGCATTTCGATGCACGACCGCGTCCCGGTGCCGAACCAGTCGAGGTCAGACCGCAGGTCATCGAGCGCGACGAGGCGACTCGCGAGCGCGAAGCGCGTACCGAGCGCTTCTTCGAGGCTCGTCGGCAAGAGCAGCAGGCTGCTGATCAGGCGGCCAGTGAACAGCATGCCCGGCGCGAGCAGGAATGCCGTCAGCTGCGTCAGCAGCTGTCGCGTCTGTCCCATGGCGGACGCTACTTTCGTGCCGATGCAAAGGAGGGGCGGGTCTACTACAGTGATGAGGAAATAGAGACGGCGCGGCGGCAGTTGGCCAGTCGTATCAGTCGAAATTGCAGCTGAGCGGCCCGAACGGCCGCTGCGATCAAGTTGGCGGCAGGGCCGGAACCGATGAACATGCTTAATCAGCGCAGCATCCAGCGGCACCAGTTGCCGTACTATCTCAACGTTTTCAACCGCTTTACCGATAAGCCATTGGGCTTCATCGGCAACCTGTCGGAGACTGGACTGATGCTCATCAGTCCATATCCGATGATGACCGATGCGTGCTTCGAGATGCGCCTGAAGATCCCCGGCCAGCACGGCCAGCTGCGTTACATCGATTTCAGCGCGATCTGCCGCTGGTCCCGCGAGGATGTCACTCCCGGCAGCTTCGATTCGGGTTTCGTACTGATTACGCCGCCCAGCGAAATTCGCCACATGATCGACGCGCTACATCACTATTTCAGTTTCCGGCCGATGCTGAGCATTCCGCCAGCTCGTCTGCCGCTCAGCGATGTCCCACCCAGCCGGGCCATCGACCAGGATCACTGTCACGGGATCTGAGTGATTCGGCTTGGTTGGGTGATGTTCACGTTTCCCTGCGAAGTCGAATGATGTTCTACAGAACGCCGCCTTTTTTCCACGCCAGGTAGCGGCTGATCAACGCCGGCCCCAGCTCGTGCGGACGCGCATCGAGCACCGGGACGCCGTGCGCCATCAGCCGTTCATGCAACTGATCTCGGGCGTTCAGGTAGTTCAGCGTGCCGCAGTAGCCCAGCGCATCCTGGGCGCTGCTCACTGGTTGATGACGTAGTCCGTCGAGCACCGGCTCGCGCAAGCTCACCACCAAAACCCGGTGCCGGCGCGAGAGCCGGCGGACCGCGCCGAGCAAATCCTCATCATCTTCGTCGCGCAGATTGCTCAGGATCACGACCAGCGCCCGTCGTTTCTGTCGCGTCAGAACCTCCCCGGCGGCTCGCATGAAATCGGCTGGCTGTCTCGTGTTGGTCAAATCGTAGACGCCGTTCAGCAAGGCGTTCAGCTGCAACTGGCCCTTGGCCGGCGCGAGGAAGCGGCGTTGCTCGGTGGCGAAGCTGTAGAGTCCCAGCGCGTCGCCTTGGCGCAAGGCGACATAAGCCAACAGCAGGCTTGCATTGAGCGCGTGGTCGAAATGCGAGAGTGCATCATCCTGGCTGCGCATCCGCCGGCCGCAATCGAGCATCAACAGGATCTGCTGGTCGCGGTCGTCCTGATATTCCCGGGCGATCGGCGTGCGCTTGCGTGCGGTGGCCTTCCAGTCGATCTGCCGCAGAGTATCGCCTTCGCGGAATTCGCGGAGCTGATGGAAATCCATACCCAGCCCGCGGCGCGGCTGCTGCCGCACACCCAGGCGACTCAACCAGCTGTCTACGGCCATCAGCGGTGCGCCGTGCAGTCGAGTGAAGTCGGGGTAGACGCGCGACTGTGACTCCAGCTTCAGCAGCCGGCGTTCGCGCCATAATCCCAGTGGACCGTGCAGGCGGATCTCACATTGATCGAAGTGTACGGGGCCACGGCGTTCCGGGCAGATTCGGTACGCGACCTCGCAATGTTGCCCCGGTACGAGGGTTAGATGTTGTGGCAGGTGCTGAAACGCCATCCCGGCTGGCGGATGGTCGAAGATATCCAGGCGCAAGGGACGAGTCAGCGAGGCGTGAAGCTGTAGCTGCACATCATGCCAACGACCCAGCGCCAGGTGGCCGGGTAGGGTGCGATGCAACGTGGGCGAAGGCAGCCGGTGCAAGGAAACCGCGTCTAGGGCCGAAAGCAGGCCCAGGCACAGCAGCAGTCCCCACCAGGTCGTATTCACCGCGGCGGGCAGGGGATGGCCTAGCGCAGCCAGCACGCCCAGCGGCAGGGCAAGGACAAGCAGCAACACCAGCAGAAAGGTTTGTCGCCGTGATGGGCTCATCGCAACATCCGCGAGCTGGGCTGGATCACAGGCGCGGCGCCGTGACCTGGTCGAGCAATTGCAGCAGCAACTGATCCACCGAAGTCCCCTCGATATCCAGTTCGGGCGAGAGTCTGACACGATGCCGCAGCACCGCGAGTGCGCAGCCCTTGATGTCGTCCGGGGTGACGAACTCCCCGCCGCGTAACAGCGCGCGTGCTCGCGCGCAGCGAACCAGTGCGATCGAGGCGCGTGGTCCCGCGCCCAGCGCCAGACCGGGCCAGTTGCGCGTGGCGCGGGCCAGGCGCACCGCGTAGTCGAGTACTTGCTCGTCGAGTGGCACTTCGCTGGCGATCTTCTGCAAGGCCTGGACATCCTTTGCCTGCAATAGCACGCGCAAGCCGCTGACGTCGAGGATATCGGTACGCGCCGAGCGGGTGACTTGACGGACCAGTTCCAGCTCCTCGTCGGCCATCGGATAGTCCATGCGCAGCATCAGCATGAAGCGGTCCAGCTCGGCTTCAGGCAGCGGGTAGGTGCCTTCCTGCTCGATGGGGTTCTGCGTGGCCATCACCAGGAAGGGTTGCGGCGCCGCCAGCGCGCGACCTTCGAGCGTGACCTGGCGTTCTTGCATGACCTCCAGCAGCGCCGCCTGGGTTTTTGCCGGGGCGCGGTTGATTTCATCGGCGAGCAGCAGGTTGGTGAAGACCGGCCCTTTGCGTAGCTTGAACTGTTCGCTGGCCAGGTCATAGACGGCGTGGCCGGTGATATCGCTTGGCATCAGGTCGGGCGTGAATTGGATACGCGAAAACTCGCCACCGAAGCAACGAGCCAGCGCGCGGACCAGCAAGGTTTTACCGAGCCCCGGCACTCCCTCGACCAGCACGTGGCCGCCGGCTATCAAGGCGGTGAGAACGCCATCGACGATATCCTGCTGACCGATTACGGCCTTGTGCAATTCCTGACGCAGCGCCTGTGCCAGTTGGCTGGCGCGCTGACGCTGGCTGCTTGCGCCAGCAGCGGGGGCATTGTTCTGTTCGCTTGGGATTTCGCTCATAGGGCATTCCTGAGGCTTTGCAGGCGGGCGACCTGGCTGGTGAATTCGGCGGCGCTGACAGGCTTTTCCGCTGGCAGGCGCAAGGCCTGATCGATGGAGTCGGGGGGCAGCTGGCTGAGTTTCGCCAGCACCAGACACTGCTCGGTATAGGGCAGCGCTTCGAATCCCGGATGGCGTCGGCGCGCCTGCCGTTGTATGTCGCGCTGCAAGCCGATCAGCAGATGGCGCTGGCCGGCATGGCGGTAGAGGAAGTCGGCACTGGCGCGCAGATGTTCATGCAGTTGCCGGCGGCTACGGTCGGCCGTCTCGATGATGGAACCCTGTCGTTGGCCCAGATGCCAGGCGGCAAAGATCAGTATCAGCAGCAGGGCGGTCAGCGCTTCGGGGAAATAGCGCAGCAGCTGTCGCAACAAGCCGACGTGCTCGGTGCGATAGGCGAGGGCCACGTCACGATCCTGGGTGAGATACCAGAGCAGCCAAGCATGGTCATACTGCCCGATGCGATCGTTCTGCCAGATCCAGCTGTCGGTGAGCGCGGTGATCAGACCGTTACCGTGCTGCAGCTGCAGCATGTGCGTGGCACCGTCGCTGTTGGCCCAGGCATGAGCCCTCTTGTCGGCATCGTAGAGGTGATAGTCGGTGTCGAAGGCGAAATAGGCCGGTGCGTCTTCGTTCTCCAGATACAGTCGGGTCAGCGTGGAGCGCTTCTCCGTGCTGGCGATCTGTTTGGTGGCTTCGTTGGTCTCGTCATCTGTGGTTTCGTACTGTTGCAAGCCCAGAGTATCGAGAAGCAGATCGCCACTTTTACCGGTGTGCTCGTCCCACAGGCGTTCGGCCACGAACACCAGGTGACCGCCGTCAGAGACCCACTCAAGCAAGCGTGCGGACTGACTCGGTTTCATATCTGCACGGTCGCCCAGCAGTAGCAGGATCCGGTTGTCCGGTTGCAGCTCGAGCAGCCCGCCAAGGCCTTCGGTGTGGGTGACCGCTCTGCCTTGGTCGATGAGAAAACGTTCAGCTGCCAGGTAGGGATTGGCGCGCACCTGCGGCGCAGGGCCTCGCTCAATGACCTCCTGGTAGCGTGTCGCCTTGCTCGCGACGAATAGCAGCAGGGTGACTAGCAGTACGCCCGCGACGGTCAGGCCAATTGTGCGAGCGCGGCTCATGTGGACATCCTTGTGTCGAACAATTCGCGCCAGCGATCGCAGAGCTCGTTTCTGGCGGCGCCTGGCGGGGCCCGGTGACCATAGGCGAGATTCTGCCAGTAGCGGGTCAAGGTCTCGGCATAGCGGACCAGTTCCGGTCGACCGTCCTGGCGCAGCAGATCGAGGATTTCGCCCTCCGTATGAGCGGACTTCAATGGCAGCTTGCGTTCATGCAGCAGTCGGCTGAGAAACGCCCGATAGAGCAACCCGAGCGCTTCGCGCGGCTGCTGGTCCCAGAGTCGGCTGACTTCACCGGCGACATCTGCAGGAATGTTCTCGGGCTGGACATCGAAACCGAACAGCACGGCCGGCGTATCCTGACGCGGCCTTGCAGCGGGAGGGCGAAGTCGCCCGACATGGACTCTCAGCCACTCGCGATAGCGCCAGAGGCAAAGCGCGATCAAACCGAACAGTGTCGCCCAGAGCAGGATTTCGACACCCGTGGCGATGTGTTCCAGGCTTCGCTGCAGGCTGTCGCCGCGCAGTAGTTTGTTGAGCAGGCGTTCCAACCAGCCCGGTTCTGCATGCGTCTGGGGCTCGCCAAAGCGCCAGCGAGTCACGGTCTCGCGGTTTTTGAACGGCGGCTGGTTCAGCAGCTCGCTGATCCGCTCGTTGGCGGCCTGACTGGTCAGTGGCTGGTTGAGCAAGCGTTCGTGTTCGGGGCTCGGCTCGGTCGGTGTCGTTTGTTCACGCTGCGGGGGCGCCGGGGTATCGGCCCGAGCGTCCTCTAGGGGCAAACCCAGCGACAGGCCGATGCTCAGCAGCAGGGCCGGCAATAAGGGCTGCAGACGCTCCTGCAATCGGCGAAAGCTCAGCTCGATATCCCAGGCCTCGAGCATGGTGCGTCGGTTGAGGTAGAGGCTGAAGCCACTGGCAACGTAAATCGGTTCCCAGATGATCAGGATCAGCACGTATAGCAGGTTGGACAGATGCTCAAGCCAGAGCCAGTCGCCTTCCACCTTCAGCAGGTCCTGCCAGGTCCAGTCAGCGAGTAACTGCGGCGGGATCAACATGTAGAGTAAGGCCAGCGCGCCCATCCACAAGCCGCTTTCCAGGTGGATGCCGACAATGGTCAACCAGCGTGCCGCGCCGGTGTCGCGTCGCTTCAAGACGGCCAGGCGATTCCGTCTGGTCGAGCCTGATAACCCTTCGAGCTGCAGCACTGGCAGATCGAAACTGCGGGTCAGGCTGAATCGGCGCCAGGTCAGGCTGGAAAACCATTGCGAGCGTAGCAGGCCAGGCAAGGCTCTGAAGCTGCGGCGCAGGGTCGGGGTATCGCCAAATAGTGACCGAGAAAGAATGAACAGCGGCAGGCGTTCATAGAGCGGTTTAAACCACCAGAACAGCAACAGTGACAGCGTTGGATGTTGCCAGAGCATCAGGCTGAGCAGGGCGAACACCGGCAGGGTCAGCAGCGCCCAGCTGGTCATCAGTAGGCGCGCTTGCCGGCGTGCCAGCAGGATGCCGAGATCCAGCGATTCCCAGGCACTGCGCGGGCGGATCTCCATGGTCGCGTCACTCAGGCGCATGACTGTTCCTGCCGCTCAGCAAGAGATACAGGCCGACCAACAGCCACAGCAGCGCGCCCACGGCATATTTGACCGACGCGGAAGGATAGGTCATCGATGACCAATAGGCTTCGACGAATGCGGCGATCAGCAACAGCAAGGTGGCGCCGGCGACCAGCCGTACCGCCTTGCTGGCGGCCAGCCGCAAGGCTTCCCCGCGGGTAAGGTTGCCGGGGGCGATGAGCGCGCCGCCGAGTTTCAGCCCGGCGCCTCCGGCCAGGGTGAGGGCTGTCAGCTCGAAGGCACCGTGACCGATGACGAATGACCAGAACGGTTGGTGATAACCAACTCCGGTCAGGTGGCCCGCGATCGCGCCGATGGTCAGCCCGTTGAACAACAGGTAGAACAAGCTTCCCAACCCGAACAGAAGCCCTCCGGCAAACGTCTGGAAGGCGATGCCGATATTGTGCATGACGTAGTAGCCGAACATCACCCAGTCTTCGCTGGATCCACGCTCGCCAAAGCGACCGAGGCGGCTGGCATCGGGATCGTACATCGCCTCCATCTGTGCGATCTGCTCAGGACTGATCAGGCTGTAAACCATTTCCGGAAACGCCAGGACCAGTGCCGCCATGCCTAGCAGGCTGATATAGAACAACAGGCTGGCGGCTGCCACGTAGCGCCATTGCTCGCGAACCAACCGGCCGAACCCGCCAAGGATGAAACCGAGCAGACGACCTGCCAGGGGACTTCGGTGACGGTAGAGCTGCTGATGTCCGCGCTGCACCAGCACCTGCAGATTATCGATCGCATGGGTGCTGTAGCCGCGTGCTTGAGCCAGCGCCAGCTGTTGGCAGATGCGTCGATAGGCGGCCGGAAATGCCACGATCGAAACGGATGAAGGCTTCTTGCGGCGCTCGAGGGCATCGAGTGTTTCGCTGAACCCTTGCCATTCGGCTCGGTGAAGGCGCTCGAACTGGCTCTGTTTCATGCTGGCCCCACCAGACCGCGAGCGATGCCGTTTAGGCGCGCCTCGGCCTGCTCGGGGGCTACCTGCAGGGGCGTCGCCAGAATTGCAGCCAGTTCCTGCCGGCGTTCCGGCGACAGATTCGACTGTCGCTCGGCGAAGCCGATCAGCGCGCGCTGTTCGGCCAGTTCCAGCGGGAAGGGTGGTGCAATGGCGTCGACGATCGGAAGCGTCGCTGCGGCTGCGCCGTGCTCGTGGTACACCACCAGCGTTCCGGCGGCCAGATCGCCAAGGCGTTTGAAGGAGGGGTGCCAGAGGCAACTGATCGCCCCCACAAAGTAGCCGAATGGCAGCATGTCGACGAAACGCAGCAGGTTGCGTGTCAGAGACGACGCCCAGCCGATCGGCGTACCGTCATCATGGATCACCTTCAGGCCCAGCCAGCGCTTGCCAGGCGTGCTGCCTTCATTGAGCACTTCGAACAACACCATGTACCACCATTGCACGACGAACAGCAGCAGGGCGCCAGCGCCTATGCCAAACGTGCCTAACGAGCCGAGACCCAGCGCCAGGGTCAGAAATAGCGCGACCCGAATCAGCAGGTCCAGGGCGAACGCCAGAGCGCGAGGCACGAGGCCGGCCGGACGAAGCACGAGATCAATACCCTCCGGCGTTTCGACCCTGTGCGTATTGTCCAGCGGTGCTGTTAGAGCGGAAGGCAATGGTTGTGCTCGACGATCGATCTGGTGGGCTGGTGCGAGGCTGCTGCTCATGGCCGATCAACCGATCGGGCGCGTTGGCCAGGCGATATCGCGGCTATGTAATCATCGAACGTGGTTTTCGGCCAGAACCTGCTCGGCATTTTCAATCGAAATGCCATCATTCATACGCTGTGATCGCCCCGTTGCGCGGACCTGTCGCACAAGGAGTCGGGCGATGCGGCCGGCGGTCGTTCAAGCGCGTTAGACTGGTGTGCAAAGGCCGAGAGGGAGGCTCCCGTGACATCCAGCATCTTCTGGTACGACTTTGAAACCACTGGCATCTCGCCGCGTTGCGACCGACCGCTGCAGGTCGCCGGGATCCGCACCAACGAGGCGTTGGAGGAAATTGGCGAGCCGCTGAATATTTACTGCCGGCTCAGCGACGACATCCTGCCGCACCCGGCCGCTTGCCTGGTGACTGGCATTACTCCGGCCACCCTGACTGAAAAGGGGGTATGCGAAGCGGAGTTCATCGCTCGGCTGCATCAGGAACTGTCACAACCGGGCACCTGTAGCGCTGGCTATAACACCTTGCGTTTCGATGATGAGGTGCTGCGCTACAGCCTGTACCGCAATTTCTTCGATCCCTATGCGCGCGAGTGGCAGGGTGGCAATAGTCGCTGGGATCTCATCGATCTGGTCCGCACCGCTTATGCGTTGCGTCCCGAGGGGCTGGTTTGGCCTGAGGAAGACGGCCGCGTGACGCTCAAGCTGGAGCGTCTCAGTGTCGCCAACGGGCTCGAGCATTTGCAGGCGCACGACGCCCTGTCGGACGTGCGGGCGACCATTGCGCTGGCTCGATTGATACGGGAACGCCAGCCGAGGCTGTATGACTACCTGTACAAACTGCGGCGTAAGAACGCGGTAGTCGAACAGGTCGAGATTTTGAAACCAATGGTGCATGTCTCCGGGCGCTTCTCCGCTGCGCGGCACTATTTGTCCGTGGTGCTGCCACTGGCCTGGCATCCGCGCAATCGCAACGCACTGATCGTCTGCGACCTCAATGCCGAATGCTCGCCGCTATGGGAGGACACGGCCGAAGATCTCCGCGAGCGGCTGTATCCCCGCCGTGAGGATCTCGGTGAGAAGCTGCCGACTCCGTTGAAACTGGTGCACGTCAATCGCTGCCCGGTACTTGTACCGATGAATGTCTTACGCAAGTCGGATATCGAGCGATTGAATCTGGATTTGCAATGTTGCGAGTCCAGGGCAAGCGATCTACGTGGTCGACAAGCAGAATGGAGCGCGAAACTTGCTGACGTCTATCAGGAGCAGGCGTTCACCGGCTTGTCGGATCCGGAACAGCAACTCTATGAAGGCTTTCTGGGTGAGCGAGATCGCCGGTTATGCGAGCAAGTCAGAAGCTTTGTACCCTCATCTGGTTCGAGTGGAGTGCCGTCGTTTGATGATGCCCGTCTACCGGAACTGCATTTTCGTTACCGTGCTCGGAATTTTCCCGAATGCCTTTCGGCTGCGGAACAACTGCAGTGGCAGGAGTTTTGTCGGCAGCGTTTAACCGCGCCCGAGTTTGGCGCGCCAAACACCTTGGATCAATTCGAGAGTTCGCTGCAGGCATTACTGGCTTCAGCCAGTTCGAACCAGATGCAGCTACTGCAGCAATGGGCCGTGCATGCCCGTGGTCTGCGTGAGCGCTACATTCGCTGAGCTTCTTATCAAACGCCCGCAAAAAAGCCATCTGACGCGGCATGCTCGGCATGCAGCGTCGGATGGCTTTAGGTCCCGCGCCGAAATTTAACCGAGCAAGGTGGCCCAGCTTTCAACTTCGTCGGAACCCCACTGGGCTTTCCATTCTTTCAGAGTCTTGTGATTGCCACCTTTGGTTTCAATCACTTCGCCGTTATGTGGGTTCTTGTACTGCTTTACGCGGCGCGCGCGCTTGGTAGCTGCTGGCGTCTTTGCGGTGCGTTGTGTTTTGCTATTTCTAGCGTCCGGATCGAGCAGGGCGATGATATCGCGAAGCGATTTTTGATATTCACCCATCAGTTCGCGCAGTTTGCCTTCGAACTCAAGCTCTTTTTTTAGCTTGTCATCTGCAGAAAGAGACTTCAGGCGTTCCTGGAGCTCCTTGATAGCTTCTTCTGTGGCGCGGTATTCATTGATTAGCGACATGTCACTTCCTTGGTATAGGTTGAACGCAAGTGTTAGCAATCATAGACAGCCACCATGCACAAGTAAATATGGCTTTGATAAAGATTAGCTACGGTTTTCTTCCGCTTTTGCGTTGATGGCTAATGTCGCTCAGTTAGTTTCATGAAGGAAAATCGAGACTCTCTTGGAAAATAGCGTCTGGAACGATGCTTGGCTGATATATCGGTACGAAACCCCGCGGTGTTAATCATCCGCCTTGGTTGCGGGGCGGTCTAATTGGCCATGTGTACGGTTGCCTCGAGTCGATAACCTTATTGTTACTGCGCGATGACGGCGTTATCGGTTGCTTGAGCCAGCCTGTAGCAGCGGGCTAAGGCTTGGCCCGACCCAATACTCTGGCTGCAGAATTATTCGCTGCGCTAGAATGCGGCACCTTTTTAAGCTGGAGTTATTTTAATGCGCACGTTCAGGCTGGTTATTGCCTGCCCCGATGGCGTTGGCATTGTCGCCAAGGTCAGCAATTTCCTGGCCACGTACAACGGCTGGATCACCGAAGCGAATCATCACTCGGATCACCAGAGCGGCTGGTTTTTCATGCGCCATGAAATTCGTGCCGACTCGCTGCCGTTTGATCTCGCTGGCTTCCGGCAGGCGTTTGCGCCTATAGCGCGTGAGTTTTCGATGGAGTGGCGGATTACCGATTCGGAACAGCGCAAGCGAGTCGTGCTGATGGCCAGTCGGGAATCGCACTGCCTGGCGGACCTGCTGCACAGGTGGCACAGCGGCGAACTGGATTGCGATATTCCCTGCGTTATTTCCAACCACAACGACTTGCGCAGTATGGTCGAGTGGCACGGCATTCCTTATTTCCACGTTCCGGTCGAGCCGGGGCGCAAGGACGAGGCGTTTGCCGAGGTATCGCGTCTGGTGCGTGAGCAGCAGGCCGATGTGATTGTGCTTGCCCGTTATATGCAGATTCTTCCACCCGAACTGTGTGAAGAATATGCGCAGCGGGTGATTAACATTCATCACAGCTTTCTACCTTCGTTTGCAGGCGCCAAGCCCTACCATCAGGCTTCGCTACGCGGGGTCAAGCTGATCGGCGCGACCTGCCATTACGTGACCGAGGAGCTGGACGCCGGCCCGATCATCGAGCAAGACGTCGTGCGCGTCAGCCATCGCGATAGCATCGAAGACATGGTTCGGCTGGGCAAGGACGTGGAAAAGATGGTGCTATCGCGCGGTCTGCGCTATCACTTGCAAGAGCGTGTGCTGGTCCATAGCAACAAGACGCTGGTATTCAATTAATCGTCGCCGGTGGCGCGGGAGGAATGCATGGTCGATCCGTTGGAGAAGGCTGTCGCGAACGCGCCGCCAATTATTGGGAATGGTTGTACGCAGCGTTACGATCCGGAGCGCCTCGGACCGGAGCTCGGCACCGATTTCCCAGATGCCGAAGCGCTGTGGAAGCATCACCAATCCGCTGCCGAGTTGACGGTCGAATGCACTGTTTCGACGGTTCCGGATGGCGATTGAACAAACATGAACGGGGCACCGGGTGCTGCTCGTTCGCCCTCTGCTTCCCGCTCTGGAGATCGCCAGATGACAGATAATGATCGCTTCGTGCTTGGCGCCGATGCTACCGGTGAACCCAATACTCACCCGCTTCGGCTGATCAATCGTCACGGTTTGGTTGCTGGCGCGACCGGGACTGGCAAGACGGTTACTCTGCAGCGACTCGCAGAACAGTTCAGCGAAGCTGGTATCGCTGTCTTTGCCGCCGACATCAAGGGCGACCTGTGTGGGCTGGGGGCCGTGGGGGCGCCTCAGGGGAAAATCGCCGAGCGCATCGCCAGCATGCCTTGGCTCGAGCATCAACCGCAGGCATATCCCGTCACCCTATGGGACGTATACGGTGTTAGCGGTCATCCATTGCGGACCACCCTCACCGAAATGGGGCCACTCCTTTTGGGTAGCCTGCTCGAACTGACCGATAGCCAGCAGGCTGCGCTCTACGCGGCGTTCAAGGTGGCCGATCGCGAAGGTTTGCTGCTGCTGGATCTGAAGGATCTGAAGTCACTGCTCGGCTACCTCAAAAAGAGTCCCGAGGTGCTCGGCGATGACGCTGCGCTGTTGACCAGTGCGTCTTCCCAGGCACTGTTGCGACGGCTGGCCACCCTCGAGCAGCAGGGTGCCGATGCGCTGTTCGGCGAACCGGCGCTGGCGCTTGAAGACATCCTGGAGCCCGGGCGCGATGGGCGAGGCAGGATCCATCTGCTCGACGCCAGCCAGCTCGTACACCAGGCCCCTAAAGTCTACGCGACATTCCTGCTGTGGTTGTTGGCCGAGCTGTTCGAGCAGTTGCCCGAACGAGGCGATGCGGATCGTCCGCTGCTGGCGTTGTTCTTCGACGAGGCCATCTGCTGTTCAACGACACCCCGAAGGCACTGCAGGATCGGCTGGTGCAGGTCGTTCGGCTGATTCGTTCGAAAGGGGTAGGTGTCTATTTCGTCACCCAGTCGCCGTCCGATCTGCCCAATGAGGTTTTAGCTCAGCTGGGCCTGCGCATTCAGCACGGATTGCGGGCGTATACGATCAAGGAGCAGAAGTCGCTGCGTGCGGTGGCGGAAGGCTTTCGAGCCAATCCTGCGTTTTCTGCGCTGGACTCGCTGGTTGACTTGGGTATCGGAGAAGCGCTGGTCGGAGGGTTGGAAGACAAGGGAACGCCAGCCATGGTGCAGCGTGTGTCCATTGCTCCGCCCCGATCACGCATAGGGCCGCTGGACCAGGATGAAAGGCGCGCCCTGATCGCGAACTCACCATTGCGGGCGCGCTACGATAAGGCCGTGGATCGTGAGTCCGCGTATGAGATTCTGCTCGATCGAGCGCATCGAGCAATAGAGGTCGAGCCGCAGGGGAAAGCTGCAACGGCCAAGAATGACGTAGGGGGCGCCTTCGGCGATCTCGCCGAACGAGTGTTCAAGAGCGCTGTGCGCCAGGCGGCCTCTCAGCTGGGGCGGCAACTGGTAAGGGGCCTGATGGGCTCCCTATTAGGCGGGAAACGTTGACCTGAAATCGAGTAGCTGGCCATTCGATCGCTCGTTGTATTGAGCGTTCGCCCAAGAAAAGTCTTCGCTCCCGATTTATTGGCAGTCGGAAGACTGTTTCGCCATCTCTTTCTCGATCTTTTCCAATTCTTTCTTGAAAACCTGATCGTGGACGGTCTGCTTCTTGCGCCAAGGCTTTCGTTCAGGATCGGGTTGTGCCGCGTAAGTGGTTATCTCGCCCCCGTATACGGTCTTGAACCTGTTGGCCTGTCTTTCCAGTTCGGCACGTAGTTCTTCTTTCGTCACTCTTGAGCTTTTCCTTTTCTTGAAAAATTGACGCCAGCGGCTGGCAAACGGAATGCCGATTGCAGCGCAGTTAGAGAATGTCTGGCGGTTGCTTATTTAATGGTTTGGCTCATGCCATTGCAAGCAGGTCGTGAAAACAAGTGTGTGCATAAGTTAAATCGGCGAATGGCAGGCTGGTGCGCCTGTTGGCAACCTGAAGCAAATAAGAGGCACCGGTGCAGCTTGCGCTCGTCGAAAGACACTGAAATTGGAATCGCACCTGTCACGTCAGTTTTCGCTGTCACAACTATTCTTGCTTGAAGCTTTCCGGTTCAACGCTATTGCGTTCTGACCTGTTCTCAAAAAAAACCGCGCCGGAGGGCGCGGTTTTTGTCATTGCATGGCCGATTCAGCGCGCCGATTGGCTCGCGACTGTATCATGGGCGCGACCATAAACGTCGTCCAGCCGTTCGATGTCGTCTTCACCGAGATAGCTACCCGACTGGACCTCGATAATCTCCAACGGAATCTTGCCGGGGTTGGCGAGCCGGTGAATAGAGGTCACCGGGATATAGGTCGATTGATTTTCGGTCAGCAGGAAGGTCTTGTCATTGCAGGTGACCTGGGCGGTGCCAGAGACGACAATCCAATGCTCGGCACGATGGTGGTGCATCTGCAGTGACAGCTGTGCGCCTGGGTTGACGCAGATTCGCTTGACCTGGAAGCGGCCGCCCATGTCGACCGAGTCGTACCAGCCCCAGGGGCGATAAACCGCGCAGTGGTTCTGCGTTTCGGAGCGCTTCATGGCGTCGAGCTTGTTCACGAGCTTCTTGACGTCCTGAACCTTGTCCTTGTGCGCGATCATGGTCGCGTCTTTGGTTTCGACCACAACGATGTTATCCAGCCCCACGACGGTGACCAGCTTGCCGTTGCCGTGGACCAGGCAGTTGCGGCTGTCTTCGACGATCACGTCGCCTCTGGTCACGTTGCCGTTTTCGTCCTTTTCAAGCACATCCCATAGCGAGGACCAGGAGCCCACGTCGCTCCAGCCGGCGGACATCGGCACCACGCAGGCCAGTTCGGTCTTTTCCATGACCGCGTAGTCGATTGAATTGTCGGGGCAGCAGGCGAAGGTCGCCGGGTCGATCAGTACTTCGTCACCGTTCTTGGCGCTGCGCTCCAACGCAACCCAGCAGGTGTCGTAAATATCCGGGTCGTGCTTCTTCAATTCTTCCAGGAATACGCTGGCGCGGAACAGGAACATGCCACTATTCCAGTAATAGTCGCCTGACTCGACGTATTGCTGGGCACGCGCTTCGTCTGGCTTCTCGACGAAGTTGGTGACACGGTTGACGCCTTCGGGCAGGCCGTTACGCTCGGTATGGTCGCACTTGATATAGCCGTAACCGGTCTCAGGACTGGTGGCAGGAATGCCGAACAGCACCATCTCACCGTTTTCCGCGGCGTTGGTGGCAAGAGCTAGGGAACGCTGGAACGCCTTATGATCTTCGATTACATGATCCGCGGGCAGTACCAGCAGCAGTTCGTCACGGCCATCCTCGATCAATTTCATCGCGGCAATCGCGATGGCTGGGGCAGTGTTGCGGCCGAAGGGCTCGAGCATCAGGCCCTGAATACCCAGCTTGCGTGCCGCCAGTTGCTCCTTGACGATGAAGCGATGCTCCTGGTTGCAAACCAGCAGAGGCGGCTGCATACCTTCAAAAGCGAGTCGTTCGATGGTTTGCTGGAACAGCGTCTGTTCAGCCGTCAACGCGAGGAATTGTTTGGGGAATGCTTTGCGAGAGAGAGGCCAGAGTCGGGAACCGCTACCGCCTGAGAGGATGACCGGAATCATAGTGTTTCTCCTGAATCGTTGAGAAGGGGATTTCTTCTTGTCCATTTGGGCGGCCAGAGGTCTGGTGCTCGCCGTACGCTTCTGAGTCGAGCCTTCAGGCGGCGTGCGCCGTCAAGCTCCGTTCTCCAGCAGGGAAACTGCTTTCGGGGCGAACTGCTTGCTCCGAGCCTGAACGGGGAAATTCTGTCGACTGGCCGATAACCGCCGAAGGTGAAGCTGCGGCACTGATTGCCGCTTTGAAATGGAATGGCTGCAGGCCCCCTATCGATCTGGCGCAGGTGGATGCGCGCTGACTTCGATGGCGTTCCGTCTGACTGGGTTGGTGCGGTTGGCAAAGTGCGATGAGCGTCGACCCTGCTTTGATTCGGCCTGTCTGGCCTCGACTGGTCACACCCGACGATCTCCGAGGATTGTCTTGGCTGACACATTGAAAACTCTGTTGTGAATTCCACTGCACGTTCATGTGCGACGTCCCTTTCCGCCTGGAAATGCCGGTACGCGCTTATGATTGCTGACGCCTTCGGATAGTTCCCTGGGCAATTGCCGCTGATCGGAGAGTTTTTGCGGGTAGGGTCAGCGCACACGCTAGCCCGCATTGCAGACGACACGGGAAATTACAGGCGTGGCAAGTCAGCGATGAATGGTGCTGTGAAATGAATCAGGATCAGAAAAGCTGGAACGGGGAAGAGCAGGAGAACCCCCGCGGCTTTTTTTAACGAGGGGGCGAAAGTGATCCAGTCGACGAGGTTTCAGACATGCGGGTCGCGCAGAAATACCAGATGATCAGCCGATGAATTATCAGGGCTGTAGCGATAGCCATCGTAGTTGAAATGCTTTAGCTGCTCGGGCTGGTGGATGCGCTCCTTGATCACGTACCGGCTCATCAAACCTCGCGCTTTCTTGGCATAGAAGCTGATGATCTTGTACTGGCCGTTCTTCATGTCCTTGAAATCAACGTCGATTATCCGCGCGTTCAAGGCGTTACGTTTTACGGCCCCGAAATATTCATTCGAAGCCAGGTTGAGCAGTACGTCATCGCCCTGTATCGCCAACGCCTCGTTTAGCCAGCCGCTGATACGCTCGCCCCAGAAGGCATACAGATCCTTGCCACGAGCGTTGGGCAGCTTGGTTCCCATTTCCAGCCGATAGGGCTGCATCAGGTCGAGCGGACGCAGAACGCCGTAGAGCCCTGACAGCATTCGCAGATGCTTCTGGGCGAAATCGAAATCCTGCTCGGAAAAATCAATGGCATTCAATCCGGTATAGACGTCGCCCTTGAAGGCAAGGAGCGCCTGCTTAGCGTTGGTCGGGGTGAATTCGGCCGTCCAGCTTCCGTAGCGGGCGACGTTGAGTGCGGCGAGCTTGTCCGAAAGGTGCATGAGTTCGCTGATCTGCTGCGGTGACAGGTCGCGCAGTTGATCGATCAATTGCTGAGCGTGGTCGAGATGTTCGGGTTGGGTGAAGCGTTTGGTCGTCGGTGGGGTGTCGTAATCCAGAGTCTTGGCCGGCGAAATCACCATCAGCATGCATCGGTCTCCTTTAATGTGCGCTGATTTTAGGCGTTAAGCCTGGCCGGGCTCTACCTATGGATTCGATTGAGAAGAAAGGTTGACCTTGCCGCGGCGCAGGGGGCCAAACTTGCTGGTGGAAAAGGAGCAATTATGACCGACTGCAATCATTCTCATTGGGAGCAATCCCATGACTACCGCCCCCTCGAGCAAGGCGCCGAGCGGCAGACCTGGGCCGTAGTGGGACTGACGGGGTTGACCATGGCGGCCGAGATTTTCGCCGGCTACTTGTTCAACTCCATGGCGTTGCTTGCCGATGGATGGCATATGGCTTCGCACATGGTGGCTATCGGCATGGCAGCGATCGCCTATCTCTTGGCCCGTCGCTATGCTCATGATCGGCGCTTCACCTTCGGGACCTGGAAGATCGAGGTCCTGGCGGGCTTCTCCAGTGCGGTGCTGCTGGTGGTGGTGGCGCTGATGATGATCATCGAGTCGCTGTCGCGCTTCTGGTCGCCAGCGCTGATCGGCTTCGATGAAGCGTTATGGGTGGCCGTGATCGGGCTACTGATCAATCTGCTGTCGGCCTGGTTGTTGCGAGATCAGCACGACCACCATGCTCATCACGATCACGATCACGATCACGATCACGATCACGATCACGATCACTCGGAGGCGCCAGGACGTGACCTTAATCGCCATGCTGCATTCATTCACGTGCTGACTGACGCGATGACCTCGGTAGCCGCAATTGTCGCCTTGCTGGGAGGCAAGTATCTGGGCTGGAACTGGCTGGACCCACTGATGGGTATCATCGGGGCGATCGTCATTCTGGTTTGGGCCAAGGGCCTGTTGCGCGACACCGGAAAGGCGTTGCTGGATCGGGAAATGGACGATCCGCTGGTGCGGCGTGTGCAGAGGCAACTGGAGGCGGTGCCCGATACCGAAGTGACCGACCTGCATCTGTGGCGAGTAGGGCGAGCGCAATACAGCTGCATTGTCACCATCGTTACTCACCAAGAGTACTCGGCGGATCGCTACAAGGCCGAACTGGCAGGCTTCTCAGAGTTGGTTCACGTGACCGCGGAAGTGAATCGGTGTGGCAAAAACGCACAGGTTGATTACTCAGCCTAGCGATCCATTAGAGCTGCGCCAAGGGCAATTCGTCATTTACATAAAAAAACCTCACTGGGTAGAAAAAGACTTTTTACTGTCATCTGTTTTGCGGTATTACCTCATCAAGACCGCCGAAACCTGCACTCACAGGTGGCGGCCTCTGGGTGGCCCCAAGCCCCTGCCTCCCAAGTCCGCTCACCTTGCGCACGGTGGTTTTCTCTTCGGCGGAGAGCTTTTGGCCCTCCGTCGTCCCGGCTCCGAAAAGGTGATCGCGTATGGATGATTACGGCAGACCCCGCGCAACGCAGCCCACGCTCTACGTTCTTGATACCAACGTTCTGATTCACGATCCCAACGCGTTATTGAATTTCCAGGAACACCAGGTCGCGATTCCAATGACCGTGCTGGAAGAGCTGGACCAGCTCAAGACTGGCAAGCACTCTGTGGCTGCCGAGTGCCGGCAGGCGATCCGTCTGATCGACAAGGTGCTAGGCGACGCCACCCCCGAAGAGGTCGAGCTCGGCGTGCCGATTCAGCGCGAGAAGAGTGGGCCGTGCGGCAGCCTTTCCATCCTCATGAGCAAGGGCGCTGACTCCAGTGCGCTTCCTGAGGATCTCAACGACAACAAGATCATCAACCAGGTTGTGGACCTGCAGCGGCGTAGGGCTGGCGTTCCGGTGGTGCTGGTGACCAATGACATCAACATGCGACTGAAGGCGCGTGCTTGTGGTGTTGCTTCGGAGGATTACCACACCGATAAGCTGGTAGATGATGTAGGGCAGCTGTCACGTGGCTATCACAGCCTGAGCGGGTCGTTCTGGGATCGCGTCAGCAAGGTCGATACGCATCAGGGGCACGGGCGGACCTGGCATCGTGTTCAGTTGATCGACAACCTGCCAGCGGTGCATGTCAACGAGTTCATCCTCGATGAGCAGGGCTTCGTCGGCTGGATCAAGGGCATCAAGGCTGACGAGCTGCTGCTGCTCGACATGCACCAGGAACCGCTGCTGCACCAAGAAGCCTGGGGCCTGCGGCCGCGTGATATCCATCAGGCCCTGGCGCTGTTCGCCTTGCTCGATCCGGACATTCACCTGGTCAACCTTTCAGGTGCGGCAGGGTCCGGCAAGACCATCCTGGCACTGGCTGCGGCTATCGAGCAGACCGTGGTGAGCAAGCGTTACCGTCGAATCATCGCAACGCGTAGCGTGCAGGGGCTGGACGAGGACATCGGCTTCCTGCCGGGCACCGAAGCGGAAAAAATGGAACCCTGGCTCGGCGCAATCACCGATAACCTCGAGGCGCTGCACATGGACGACGAAAGCACCCACGGCAGCGTGGACTACATCCTGCAGAAGGTGCCCTTGCAGTTCAAATCGCTGAATTACATCCGTGGCCGCAGCTTCCAGCAGAGTTTGATACTGATCGACGAATGCCAGAACCTCACGCCACACCAGATGAAAACCATCATCACGCGGGCTGGCAGTGGGTCTAAAGTCGTCTGTCTGGGGAATCTGGCGCAGATCGATACGCCCTATCTATCGGCCACAAGTTCCGGGCTGACCTATCTCACGGAGCGCTTCAAGGACTTTCCGCACGGCATGCACATTACCCTGCAGGGTGTCCCCCGCTCGATATTGGCGGAATACGCCGAGGCTCATATGTAGCGGCTTCTGGAAGTTGGAAGCCAACCGCGTGCTAAGGCGGTATCGAGCACACTGGCTTCCAGCTTCCAGCTTCCAGCTTCCAGCTGAGCTAAACTCGGGGACCCGACCGTTTCAGCAGGATTGCAAATGCTCACCCACCTCGATTCCCAGGGCAGGGCCAACATGGTCGACGTCACCGCCAAAGCCGTTACGGCACGTGAAGCGGTGGCGGAGGCGAAGGTCCGTATGCGCCCCGAAACCTTGCAGATGATCCAACAGGGTGGACATCCCAAGGGCGACGTTTTTGCGGTCGCCCGTATCGCCGGCATCCAGGCCGCGAAGAAAACCCATGAACTGATTCCTCTGTGTCATCCGTTGCTGCTCACCAGCATCAAGGTCGAGCTGCAACCGCTGGGCGACGACTGCGTACGGATCGAGGCTCGCTGCAAACTGGCTGGCCAGACCGGCGTGGAAATGGGGCGTTGACCGCCGCAAGCATCGCTGCGCTGACGATCTATGACATGTGCAAGGCTGCCGACAAAGGCATGATCGTCGAGGGCATTCGGCTGTTGGAAAAACTCGGTGGAAAGAGCGGCCATTGGCAGGTGCCGGCATGATTCAGGTGCAGTATTTCGCCCGCTATCGTGAGGCGCTTGGGCTCGATGCGGAGCAATTGGAGTGGGATGCCTCTTTGCAACACGTAGACGACCTACGCTTGCTGCTATTGGCGCGGGGCAACGAATGGGCGGTGCTAGGCGAGCAAAACCTGATGTGCGCTCGCAATCAGGAGCTATGCGACCTGGACGAGCCGCTGGCAGACGGCGATGAAGTCGCATTTTTCCCCACTGTGACCGGAGGCTGACCATGGGCGTGCGTGTACAGCAGATCCCTTTCGACCCAGGCGCCGAACTCAACGCGTTACATGCGTCGAACCTCGGTATCGGTGCAGTGACCGGATTTGTCGGTTACGTCCGCGATTTCAACGATGGCCAGGACGTAGCAGGGATGTTTCTCGAGCACGCGCCCGGAATGACGGAGAAGGCATTGCTGAAGATCATTGAGGAGGCAGCCGCACGTTGGCCTTTGCTCAAGCTGGAGATTCTGCACCGGGTCGGACGACTCGAGCCGGGGGAGCCAATCGTCTTCGTCGGCGCCGCCAGCGCCCATCGTGAGGCGGCGTTCGATGGCTGCCGATTCGTGATGGATTACTTGAAAACCCGCGCGCCGTTCTGGAAGAAAGAAGACACCCCGTCAGGCCCGCGTTGGGTCGAAGGCCGCTGCAGCGATCAGGCTGCGGCGCAGCGGTGGGATCAGTCGTAGTGGGTCAGCCAAGCTAATGAAGTACACGACTTATTTCAGCTAAGGCATTCGCCGGACAGCACTGATTGGGTTCAGAAACATGTGGCGGGTTTGAACGGCGATTGCGCAAGGCAATAAAAAAGGCGAAGCCATCAGTGGCTTCGCCTTTTTTACTGCCATAGTTAGGTGCTATTGGTGTCTAACGCTTGGGCGGGACGGGAGCCAGAAGTTCGGCTGGAGGCATCTCACAGCTGATCTTGCGTCCTAGCAATGTTTCGATCGCCGGCAAGGCAAAGGCGTCATCCTCGCCGGCGAAGCTGATCGAGGTTCCGGTGGCGCCGGCCCGACCGGTGCGGCCGATGCGGTGCACGTAATCGTCAGGCACTTCCGGCAGGGTGAAATTGATTACGTGGCTGATGCCATCGACGTGAATGCCACGGCCCGCGACATCGGTCGCCACCATGACGCGAATCTTGCCCTCGCGAAAGCCTTCCAGTGCGCGGATACGTTTGTGCTGGGGTACGTCGCCAGACATCTGTACGGCGCTGATTCCGTCGCGGGTCAGGCGTTCCTCGATACGGCGAACCTCGTCCTTGCGGTTGGCGAATACCATCACGCGGGTCCAGTCGTTCTGAGTGATCAGGTTGTAGAGCAGTTTGTATTTATCGCTGCCCGCTACGGCGTAAACGTGTTGCTCGACGGTGTCGCTGGCCACATGTTCCGCTTCGATTTCAACGATCGCCGGGTCAGTGGTCCACTGTTTGGCCAGATTCATCACGTCTTCAGTGAAGGTGGCGGAGAACAGCAGTGTCTGGCGTTCGCTCTTCGGCGGGGTTTGGCGGATGATCTGGCGAACCTGTGGAATGAAGCCCATGTCGAGCATGCGGTCGGCTTCATCAAGGACCAGTACCTCGACCATGTCCAGGTGCACTTCGCCGCGCTGGTTGAAATCCAGTAGCCGCCCCGGTGTGGCAACCAGAATGTCGCAATAGCGACTTTCCAGCGCTTTGAGTTGCTTGTCGAAGTCCATTCCGCCGACGAAGCTCATCACGTTCAAACCGGTGTATTTGGTCAGGTTCAGCGCGTCGTTGGCAATCTGCACCACCAGTTCGCGTGTCGGCGCGATGATCAGCGCGCGAGGCTCACCCATGTAGCGGTCGCTGGGTGGTGGGGTTTGCAACAACTGGGTGATCGTCGAGATTAGGAACGCAGCGGTTTTGCCGGTGCCCGTCTGGGCGCGACCGATCGCATCACTGCCTTTGAGCGTGAAGCCCAGAACCTGCGCCTGGATTGGTGTGCAGTAAGGGAAACCGAGATCGTGGATGGCGTGCATCAGCTCGGGGGCGAGCTTGAAGTCGTGAAAACGGGTCTTGCCCTCGGCTGGCTCGACTTGGAAGTCTTCCAGTTTCCAAGCTGGCGCGGGTGGTGCGGCGGGTTTGCGTGAACGCTCCCGGCGGGGCTTGGTTTCCGTTGCTGCAGGTGCGTCCGCTCTCGCTTCGAGTTGCGCAGGCGTATCGGTAGGCTTCGAGGTGTCGCTGGCGGGCTGGGCGGTAGGTAGCTCTGCCGGGCCTTTGCCAAAGATTTTCTTAAGTGCTTTGAGCACGGTTTCTTCTCTGTCTAAAAAGGTTCGCCCGCCAGTGTAATGCAAGAAGCAGATACGGCGAAGACTTGCTCAGGCCGGCACTGCGGTTGCCCGGGGCGCGCTGCACATGCTGCGCCTGCTTAGCCGCACACGCGGTTTCGTCCTTGCGCCTTGGCTTGGTAAAGCGCTTGGTCGGCAACCTGGATCAGCGCTTTCAAATCGTCGTTGGGCTGCATCGGTGCAACACCGATGGAAATCGTCACGCCAGGCAAGATGCCTATCGGCGAACGGAAGGAGGTGATCTCATCGAGGCTCTGGCGCAGGCGCTCGCCGACCCCGCGCGCATCCCACAGCGCCATATCGGGAAGCAGAATCACGAACTCCTCTCCACCGTAGCGCACCAGGCTGTCCGTTGGACGGAGCAATTTCCCCAAGGTGTCGACAACCAAGCACAAGGCATGGTCACCGGCTAGGTGGCCATGCTTGTCGTTATAGTCCTTGAATCGATCGACATCGAGCATTAGGAGGGAGAGGGGTTGGTTATTGAAAACGCAGCGGGCGCTCTCGCGGTTATAGATGTGTTCGAGCCAGCGCCTATTGAAGGATCCGGTGAGGGTGTCGACGTTGGCGTTCTGCTCGCTATTGATGATCAGCCGGTCACTCAGGCGAACCCGCTGGCAAAGCAGTTCGGCAAGGTTCTGCATCAGCTTGGGCGAGCGGGTGAGCAGTTGCATCGAACGTCGATGCAGCCGCAGCAGCACCGAGGGTTCGAGGGCAACGACATAGGCTGACGGCGGCAGGTTGTCCATGAAGCTGATCTCACCCGCACAGTCCCCAGGCCCGATGGCTCGTACTGGTTGACCGTCGAGTGAATCGAGATGGACGGCAAGCTCGCCATCGAGCACTAGGTAGAGGTAATGGTTGTGCTCGAGCGGCGAAAGCAGGATATCGCCGGTTGCGATCAGGCATGGCTCGAAGGCCTCCTGGAGCAAGCGCAGGCAGGGCTCGTCAACATGGTCCAGCAAGCGCGCTCGCTTGAGGTGCTGCTTTTCAGCCCGCCATTCGGCAAGCCTCATGACCGCAACATCCAGTTGGATGACCTCTTCGTCATGACTATCGCTGCGCCCCGTGACTACTGGCTGGGTCGGCCCCGTCTGGCCGCGATGAGCGCTGCAACAGCAGGCGCATCGAGATAGTGTCCACCCATGCAAAGCGTAGCCTTATTTGACCGTACGGACAGGCGTGCGGCGTCACATTTCTTCGATGCCCCGCCCGCCGTAATGCCGATCAATCGAGACGTGCAGCGAGCCAGTCGCCTATGTCGCGAATCTCGTCCGGCACCACTTCGTGAGCCATTGGATATTCGCGCCACTCGGCTGCGATCTGATTTTGTACCAGGCAATCGTAAGCGGTACGTCCCATCGCGGACGGAACGACATCGTCGTCCGAACCATGCAGGCAGAGGACCGGCAGGCTTTGCTGCAGTGGCGACAGGCCAAGATCGGCGCCGAAAGTGGGTGCATAGGTAGACAAGGCCAGGACGCCACCGAGCGGGCCGGCCCAGCGCAGGAACGCGGTGTGATAGACCACGGCGCCGCCTTGAGAGAAGCCAGCTAAAAAGATGCGTCGAGGATCGATGCCGCTATCACGCTGCGCCTCGATCAGCGCTATCACAGTCTGTGCCGACTGTTCGAGCTGTGCCTGATCGATCGCCCGCGCCGGGCTCATGGCGAGGATGTCGTACCAGCTTGGCATCGCCCAGCCGCCATTGATGGACACCGCTCGGGTCGGCGCCTGGGGCAACACGAAGCGTGTCCTCAGTAGCCGCTGCTGCAGAGCCTCGGCTACAGGTAGAAAGTCATAACGATCAGCGCCGAGGCCATGTAGCCAGATGACGCATGAGTCGGCGGTTGTTTCCGGTTCGATGATCAGGGGGGCACTCATGTCAGGCTCCGTCTGGGGCGATCGCCTCATATTGGGGCGGTCGCGAAGGGTAGATGCAGCAATATGCGGCGAGAGTACCTTTACGAGGGCTCTCAATGAAGCGGGCAGGCGCGCCGAGTGCGCGCTGAAGGATTGGTATGCCGCTTGCTTTGCTCCGATGCGTCATATGTGCCGGTGTCGTCTGCGTCCTTGCAGACAAGCGCATCGGGAGGAGTTGCCGATAATCAATCGGCGGCTAGACTCAGGTCAGGTTCTTCTGCCGCAGCGGTTGACGCGTGTCGACTGGCCCGCGGCAACGCTGTAGAAGACCCCGACCCCGCAGAATAAAAGCAAACTGGAGGTTTCGATGATAAGGGTTAAATCCACACTGGCCGTGCTTGGTGCCGCGACACTTTTGGGCACCAGCGGCTTGGCGCAGGCAGGGGCGACTCTGGATGCAGTAAAGAGCAAGGGCTTCGTGCAGTGCGGCGTCAGCGACGGGCTGCCGGGCTTTTCCTACACTGACGCCAAGGGCGAGTACAAAGGAATCGATGTGGATGTCTGCCGTGCGGTAGCGGCTGCGGTATTCGGCGATGCAGAAAAGGTCAAGTTCAGTCCGTTGACCGCCAAGGAACGCTTTACCGCTCTGCAATCGGGCGAAGTCGATGTGCTTTCGCGGAACACGACCTGGACCAGTTCGCGGGACGCGGCCATGGGGCTTAACTTTACCGGGGTTACCTACTATGACGGGCAGGGCTTTCTGGTAAACAAGGAGCTCGGCGTATCCAGCGCTAAGGAGCTCGACGGTGCCACAGTCTGCATTCAGGCGGGGACCACCACCGAACTGAACCTCTCCGACTATTTCCGCGCCAACAACCTCAAGTACACCCCAATCACTTACGACACCTCCGACGAAAGCGCCAAGTCGCTGGAATCCGGTCGCTGCGATGTGCTCACCTCCGACCAATCGCAGTTGTACGCGCAGCGCATCAAGCTGGCCAAGCCGGACGCCTATGTCGTGCTACCCGAAGTCATCTCCAAGGAACCGCTCGGCCCGGCCGTGCGTCAGGGGGACGAGGAGTGGTTCGATATCGTGCGCTGGTCGTTGCTGGCGATGGTCAATGCCGAGGAGTTGGGCGTGACTGCTGCTAACGTCGAGGAAACCGCCAAGAGCACCAAGAACCCTGACGTGGCGCGTCTGCTCGGAGCGGAAGGCGAATACGGTAAGGACCTGAAGCTGCCCAAGGATTGGGCAGTGCAAATCGTTAAACAGGTCGGCAATTATGGCGAGGTGTTCGATCGCAACGTTGGTTCCGGTAGCGAGCTGAAGATCGAGCGCGGACTGAACGCGCTTTGGACCAATGGAGGTCTGCAGTACGCACCTCCGGTGCGCTGACCACGCCGGGCCAGCGGGAAGCTGGCCTTGTTTCAAGGATGAGTGTTGCCGGTGCGCCCGCATCGGCAGCGCCGTATGAGGTTTCTTGATGCGAACCATCGCCAAAACGGGGGCAGCGCGCGGCTCGCTGCTCACGGATCCGCAGGCACGTGCCTGGGTGTTCCAGGTCATCGCCGTCATCACAGTAGTAGGGATCGGCTGGTTTTTGTTCGACAATACCCAGACCAATCTTGCCCACCGGGGCATTACTTCAGGCTTCGGTTTTCTCGACAACGCTGCCGGTTTCGGCATCTCCCAACATCTAATCGACTACAGCGAAAGCGATTCTTATGGACGCGTATTTTGGGTCGGCTTGCTCAACACGCTTCTGGTCAGCGTCATCGGGATTATCCTGGCGACTATCATCGGATTCATTCTTGGCGTCGCCCGATTGTCGCCGAACTGGTTGATCCGCCAGATCGCCACTGTCTATATCGAGACATTCCGCAATATCCCGCCGCTGCTGCAGATCTTTTTCGTCTACTTCGCCGTGCTCAGCCCGTTGCCGGGACCGCGTGACAGCCTGAGCTTGTGGGACATCATTTTTGTCAACAACCGTGGCGTGCAAATGCCTTCACCGAGTGCGGGGGAGGGCTTCTGGCCGTTCTGGATTGCGATGTTCCTGGCGCTGGTGGCGATCGTCATGCTCAACCGCTGGGCTCGGGCCCGACGCCATGCCACGGGACAGATTTTCCCGGTGTTCTGGAGCAGCCTGGCACTGTTCATCGCGGTGCCGGGGCTGTCCTCGTTGCTCTTCGGCGGGCCGTTCCTATGGGAAATCCCCGAACTGCAGCGGTTCAACATCCGTGGCGGTTGGGTGGTAATCCCTGAGCTGGTGTCGATCGTGCTGGCGCTGTCGATTTATACCGCCGCATTCATTGGTGAAACCGTAAGAGCGGGCATCCAGTCGGTCAGCCATGGACAGACCGAAGCGGCGGCGTCGCTCGGGCTCCGGCCCGGCCGTGTGCTGCGCCTGGTCATCATTCCCCAGGCACTTCGGGTGATCATTCCGCCGCTGACGAGCCAGTACCTCAACCTGGCGAAGAATTCGTCGCTAGCGGCTGCGATCGGCTATCCGGACATGGTCTCGCTGTTTGCCGGCACGGTGCTCAACCAGACCGGACAGGCGATCGAAACCATGGCCATTACCATGAGCGTGTACCTCGCCATCAGCATCAGCATTTCGCTGTTGATGAACTGGTACAACAAGCGCATCGCGCTGATCGAGCGGTAAGGACGAGCGCATGACGACCCATACTTTCAAACCGGACCTGCCGGCGCCTTCCACCAATATCGGTGCAGTGGCCTGGATGCGGGCCAATCTGTTCTCCAGCTGGATCAACACACTGCTGACGCTTGTCGGGTTGTACCTGATCGGGTTAGTCGTTCCGCCCATCATTGAATGGGCAATCATCAAGGCCGATTGGAGTGGCGAGTCACGAGCCGATTGCACTCGAGAAGGGGCGTGCTGGGTGTTCGTGCAGACACGCTTCAGCCAGTTCATGTACGGCTTCTACCCGGCAGAGCTGCGCTGGCGGGTGGACCTGACGGGCTGGCTCGCAATCATTGGCGCTGCGCCTCTGTTCCTTAGGCAAATGCGACACAAGGCGCGCTACGGTATTGCCTATCTAGTGATCTATCCGCTGCTTGCCTACTGGCTGTTGCACGGTGGTTTCCTCGGTCTGGAAACGGTGCCGACCAGCCGTTGGGGCGGGTTGATGCTGACTATCGTCATCGCTGCCGTGGGCATTGCTGGCGCTTTGCCGCTGGGTATTCTGCTGGCGCTCGGTCGGCGTTCCAACATGCCGGCGATCCGTGTGCTCTGCGTGACGTTCATCGAGTTCTGGCGTGGTGTACCCCTTATCACCGTGCTTTTCATGTCCTCGGTGATGCTGCCGCTGTTTCTGCCAGAGGGGATGAATCTCGACAAGCTGATGCGGGCCATGGTGATGGTGGTGTTCTTCGAGGCGGCATACATCGCTGAAGTGGTGCGTGGCGGCCTGCAGGCGATCCCCAAAGGGCAGTACGAGGCGGCCGCGGCGATGGGGCTGGGCTATTGGCGCAGCATGGTGCTGGTAATCCTGCCGCAGGCACTGAAGATGGTCATCCCCGGGATAGTCAATACCTTCATCGCGCTGTTCAAAGACACCAGTCTGGTGATCATCATCGGCTTGTTCGACTTCCTCAACAGCATCAAGCGTGCGACGTCGGACCCTGCCTGGCTCGGTATGTCGACCGAGGGATACGTCTTCGCGGCGCTGGTCTACTGGATGTTCTGCTTTGGAATGTCGCGCTATTCCATGCACCTGGAGCGCAAGCTCGACACCGGCCACCGGAATTAAGGAAAAGCATCATGAACGAAACATCTCTGCGATCCGATCAGCCCGAGCAAGCTGGTGAGCCTGTCATCCAGATGCAGGGCGTGCACAAGTGGTTCGGCCAGTTCCATGTGCTCAAGGACATCAATCTCAACGTTACCCAGGGCGAGCGCATCGTCCTATGCGGGCCTTCGGGCTCGGGCAAGTCCACCACCATCCGCTGTCTCAATCGTCTCGAGGAGCATCAGCAGGGCCGGATCGTGATCAACGACGTGGAGCTGACCAACGATCTGAAGCAGATCGAGGCGATCCGCAGCGAAGTCGGCATGGTGTTCCAGCACTTCAACCTGTTCCCGCACCTCACGGTGCTACAGAACTGTACCCTGGCCCCAATGTGGGTGCGCAAGCTACCGCGGCGTCAGGCCGAAGAAATCGCCATGCATTATTTGGAGCGTGTGCGGATTCCGGAGCAGGCCGACAAGTTTCCGGGACAGCTGTCGGGCGGCCAGCAGCAACGGGTCGCGATCGCTCGGGCACTGTGCATGAAGCCGAAGATCATGCTGTTCGACGAACCCACCTCGGCGCTGGACCCGGAAATGGTCAAGGAAGTACTGGATACCATGGTCGGCCTCGCCGAAAGCGGGATGACCATGCTGTGCGTGACCCATGAAATGGGCTTCGCTCGCACCGTAGCCGACCGGGTGATCTTCATGGATAAGGGCGAGATCGTCGAAGAAGCCGATCCCGAAACCTTCTTCACCAATCCGAGGAACGAGCGCACCAAGCTGTTCCTGAGTCAGATACTGCACTAAGCGCGCAGCGGCACATTCCAGACGAGCGTGAATGGCGTCTTTCGCATCCACCGTGTGAGCGGTGGATTGCAGACCCGTGATCCACCCTGCGTGCGTGGAGCTTGCAGCAGGCTTAGCCTCGGACGCTGTCATGGGCTAGAATACGCGGCCCGACTGCTCCCCCCTCCGAGGCTGTTCCGACGATGTTGATCCTGCGCGGCGCTCCCGCTCTTTCCGCCTTCCGTCACGGCAAGCTCCTGGCACAATTGACCGCGAAGGTCCCCGCCGTGAGCGGGTTGTACGCCGAGTTCGCTCATTTCGCCGAAGTATCCGGCACGCTTGGCGCGGATGAGGAACTCGTGCTCTCCCGGCTGCTGAAGTACGGTCCAAGCGTTCCCGTTCAGGAGCCCGCGGGTCGGTTGTTCCTCGTTATTCCGCGATTCGGAACGATTTCCCCCTGGTCGAGCAAGGCCAGCGATATCGCCCGCAATTGTGGACTCGCCAAGGTTCAGCGCCTCGAGCGTGGCATCGCTTACTACGTGGCAGGGGACTTCTCCGACGCTGAGGCCCAACAGATCGCCGCCGCCCTGCATGACCGCATGACCCAATTGGTGCTCGCGCGTTTCGAGGAAGCCGCGAACCTGTTCAGCCATGCCGAGCCGAAGCCACTGACCGCGATTGATGTGCTGGGCGGCGGGCGCGCTGCGCTGGAGCAGGCCAACGTGGATCTGGGCCTAGCGCTGGCTGAAGACGAGATCGACTATCTGGTGACGAGTTTCACCGGGTTGGGGCGCAACCCCCATGACATCGAACTGATGATGTTCGCCCAGGCCAATTCCGAGCATTGCCGTCACAAGATCTTCAACGCCAGTTGGGACATCGATGGCGAGAATCAGGACAAGTCCCTGTTCGGCATGATCAAGAACACGTTCCAGCTGCATGGCGAAGGGGTGCTGTCCGCCTACAAGGACAACGCCGCGGTGATCGTGGGCAACGTGGCGGGGCGTTTCTATCCGAATCCCGACACCGGCGAATACGCGGCCAGCCAGGAGCCGGTGCATATCCTGATGAAGGTGGAAACCCACAACCACCCGACGGCGATCGCCCCCTTTCCTGGTGCTGCCACTGGCTCCGGCGGCGAAATCCGCGATGAGGGTGCCACCGGCCGTGGTGCCAAGCCCAAAGCGGGCCTTACCGGCTTCACCGTTTCCAACTTGAACATCCCTGGCTTCGAGCAACCTTGGGAAGTCCCGTACGGCAAGCCCGAGCGTATCGTCACACCGCTGGACATCATGATCGAAGGCCCGTTGGGTGGCGCGGCGTTCAACAATGAGTTCGGCCGGCCGGCGTTGAACGGTTACTTCCGCACGTTCGAGCAATCGATCAGCACCCCGCGTGGCGATGAGGTTCGCGGCTACCACAAGCCGATCATGCTCGCCGGCGGCATGGGCAATATTCGTGAAGGTCACGTGCAAAAGGCCGAGATTTCGGTTGGTGGCAAGCTGATCGTGCTCGGTGGTCCGGCAATGCTGATCGGCCTCGGCGGCGGTGCTGCCTCGTCGATGGCAACCGGCAGCAGCTCGGCGGATCTCGATTTCGCATCGGTGCAGCGTGACAACCCTGAAATGGAGCGCCGCTGCCAGGAGGTCATCGACCGTTGTTGGCAGCTGGGCGACAAGAACCCCATCAAGTTCATTCACGATGTCGGCGCCGGTGGCCTCTCCAACGCCTTCCCGGAGCTGGTCAACGACGGTGGTCGTGGCGGGCGCTTCGAGCTGCGCAAGGTCCCCAACGACGAGCCGGGCATGGCGCCACATGAAATCTGGTGCAACGAATCCCAAGAGCGCTACGTGCTGTCGGTCGATGCCGCCGATCTCGAGCGTTTCGAAGCTATCTGCAAGCGCGAGCGCTGCCCCTTCGCCGTCGTAGGCGAAGCCACAGCCGAACCGCATCTGACCGTTTCTGACAGCCACTTCGGCAACGATCCGGTCGATATGCCGCTCAACGTGTTGCTCGGCAAGGCGCCGCGCATGCACCGCAGCGCTGTCCGTGAGGCCGAGCTTGGCGATGATTTCGCAGCTGACCAAGTTGAACTGTCCGAGGCGATCGACCGTGTGTTGCATCATCCGGCAGTGGCCAGCAAGAGCTTCCTGATCACCATTGGTGACCGCAGCATCACTGGCATGGTGGCACGCGATCAGATGGTCGGCCCTTGGCAGGTCCCGGTGGCGGACTGTGCGGTGACCGCCACCAGTTACGATGTTTATACCGGTGAAGCCATGGCCATGGGCGAGCGGACGCCGCTGGCCCTGCTCGACGCGCCTGCATCAGGACGCATGGCGATTGGCGAAACCCTGACGAACCTGGCCGCCGCCCGGATCGAGAAGCTTTCCGATATCAAGCTGTCCGCCAACTGGATGGCCGCAGCCGGCCATCCAGGTGAAGACGCGCGTCTGTACGACACGGTCAAGGCGGTGGGCATGGAGTTGTGTCCGGAGCTGGGGATCACCATCCCGGTCGGCAAGGACTCGATGTCGATGAAGACCCGCTGGACTGACGAGGGCGCCGAGAAAAGTGTGACCTCGCCGTTGTCGCTGATCGTGTCCGGTTTCGCGCCGGTAGTGGACATACGTCATACCCTGACCCCCCAGCTGCGACTGGACAAGGGCGAAACAGATCTGGTGCTGATCGACCTCGGCCGCGGCCAGAATCGTATGGGGGCGTCGATCTTGGCGCAGGTCTACGGCAAGATGGCACGTCAGGCGCCGGACGTGGATGACGCCGAAGATCTGCAGGCGTTTTTCGCAGTAATCCAGGGGCTCAATGTCGATGGGCTGTTGTTGGCCTACCACGATCGCTCGGACGGTGGCTTGCTGACCACGGCGTTGGAAATGGCCTTTGCTGGACACTGTGGTCTTAACCTCAACCTCGATGGTCTGGTGGAGAGCGCGGCGCAAATCCCGGCTGCACTGTTCAACGAGGAATTGGGTGCGCTGATTCAGGTGCGCCAGGGCGATACCGAGGTCGTGCTCGCGCAGTTCAGCGCGGCGGGCCTCGCCGACTGCGTTTCGGTTATCGGGCAGCCAGTCAACAATGGCCACGTGGCGATCAGGTTCGATGGCGCGGATGTGTTCGCCGGTGATCGTCGCCTGCTGCAGCGCCAGTGGTCCGAAACCAGTTATCAGATCCAGCGTCTGCGCGACAACGCCGACTGTGCCGATCAGGAATTCGACGCGCTGTTGGAAGAAGATAATCCTGGTTTGAGCGTCACGCTGGGCTTCGACGTCAATGAAAATATCGCCGCACCTTACATCAAGCGTGGCGCGCGACCCGAGGTGGCGATTCTGCGCGAGCAGGGCGTCAACGGCCAGACCGAGATGGCGGCCGCTTTCGACCGTTCCGGTTTCGCCGCGGTCGATGTGCACATGAGCGATATCCTGTCCGGGCGTATCAGCCTCGAGCGCTTCAAGGGGCTGGTCGCGTGTGGCGGCTTCTCCTATGGCGACGTCCTCGGCGCCGGCGAAGGCTGGGCCAAATCAATCTTGTTCAACAGCCGTGCCCGTGAAGACTTTAGCGCTTTCTTCGAGCGCAGGGACAGCTTCGCACTTGGTGTCTGCAACGGCTGTCAGATGCTGTCCAACCTGCATGAGCTGGTGCCTGGCAGCGAGTCCTGGCCACACTTCGTGCGTAACCGCTCCGAGCAATTCGAAGCGCGTGTGGCCATGGTCCAGGTCCAGGACTCTCCGTCGATCTTCCTCCAGGGCATGGCCGGTTCACGCTTGCCTATCGCTATCGCGCACGGCGAAGGTCACGCGGAATTCGAAAGCGAAGAAGCGCTACTCGAAGCCGATCTCTCTGGCACCGTCGCGCTGCGCTACATCGACAATCACGGCAAGGTCACCGAACGCTATCCGGCCAACCCGGGCGGGTCACCGCGCGGGATCACTGGGCTGACCACCCGCGATGGCCGGGTGACCATCATGATGCCGCACCCCGAGCGGGTGTTCCGCGCCGTGACCAACTCCTGGCGCCCGGACGAGTGGCAGGACGATGGTGGCTGGATGCGCATGTTCCGTAATGCGCGAGTCTGGGTCGACTGACCTGACCCTGGACGGAACGGAAAGCTCGGAGGCGTACAGGCGCCCCGGGCTTTTTTGTTAACTGTGATTCGGTCGACGATGCCTGCTGAACCAAGCATCAGTGGCAACGTCTGATATCGGCAATGCAGAGATGCCGAGTCGGTCGGCGAATCGGTTGTCTCGGCGGAGAGGTGCTCCGCCGTCTGTTCTTGCGGAGACGTTGATGTACAAGCTGTGTTTCTATGTTCCGGAAAGCCACCTGGACGCAGTCAAGAAGGCAGTCTTCGCTGCCGGTGCCGGGCGCATCGGTGCATACGACAGTTGCTGCTGGCAGGTGCTCGGGCACGGTCAGTACCGCCCGCTGGAGGGCAGCAAGCCATTCCTTGGGCAACTTGGCCAGGTGCACTCGTTGTCGGAATGGAAGGTTGAATTGGTGGTGGCTGACGAGCTGATTCATGACAGCGTCAAGGCACTCAAGCGTACCCACCCGTACGAGACGCCCGCATTCGAGGTGTGGCGGCTGTCCGATTTGCAGTTCTGATTGGTGCGTTACGAACAAACCCGAGTCGCCACTGACCACTCGGGTTTTTTGTGCGCGTCAGACGTGAACCGGCTTAGACAGCGACATTCAGGCGAACCTCGATATTTCCGCGGGTGGCGTTGGAGTAGGGGCATACCTGGTGAGCGGCTTCGGTCAGTTGCTCGGCAGCTGATCGCTCAAGACCTGGCAGGCTGACGTTCAACTGGACTTCGAGCCCGAATCCGCCGGGAATCTGACCGATGCCCACCTGGCCGGTGACCGCTGTATCGATCGGCAGTTGCTGTTTCAACTGGCTAGCGGCGAACTTCAGCGCGCCAATAAAGCAGGCTGAGTAGCCAGCGGCAAACAGTTGCTCCGGGTTGGTGCCTTCGCCGCCTTGCCCGCCGAGTTCTTTGGGAGTGGAGAGCTTTAGATCGAGCAGGCCGTCGGACGATGCTGCACGGCCATCGCGACCTCCGGTGGCAGTGGCGGTTGCGGTATAGAGGGCCTTGATGGTTTGCATGTTTCGTTTCCTCGGGAGTGGCGTTCAGTTGCGGTTTAACTTATCGCGATAATATTTATCGCACAAGATAAATCCGATCGCGACTGCTTGAGCAGCGTCTGCGGAGTCACTGGCGAGGGTAGCGCCGCGCCCGGCGGCGCTTAGTTACCTTTCAGCAATGCGCTGCGAAGGGCGACAAGTTGATTGCGTAGCACCAACAGCGCATCGCGTGACTGCCCGGTACATTCGAGCATGCAGTCGGGGAAGTGCAGGGCGCGTTGCTTCATGGCACGCCCCGCGTCAGTGAGATGCAGTTCGACTACTCGTTCATCGCTGCTGCTGCGGGTCCGGCTGATCAAACCTTCGGCTTCCAGGCGTTTGAGCAATGGCGTCAGCGAACCGGGCTCGGTCAGCAACCGAGCGCTGATTTCCCCGACGGTGAGCCCGTCGCGCTCCCAAAGCACGAGCATCGCCAGATACTGCGGGTAGGTCAGACCGATGCTTTGCAACAAGGGCTTATAAGCTTTGGTCATCTGCAGCGAGGCGGAATACAGGGCAAAACACAGCTGATTATCCAGCTGCAGCTGCTCGTCTGAAGGCGTCTTCGTCATGGCTGGCCGAATGGCAGGAGAAATGGCTTTCACGTTAACGTGCGGCCTCGCCTGGTGCCAAGCTCGGCGCGTATTTGTCAGGGGCGGATCTCGATCAGCGTACCGTTCTTCACCAGATTCCAGATCTCGCGCATATCATCGTTTTTCAGCGCGATGCACCCCTCGGTCCAGTCGAGAGTATGGAAAAACCACTCCGGATATTCTTCATCGAGCGGTGTGCCGTGAAGCATGATCATGCTTCCCGGGCGCTCGCCTTCGCGGCTGGCCCGTGCCAGGTCCTTGGCGTTCGGATAGGAGATGTGCATCGCCAGGTTGTATTTGTCGGAGGTCTTGCGCCAGTCGATCCAGTAAAACCCCTCGGGTGTCCGCTGGTCGCCTTCACGCTCCTTGGGACCTGGTTGCTTGCCCAGGGACACGCGGTAGCTCTTCATGGTAACGCCGCGGCTGATGAGGTGAAGCTGGCGCTCGGACTTGACCACCAGCACCTTGTCGATGAAAGCATCATCGAATACTGGCGCGGCGGTAGCATGTGAGAGGGCAGCAAATGTGAAGCAGAAGATCGCTAACAGCCAGCGCATTGGAGCTTTCCTGAATCCTTACGGCATCAGACCTGTTTGCGCGCCACTCGCATTGCTTCGATGGCTTCGTTGCGCACCGGGAAGGTCTGCTGCACCCGGTCGGCGAAAAAGTATTCTAGGGTACGGCCAATCGTCGGAAAAGCCAGCTCTGACCAAGGGATGTCAGCCTGTCGGAAAAGCCTGACTTCGAGGCTCTCGTCTCCCGCGCAGAATCGTTCGTCCACCAATTCTGCGCGAAAGAACATGTAGACCTGGTTGATATGTGGCAGGTCGAACAACGTGTAGAGCTGCAAGTCCGTGACTCGAGCGCACGCTTCCTCCAGAGTCTCCCGCTCCGCCGCCTGCTGTACGGTCTCACCGTTCTCCATAAAGCCGGCCGGCAGCGTCCAATAACCGCGTCGCGGTTCTATCGCCCGGCGGCAGAGCAATACGTGGTCTTCCCATATAGGCAGACAACCGGCGACGATGCGTGGGTTCTGATAGTGAATCGTATCGCAGGATGTGCAGACAAATCGGGTCCGATTATCCCCATCAGGGACCCGCTCGGTGATCGAACCGCCGCACTGGCTGCAGAATTTCATCGCGCTTCCTTCGGTATACGGATCATTCCCACAGCCCGGGGCGACGGGCTGCGTTATTGCTGAAATCTAGTTTGCCGCGAAAAGCTTGCCAGCGACAGTTGGGTCTCTTTGGTTGTGTTCGTAGTCGTCGAGTCAGAGCTGCCGGATTTTGCCCTTGCCCGTCTTGGGCGCCTTGGTGATTCATGCCATGATGCCTGTCAAAGACTGAAAGAGATGTTTCATGCTGGACAAGATTCTCCAACGGGTGCGTGACTATTCCCCGCATCTCCTGGAGCCGGAAGGCCGGATGCCCGAGGCGGCGGTATTGATGCCGATTACTCGTAGTGATTCGCCGGAGCTGGTGTTGACCCTTCGCGCCAGCGGCCTATCCACCCACGGCGGTGAGGTAGCGTTCCCCGGTGGACGCCGCGATCCAGAGGATCGAAATCTGATCCATACCGCACTGCGCGAAGCCGAAGAAGAAGTGGGGTTGGCGCCGGGGATGGTAGAAGTCGTCGGGCCGCTCAGTAGCCTGGTTTCGCTCCATGGCATTCATGTCACGCCTTATGTCGGCGTCGTGCCTGACTATGTCGAATATCGCGCCAACGATGCCGAGATCGCTTCGGTCTTTTCCGTGCCGCTGGACTTCTTTTGCCAGGACACGCGAGAGGTTACCCACCGTATCGATTACCAAGGTGACGCCTGGTATGTCCCGTCGTACCGGTACGGCGAATACAAGATCTGGGGCCTGACGGCCATCATGATCGTCGAGCTGGTGAACCTGGTGTACGACGCCGGGATCGAAATGCGCCGTCCCCCCATTTCCTACGTCGATCTGAGCCAGAAGAGGTCATGACCGTGAAATATCGCCTGGGTGATTCCCGTGTTGAAGCCGATCCACAAAGCTGGGTCGCGCCAAATGCCACGCTGGTCGGCAAGATCCGACTGGATGCTGGTGCAAGCGTTTGGTTCGGTGCGGTGCTGCGCGGGGATAACGAGCTGATCCATCTTGGCGAAAACAGCAACGTGCAGGATGGTAGCGTGATGCACACCGATATGGGGTATCCACTGACATTGGGTACCGGAGTCACTGTTGGACACAATGCCATGCTGCATGGCTGCACCGTCGGTGATTACAGCCTGGTCGGTATCAACGCGGTAATCCTCAATGGCGCAAAGATTGGCAAGTACTGCATCATCGGCGCCAATACCTTGATTGCCGAAGGAAAGGAGATTCCAGACGGTTCACTGGTGGTGGGCTCACCCGGCAAGGTGGTGCGTGAATTGACTGAACAACAGAAGAAAATGCTCGAAGCGAGCGCGGCGCACTACGTGCACAATGCCCAGCGTTACGCCCGTGATCTGGCGGAGCAGGACGATTGAGCGACGAGGAAAAGCCGGTCGCTTCTCCCTGCGTCAGCATCTGCGCACTGGATGAGGACGATTTATGCACGGGCTGCCAGCGCAGCATCGATGAGATTCGTCGCTGGAGCCGTATGGACAATCAGGAGCGGCGTCAGGTGCTGCTGCGTTGCCACGACCGGGCACGCGCCAGCGGACTGCTGCTCTAATTCGAGGTGCGGTGCGCCTCCGCCCGCTCATCACAATCCGTATAACGAGGAATCCCATGCCCCGAATAGGCACGCCGCTGTCCGCCAGCGCGACCCGTGTACTGCTTTGCGGTTCCGGCGAGCTCGGCAAGGAACTGGTTATCGAGCTTCAACGCCTGGGCGTCGAGGTCATAGCGGTTGATCGTTATGCCAATGCGCCGGCCATGCAGGTGGCGCATCGTCACCATGTCATCGATATGCTCGATGGCGCTGCGTTGCGAGCGGTTATCGAGCAGGAAAAGCCGCATTTCATCGTGCCGGAAATCGAAGCGATTGCCACCGCGACGTTGGTCGAGCTGGAAGGCGAGGGCTATAACGTCATCCCGACTGCACGGGCCGCGCAGCTCACCATGAATCGTGAGGGTATTCGCCGCCTGGCGGCTGAAGAGCTGGGGCTGCCGACCTCGCCCTATCGCTTCGCCGATTCGCTGGAAGAATGTCGCGCGGCTATTTCGGCGCTCGGGTTTCCGTGTCTGATCAAGCCCGTCATGAGCTCGTCCGGTAAAGGCCAGTCGGTTCTGCGGGACGAGTCAGAGATTCTCGCGGCTTGGGAATACGCCCAGGCAGGCGGGCGTGCCGGCAAGGGACGAGTGATCGTTGAAGGCTTCGTCGATTTCGACTACGAGATCACGCTGCTGACCGTCCGCCATTCGGGCGGGACGACGTTTTGCCAGCCGGTCGGGCATCGGCAGGAAAAGGGCGATTATCAAGAGTCGTGGCAGCCCCAGCCAATGACGCCGGGCGCGATGGCGGAGGCCGAACGCATTGCCCTGGCCGTCACCGATGCGCTGGGTGGTCGCGGCATCTTCGGTGTCGAGTTGTTCGTCAAAGGCGACAAGGTCTGGTTCTGTGAGGTCTCACCGCGGCCACACGATACCGGTCTGGTGACCTTGATCTCTCAGGATCTCTCCGAATTCGCCCTGCATGCGCGAGCGATTCTGGGACTGCCGATTCCGGCAATTCGCCAGTTCGGTCCGTCCGCTTCGGCGGTGGTGCTGGTTGAGGGCGAGTCCGATCAGGTGAGCTTCGGCAATCTGGCGGCCGCTATGGCCGAGCCGGACACGGCGCTGCGTTTGTTTGGCAAGCCGGGCGTCAGCGGGCAGCGGCGTATGGGTGTCGCGCTGGCTCGCGACGTCTCGATCGATGCTTCACGCGCCAAGGCGTTACGGGCAGCTGCGGCAATCGATACAGCGTTCTGATGATCCAGGGGTGCGTGACGCCCATCAGGGCGTGTCGCCCGTTGCGTCCGGAACGTCTTCGATCACCCAGGCGCGTACGCTTTTGACGCGGTTGTCCGCCGCCTGCAGGATCTCGAGCCGGTACTGGTTGATCTGCAGGCAGATACCGCTATCGGGAATATGCTCCAGCGCCTCGGTAATCAACCCGTTAAGGGTCTTGGGGCCGTCGCAGGGCAGCTGCCAGCCCAGCGCCCGGTTGACTTCGCGCAGGTAGGCCGCGCCATCGATCACCAGGGTGCCGTCGTCCTGCGGGTGGATGTCCGGGCTGCGTAATGCGTCCTGGTTGCTGAATTCACCGACGATCTCTTCGAGAATGTCTTCCAGCGTCACGATGCCCAGCACATCTCCGTATTCGTCGACGACGATGCCGATGCGCCGTTTCTGCTTCTGGAAATTGACCAGCTGAGTGGACAGTGGGGTGTTCTCGGGAATGAAGTAGGGCTCATTGCAAGCGTCCAGCAGGCTTTCTCGGGTCAGTTGGTCGTGGCTGAGCAGTCGCGCGATCTGGCGCATGTGCACGATGCCTTCTATCTGATTGATGTCCTTGCGAAATACCGGGAGGCGCGTGTGGGGTGTGGTGCGCAGTTGGGTCACGATGGTTTCAAGGTCGTCCTCGAGGTCGATACCGGCGACCTCGTTACGGGGGATCATGATGTCGTCGACCGTGACCTTTTCCAGGTCCAGGATGCCGAGCAGCATGCTTTGCCGATTCATCGGCATGTCGCTGCCCGATTCACGGACCACGCTGCGTAGTTCCTCTGTGGATAGGCTGTCGTTGCCCTTGTTGGACAGGTCGACACCGAGCAGTTTGAGCAGGCCATTGCTGATCCAATTGAGCGACGCCACCAGCGGATACAGCACTTTCTGCAGCAACAGCAGCGGAAGGCTGACCGGGTACGCAACGGTTTCCGGTCGCAGGGCGGCGAGCGTCTTCGGCGTTATCTCTCCGAATATGAGCAGGAGGATGGTCAGGCCGATGGTCGCAATCGCGATTCCGGCTTCGCCCCATAGCTTGATTGCCAGCACCGTGGCGATCGACGAGGCGAGGATATTGACGAAGTTGTTGCCGACCAGAATTGTCCCGAGCAGCCGGTCCGGCCGCTCGAGCAACGCGCTTGCCCGCTTTGCCCCGCGGTGCCCGTCTTTGGCCTTGTGGCGCAGGCGGTAGCGGTTGAGGCTGAGCATCCCGGTTTCGGAACTGGAAAAGAACGCCGAGCACAAAAGCAGGAAAACCAGCATGCCGACCAGGAAGCCGGGGTGTAGATGTTCCACTTGGTGGTCCTAGAGTCTGTTGATGTTTCGTCGTGCGCTGCTAGACGTGCAGGATGAATTCGCGGACCAGCTTGCTGCCGAAATAGGCCAGCATCAGCAGGCAGAAGCCGGCCAATGTCCAGCGAATGGCCTTGTAGCCGCGCCAGCCAAGCTGGTGCCGTCCCCACAGCAACAGGCCGAAAACCACCCAGGCGACCACCGACAACAGTGTCTTGTGCACCAGATGTTGGGCGAACAGGTTCTCCAGAAACAGCCAGCCGGAGATCAAGGATGCCGACAGCAGCAGCCAACCGGCGAGCAGAAAGCCGAACAGCAGACTCTCCATGGTCTGTAGCGGTGGGAAGTTCTTGATCAGCCCGGATGGGTGTTTGTGCTTCAGGTGGTGGTCCTGCAAAAGCAGCAGCAACGACTGGAAGACCGCAATGGTGAGCATCCCGTAAGCCAGTATGGAGAACAGGATGTGAGCCAGGATGCCCGGCTCTTCGGCAATGGCCGGTACCGTTCCGGAGGGCGCGAACTGGGCGAACAGTACCGTCAGACAGCCGAGTGGAAAGAGCAACAGCAGAAGGTTTTCGACCGGCATGCGGTAGAGGGCAAGCAGGATCAGCAGGATGACGGCGGCAGCGATCAGGCTCGAAGCCGTGAAGAAATCCAGATGCAATCCGCTGGGCGACAGCAGCTGAATGAACAGGCTCACCCCGTGCGCAACGAGCGCCAAGGCGCCCAGGACGAGAAGAAGACGTTTGTCCGGCACGGTGCGTTGCACTAGGCGCAGGCCTTGGTATCCGGTGACGCCGGCGTAAAGGCAGGCGGCAGCTAGGCTCGGTAGCAGAGGGTGCATAGGTCTGTTAGCAGGCTCGAAAGGCGCTGAGTGTGGCACAAACGCTGGTCGCACAAAAGCGTGCGTATGGCGGTGGGTACTGCCCCGGCGGGCGGCCTGCAGTGTGTTGCCCAATGTAGCGCCGATAGTCTTCGGGGTTGGCTCACCTGTGCGATGAAAAGGCTCGACGGCGGGGTACCGGCCTGGGCCTCACAGCTTCTATAATCGGTGCCTTAACCACACCCAGCGTGGAAACGGCACATGTTTGAAAACCTAACCGACCGCCTCTCCCAGACACTTCGCCATGTTACCGGCAAGGCCAAGCTGACCGAGGACAACATCAAGGACACCCTGCGCGAAGTGCGAATGGCGCTGCTAGAAGCTGACGTCGCACTGCCGGTGGTCAAGGAGTTCGTGGCCAAGGTCAAGGACAGGGCCGTCGGCACCGAGGTCTCCAAGAGTCTGACACCTGGTCAAGCGTTCGTGAAGATCGTTCGCGCCGAGCTGGAAGAGCTGATGGGCGCGGCCAATGAAGATCTTGCCCTGAGCGTGGTGCCCCCGGCCGTTGTGCTGATGGCCGGCCTGCAGGGGGCGGGAAAGACCACTACGGTTGGCAAGCTGGCGAGGTTCCTAAAGGAGCGCAAGAAGAAGTCGGTGTTGGTTGTTTCCGCGGACGTCTACCGCCCTGCGGCGATCAAGCAGCTCGAAACCTTGGCTGCGGAAGTGGGCGTGACCTTCTTTCCCTCCGATACCAGCCAGAAGCCTGTCGAAATCGCTCAGGCAGCGATTCGCGAGGCCAAGCTCAAGTTCATTGATGTGGTACTGGTCGATACCGCCGGCCGTCTGGCCATCGATGCCGAGATGATGGCCGAGATCCAGGCCGTCCATGCGGCGATCAATCCGGCCGAGACGCTGTTCGTCGTCGATGCCATGACGGGTCAGGATGCGGCCAACACCGCCAAGGCATTCGGCGAAGCGCTGCCATTGACCGGTGTCGTGTTGACCAAGGTCGACGGGGATGCGCGAGGCGGTGCCGCATTGTCGGTCCGTCACATCACCGGTAAGCCGATCAAATTCCTCGGCATGGGAGAAAAAAGCGACGCGCTCGAACCGTTCCACCCGGACCGAATTGCCTCGCGCATCCTCGGTATGGGTGATGTGCTCAGCTTGATCGAACAAGCCGAGCAGACGCTGGACCGAGAAAAGGCCGAGAAACTCACCAAGAAGCTGAAGAAGGGCAAGGGCTTCGATCTAGAAGATTTCCGCGACCAGCTTCAGCAGATGAAAAACATGGGTGGCCTCGGTGGTCTGATGGATAAGCTGCCGTCAATCGGCGGTGTAAATCTATCGCAGATGGGTAATGCCCAGGGCGCAGCCGAGAAGCAGTTCAAGCAGATGGAAGCCATCATCAATTCGATGACGCCTGTCGAGCGGCGCAACCCTGACATCATCAGTGGTTCACGCAAGCGCCGCATCGCCATGGGTTCTGGTACGCAGGTGCAGGATATCGGTCGCCTGATCAAGCAGCACAAGCAGATGCAGAAAATGATGAAGAAGGTCAGTGGCAAGGGGGGGATGGCCAAAATGATGCGCGGTATGGGTGGGATGCTTCCGGGCGGCGGGATGCCTAAGTTCTAACCCAGAGCTCTCGGCGTGCCATTTTGTTGGGCACCGCTGAAGCTGGGCAGGCCCGCTGCCGAGGCCTGTAGCTGTTTTTAAAAAAGCCATTTGCAAAAGTCCGGATAATCCTTAGAATATGCGGCCTTTCGGGCCTTGGGCCCTGCATTCAGATTTGCTGTACCGACTACAGGAACGATGTTCACATGGTAACTATTCGTCTCGCCCGTGGCGGCTCCAAGAAGCGCCCTTTCTACCACCTGACCGTGACCAACAGCCGCAATCCGCGTGATGGTCGCTTCGTTGAGCGTATCGGCTTCTTTAATCCGATCGCCTCGGGTGCGGAAGTGAAGCTTTCTGTAAACCAGGAGCGTGCTACTTACTGGCTGAGCCAGGGCGCACAGCCGTCTGAGCGCGTTGCTCAGCTGCTGAAGGAAGCTGCCAAGGCCGCTGCCTAAATACATGAACGCAACGTCTGTTCCGGCCGAAGACCTGATCGTTATCGGTAAAATCGTTTCGGTGCATGGCGTGCGTGGTGACGTAAAGATCTATTCCTTTACCGATCCGATCGACAATCTGCTGGGTTATCGCCGCTGGACGCTCAGGCGAGGCGACGAGGTCAAGCAGGTCGAGTTGGTCAAGGGGCGCCTCCAGGGCAAGGTTCTGGTGGCTACGCTGGGCGGACTGACTGATCGTGAAGTGGCGCGTACATACGCCGACTTCGAGATCTGCATACCCCGCAGTGAACTGCCTGACTTGGCTGGCGAAGAGTACTACTGGTTCCAGCTTCAGGGCCTGACGGTCATTAATCAGCTCGGGCAAGTGCTTGGGCGGGTGGATCATCTGCTGGAAACCGGAGCTAATGATGTCCTGGTGGTCAAGCCGTTTGACGGCAGCCTGGATGATCGTGAGCGCTTGCTGCCCTATACCGACCCCTGCGTGTTGAAGGTCGATCTGGATGCAGCCGAAATGCACGTCGAATGGGATGCGGATTTCTGACTGACATGTCCGGCTTTCGTGTCGAAGTGATCAGTCTGTTTCCGGACATGTTCGCTGCCGTCCGCGACTATGGTATTACCAGTCGCGCGGTGAAGCAGGGGCTGCTCCAGCTGCGTTGCTGGAATCCCCGGAACTACACCGAAGATCGTCACCAGACCGTGGATGATCGTCCCTTTGGCGGCGGCCCCGGCATGGTGATGAAGATCAAGCCGCTGGAGCTTGCACTGGCAGACGCCAGACAGGCCGCTGGCGAGAAGGCGAAGGTGATTTACCTGTCGCCTCAGGGGCGGCAGTTGAAACAGGCTGACGTCCGCGACTTGGCGAAGGAAGAGGCGCTTATTCTCATTGCCGGTCGCTACGAAGGTATCGACGAGCGCTTCATCGAGGCGCATGTCGATGAGGAATGGTCGATTGGCGATTACGTGTTGTCCGGCGGTGAATTGCCGGCCATGGTGCTGATTGATGCTGTGACCCGCTTGCTCCCCGGAGCGCTGGGTCATGCTGATTCCGCCGAGGAGGATTCGTTTACCGACGGCCTGCTCGATTGCCCGCACTACACGCGACCGGAAGTGTATGCGGATAAACGTGTTCCTGAAGTGCTGCTTAGCGGCAATCATGAGCACATCCGGCGCTGGCGTTTGCAGCAATCCCTCGGAAGAACCTGGGAACGCCGCGCTGATCTTCTGGATAGCCGCTCGCTTTCTGGAGAAGAACAAAAGCTGCTGACGGAGTATATCCGTCAGCGGGACGATAGTTAACGTATCGATGGCACGCCACGAAGGCCTGTCTTAGGAGCACAGCATGACCAACAAGATTATCCAGGCGCTCGAAGCTGAGCAGATGACCAAAGAACTGCCTCCGTTTGCCCCGGGCGACACCGTTGTCGTCCAGGTGAAAGTGAAGGAAGGCGAGCGTGAGCGTCTGCAGGCGTTCGAAGGCGTTGTGATCGGCAAGCGTAACCGCGGTCTGAACAGTGCATTCACCGTTCGCAAGATTTCCAACGGTGTGGGTGTCGAGCGTACTTTCCAGTACTACAGCCCGATGGTTGACAGCCTCAGCGTCAAGCGCCGTGGCGATGTTCGCAAGGCCAAGCTGTATTACCTCCGCGCGCTGTCCGGCAAGGCAGCCCGCATCAAGGAAAAGCTTTCCTGAGGAAAGCGTCCTTCAAAAAAAAGCAGCCTTCGGGCTGCTTTTTTTTCGCCGGTCAGTTGCTTTCAGTATCATCGCTGCGATTCGGCTGTCCTGGCTTTTGGGTTCTGGTGTTCCTTCGTACACTTTCAGCCTAATAAGCGCCCATGGCATTGTGATTGAGCGCTTCGGGCATCCAATGATGCGTGCAGGATAAGCTGCTCATGTTCACCGCTACAGAGCGGGCCGATCTGACGCGTCTGGTGCTCTATGGAACAAACATGCTTTTACCTGCCGATGAGTTTTCATGCCCGCACTCGATGATCCAATGATCGACCGTTTCCTCGATGCCCTCTGGCTCGAGAAAGGGCTATCGGATAATACCCGTGAGGCTTATCGGAGCGATCTGGCCCTGTTCAATGGCTGGCTCAACGCGCGAGGCGCTCGACTGATGGACGCCGGCCGGGAGGCGATTCTCGATCATCTTGCTTGGCGATTGGCCAATAACTACAAGGCGCGTTCCACCGCACGGCTGCTTTCCGGGCTTCGCGGTTTTTATCGGTTTCTGCTTCGCGAAGGGGAGATCTCGGTAGATCCCACGCTGCGCGTCGAGCTGCCGCAGCTTGGGCGACCGCTACCCAAGGCGTTGTCCGAAGCCGACGTGGAAGCATTGCTGGCCGTACCTGATTTTAGCGATCCGCTGGGGTTGCGCGACCGGGCGATGCTTGAAGTCCTTTATGCGACCGGCCTGCGTGTGACGGAGCTGGTGAGTCTCAGTCTGGAGCAAGTCAATCTTCGCCAGGGCGTGCTGCGCACGTTCGGCAAGGGCAACAAGGAGCGTCTGGTGCCGCTCGGAGAGGAGGCCATGCACTGGTTGACGCGTTATCTGCGTGACGCTCGGGATACCCTACTGGCGGGCAAGGCGAGTGACGTGGTGTTTCTCAGTCGGCGTGGTGATCTGATGACGCGGCAGACGTTCTGGCATCGAATCAAGCTGCACGCTCGGCAGGCTGGGATTGCGGCATCGATTTCACCTCACACGTTGCGTCATGCGTTCGCCACGCATCTGCTCAACCATGGCGCGGATCTTCGGACCGTGCAGATGCTGCTCGGTCATAGCGACTTGTCTACTACACAGATCTACACGCACATCGCGCGCGCGAGGCTGCAGGAGCTCCACGCGCAGCATCATCCGCGTGGCTGACCACAGGTCCCGTGAGCCTGCGCAGCAGGCCACAAAATCCGCGACCAAACGCCCAATGCCATGCGCTGGGGCGAAGTGGCTATGTTAATCTGCGGCCTTCCCTCGATCGAAGTCGCCAGGAGATTCCATGCGCGTGATTCGTTTATTTGCTGCGGCGACCCTCGGTCTTGCCAGCACCGTCGTCCTGGCCGCCGATGCCGACAAGGCAATTCGTGAATCGCTGCAATCCGTGCAGCCCGGCATGCCGATCGAAGCGATTGCCGAAAGCCCCATGGACGGTGTCTATCAGGTCCAGCTCAAGGGCGGGCGCCAGCTGTACGCCAGCGCCGATGGGCAATTCGTGATCCAGGGGTACATGTTCCAGTTCAAGGACGGACAGGCCGTCAACTTGACCGAGCAGGCCCAGAGTCGCTCGGTTGCCAAGATGATCGACGCCATTCCCGCTAATGAGATGGTGGTCTTCTCGCCAGAGAAGCCGAAGACTCATATCACGGTTTTCACAGATACCGATTGTGGCTATTGCCAGAAACTGCACAGCGAAGTGCCGGAGCTTAATCGCTTGGGTGTCGAGGTTCGCTATATGGCATTTCCGCGGCAGGGTATGGGCAGCCATGGCGCCAATACCCTGGCCAACGTCTGGTGCGCCAAGGATCGTCAGGCGGCGATGAATAAAGCCAAGGCGCGTGAGGAAGTACCCGATGCCAGCTGCGACGACCCCGTTGCGAAACAGTACGAGCTGGGTCAGCTGATCGGTGTTCAGGGGACTCCGGCGATCATTCTGGCTGATGGGCAGGTCATCCCTGGCTACCAGCCTGCACCCCAGCTTGCTGAGCTCGCTCTGAAAGCCCATTAAGGCCCTGGCAGCATCCTGAGGGTGCTGCCCCGTGCGCTACTGAACTGTTCCGCTCCTCACGTTCAAAAGCTGAAGGCATTCCGAGGAGATGTGAACATGAAGCTTGAAGGTTCCTGTCATTGCAAGGCTGTGCGGTTCTCGCTCGAATCGGCTGAACCCTATCCGTTCATGCGTTGCTACTGCTCCATCTGTCGCAAGACCGCCGGGGCGGGTGGCTATGCAATCAACCTGGGCGGCGATCAGCGGACATTGGCTGTCGAAGGCCGCGAGAATCTAAGCATCTACCAAGCCAAAATGGTCGATCCGGCAACGGGCGCGATCCGCGTCAGCGACGGTCAGCGTCATTTCTGCAAGCTATGCGGCAGCGCGCTCTGGTTGTGGGACCCCAACTGGCCGGATCTGGTCCACCCGCATGCATCGGCTATCGATACCGATCTGCCGGTGCCCCCGGAGTCTACGCATTTGATGCTGGCTTCGAAGGCGTCATGGGTTGAGCCGCAGATTGGACCGGACGACCGCTGCTTCGACCAATATCCAGACGAGTCGCTCGCCCAGTGGCATCAGCGCCTGGGATTGCAGAGCGAACCCGGTTAACGGAGATTTTCGGCGCCTCTGTCGATTTGACTAAATCTCGTGCGCTTCGTAATGTGCGACTCTTTTGTTCGGCCGCTGTGCGGGGCCGTTCGCTGGTAATGGGGAGTGCAGCTTGAAACCGGTGAAAGTTGGCATCTGTGGGCTGGGGACCGTCGGTGGCGGTACCTTCAATGTGCTCGAGCGCAACGCTGCGGAAATTGCCCGCCGTGCCGGGCGAGGAATCGAAGTCGCACAGATTGCGGCTCGTCATGCGAACCCTAGATGCAACCCCGGCGACACCCCAATCACCGCCGATATTTTCGAGGTGGCGAACAACCCCGAGATCGACATCGTCGTCGAACTCATCGGCGGTTATACCCTGGCCCGTGAATTGGTCCTCAAGGCTATCGAGAATGGCAAGCATGTGGTCACGGCGAACAAGGCGCTGATCGCCGTGCACGGCAATGAGATCTTCGCCAAGGCCCGTGAAAAAGGCGTCATTGTGGCATTCGAAGCCTCGGTCGCTGGTGGCATTCCGGTAATCAAGGCGATCCGCGAAGGCCTGGCGGGCAACCAGATCAATTGGCTGGCCGGCATAATCAATGGCACCGGTAACTTCATCCTCACTGAGATGCGTGAGAAGGGCCGTACGTTCGAGGACGTGCTCAAGGAAGCGCAGGAGCTGGGTTATGCCGAAGCCGATCCGACCTTTGATGTCGAAGGCATTGATGCCGCTCACAAGCTGACCATCCTCGCGTCCATCGCTTTCGGGGTGCCGCTGCAGTTCGACAAGGCTTACACCGAGGGCATTTCCCGTCTGACCACTGCCGACGTCAACTATGCCGAGGCGCTGGGTTATCGCATCAAGCACCTGGGTGTCGCGCGGAGCACTGATTCGGGTATCGAGTTGCGTGTCCATCCGACGCTGATTCCGGCCGATCGGCTGATCGCCAACGTCAACGGCGTGATGAATGCGGTCATGGTCAACGGTGATGCGGTCGGCTCGACCCTGTATTACGGTGCCGGCGCCGGCATGGAGCCGACGGCTTCTGCGGTAGTGGCAGACCTGGTCGATGTGGCGCGAGCGCTCACCACCGACCCGAACAACCGCGTCCCACATCTGGCGTTCCAGCCCGACTCGCTATCGGCCCATCCGATCCTGCCGATTGGCGCCTGCGAAAGCGCCTATTACTTGCGTATCCAGGCCAAAGATCATCCAGGTGTGCTGGCTCAGGTCGCGACCATCCTGTCCGAGCGCGGGATCAACATCGAGTCGATCATGCAGAAGGAAGCCGAGGTGCATGATGGCCTGGTTCCGGTCATTCTCGTCACCCACCGGGTGGTAGAGCAGCGTATCGATGATGCGATCACGGCGCTGGAATCGCTGACTGACGTGGTTGGCAGCGTCGTGAGAATCCGAGTGGAACAGCTGAATTAATCTGAGCTGAATCCGGAGCTGGAAGCTGGAGCGGATTGCTCTGCTTCAGTCTAAGGCCAACGGCTCAAAACGAAGGTTTGAAAACATGCGCTATATCAGTACCCGTGGCCAAGCGCCGGCCCTGAATTTCGAGGATGTTCTGCTCGCCGGTCTCGCCAGCGATGGCGGTCTCTACGTTCCGGAAAACCTGCCGCGCTTCACCGTCGAGGAAATCGCGTCCTGGTCGGGCCTGCCGTACCATGAGCTGGCTTTCAAGGTGATGCGACCGTTCGTTGCCGGCAGCATTCCCGATGCCGATTTCAAACAGATTCTTGAAGAGACCTACGGTGTTTTCGCCCACAGCGCCGTCGCGCCGCTGCGTCAGCTGAACGGCAACGAGTGGGTGCTGGAGCTGTTCCACGGTCCGACTCTGGCGTTCAAGGATTTCGCCCTGCAACTGCTGGGGCGCCTGCTCGACTACGTGCTGGCCAAGCGTGGTGAACGTGTGGTGATCATCGGCGCGACGTCCGGTGATACCGGGTCGGCGGCGATCGAAGGCTGCCGTCGCTGCGATAATGTCGATATCTTCATTCTTCACCCACACAACCGTGTATCGGAAGTGCAGCGTCGGCAAATGACTACGATCTTTGGCGACAACATCCACAATATCGCAATCGAAGGCAACTTCGACGATTGCCAGGAAATGGTCAAGGACAGCTTCGCTGACCAAGGCTTCCTCAAGGGCACTCGCCTGGTCGCCGTCAACTCGATCAACTGGGCACGGATCATGGCCCAGATCGTCTATTACTTCCATGCGGCGCTGCAGCTGGGCGGACCGGCGCGTTCGGTGGCGTTCTCCGTGCCGACTGGTAACTTCGGAGACATTTTCGCCGGCTACCTGGCGCGCAATATGGGCTTACCGATCAGCCAGCTGGTGGTGGCGACCAACCGCAACGACATCCTGCACCGCTTCATGAGCGGCAACCGTTACGACAAAGATACGCTGCACCCGTCGCTGTCGCCTTCGATGGACATCATGGTGTCGTCGAACTTCGAGCGTCTTCTGTTCGATTTGCACGGACGTAACGGTGCCGCCGTGGCCGAGCTGATGAGCGCTTTCAAATCCAGTGGCAAGCTGTCAGTGGAAGAAGAGCGCTGGACTGAGGCACGCAAACTGTTCGACTCGCTGGCCGTGGATGACGAGCAGACCTGCAAGACCATTGCCGAAATTTTTGAGACCACTGGCGAGTTGCTCGATCCCCACACGGCCATCGGTGTGCATGCCGCGCGTGAGTGTCGTCGCAGCTTGTCGATACCGATGGTGACGCTCGCAACTGCGCATCCGGTAAAGTTCCCCGAGGCGGTTGAGAAGGCGGGCGTCGGCAAGGCGCTGGAGCTGCCAGCCCATCTCGCCGACCTGTTCGAGCGGCCGGAGCGTTGCACGGTGCTGGCCAACGATCTGAAGGCCATGCAGGCTTTTGTCGGTGAGCACGGCAATCGCGGCAAGCCGCTATGATCCAGCGCCGCTGATCGACTCGATGGCATGCGCTTGGTTTATCGCAACCAAGCGCAATCCGCTTCACTGTTCCCGCTCGTGACAGGCTTTACCTGGGCTGACGAGGTACGATATCTCTCGGCAAATCCCTGATTGGCTACCGGGGCCCTGCGCTACGCTCGCTCATATGGGCTGTCTGGCCGTATCGCCATATCAGTCGGCGACGATCACACCGTCGAGATTGACCGCTTCCAGCTTGTGGCTGAGATGGCCTCTAAGAATGTTGCCCAAGCGCTTACCATCACGATCCCGCAGCGCCTCGATCATTTCCACGTGGTCATTCACCGCTTTGCGCCAGAAGTCCTCATTCATCTCCATCGTGTAGCGGACTCTTTTCACTCGCTGGCTGAGGTTGTTATACATCTCCAGCAGTATCGGGTTGCCAGACGCCAGCAGAATTCGTTCATGGATCTGCTGGTTGACTTGGAAATAAGCCTGCAAGTCTTTGCGTTCGTAGTGGTCGATCATCCTCTGATGAAGCTCGCAGATGCGTGCCAACGCCTCGTCGTCCAGGTGCAGACAGGCGGCTTCACCGGCCAACCCCTCCAGCGCTGCCATTACGTCGTACGTATGCTCTACGTCACTGAGGGACAGACGGCTCACGCGCGCGCCCCGATTCGGCAGAATTTCCACCAACCCTTCTGACGTCAAAACTTTCAGCGCTTCGCGAAGCGGCGTCCGGGAAATACCGAACGTCTCGCAAAGCTGCTTTTCGGAAATCTTTTCGCCTGCAACCAGCGAACCGTGTTCGATCAGCTCACGGATTCGATTGGCAGCTTCCTGATAAAGAATCTTGTGCTGGATTTTTTCCAAGGCTGTTTTTCCTGGTTGAGGCGGCCAGACCGACACGCAAAATCTTGCCTGCAATTGATATCAGCGAGAGGTCTGCTAGCGTTTTGAATTAAGAATACAAAATAGGTCAGAAATACGACATAAGCTAAACATGCAAGAGCAAAAAGTGGTTGGCGCAACGTCGTCTCGCCAGCCTCCAACACCGTCCCGTCGTTTTGCAACGGTGCCCTGATCAGTTTCGCCTGGTCTAGCACCCGGCTATCGGAGAAAAATCACATGGCTGGCAAGGTCTATCGTTCGAGCGTAGTCATAACACGAGTACAAGCCCGGCAAATTATCGATGCAGCGTTCGCCGAGGCAAGAGTGCAAAACATGGAACCGCTGACCCTCTTCGTCATGGACGCGGGCGGCAACCTTATCGCAGCCGAGCGCGAAGATGGTTGTGCCCCGTTGCGCTTTTCGGTTGCCAGGGGCAAGGCCTTCGCAGCGCTGGGCAACGGCGTATCCAGCCGCACGGTGGGCGAGCGAAACGAATCGCGCCCCGCTTTTCTGGCCTCGGTGGCGGCGGCTTCCGACGGGCATTTCGTTCCCGTGCCGGGCGGCGTTTTGATTCTCTCGAATGATGACGAGGTAATCGGCGCCGTGGGCGCTAGCGGCGCGTCTTCCGATGAAGACGAACAAGCCGCGGTTGTGGGAATAGAAACGGCTGGCTTGCGCGCCGGTATCGTTCCAGCCTGACTTCATGCATTTGGCGGTCGGCGCAGCCACCAACTGCTTCGTGCGGGCAGGGTCGCGTTCGGCCATCGGCATCGCTCTGATGCAGCATTTAGGCGTTCATTTCATCGTGGCCTCCCGTTCAGCCTGCTTGGGCTGACTGATCTCCGGCGGGGGGCTTCTTGAGCTCCCCTGGCCAGATGGCGATAGAGCGCTGGCCCCCACCTTCTTTTTTCGCCTGGATCCGCCCGCCCGTTTGGGAGGAGCGGACGGACGGTGGCAGTTTTTCTTGGCTCGTTTCTGGCGTACCGCAAAAAGCTGGTCTAAGGTCTGGATCGGGTTATGAATAATGAATTCATTTTTGTTGTTCACGTCCCGTTAGCCGGTTCCCGCCGCTGCCGGCGCTGTCGTTGGAGCAATGGGTCAGCCCGATTGTGAAAGAAGGTTTTGCGGTACGCCTCAATAAAAACAAGAGTGGAGGTCAGCATGAAAGTCTTGAAGACAGCCTTGATCGCATCCCTGTTAGGTCTCGCCACCTCTGCAGTGCAGGCGGCCGAACTACAGATCAAATTCGGCCACGTGGGTGGGCCGGGTTCCCTGTTCGAAATCACCGCCAATAAATTCGCCGAGACCGTCAATGAGAAGCTCAAGGGTAAAGCCAAGGTGGTGACCTATGGCTCCAGCCAGTTGGGTAGCGATTCGCAGATGCTCAACAAGCTCAAACTGGGTTCGCTCGATCTGGCTTTGCCCTCGACGGTGATGAGCAGCGTGGCGCCGGAGTTTTCCTTGTTCGAAATGCCTTACCTGATCACCGATCGCGAGCACATGCAGCGCGTTCGCGACGAGCTGGTTCGCGACGTGATGTACAAGGCCGCCGAAGGCAAGGGTTACCGGATCATCGGCGTATGGGAAAACGGAGTTCGGCAGATCACCAACAACTCCCGGCCGATCGTCGTACCGGCCGATCTGAAAGGCTTGAAGTTGCGTACGCCCAACGGGATATGGCGGGTCGAAATGTTCAAGAGCTACGGCGCCAACCCGGCTCCGATGGCGCTCTCCGAAGCCTTCGTGGCGCTGCAGACCGGCGCCATGGATGGTCAGGAAAACCCTCTGGTGCAGATCTATTCCCAGCGCTTTCACGAAGTCCAGAAGTACCTCTCCCTGTCCAACCATGTCTACACCCCGGCTTTCGTTCTCGCGGGCGCCAGTTGGCAGCGCTTTCCTGAGGACGTCAGGAAGGTTCTGAGCGAGGCGGCGCTGGAAGCCGAAGCTTTCGCGCTGGAGCAGGGCGCAGCGCTGGATGAAAGCCTCGTCAAGAAAATGAAGGAGGCAGGCATGGAGGTGAACGAGGTGGACCAGCAGGCCTTCATCGACGGCTCCAAGGATATCTACGCGAAGTTCGCCGAAGAGGTCGAAGGTGGCCAGGCAATGCTCGACGAGGTCGAACAGCTTCGCCAGATGTAGCCACCTGCCTGTCGCAGAGATCGCATCCTGACTAACGCCTGAGCGCTGCGGTGCTACAGGCCGACCGGAGAGAGCCGATGGGGTTTTTCACCGCTTTCAGAAAGGGCTTTTCCAAGTTTTTGGAAATCATCGTGGTTGCCAATGTGATCGCATTGACGTTGGTCGTTACGGTTGGCTTTGCGTCGCGACTGGCTGGCTCGCCGTTCAGCTGGTACGACGAGGTGGCATCGGTCGGCCTGGCCTGGCTCACCTACTACGGTGCCGCCCTGGCGGCGGCCAAGGGCGCCCACATCGGTTGCCCCACCGTGGTCAATTACTTCCCGCCGAAGCTGCGCGTGCCGATCGCTCTGCTCGCCGAGGCGATCACCATCGGGTTCTTCGTGCTGCTGGCCTACACCGGCACGCAGGTGGTGCTCATCCTGGAGGGGTCTTCACTGGTCAGCCTCACGCACGTTTCGCTGCAACTGACGCAATCGGTGCTGCCCATTGGCTCGGTGCTTTTCATCATTGCCGAGATCCTGCGCCTGCCTGAGGTGATCGAAAGCGCGAAAGGCGATGGTTTCGTCGATCACGAGCTGGAAGAAGCGGGGGTCAGGCCCGCGAAGGCATGACCGGGACAATCCAGAGCGAGTGCCTGCTGCGGCGCTCGGGAGAATAACGATGACCATCTTTTACATGTTCGCAGGGTTGATACTGCTCATCCTGATCAATGTCCCGGTCGCCATTTCGCTGGGCATCGTCGGTGCGGTGGCGATCTTCTCCAGCTACGGCGCACTGGCCCTTCCGAATATCGGCATGGTGATGTTCGACGGCACGACCAGCTTCCCGCTGATCGCCATTCCGCTGTTCATCCTGGCCGGCGCGATCATGAACGCCTCGAGCATCTCGCGGCGCCTGATCGACCTGGCCTCGGCGATGCTCGGCTTCATCAAGGGCGGCTTGTCGATGGTGACCATCGGTGCCTCGATCTTCTTCGCGGAGATTTCCGGCTCGGCGGTCGCGGGCGTATCGGCTATCGGCAGCATCATGATCCCGGCGATGACCAGCAAGGGCTATTCAAAGGAATTCTCCGCCGCGTTGTCGTCCTCGGCCGCCAGTCTCGCGATCATTCTGCCGCCGTCGATTCCGATGATTCTCTACGCCGTAATGTCGGGAGAGTCGGTGGTGAAGATGTTCGTTGCCGGCATCTTCCCTGGATTGCTTGGTGCGATGGGGTTGGCAGGCATGTGCTACTACCTGGCTAGGAAGAACGACTTTCCGTCCGAGGGAGCGTTCCAGACCAAGCGGTTGTGGGAGGCGTTCAAAGGAGCGATCTGGGCGCTGTCGATTCCGGTGATCATCCTCGGAGGCATCTTTGGCGGGATCGTCACGGCCACCGAAGGAGCTGCGCTGGCGGTGGTGGTGGCGATCTTCATCAGCGCCTTCGTCTATCGCGAGTTCACGCTGCGCACCTTTTACAAGGCGTGCCTGGACGCCGGCGTGCAAACCGCGGTGGTCATGTTGCTGGTAGCGAGCTCCGCGGTGGTGGGACTCTACCTGACCGAAACGCAACTGCCACAGCAGTTGGCCAGTTCCATCAGCGAGTGGACCAGCAACAAGTATGTGATTCTGGCGCTACTCAACATCATCTTTCTGATTCTCGGTGTTTTTCTGCACTCAGCGGCGGCGATCATTCTGGTCGTCCCTATCGTGCTGCCGCTGGTGCTGGCTGTCGGCATCGACCCGATCCACTTCGGGCTGATCGTCACGCTCAACCTGGCGATCGGGCAACAGACACCACCGGTTGCCAGCGTGCTGATCGCGTCCTGCTCGATCGCAAAGTCCGATATCTGGGCCACCTCCCGGACCAACCTGTGGTTCCTCGGTGTGCTCTTCGTGATCCTGCTGATCAATACCTATGTGCCTGCGTTTGCCTTGGCGCTGGTGAACCTGATCTACGGCGCCTGACCGCTATTTGATGCCCCACTGCCAAGCAGGCGGCGGGCAGGAGGAGACAAAGATGAGTGACGTGTCTCAAGGACAAGTCGACTGTCGTGTCGACCAAGGCGTCGCCTGGGTCGGCTTCAACCGGCCGGAGAGCCGTAACGCGATGACCTGGCAAATGTACGACGCGCTGGAGCGCTTGTGTCGGGAGTTGGAGGCGGACTCGAACGTCGTCGCCGTGGTGTTTCATGGCTGCGGTGGGAAGGCGTTCGTGGCCGGCACCGATATCAAGCAATTCGCTGAGTTCGAAGGCGGCGAGGCGGGCGTGAATTACGAGCGCCGCATCGATAGCGTAATCGCGGGGCTGGAGAACCTGCGCAAGCCGACCATTGCCTTGCTCGAAGGCTTCTGTGTCGGCGGCGGCGCGGCCATCGCGCTGGCCTGCGATTTTCGATATTGCACACCGTCGCTGAAGTTTGGTGTTCCGATCGCCGAGACCCTGGGCAACTGCCTCTCGGTGACCAACGTATCACGTCTCATGGATCTGCTCGGCGTACCTCGCACGAAGGAGGTGCTGATGGCGGCCGAACTTATCGAAGCACCAGAGGCGTTAACGGCCGGACTGGTCAGCGCTGTATTCGAGCCCGACGTTATCAGCGCGGAGGTTGCTCGCAAAGCGCAGGCGTTTGCCGGTCGCGCACCGCTGACCGTGCAGGCGACCAAGGAGACCATCAACCGAGTACTGGCGCACCGGCGTACGCCGGCGGACGCCAGCGATGACTGGATACGCGCCTGTTACGGCAGCCGTGACTTCAAGGCTGCGGTCGACAAATTCGTCAGCAAGACCCCGTTCGAATGGACCGGTGAGTAGCTTTTGCCGATCCCCGTGTTGGAGAACCAAGCATGCTTCCGCTGAGCAACGTGAAAATCCTGGATATCTCGCAAATCATGGCGGGCCCTTACTGCACCATGGTGCTGGGTGACCTCGGAGCCGAGGTCATCAAGGTCGAGAAAGCCAATGGTGGTGACGACAGCCGACAAATGGGGCCCTACGTCAACGGCGAGTCCACCTGCTTTTTTCAGATCAACCGGAACAAGAAAAGCATCTCGCTGAATCTCAAGGACGAGCGGGCCCGGGACGTTTTCTATCGGCTGGCCTTGGATGCGGACGTCATCGTCGAGAACTACCGGCCGGGAGTGACGCAGTCGCTTCAAATCGATTACGAGACGATCCGTGCCCTGAATCCCGGGATCATCTATTGCTCGATTTCAGGCTATGGCCAGACCGGTCCCTCCCGCAACAAAGGCGGGTTCGATCTTGTAGCGCAAGGAATGAGCGGCCTGATGTCTATGACTGGCGAGCCTGGCAAGCGCCCCTTGAAAACCGGCATTGCGGTTTATGACATCGGCGCTGGCCTCACCGCTATCTATTCGATTCTTGCTGCTTATATTCACAAGCAGGGCACCGGTGAAGGACAGCACATTGACATCGCTATTACCGAATGCGGGCTGCCTTGGTTCGCCTGGGAAGCGGCCGCCTACTTCGCCGAGGGTACCGTGCCGCAGCCCACGGGATCGCGTCATCGCATCTCCGCGCCTTATCAGGCAGTCAAGGCTCGAGACGGCTACCTGATGCTTGGCTGCGCCAATCAGCGGACCTGGGAACGCCTGTGTCGCGACGTGATTGCGCGCGAGGACCTGCTTGGCGACGAGCGCTTCGTCACCAACAGCGACCGCGCGCGCAACGTCGAGGCGCTCGAAGAGATCCTCGAAGCGATCCTGTCCCAGCAGTCCATGGCGCATTGGCTCGGCCTGTGCGAGACGGCAGGGGTGCCGGCAGGGCCGATCAATGATTTCGCGCAGGCCATGCACGACGAACACTACCTGGAGCGCGGCATGGTTCAGGAGGTCAGCCACCCTGTGATCGGCAATATGAAAACCATTGGCTTTCCCGCGAAGTTTTCCCGCACGCCTTCACGGATTCGCCGACCTGCTCCGCTGTTTGCCGAGCACACCGACGAGGTACTGCATGAAATCGGTATGACCGGCGAAGACATCAGCCGGCTACGTAGTGAGGGCTGCATCCGCTGAACTGTTTAGTTCTATGTGGTATTGAATTCAAAACTCAAAATACAAGATCAAGCGTCCTGGAGAACCGTCATGCTGAAGCTCGATTTCCACCCGTCCGGTCGCCATTTCCTACAGATCCCGGGGCCTTCTCCAGTACCGGATCGTATTTTGCGCGCCATGAGCTTGCCGACCATCGATCACCGTGGTCCTGAATTCGGCGCCCTGGGTCGCGAACTGCTGAGCAAGGTTCGGCAAGTGTTCAAGACCCAGCAGCCAGTGGTGATCTACCCCGCGTCCGGTACCGGCGCGTGGGAGGCGGCGCTGGTCAATACGCTGTCGGCAGGTGACCGGGTACTGATGTTCGAAACCGGCCACTTTGCCACCCTATGGGAAAAAATGGCGCGACGGTTGGGGCTCGAGCCTGAATTCATCGGGTTGCCGGGTTATGAAGGCTGGCGCCGTGGCGTGCAGGCGGAAATGATCGAGCGGCGCTTGAAGGAAGACAGCGGCAACACGATCAAGGCCGTCTGCGTGGTGCACAACGAGACGTCCACCGGTGTGACCAGCGATATCGCGGCGGTGCGCCGCGCCATCGATGCGGCCAAGCATCCGGCACTGCTGCTGGTCGATACCATTTCCGGCCTGGCCTGCGCTGATTATCAGCACGACGCCTGGGGCGTGGACGTGACCATTTCCGGTTCGCAGAAGGGCTTGATGCTGCCCCCGGGTATCAGCTTCAACGCGGTCTCGGAAAAAGCGATCGCAGCCAGCCGCAGCGCGAAATTGCCGAAAAGCTTCTGGGCCTGGGACGAAATACTCGAGCTCAACCGCAGCGGCTATTGGCCCTACACGCCCAACACCAATTTGCTGTACGGGCTGAACGAAGCGCTCGACATGTTGCTGGGAGAGGGCCTCGATCATGTCTTTGCGCGGCATCAGCGCTGGGCGGCCGGGGTTCGCAAGGCCGTCGAGACCTGGGGCCTGGAGGTGCAGTGTCAGGAGCCAAGCGTCTATTCGCCGGTGCTGACCGGTGTGGTGATGCCGGAGGGGGTGGATGCCGACGAGGTGCGCAGCCTGATCTATCGCCGTTTCGACCTTTCGCTAGGGACCGGGCTGGGTAAGGCGAAGGGCAAGATGTTCCGCATCGGTCATCTCGGTGACTGCAACGACCTCACCCTGATCGCCACGCTCGGTGGTTGCGAGGCTGGCCTGAAGATGTCCGGCGTGTCGCTCACGGGCAGCGGGGTGCTCGCCGCACTGGACTACTTCGCAGCGAACCCGCTAGACGAGTCGCACTGACATTTCCCCTTTGATGGCAGACATGGGAGGTCGTGATGACTTCGTTTACCGAACCCAGAATAACGGCGAGCAAGGTGTCATCGGAGCGCTCGTCGGCCTTGGCTGAGCGCTTGCGGCGCGAGATCGCCGGCGACGTACTGTTCGATCCGGCGTCACGTGGTCGCTACGCGACGGACGCTTCGATCTACCAGATTACGCCGGTCGGCGTGGTGATTCCGCGCCATCAGCATGATTTGCTGGTCGCATTGGATATCGCCCGAGATGCCAAGGTGCCGCTGCTGGCGCGCGGTGGCGGCACCAGTCAGTGCGGGCAGACGGTGGGTGATGCCCTGGTGGTCGATACCAGCCGTTGGCTGAACCAGATCGTCGAATTCGATGCGGATGCCCTGACCGTGGTGGTAGAGCCAGGGGTCGTGCTCGACGACCTGAATCGCTGGCTCAAGCCACATGGTTTGTGGTTTCCGGTGGACGTGTCGACCTCGGCCCAATGCACCCTGGGCGGCATGGCCGGCAACAACTCCTGCGGCTCGCGCTCCATTCGCTACGGCAACATGGTGCACAACGTTCTAGGCATCGATGCGTTGCTGGCGGATGGCAGCGAGGCGCGCTTCGGTCTGCTCCATGAGCTGGCGCAGGGCGATCGGGTACGCCAGATCGCCCGCGAGGTGCAGCAAATTGCCGAGCGCGAGCAGCGCAATATTCGAGAGTATTACCCGAAGGTGCTGCGCCGCGTGGGCGGGTACAACCTTGATCTGTTCGACTGCCAAAACCCGCTTCCTTACGATTCGAATGGGCAGGTCAACCTGGCCCATTTGCTGATCGGCTCAGAAGGTACGCTCGCGATCACCCGGCGGATCAAGCTCAAACTGGTGCCGCTACCCCAGCACAAAGTACTGGCCGTGGTGAACTTCCCGACCTTCTATCAGGCCATGGACCTGACCCAGCACATCGTGACGCTCGACCCAACAGCGGTCGAGCTGGTCGATCGCACGATGATCGACCTGTCGATGGAAAACCCGTCCTTCAAGCCGGTGATCGAGAAGGCATTGATCGGCCAGCCGGAGGCATTGTTGCTGGTTGAATTCGCGGGCGAGGAGGTCGCCGGTCTGCAGGAACAGCTCGGCCGACTGAGCGAGCTGATGGCTGACCTCGGTCTGCCCGGCAGCGTGGTCAAAATGACCGAAGCGGTGGAGCAGACAGCCCTGTGGAACGTACGTAAGGCCGGCCTGAACATCATGATGAGCATGAAGGGAGACGGCAAGCCGGTGTCCTTCATCGAAGACTGTGCCGTGCCGCTGGAGCACCTGGCTGAATACACCGCCAAGCTCACCGAGGTGTTCCACAAACATGGCACCGAGGGCACCTGGTACGCCCACGCCAGTGTTGGCACCTTGCACGTGCGACCGATTCTCGACATGCGCCGCGACGGTGCGCAAAAGATGCGCGCCATCGCCGAAGAAGCATCGGCGCTGGTGCGTGCCTACAAGGGGGCCTTTTCCGGCGAGCATGGGGACGGCTTGTGCCGCGGGGAGTGGGTGGCATGGCAGTTCGGCCCGCAGCTCAATGCCGCGTTCAAAGAGGTTAAGCAGCTGTTCGATCCGGACAACCTGTTGAACCCGGGCAAGATCGTCGATACCCCGCGCATGGACGATCACAGCTACTTCCGTTTCCCCAAAACCTATCAGCCGATTCCGGTGACGCCGGTGCTCGACTGGTCGGACTGGAATGTGTTGCGCGATCCACTTACCGGCGAGCAGAGTGCGCCCGGCAGCGGCGCCGATCCGACCGGTGGGCTGATCGGCGCCGTGGAGATGTGCAATAACAACGGTCATTGCCGCAAGTTCGATGCGGGCACAATGTGCCCCAGCTACCGAGCGACACGCGATGAGCAGCATCTGACCCGCGGCCGTGCCAACACATTGCGATTGGCGCTATCCGGCCAACTGGGTCCCGATGGGTTGGCCAGCGAGTACGTCAAGGCTGCGCTCGATCTGTGTGTCTCCTGCAAGGGCTGCAAGCGTGAATGCCCGACGGGCGTCGACATGGCGAAGATGAAAATCGAAGCCCGCGCAGCCTGGGCGAAAGCCCATCCGATGCCGCTGCGTGAGCGCCTGGTGGCGCAAATGCCGCGCTATGCACCGTACGCCAGGCATTTGGCTGGCCTGACGGACATCGTCGAGCGCATGCCGCTGCTGTCGCAATGGCTCAAGCGCTCCTTGGGATTGGCTGGCCAGCGTGCGCTGCCACGCTTCGCGGGCAACTTCCTGGCGACCGCTCCGACAAGCCGTTCGACGCATACGCGGGAGGCCCTGCTATTCGTTGATACCTTCAACAACTACATGGAACCGGAGAACGCGCGGGCCGCCTGTCGTGTCCTCGAGGCGGCTGGCTATCGGGTCCACTTCAACCAGGCGCCACGAGAGCGGCCGTTGTGCTGCGGACGCACCTACCTGGCGTCGGGGCAGATCGGCAAAGCAAAGGCGGAGGCCCGGCGCACGCTCGACTATTTGCTGCCGTTCGTCGAACGTGGCGTGAGCATCGTCGGGCTTGAACCTTCGTGCCTGTTGACCATGCGCGACGAATTCCTCCGCTACGGTTACGGCGAGCAGGCCAAGATGCTGTCCAAGGCATCCTTCCTGTTCGAGGAGTTTCTAGTCAGGGAGCAGGCGGCCGGTAATCTGCAGCTCCAACTCAAGAGGCTGGACGCATCGCGCGCGCTGCTGCACGGTCATTGCCATCAGAAGGCGTTCGATGCGCTACGGCCGGTGGAGCAGGTGTTGCGCTGGATACCGGATCTGGAGGTTAGAACCGTCGAAACCTCCTGCTGCGGGATGGCCGGTAGTTTCGGCTACGAGCGCGAGCACTACGATGCTTCGGTGCAGATGGCCGAACTAGCGTTGTTGCCGGCGGTGCGCAAGGCGCAAGCGGAGGATCTGATAGTGGCCGACGGGACCAGTTGTCGTCACCAGATTCATGACGGGGCCCAGCGTGAAGCCTTGCATGTGGCGAGGGTGCTGGAGCGGGCATTGGCGTGATGTATCAACGCGGGCGATCTCCCGCGCGATATCAACGCCGGATCGCCCGGGATTTAGCGCGAGGGCCGGCCAATGCCCGGCTGGGCGAGCAGGGGTAGTGTCCGCTTCAGTCGTCGAACTCTTCCCAGCCGCCCATTTCTCTCCAGCGATTGACGATGCCGCAGAACAGCTCGGCGGTCTTTTCGGTGTCGTAGCGAGCCGAGTGAGCTTCCCGTCCATCGAAATCGATTCCAGCCGCCTGACAGGCCTTGGCCAGCACGGTCTGGCCATAGGCGAGGCCGGCGAGGGTGGCGGTGTCGAAGCTGGAAAACGGGTGGAACGGGTTGCGCTTGATGTCACAGCGCGCAATGGCCGCGTTGAGGAAGCCCAGATCGAAGCTGCTGTTGTGACCAACCAGAATGGCGCGCTTGCAGCCGGCTGACTTCACCGCCTTGCGTACACTGCGGATGATTTCGTTCAGCGCCTGAGATTCAGGAACCGCCATCCGTAGCGGATGGTCCAGCTTGATGCCGGTGAATTCCAGCGCTGCGGCCTCGATGTTGGCCCCAGCGAAGGGCTCTACCCGGAAAAACAGCGTTTCCTGTGGATAGAGCAGGCCCTGCTCATCCATGCCGATGGTCACCGCGGCGATTTCCAGCAGCGCATCGGTGGCGCAATTGAAGCCGCCGCACTCGACGTCCACCACAACCGGAAGGAAGCCACGAAAGCGCCTTGCCATGGGCGAGCGCGGCTTGCCAGGGACGTTGCCTTCGAGTTCGTCGTCGAACTGCTCGTCACTCATGCGCTTGTCTCCAACCGCCACTGCAGGGTTTCGCCGGCGCGCAGGGGCACCACGTTGTGCTCGCCGAATGGCAGGTTGGCCGGCACGCTCCAGGATTCACGGACCAGGGCGATCTGCTCGGTGTTGCGCGGCAGGCCATAGAAGTCCGCACCGAAATGGCTGGCGAAGGCCTCCAGCTTGTCCAGCGCCTGGCGTTGCTCGAACGCCTCGGCATACAGCTCGATCGCCGCAAAGGCGGTGTAGCAGCCGGCACAACCGCAGGCACTTTCCTTGGCATGCTGGGCATGGGGGGCTGAGTCGGTACCGAGGAAGAACTTCGGATTGCCGCTGGTGGCCGCGTCGAGCAGGGCTTCCTGATGGATGTTGCGCTTGAGGATCGGCAGACAGAAGAAGTGCGGACGGATGCCGCCGACCAGCATGTGGTTGCGATTGTAGAGCAGATGGTGGGCGGTGATCGTCGCGCCGACATTGGCGCTGGCCGCCTCGACGAACTGCACCGCGTCGCGGGTGGTGATGTGTTCGAACACCACCTTGAGGCTGGGGAAACGCTCGGTAATCCGACTCAGCTGTTCGTCGATGAAATATTTCTCACGATCGAAGATGTCGATCTCGGAGCGCGTGACCTCGCCATGCACCAGCAGCGGCAGGCCGATTTCGGCCATGGTCTCCAGCACCGGGAAGATGTTGTCGATGCGGGTTACGCCCGACGCCGAATTGGTGGTCGCGCCGGCGGGGTAAAGCTTGGCCGCATAAACGAAGCCGCTGGCTTTGGCGGCGCGGATGTCGTCGGGCTGCGTGCCATCGGTGAGATAGAGCACCATCAGCGGCTCGAATACGCTTCCGGCTGGGCGGGCGGTGAGGATCCGCTGGCGGTAGGTCTGCGCTTCCGCGGCATTGCGAACCGGCGGAACCAGGTTCGGCATGATGATCGCGCGCGCGAACTGGTGTGCGGCGTCCGCCACGGTGTACGGCAACGCTGCGCCGTCGCGCAGATGAATGTGCCAATCGTCGGGGCGCAGTAGTGTCAGTCGGTCAGACATGCAGGGTTCCAGGCGGGTAAAACGTGCGCAAATGCTACCGGAAAATTCGGTGGCTCGCTTCAGCCCCTGAAACTATAAGCGCCGATCGGGCGGAACAGTGAAGTTGCCAGGGCGCCGCGAAGAACCGCAATGGTGGGCGCATGGCCGGCATCAGGGCCGCGGGCAATCGCCATTGGGATTCGTTGCCCAATGCCGAGCCGTCCGGGCAATGCTGTCGGCCAGCCCGGCGATGGCGCGCTGGTGGGCCAGCACAAGGCTGTCCAGCTCGACGCCCGCCTGCTGGTGGATCACGCTGGCGCAGGTCAGTGTCCGGCTGCTCCCGCCGCGTTCGCTCAGCTCCAGACTCCATACAACGTCCAGTGCGGCATGCACGCCGGGCAGCGAGTCGAAACGACGAACATCGGTACGCAGGCTCATCACCGGTGCTCCCGCCCGTCCCGGCAGACCCGCCAGGTCGCGTACGCCGAGGCGGTGTTCCAGCTCGATCGCCAATGCATCATGGAACTCATCGGCAGGCGGCGAGGCCCAGAGCGCGTTCTCGAGAATCGCTAAGCGGCCATCGCTTTCGCGCACCACCAGGCTCGGCTGGTCGACTTGCACGGGAATTCGCACGGGCAGCACCTGCAACTGGAACGCGACCGGCTCGACGGTGCCGGTCGTCTGCGGCTGGGTGGCAATGAGCGTGTGGTAGCGCGTCGGCACCGAGCTGCAGGCGCCCAGGATCAATGCGCCGACGAGCATGAGGAGAGAGGGACGCGGGGTCATGGCTGGTGCTCCGAATTCAGTTCGCGGGAAGTGGCTTGGCCCTTGTAGTTGGCCGGTGTTTCGTCACTGCTGCGACCGCGGATCAGCGATTCCGGGTGGCGTCCGAGATAGTCGGAAAGTGCCCGTACGGAGCGTACCGCACGCTGGACTTCTTCGAGCGTGTCGCCCAGTTGCTGACGCTGCGGCGAACCCTCGGCCAGCGTTTGGTTGGCGTTCTGCAGGGTTTGTTCCGATCGCTCCAATGTTCGCTGGAGCTGGGGAAGGACATCACCGTTGACCTGCTTCAGGGTCTGTCGCAACTCACCGAGACTGCCATTCAGGTTATCGGCCAGGGACTCGATGGGCAGCTTGCTGAGTTTGTCGACCATGGCCTGCAGTTGTTCCTGCAGCTTGTCGAAGCTGCCGGCGATGGTGGGAATGACCATTGGGCGGGCATTCTGGTCGAAGGCGACCTTCGGCGCCCGCTGGTCGAAGTCCAGCGAGATGTACAGCTGGCCGGTAAGCAGATTGCCTGTTCGTGCCTGCGCCCTCAGCCCGCGCTCGACGAATATCTGCATGAGACGAGCGGTGTGCTCTTCGGTATTGCCGCCCAGGGTCTTGGTCAGCTTGTCGTGCGCAGCGCCCAAGCGATTGGGAAAGATCACCGCACCGACTACTACGGGAAAGGTTTTGCTCTTTTCGTCGTAGTCGAGCTTGACCGATACCACGCGACCGACCGGCACGCCGAGAAACTCCACCGGCGCATCGACTTTCAGGCCGCGTAGGGGCTGACCGAAACGCATCTGAATGTAGCGCGGCTGACCGTCAGCGGGTGCCATCGCCTGGCGAACATCGGCAAACAGCGAGAACTCGCTGTCTTGCGTGGCTGGCTTCGCGTCCGGGCTGTAGTTGGGCGCGCGAAAAGCGATGCCGCCGGCGAGTATGGCCGACAGTGACTCGGTATTGACTCGAAGGCCATCCGCAGCGATGGACACGTCGACGCCGCTGGCATTCCAGAAGCGGGTGTCGTCGGTGACGAACTGATCGTAGGGGGCATTGACGAAGACCTGAACCTGAACGCCCTTGCCGTCGTCGGCAAGCTTGAACGAGATCACTTGGCCGACCTGAATGCGACGGTAATACAGCGGCGAGCCGATGCCGAGCGAACCCAGGTCATCGGTGTGCAGCGTGAACTGCTTGCCTTTGGCGCCGAAGGTCACCGGCGGCGGGGCTTCCAGGCCGATGAATTCGCGCCGGGTTTCTTCCGCGCGACCGGCATCGGCCCCGATGAAGGCGCCGGAAAGCAGGGTATCGACGCCGGACACGCCGCTGGCCCCGATGCGCGGACGCACGACCCAGAACTTGGTGTCTTCGCGGGTGAATGGCTCGGCGTTCTGATCCAGCTGCACGGTGGCGATGACGCGGGTTTGATCCTCACTGAGCGCGATCGCGGTGACCTGACCTATGACCACGTTCTTGTACTTGACCTGTGTCTTGTTGGCCTCGAGCCCTTCCGCCGTCTCGAAACTCACGCTTATCTGCGGTCCGGCTGAAAGCCAGTTCTGCATGACCATGGAAAATCCCACCAGCGCGGCGACGATGGGAACCAGCCAGACCAGCGAGACACGGACACGCCGGTGCCTGATCTCGGGGGAGCCGGCTGACAATTCAGGAGAGTGAGGGTTATCTGACATCGTTTTTCTCTGCGTCCCAGATCAATCGCGGATCGAAGCTCATCGAGGCCATCATCGTCAGCACCACGACCAGCCCGAAGAACAGAATACCCAGGCGCGGCTCGATGGTGCCCAGGGCGCGGAACTGCACCAATGCCGCCACCAGCGCGACCACCAGCACGTCCAGCATCGACCAGTAGCCGATGGTTTCGATGAAACGGTACAGCCGTGCGCGTTCGCGCATGGCCCAGCGGCTACGGCGTTGGGTGCTGATCAACAACATGCCGAGGACGAAGAATTTCATGCAAGGCACCCCGACGCTGGCGATGAAAATCAGCAGGGCTATATCCCACGAGCCGTCTTTCCAGAATTCCACCACGCCGCTGAGAATGGTGTTTTCGCTGCCGCTGCCGAACATGTCGGTGTACATCACCGGCAGCATGTTGGCCGGGACATACAGAACCAATGCTGCAATGAGCAATGCCCAGGTGCGCGCCAGGCTATTCGGTTTGCGCCGATGCAGCGGGGCCTCGCAGCGCGGACACTCGAGATCTTCCAGGCGACATGCCAGGCCGCAGTCGTGGCAAAGCTGCAGGCCCAGCTCACAAGCGTAGGGCGGCCGTATCATCGTCCCGGTACGCCCAGTTCGTCCCACAGACCGTCGCGCACATCGCGGCCCGCGATCAGCAGGATCAGAATGGTCAGGACGGCCGTGGCCCAGAGTCCGATCCCCGGATGCACATCGGCCATGTCGCCGAGCTTGATGATGGCGACCAGAATGCCGAGCAAACACACTTCGAGCATGCTCCAGGGGCGAAGATGTTCCAGCGCCCGCATGCAGGCGCTAAAACCCGGCGCGATTTGGCCGCTGCGCGCATACACCAGGACCCAGGTCAGCAGAATGATCTGCAAAGCCGGCGCGAAGATGATGCTCAGGCCAGCGACCAGCGCGATGGGCGTGATCCGCCCTTGCGCCAATGCCTCGACGGTCCCCCATAACGTCGCCTCGTTGCTGAGGCCCTGCAGGCCTATCTGCATGATGGGAAACGTGTTGGCGAATAGAAACAGGATGGCGGCAGCCAATGTCAGCGCCAGCAACTGATCGGCGTTCAGGAATCTGGCCCGCTCCAGCAGTGCGCCACAGCGCACGCAGTGGGCCGTCTGGCGGCGCGCCAATGCAGGGCGCTGATACACCGAATCGCAGTGCTCGCAGATGATCAGCGGCGTTCCGCCCAGGATGTCCAGATGTGACACCGAAAGCGGGTCGGGCGATTCGGCTGTTTGTCGGGGTGGCAGGCTGTCTTGCTTCAAGGCATCCACTCGATGGGAAGAATCGACAGAAAACGACACGCAGGCTTTGCCCAGACGCTCGTTTGCGGCTCGGTATCATGGCGCGGCTGCTGGCTGCGCCGTTGCTCCAGCCAATGGAGTTTGCCTGATTTGGTCAGCAACACTTCCTAAGCGCTGGCGGGAATAGTGTCACCGAACGTTGGTTCTATCGCCAGCGCCAAACGTAGGCTTCGCCTCGTCTACTTCAAGTTTCCGTGAGTACGACCGATACCCAAGAGACTAAGACACTACTTTCGCTCCTGGAGCCCATCGTGCGCTTGCGCCTTCTAATTCTTGCCTGCCTGCTGGCCCAACCGGCCGATGCTCTCACGTTCCAGACACGTCTGGAGCGGGCGCAGTGGCAGGTGGAAGGCGATCAGTTCGAGTGCCGTCTGACGCAGCCGGTGGCCGGTTTCGGCGCAGGGGAATTCGTGCGGCGAGCGGGAGAGCAACCAACGTTCCGTTTGCAGTCACCTGAGCGCTGGTTGGGCAACGGCTCGGCGACGCTGCTCGCGGCCGCTGCCCCCTGGCAGCCAGAACGGAGCGATATCAATCTGGGCGTTGTTGCTGTAGCGGGTGGCGAAATCCCATTCAACAGTTCGCAGCTACAGGCCGGCCGTCTGCTCAGCGGGCTGCTCGAAGGGCGGAGTCCAGTGGTGCGTCACTACACACGGCAGGGCGGTGAAGCGCTGGAGGTGCGGTTGCTGCCCGCACGTTTCGGCAAGGCCTACGAGGATTTCCGCGCCTGTACGGCGAAGCTGTTGCCGGTCAATTTCGAACAGATCCGCCATTCGCAGGTCGGGTTTCCCACCGGTGACGTCGCGCTCGATGCCCTGGGGCAGGCCAAGCTCGACATCATCCTGCAGTTTCTCAAGGCCGATCCGAGCGTCAATCGAGTCCAGCTCGACGGTCACTCTGACAACAGCGGTAATCGCCTGACCAACCGCGACCTGTCCCGTCGCCGGGCGTTGGCGGTCGAGGAATATCTGATCGCCAATGGTGTGCCAAAGGAACAGATCACGCTACGTTTTCATGGTGAGCGCTATCCGTTGGTTTCCAATAGCAGCGCGGCTAACCGAGCCAAGAACCGGCGGGTGACCCTGCGCTTGGAGCGTGGTCCTGCGACCACCACAGCCGCTGCCGAAGGCAACGCTCCGTCGTCCTGATGCCGAGCGACGCTCACGCCCCTGTAAAACAAACGTCGCGACCAGTAGAATCCCCGCTTTCCTTACAATCCCGGGAGTGGATGGCAATGGCCGACGTAAAGAAGGTAGTCCTGGCGTATTCCGGTGGCCTGGACACCTCGGTGATCCTCAAGTGGCTGCAAGACACCTATAACTGCGAAGTGGTGACCTTTACCGCTGACCTCGGCCAGGGCGAGGAAGTCGAGCCAGCGCGTGCCAAGGCCAAGGCCATGGGTGTCGAGGAAATCTACATCGACGACCTGCGCGAAGAATTCGTTCGCGATTTCGTCTTCCCGATGTTCCGCGCCAACACCGTTTACGAAGGCGAGTACCTGCTGGGTACGTCCATTGCCCGCCCACTGATCGCCAAGCGTCTGATCGAGATCGCCAACGAAACCGGCGCCGATGCCATCTCCCATGGTGCCACCGGCAAGGGTAACGATCAGGTGCGCTTCGAGCTGGGCGCCTACGCGCTCAAACCGGGTGTCAAGGTCATTGCACCCTGGCGTGAATGGGATCTGCTCTCGCGCGAGAAGCTGATGGACTACGCCGCCACGCACGAGATTCCGATCGAGCGCCACGGCAAGAAGAAGTCACCGTACTCCATGGATGCCAACCTGCTGCACATCTCCTATGAAGGTGGCGTGCTGGAAGACACCTGGACCGAGCACGAAGAAGACATGTGGCGCTGGACCCGCTCCCCGGAAACCGCGCCGGACACCCCGACCTATATCGAGCTGACCTATCGCAAGGGCGACATCGTCGCTATCGACGGCAAGGACATGACCCCGGCCGAGGTACTGACCTACCTGAACAAGGTCGGTGGCGAGAACGGCATCGGGCGCCTGGACATCGTCGAGAACCGCTACGTCGGCATGAAGTCGCGTGGCTGTTACGAGACTCCCGGTGGCACCATCATGCTCAAGGGGCACCGCGCTATCGAGTCGATCACCCTCGACCGTGAAGTCGCTCACCTGAAAGACGAGCTGATGCCCAAGTACGCCAGCCTGATCTACAACGGCTACTGGTGGAGCCCGGAGCGCAGCATGCTGCAGCAGATGATCGACGCCTCCCAGATCAATGTGAACGGTGTGGTGCGTCTGAAGCTCTATAAGGGCAACGTCATCGTCACCGGCCGCAAATCGGACGATTCGCTGTTCGACGCCAACATCGCCACCTTCGAGGACGACGCTGGCGCCTATGACCAGGCCGATGCCGGTGGCTTTATCAAGCTCAACGCGCTGCGCATGCGCATCGCTGCGAACAAGGGCCGGACGCAGTTCTAACGACTGCCCATGCCTGACCATGACCCCGGCCACGAGCCGGGGTTATGCTTTCTGCACCTTTAGACGCCTTGCTGAGGAGACAAGACCATGAGACTGCTGCATACCATGCTGCGAGTCGGTGACATGGAGCGATCCATCGCCTTCTACACCGAAGTGCTGGGCATGACACTGCTACGCCGCAAGGATTACCCAGAAGGGAAGTTCACGCTCGCTTTCGTCGGCTACGGCGATGAAGCGCATAACAGTGTGCTGGAGCTGACCCATAACTGGGGCGTCGACCAGTACGATCTAGGCAATGGTTACGGCCATATCGCGTTGGAAGTGGAAGACGTCTACAAGGCTTGCGAGGATATCCGCAGCCGCGGCGGCAGGGTCACCCGCGAACCTGGACCGATGCTGCACGGCAGCAGCATCCTCGCGTTTATCGAGGACCCGGACGGCTATAAGGTCGAACTGTTGTCCCCATCGCGCCGCGATTGATCTGGCCGGCAAAAGAAAAGCCCCGAATCGCGGGGCTTTTTCACTTCAGAGATCGAAGTCGAAGTCATTGAGTTGCTTCTGCAGACGGCGCTCTTCAAGCAGGTTGTCGATAATCCGGCGCTTGGTCAGGTTGGTCTTGGCCACTTCGACCGGAGCCTCTGCAGTATCGTCTTCGTCATCAGCGACGAAGTCATCTTCAATCTGGATCTCTTCTTTCTCGGACACTTGGCTTACTCCACGGCTAAGGCGCGCTGTTGGCGCACCTTATAGCGGCAAAAGAGAAGGCCGTAAAAAAGATTTTTTCAATCAGGCGATAGCTTTTCTACCTGACTGATCAATCGTCCGAGGTCTTATGCTTGTACTCGCAAAGATCTTCGATGCGGCAACTGCCACATTGCGGCTTGCGGGCCTTGCAGACGTAGCGCCCGTGCAGGATAAGCCAGTGATGGGCATCGAGCAGATACTCTTTCGGGACGAACTTGACCAACCGGCGCTCGACCTCCAGCACATTCTTACCTGGGGCGATGTTGGTGCGGTTGGCGACGCGGAAGATATGTGTGTCCACTGCCATGGTGAACTGGCGAAAGGCGGTGTTGAGCACGACATTAGCCGTCTTGCGGCCTACGCCAGGCAGGGCTTCGAGGTCCTCGCGATTGTCCGGCACCTGGCTGCCATGTTTCTCGATGAGGATGCGACAGGTCTCGAGCACGTTCTTCGCCTTGCTCGGATACAGGCCGATGGTCTTGATATAGCTACACAGACCGTCGTAACCCAGCGCGTATATGGCTTCCGGTGTATTGGCAACAGGGTAGAGCTTGGCCGTTGCCTTGTTGACGCCGACGTCCGTGGCTTGAGCCGACAGGATCACTGCGATCAGCAGTTCGAAGGGCGTGCTGTAGGCCAACTCGGTTTTCGGCTCGGGGTTGTCTTCGTGGAAGCGACGAAAGATTTCCCGGCGTTTCGTGGCATTCATCGGGCAAAGCCTACGGTCTTCATTCGATCGCCCCTGTGACGCGAACGCGACGGCTCTGTACTGGTTCTGCCGGCTGCTGGGCCTTGGCCCGCTCGGCCAGTTGCAGGTCGATGCGGTTCTTCAGAGCGATCAGCAGGCCGAGCACGATGAACGCGCCGGGCGGCAGGATCGCCAGTAGAAAGCCCTTGTAGTCACTGAAAAGGGTGAGCTGCCAGTCGGCGGCGATCGGGCCGAACAGCAGATGCATGTTGGCGAATAACGCGCCCGTCCCGAACAGTTCGCGCAAGCCACCCAGCACCACCAGCACCAGGGCGAAACCCAGACCCATGACGAGCCCATCGAAGGCTGCGATGAGTGGATTGTGTTTGGCCGCGAAACCATCGGCGCGGCCAAGGATCACGCAATTGGTGGTGATCAGCGGGATAAAGATACCGAGAATCTGATACAGCTCGTAGGTGTAGGCCTGCATCAGTAGCTCGATGCAAGTCGTCAGCGCCGCGATGATCATCACGAACGCCGGCAGGCGAACGGCTGTGTTGACCACACCGCGCACCAGCGACACGCCGATGTTCGAGCAGATCAGTACGAGTGCGGTGGCAAGGCCCAGCCCCAGGGCATTGACCACTGAATTGCTCACCCCGAGCAATGGACAGAGGCCTAGCAGTTGGACTAGCGCGGGGTTGTTTTTCCACAGGCCGTTGATGCTCAGTTCGCGATAGCTGGGATTGCTCATGGTGTCTGGCCCTTCTGTTCGGGCTGCGGACTCTCGGTCGGCAACGCGTCACGGGTTGCGGCGGCGCCGGCGCGCGAATGGGTGGTGACATCGGCGGGTTCTGCCATGTCCTCCAAGGCCTGCTCCGGTGTAATTGGGTTACCGCTGGCATTGAGCAGCTCGGCCTTGTGCGCGTCGAAGTACTGCAAGGCCCGATGCACTGCGCCGACCACTGCGCGCGGCGTGATGGTAGCGCCGGCGAACTGGTCGAACGCGCCACGGTCCTTCTTCACGGCCCAACCGGACTCGTCTGGGTCGGTCAGTGAACGGCCGTCGAAGCTGCGGATCCAGGAACTCTTGGCCAGTTCGATCTTGTCGCCTAGGCCGGGTGTTTCGCGATGACCGACCACCCGTACGCCGGCCACTCGTCCATCCGCGCGTACGCCGACGAGCAGCTGTATCGCACCGCTGTAGCCATCAGGCGCGATGGCTTGGAGAATCACCGCACTGGGCTTGCCGTCCTTGCGGGCGATATAGGCCGCCAGCGGCTTGCGGGTGCCGAGCAGTGGATCGTGCACCTCGATGCTGCTGTCGAGCAGCTGGTTATCGTAGCTGTCGCGGGGCAGAATTTCGTTCAAGGCACTTAGCTGCGCGGCACGTTCGGACGCCTGGATGCGCTCGGCAGTGAATTGCTGCAGCAAGGTCACGGCACCTACCGTCACCACGGCGAACAGGCCCAGAACCAGGCTGTTCTTGAACATTGAGCGGCTGAGTTCAGGAACAATCATATCATTCGCCCACCTTGAAACCGCGCTCGGCCTTGCGGTGGCCGTAGGTGCGCGGGCGGGTGTAATAGTCGATGGTGGGGGCGGCCAGGTTCATCAGCAGCACGGCGAATGCCACGGCATCCGGATAACCGCCCCAGGCGCGGATGACATAGACCAGAATGCCTACCCCGGCACCGAAGATCAGCCTGCCTTGATTGCTGGTGGCGCCGCTCACCGGATCCGTCACGATGAAGAATGCGCCAAGCATGGTGGCGCCGCTGAGCAGATGAAACAGCGGCGAGCCGTGGCTGTCGGAGCCCGAACCGTTCCAGAACAGCAGGCTCATCAGCGTGAGCGCGGCGAGCATGCCCACCGGCGCATGCCAGCTGAACAGGCGCTTGTGCAGAAGGAACAGGCCGCCAGCCAGGAATGCCAGATTGACCACTTCCGAACCGATTCCGCCGAAATGGCCGAAGGCCGGGTTCGCCCAGAGTTCCTCGACCGTCAGGCTCTTGTTGACCTTGAGCACGTCGAGGGCAGTGGCCTGGGACCAGCCATCGGGTAGCGAAGCGATGCCGAGGATCTGCTGTAGTCCGGCACCCAGGCCGACGCTGTGCGGCACTGGCCAGGTGGTCATTTCCACGGGGAAGGAAACCAGCACCACTACGTAGCCAATCATCGCCGGGTTGAAAGGATTCTGCCCCAGTCCGCCGTAGAGCTGTTTGCCAAAAGCGATGGCGCTACCCGTGGCAATCAGGGTCAGCCACCAGGGCGAATAGGGGGGGAGCGCCAGAGCCAGCAGCACGGCGGTGACCAGCGCGCTACCGTCGCGCAGGAAGAATGGCACCGGGCGTTGCCGAAGCTTGAGGATCAGCGCCTCACAACCAAGCGCGACGGCGCTGGCCCAGACCAGGTTGATCAATGTGCCGGCGCCATACAGCCAGGTCAGTACAATTGCGCCGGGCAGCGTGGCGGCCAGCACCAGCAACATGACCCGTTGGGTGCGGTTGTTACCCTTGGTGTGCGGTGAAGTGATGCGGGGCAGGGCCATTGGCTCTCCGGTCGAATGCTGATTAGGGCGGTTGATGTCGCGCCACCCAGGATGGTCACGCCAGGGGCGTGTCCACTCCTATAGAATCGGTGTATTCCTGCAGCTTGCGTTCCGCTTCGCTCAGCCGAAGCTTGGCGGCCTCGATTGCGCTGGCTTCGCTGGCCTCGTCACGCTCCAGCTTACGTAGGTCGGCACGGGCGAAGGCAACGTCGGTCTTTAGCGCGCGAGCCTGCTCGTCCACCGGACGTTTTTCGGTACGAACCAATTCTGGTGCGGGCTTTCCTGAATTTTCTTCGGCGTCATGCAGCGCTTGCTCGGCGCTGGCCAAGCCATCACGGAGCTTGCTCAGTTCGGCCTCTTCGGTGCCTTGCTTTTCGGCCTTTTTCAGCTCGGCTCGCTTCATCGCCAGTTCGATCTTGGCTTTCTTCAGGGGCTCGTCGCCAGCAGGCTTGGCCGGGGCGGCAACACCTGCGCTCTGCTGCGCGGAGGCGAGCGTCCGTTCGGCGTCGGTCAGTTGGCCCTGGAGTTTGCTCAGTTCCGCCTGCTGGTCCGTATCCAACGTTTCGAGTTTTTCCAGCTTGCGAATCTGTGCCCGCAGCATGGCCGCTTCGATCTTGGCCTTCTTCAGGGCCTCGTCGTCGGCCGGCTTGGCCGGGGCGGCGGCAGGTGCGCTCTGCTGCGCGGCGGCTATGGCCTGCTCGGCCGTGGCCAGTTGGCTCTGAAGCTTGCTCAGTTCGCTTTGTTGGTCTGTGTCCAGCGTTTCGAGTTTCTCCAGCTTGCGAATCTGCGCGCGGAGCATGGCTGCTTCGATCTTGGCTTTTTTTGCGGCCTCATCGGTAGGTGGTGCTACCGGCAACGGTGCGGCGGTGGCGATTGCGTCGTCCAGTGCCTTTTGCGCGGCAGCTGCGGCCTGGCGCAATTCGGTGACCTGGGATTCAAGCTCCGGCGTCGCATGAGCGGCGAACTGCTTCTCGGCCTTCTTCAGGGCAACCTGGGCCATGCTCGCTTCGATTTTGAGCTTCTTCTGCTCATCGGACAGCCCGGCTTTGGTCGCCTGAACGCGGGCCACTGGATCGTCTTGACTGGCGGTCGCGCTGGCGTCGGCCTGAGCGGCCTTGGCTCGGGCGGCCCGCTCAGCGCGTGCCTTGCGGTCGGCTTCCTTCTGCTCTTCGGCGCGTCGTAGGCGGTCCTGGCGCAGTTCGAAGCGCTGTTTGGAGTGCTCGGCCTTTTGCTGTTTCTGCTCCAGTGTGCGAATTTCGCCCTTGGCGGCGCGGTAGTACTGCACCAGCGGGATGCTCGACGGGCAGACATAGGCGCAGGCGCCGCACTCAATGCAGTCGAACAGGTTATACGCCTTGAGCTGTTCATGCTCCTGGCCCAGCGCGAAGAAATGCAGCTGTTGCGGCAACAGGCTGGCTGGGCAAGCCTCCGCACACTCGCCGCAGCGAATGCACGGCAGCGCCGGAGGCGGGGGCGGCAACTCCTCCAATGTACTGGCAAGCAGACAGTTGGTGGTCTTGATCAGCGGGACATCCATCGAGGGCAGAGTGAAGCCCATCATCGGCCCACCCATGATCAAACGGTTGAGCCTGTTCTGTTCGAGACCTGCGAAGGCCAGCAGCTCCGCGACCGGTGTTCCGATCAACACCTCGACGTTCATCGGCCGTGCCAGCGCCTCACCGGTCAGCGTGGTGATACGCGAAATGAGTGGCTTGCCCAGCAGCACCGCATCATGAACGGCCACACAGGTCCCGACGTTCTGGCAAAGCATGCCGATGTCCGCCGGCAGGCCGCCGCTGGGGACCTCTTCGCCAGTCAGAATCTGAATTAACTGCTTCTCGCCACCGGAGGGGTATTTGGTCGGAAACACCTTTACGACATAGTTGCGCTCACCGATCGCCGTGCGCACGGCTTCGATGGCTTCGGGCTTGTTGTCTTCAATGCCGATCAGTACCTGCTCCGGCCGGATCAGGTGCGCAAGGATCTCGATGCCAGCGACCAGTTGCGCGGCTTTCTCGCGCATCAGCAGGTCGTCGGCGGTGATATAGGGCTCGCATTCGGTCCCGTTGATGATCAGCGTGCGGATCTGCTGACCGGGAGGGGTTGTCAGCTTGACGCCAGTGGGAAAGCCCGCGCCACCGAGGCCGCTGATGCCTGCCTGTCGAATCAGCTCCAGCAGGTCGCGAGGTTGCATGGCCTGGTAGGCCGTTTTCGGCTCCAGTTCGATCCACTCGTCCTGCCCGTCACTGTCGATGACGATGGCAGCGCTGGGCATGCCCGACACGTGCGGGTAGGGCTGAGGGCCGATGAAGCTGATGGTGCCTGAGGTGGGTGCATGTACCGGCGCGCTGACGAAGCCCGTGGCCTCGGCAATTTTCTGTCCCTTGAGCACTCGTTCGCCCAGAATGACGCAAGGCTCGGCCGGTGCGCCAAGATGCTGGGCAAGCGGCACCACCAATCGAGTGGGCAGCGGCGCTTGCTGGATCGGCGTCCGGTTGGACAGGTCTTTACGCTCCGGCGGGTGAATGCCGCCATGGATATCCCAGGCGTTCAGCGAAGTCATGCGGCCTGCCCCCGGTCACTGGCGATCAGTTGGCCCGGCATCAGCGGTTGATCCCACTTCCAGCTCTGCAGGTTGCTGCCAACTTCGATCATGTCGATACAGTCCACGGGACAGGGCTCAACGCACAGATCGCAGCCGGTGCACTCGGAAACGATGACCGTGTGCATCTGCTTCGCCGCGCCGACAATGGCGTCGACCGGGCAGGCCTGGATGCACTTTGTGCAGCCGATGCACTCGGCTTCGCGGATATAGGCGACGCGGGGCGGGACTTCACCCTCGACGGCGTCCAGCGGTTCTGGCTCGACATCGAGCAGATCGGCCAGGGCCTGGATGGTCGATTCGCCGCCCGGCGGGCACTTGTTGATTTTGTCGCCGCCGGCAATCGCCTCGGCGTAGGGTTTGCAGCCTGGGTAGCCGCATTGGCCGCACTGCGTCTGTGGCAGTAGCGCATTGATCTGTTCGGCGATCGGGTCGCCTTCCACGCGAAAACGCACCGCGGCAAAACCGAGGATCGCGCCGCACACCAGACACAGCGCCAGGAGCGAGAGAACGGCAATCACAACCAGACTCATAGCTTGATCAACCCACTGAAGCCCATGAACGCCAGCGACATCAATCCGGCGGTGATCATGCCGATGGCAGCGCCCTGGAAAGACCTTGGAACGTCGGCAATGGCGATGCGCTCACGCATGGCGGCAAACAGCACCAATACCAGCGAGAAGCCCAGACCGGCGGCAAAACCGTTAGCCGTGGCGGTAATGAAGGTGAACTCGGTTTTGTTGGCGTTGAGCAGGGCGACACCGAGCACGATGCAGTTGGTGGTGATCAACGGCAGGAAAATCCCCAGAACTCGGTACAGCAGTGGACTAGTCTTGTTCACCACCATTTCGGTGAACTGCACTACGACGGCGATCACCAGGATAAAACTGATGGTGCGTAAGAATTCGAGGTCCAGCGGTTTCAACACGTACTGCTGAATGATGTAGCTGCACATTGCTGCCAGGGTCAGGACGAAGGTCGTAGCCAGCGAGAGGCCGATGGCGGTTTCGATTTTCTTCGAAACACCCATAAACGGGCACAGACCGAGGAACTGCACCAGCACGAAATTGTTGACCAGGATGGCGCTAACCATGATCAGGGCGAGTTCGGTCATCGCGGGGTTCCTGTGGCGCTCTGCATGAGCCGAGGCTAAAAGGCCGCCATTATCGGGGAACCGGTGGTAGCCATACAAGGCCGCGACGGTCGGCGGCTTCTGCTCATGCTGCGGCTCGGTGACACATATGGAAATGCACCAGCCGTCCGCTCGGATATCAGCCTGCCATTTGCTGTGGTCTGATAGGGTGAGGTCGCAGCTTTCAGATGGAGCGGCTGCTGGAGGTGTTCAATGAATATTCGAATGGCGGTCCTATTGCTCGGACTGGGATTCGGCACCCATGTGTGTGCTGATTCGCGGGGTGGCGTGTGGTTCTACCAGCCGGACGGCGGCAGCTATCGAGTCGAAAGCCGTTCGTACCAGTACGATCCTCGCAGTCCATACTCTCACTACCGGCAATATCCGCAGAATCTGCCGCCGCGCTATCAAGGGCAGCTTCCTCCGCAGTATTACGATAGGCACCGTGGGTCTGATCGGCACCGCTGGAACCATGGGCGCCGGGGTGAGATTCGCCAGTTTCAGCGTTGGGACAATGGACGCAGGTCAGGATTTGACCATCCCCACCGCTTACGCCAGGACCGTCCGCAGAATTTTGGTCGACCGCCCCTGGTCCGCGATGGACGCGATTATCGGCACCAGCGGCGTGGCTTCAACGATCGCCATTACCGCTGAGTGTTTCCGGGGTCAGCACACCGGGCATGGGGCGAGCGAGGGCAGACTGGATAGCGTCGGTCTGCGGCGCTCGGCCCCACCTTCGGCCCTTGGCAATCGCCTCTACGCTTCAGTCTTCAGCGATTTCTCCAGCGCGGATCGCGCTTCTCCAGGAAGGCGTTGACCCCTTCAAGGGTATCCTCGGCATCGAACAGATCGACGAAGGCCTCCCGCTCGGCGGCCGCGAGGCTAACGGGCCCGCGGCTACGCATCGAATCGATCAGCGGTTTGATCGTGCGTACTGCAACTGGGCTCTGACGCGCAACACGAGAGGCCAGCAGCAATGCATAACCGCGCGCTTCGCCAGGTTCTACGACTTGTTCCACCAGACCGATACGCAGAGCCGTATCCGCCGTTACCCGCTCACCACAGAGGATCATTCGCTTGGCCCAGCCTTCGCCCACTAGCCAGGCGAGCGCTTGTGTGCCGCCGGCGCAGGGCAGCAAGCCGACCGAAGCTTCCGGCAAGCCGAGCTGAGCCTGTTGTTCGGCAATGCGGATATCGCAGGCCAATGCACATTCGAGGCCGCCGCCGAGCGCGAAGCCATTGATGGCCGCTATCGATACCCCGCGAAACTCGCGTAGGGCTTCGAAGGCATCGCCGAAGCGCTTCGCCATCTCGCGCGCCCGGGTGCGGTCACCGTCGGCGAAGAGCTTGAGATCTGCACCGGCGCTGAAGAACTTTTCACCCTGACCGCTGATGACCAGTGCGTAAACTTCGTCATCATGGTTCAGATGTTCGACCACCTGCTTGAGGCCGATCAGTGAGTCGCGATCCCAGGTGTTGGCCGGCGGATGGTTGATGGTGATCAGTGCGGTATGGCCATGCTTTTCCACGGTCAGCTTGTGGGTCAGGTCGAAGACTCCGGACTTGTAAGGTTCAACTGCGGTCGTGCTCATGATGATGGTCATCCTCGTCGGGATTCGTTGCGTGCGCCTCGTCTGCATCAGATGCGCGAATAGCCCGTGTGTTGCAGGACGGTCGTCGTGACAGAACAGGCTGCCTGTAAGACAAGTCTAGGCGCGATCACTCCCGCCAGGGCGGGGCGTCGTATGGGAGGGCGGGATGCTATCGCGGGGGCGGACGATGCTTCCGGGGCCGGGTGTTGATTCGATGCGTCTGGAGCGGCCTGGGTCGACCCGTGCCGCTCCTCCCGCGTTTATTGCAGTGCCAGCGCTTGGCCACCGGCGCGGCGCTCGGCCTGCCATTCGGCGAGGGATGGCGCAGCCTGCTCTCCGGTCAGGCGGTGGACAATCTCGAAGTAATCCTGCTTGAAGCGGTCTTTGAGTACCTCCTCGCGGGGCTTGACCTTCACTGCGTACACCGTCTGCACATTCTGATGATCGAAGGCACGCCATTGCTGCTCGCCCTTGAGCAGGCTGTAACGATGGCCTTCGAGTGCTGCGATGATCCGCTCGCTGTCGAGACTGCGCGCGCGCGTCGCCGCATCGGCCCATTGATAGACGATGCTGTAGGCCGAAGCGGCCGAGCTGGAAGGGTGGGTCTGGTAACGCTCATCGTATCGTTCGACGAACTGCTGGCCCGCTACCGAGCCTTCCAGCTCCGGTACGCGCCAGGTCCACGGCTCGGTGCCCAGGACGCCGCGCATAATGTCGGGACCTGCGGTTTCGACCATGCTCAGCGTCAGGTTGGGGACGGCGACCTGCATCCTTTTGTTCAGGCCGAGTTCGTCGGCAATTCGCATTGCTCGAACCAGATCTTCGCCGAATAGCACCAGCACAAGCACTTCAGCGTCGCTCTTGGCAACCTGGGTTAGGGCCTCACGGTAGTCAGAGAGGCGCGCGCCGGGAAACGCAGTTTTAATACCGGGGTGCTGGTTGCTGTTCTGAGTGTTGGTCGCCTGGCGCAGAGAGCTTTCGCTGGTATGGCCCCAGGTGTAGTCGGAAGTGATGTAGAAGTAGCGCTTGTTCGGCAGGTTTTTGTTCAGATACTGCCCCAGCACCTGCGCGCTCATCCAGGCGCTGTTGCATTCACGGAACAGGTAACGATGGGCATCCTTGCCTGTCGTGTCGTTGGAATAGGTGAGTGTGCCGAAGTAGAGCAGACCGCGCTCCTTGGCGCGCTTGCCAGCGGCAATCGCGACCGCGCTCGAGGCGCCGCCGAACAGCATGGCAGCGCCTTCGTCGGCCAGTTTGTCGACGTTTGCCACGGCCTTCTCCGGTCGCGACGCCGAGTTGCGGCTGGAAAGCTTCAGTGGCCGACCCAGCACGCCTCCCTTGGCGTTGATCTCGTCGATCGCCAGCAGAGCGCCGCGCATTTGCGAGAGGCCTTCTTCTTTATAACTGCCGGTTCGCGGGTAATTGAGGCCGAGGGTGATCGGCTCGGCAGCTTCGGCAGTCAGGCAGAAACCCAACCCCAAGGCTAGGAGGGTCGTCCGTTTCATTGCAGGATCCTTATTGTAGTTGTTGTTGGCGAGAGCCTTTTTTACTGCGCATCACCAGGGGCCGTCACGCTTTCATTGGTCGTATACCTGCGGTCGGTTAGCCAATTGTGCGGTGAGCGGCATTTCCACGGCGTGGCTGGCCGCAACCTTGCAAAATATGCGCTGCCAGGGGTGCGGCGGAGTGCGGGCATTGACTCTCCGGATCCCTTTCCTTAGGGTTCAGCGCCTCGGCAGATAGGGCAGCGCCATGACTCAGGGTGATCGCGTCAAACTCGAAGACAGCTGGAAGGCGGCTTTACAGAGTGAATTCGAACAGCCGTACATGAAGGAGTTGGGCGCGTTTCTGCGTCGCGAGAAGGCGGCAGGGAAAATCATCTCCCCGCCGGGCCCATTGATCTTCAATGCCTTGAACTCGACCCCGCTGGAACAGGTGCGGGTCGTCATTTTGGGGCAGGATCCTTATCACGGTCCCGGCCAGGCGCATGGCTTGTGCTTCTCGGTACAGCCCGGAGTGGCGCCACCCCCATCGTTGCAGAACATCTTCAAGGAACTCAAGCGCGACTTGAATCTGGACATTCCCCGCCATGGCCATCTGCAGCACTGGGCGGATCAAGGCGTGCTGATGCTCAACACCTCGCTGACGGTGGAGCAGGGCATGGCGGGGTCACACGCGAAGATGGGTTGGCAACGTCTGACCGATAGAATCATCGAAGTCGTCAGCGAGTGCCGTTCAAGTGTGGTCTTCATGCTCTGGGGCGCACATGCCCAAAGCAAGGCGAAACTGATCGACCCGACCAAGCACCTACTGCTCAAATCGGTTCATCCTTCGCCGCTGTCGGCTCACCGGGGATTCATTGGCAACGGTCACTTCAGCCGGGCCAACCAATTTCTCCAGCAGCAGGGGTTGTCGCCGATCGACTGGAAGCTCCCGGCCGACCTGTAAGATTGGCGCCGCGACCGCGGCGCCAAAGATAGCTGTAGCCTATTCTTTGCTGCCGTGCGCGGATGCCAGTTCCTGCGCATGCTGCAGATGCTGCTCCAGTTCTTTCAGCGTCGACTCGGCGTATTGTTTCAGCTCGGCGTTCTCACCACTCTTCACGTATTCGCGATACAGCTCAATGGTCTGCTCGTGGGCCGCTACTTGGTTATTGGCATAGGCCTTGTCGAAGTTCTCGCCATCACGCAGTTTCAGGATCATCGCCTTGGCCTTGTCCATGAGCGTCGCTTCGTCGGAAATCTCGAGATCATCATGCTGGCCGGCAAGCTCTGCGAGCTTCTGATTCGACTTTGTATGGTCGTCGATCATTTTCTGCGCAAAGGTCTTGACGTCTTCGGCCGTGCCTTTATCGAGTGCCAATTTGGCAGTTTCGATTTCCGCTAACCCTTTCGCGGACGCTTCATCGACGAAATTCTCGCCCTCCGCTGCCAAGGCGAAATTGGCTGCTACACCGAACAGCATGGCTGCGGTTCCCGAAAAGAAAGCTTTGGTCGTGCGGGTCATCGTTGTTCTCCTTCCTCTACCTGACAAGCGGGTGGACCGCGGCGTGGCCGCGGGCACCTGCGAGATGCGGCAAGAGCGCCGTCTATTTTGTGACCTGAGGCTAGAAGGAGCGGTTCCTCGCACTCCGGCGAGCGGTCATAGGAGATCGAGCAGGGTCAGGAGGCGGGTGCCGAGTGGCACCCGAAGACAGCTATTGCAGCATGCTCATCGCAGCGTCCATCGCGGCGGATAGATCTTCGTCTTCCTGCAGCAGGGTGTTGGGATCAAGTCCCAGCTTGGCGAACGCAGGAATCTGGTTCCAGTCGAGCTGCGTGAAGGGGTGCGAGGTGCCGATGTAGCTTTGCAGGGTCGCCACTTGAACGATGTCGACGTAATCCACCTTGTCGGACACACGAGAGAAATTCAGATGTGGGCCCGGAACCGCCGCGATCGCATCAGGAAACTCCCATGCGCGCAAAATCCTCTCGCCGACGACGGGATGGATCCGGTCGATGACGTGGTTGAGGCTTATTGAGTCGCTGAGCAGGGCGCTGTGCTCCTCCGCATAGGTGAGGATGGGCAGAATTCCTATCAGGTGTACCAGGCCTGCCAATGTCGCCTGATCAGCCGGCAGACGTGTGAAGTTGCGGCATAGCACGTGACTGATGGCAGCGATCTCGGTGCTTTTGTTCCATACCTCGCGCATCTTGCGGTCCACCACGTCGGTGGTGGCCTGGAACATCTGCTCCATCGCCAGGCCGGTCGCCAGGTTCGACGTGTAATTGATGCCGAGACGGCTGATCGCCATCTGCAGGTCGTTGATTTCCCTGTTGGTGCGCAGCAGGGGGCTGTTGACCACCTTGATGATGCGCGCGGTGAGGGCGGTGTCGTTGCCGATCACCTTGGCCAGCGTCGGGATACTCACATCCGGATCTTCCGCGGCCTCGCGGACTCGCAGGGCTACTTCCGGGAGGGTCGGCAGGACCAGCTCGTCGTTTTCGATCGCCTGCATCAGTTCCTGCTGGACCTTATCGGCAAGAGTACTCATGTCGTTCCTTATTGATGATTCTGTGTTGGCGTGACGGGCTAGCGCTGGATTTCTCGGTCTGCGTCTAGCGTATATGGCAAATCGAGCAGGGTCAGCGGAAGACCGTCCGGCGAGCCAAGGAATACCCGGCCGTCAGCCGCCGCGTCTTCCTGCAAGACCGCGAGTAACTCCAGCGTACCTTCTGCGGCTGCTGCCAGGACCACCTCGCCCACGCTGGAACCATGCACCGGAGAATACAGTTCGAGCCCCGGAGCCGGCACTTCGGCTTCGGCACTTTCAGCGGCAAGCCGGTACAGACGACGCTTTAGTTTGCCGAGGTACTGCATCCGCGCCACGATCTCCTGACCGGTATAGCAACCCTTCTTGAAGCTGACTCCGCCTAGCGCCTGCAGATTGATCATTTGCGGAATGAACAGCTCGCGGGTGCCGGCTACGACCTGGCCGACACCGGCGCGGATCTGCGCCAGCAGCCAGCGCTCGATCGATGCTTCGGGGAGCTGAGCGGTCAACCTTAGGCGTGTGGTTTCGGCATCTACCGCGCGGGTCCAGAGTTCGGCGCGCCCATCGGAGAGGCGGACGGCGATCAGCCCGTGCTCGGCAATCACCTGATTAGCTGTTTGCGAGAGATCCAGGCCAAGACTGAACAGCGCACCGTCGCCCCCGCTAAGCCCGAAGCGAACCCATTCAGTGCTTTCGTCATACAGCTTGGATTTTGAAAACGCGGCGTATTTGGCCAGATCGGCGCGCTGAGTTGGAACCAACTCGCGGTCCATCGCCAGCAGGTAGCCGTCGCCTTCCGGCAAGATGCGGAAGCTCGACTGCATCCGGCCTTTGGGCGTGCAGCGCGCACCGAGGCTCGAGTGATGGGCGTCAAGGTAATTCAAGTTGCAGGTCAGTTGCCCCTGCAGGAACTTGCTCGCGTCCGGGCCGCGTACAGCCAGGACGCCTTCGTGCGACAGGACGCAAAAAAAAGCAGTGTCGGTCATGACGAGTCGCCGTGAAGAAATCCGGACCGGCATCATAGCAGGACGTCGGCAAAACACAGCGTGCGCCAGTTGCCGCTCCGTGCCGTGATTGCTAATGATGTGCCGACCCGTTGCGCCAGTCGCTATAATGCCGGGCTTCAACTCAGGAGCATTTGCATGGTCGAACAATCCGAACTCAATCGCCTGTTTTGGCAGAGCCGCCGCGGCATGCTCGAACTGGACGTCCTGCTGGTGCCGTTCGTCAAAGAGGTCTATCCGCAGTTGAATGAGGAGGATCAGCGGCGCTACCGCAAGTTGTTGAGCTGTGAGGATCAGGACATGTTTGGCTGGTTCATGGAGCGCGCGGAGCCGGACGACGAAGATCTGCGTTACATGGTTCGCATGATCCTCGATCGTGTCCAACCCAAGTAATCAAATCTTCGAGTGTCGCTGGCAGGCGTCTGGCCTGTTGCTGACGCTCTATGTGGCGATACTTTTGCTGGCGGCCGCCGTCCTGCTGGTGCTGCCCGTTCCGCTTTGGCTCCAGGTGCTCGGTCTGCTGATCTGCCTGTTGCACGCCGTCTGGGCCATACCGTCGCATATCACGCTTTCCCGCAGCTCGTCCTGGCTCGGTTTACGGCATGATCAGCTGGGCTGGTCGCTCTGGAACCGGCGTGACGGTTGGCAGTCCATTCAGTTACGACCCGACAGCCTTGCGCTGCCGTCGGCGGTGATCTTGCGCTTCAAGCTGCCGGGCGACAGGTTCGCTCGTGGCCTCTGCATTCCCCGCGGGGCGATGTCGGCCGATCTGCACAGACGTCTGCGGCTCAGGCTGAAGTTCAGTCGTCGAAGGTGGGCGGCGCCAGGATAGTGTCCTTCGCTTGCGGAAGCTGCTCGGGATAGTCCAGGGTGAAGTGCAGGCCGCGGCTCTCCTTGCGCTGCATCGCCGAGCGGATCATCAGTTCCGCCACCATTGCCAGGTTGCGCAACTCAATCAGGTCACGGCTGACCTTGTAATTGCTATAGAACTCGTCGATTTCCCCCAGCAGCAGGCGCACTCGGTGCTGTGCCCGTACCAGGCGCTTGTTGGTCCGGACGATGCCGACGTAATCCCACATGAAACGCCGCAGCTCGTCCCAGTTGTGCGCGATGATGACGTCTTCGTCCGAATCGGTGACCTGACTCGCATCCCAGGTAGGAAGGACGTGCGGCGTCTCGATCGTTGGCAGCTCGCGGAGCATGTCCTGTGCGGCGGACTGTGCATAGACGAAACACTCAAGCAGTGAGTTGCTGGCCATGCGGTTGGCACCGTGCAAGCCGGTAAAGCTGGTTTCGCCAATGGCGTAAAGGCCGGGAACGTCGGTTCGGCCAGCCTGATTGACTACAACGCCACCGCAGGTGTAATGCGCTGCCGGGACCACCGGAATCGGCTCGCGAGTAATGTCGATGCCAAATTCCAGGCAGCGCTCGTAGACGGTCGGGAAGTGTGCCTTGATGAATTCCGTAGGCTTGTGGCTGATGTCCAGATAGACGCAATCGACGCCTAGCCGCTTCATCTCGTGGTCGATTGCGCGGGCTACGATGTCACGCGGTGCCAGCTCGGCGCGCTCATCGAAGCGCGGCATGAATCGTTCGCCGTTGGGCAGCTTGAGTACTGCGCCTTCGCCGCGCAAGGCTTCGGTGATCAGGAAGCTCTTGGCCTTTGGATGGTATAGGCATGTTGGGTGAAACTGATTGAACTCCAGGTTGCCGACTCGGCATCCAGCACGCCAGGCCATCGCGATGCCGTCACCGCATGCGCCGTCAGGGTTGCTGGTATAGAGGTATACCTTCGCCGCACCGCCCGTAGCCAGAACGACGAATTTTGCCTGAAAGGTATCCACTTCACCGGTTGCACGGTCCAGCACGTAGGCGCCTAAGCAACGTTTGCCGCTCAGGCCTAGCTTGCGCTCGGTAATCAGGTCGACGGCGACGCGCTGGTGCAGCAGGTCGATGTTGTCCCTGTCCTGGGTACGCATAAGCAGAGTATTGAAAATCGCGGCCCCGGTGGCGTCCGCGGCGTGGATGATGCGCCGATGGCTATGGCCGCCCTCGCGCGTGAGGTGGTATTCGAAGCTACCGTCTTCCCGGTCGGCTTCGTCTCTAGTGAAGGGCACGCCTTGCTCGATCAGCCAGTGGATGGCTTCGCGGCTGTGTTCAACGGTAAAGCGTACGGCGTCCTCTTTGCACAGTCCGCCACCTGCAACGAGTGTGTCGGCGACATGGGACTCGACCGTGTCGGTCGTGTCGAGCACTGCCGCGACGCCACCTTGAGCCCAATAGGTAGAGCCATTGGCCAGATCGCCTTTGCTCAATACCGCGACGCGTAGCGTGGCGGGCAGATTGAGCGCCAGGGTCAAGCCTGCGGCGCCGCTGCCTATGACTAGAACGTCGTATTGATAATGTCGGCTCATTTTGGATCTCACGTTGAGGCGGCCCCTAGTATATAGGCGCATCCCCCGGCAATATAGCGGCCCGCGTTTAGGTGGTTGAAGCCTTGGAACTTTTCTTGCAGGCCCGTCTCTATAGACAGTTGTGGATGCAGGCCGGCTGGCCATCGATCGGTGGGCGGTTGGGCCTTGCTGTGGATATCAGGAGAGCGTCATCGAAGCGATCCGCTTCGAGGCGTTGCTCGCCAATGCCGACAGGTGTGTTGCAGGACAGCTTGCTTGAAGGGGGAGAACTTTTGTGTAAAGCCCGGGTCTATTCTGGCAGGTCAGCTCACAGGCGAGCGCAGCACCCCTTCCAGGTCATGGAGGAGTGTTTATGCTAACCCAGGAGCAGGACCAGCAGTTGGTCGAGCGAGTGCAACGGGGAGATAAGCGGGCTTTTGACCTACTGGTACTCAAGTACCAGCACAAGATTCTTGGGTTGATCGTTCGCTTCGTACATGATTCTCATGAAGCTCAGGATGTTGCGCAGGAAGCCTTCATTAAAGCCTATCGCGCGCTTGCGAACTTTCGCGGAGATAGCGCCTTTTATACATGGCTATACCGCATTGCCATCAATACGGCAAAGAACCATTTGGTGGCCCGTGGAAGAAGGCCGCCCGACAGCGATGTCAGTTCCGAAGATGCAGAATTCTATGAGGGCGATCACGCGCTCAAGGATATTGAATCGCCGGAACGAGCGCTTCTCAGGGATGAAATAGAAGACACGGTTCATAGAACCATTCAACAACTTCCAGAAGATTTGCGTACGGCTCTAACACTGCGTGAATTTGATGGTCTTAGTTATGAAGACATTGCAAACGTCATGCAGTGTCCGGTGGGTACTGTTCGCTCGCGGATATTCCGGGCGCGGGAAGCCATCGATAAAGCATTGCAACCCTTGTTGCATGAATCCTGAGACAGCGGCGACAGCCAAGAGAGGAACCGCCATGAGTCGTGAAGCCCTGCATGAATCGCTGTCCGCGGTGATGGATAACGAAGCGGACGAGTTGGAATTACGTCGAGTGCTCGCCGCAGACGGCGATGCCGAAATGCGATCGACGTGGTCGCGTTATCAGATCGCTCGTGCCGCGATGCACAAGGAGTTGATCGAGCCTCGTCTGGACATCGCTTCGGCGGTTTCAGCTGCGCTGGCCGACGAGCCGGTTATCACTGCGGTCAAGCCGCAGCGTTTCGCCTGGCGCAACGTTGGTCGCCTCGCCGTTGCGGCATCGGTTACAGTCGCTGTACTGGCAGGTGTGCGTCTGTACAATCAGAGCGAAGTAGCGGGTCCGCAAATCGCACAGCAGGCTGCACAGCCTAGCATCGCGGTACCGCAGGCCAATCAGGGGCCGGCCGTGTTGGCAGGCTACAGTGAAGATGCGGGGGCGCCGGAAGCTCAGGTGGCGGGTGCACAGGCATCGGCTGAAGGCTGGCATGAAAAGCGGCTACCGGCGTATGTCCGTCAGCATGCTCAACAGGCCGCTTTCGGTAGTGGTTCTGAAAGTGCACTGCCCTATGCGCGTGCTGCCAGCATGGAAGATCGTTAAGGAACAACATGCGTGTAATACCGCTGTGTGTGGTGCTCGGAGGCTGGCTATCGATGCCGGCCTTTGCTGCTGATGCCGATGCCTGGATGCAAAGGCTCGCGGCAGCCGAAAAGAAACAAAGTTACCAAGGCACTTTTGTTTATGAGCGCAACGGTAGCTTTTCCAGTCATGCTGTCTGGCAGCTTGTAGAAGGCCAGCAACTACACGAGCGACTCTTGCAACTGGACGGTCCACCTGCTGAGGTTTCGCTGGTGGATGGCCAGATTCAATGCGCAAGCGAAGATCTGGCGTCTCAGGTCAGGGATACGAAACCCTGGCGTCAACAGCCGCTTGAGCCTGATTCGTTGTTCAAATGGTATAACGTGCAGGTCATCGGCGAATCTCGCGTGGCGGGGCGTCCGACCGTTGCACTGTCGATACGGCCGCAGGATCAGCACCGTTACGGTTTCGAATTGCATCTTGATCGGGAAACAGCGCTGCCGCTCAAGTCCCTGTTGCTTGATGAAAACGGGCAGTTGCTCGAGCGTTTTCAGTTCACTCATTTTTCGCCAGATTCGATCGGGCCGTCCGATGTCGAAACCGGGTCGGCGTGCAAGCCCGTTTCATTGGCTGCGGAAAAAGCGTCGACTACACCGAAGTGGCGCTCTGACTGGCTGCCGGACGGGTTCCAACTTCTCGATTCGGACGTGCGACCCAGTCCTGCTTCCGATGAGTCCGTAACCTGGCTCTCGTATGGCGATGGGCTTGCCCGCTTTTCAGTATTTCTCGAGCCTTTGCACGGCGCGGTCGTCGAGGACGCACGTAATCAGATGGGGCCGACCGTGGCGGTATCCAAGCGCATTTCCACGGCGGGTGGCGATGTCATGGTGACGGTTGTCGGCGAGATTCCGCTGGGTACTGCCGAGCGAATCGCGTTGTCGATGCGCTCCGGGGCCGATCAGGCAGCGCGATGATCGAGGAGTCGGGGCGCGTGATTGCCGTTGAGCCCGGCGCTGTCTGGGTCGAAACGCAACGCAGTAGTACCTGTTCCGGTTGCTCCGCCAAGAACGGTTGTGGCCAGGGGCTGATGGATAGGCTTGGCGTTCGCGAGCGGCGCGGGTTGATACGAGCCTTGTCCGATCTGCAATTGAATGTGGGTGATTCGGTTGTAATCGGCGTTCGAGAGAGCGCGTTGCTGCGTGGCGCGGTTCTCGTTTATCTTTTTCCCCTGATCATATTGTTTGTCTCGGCGTTCCTCGCTTCCAAGCTTTCGGTTGACGAGCCGTACGTGATTCTTGCCGGCATTGCCGGTTTTTTTGTTTCTTGGCTGTTCGTGCGTAAGCGCAGTCAGCAAACAGCAGACGACTCGGGGCTTCAGCCGATCGTATTGCGCGCGATGCTGGTGGGCGCGGCAGGAAAGGGTCAGACTGGTTTGTTTTCGTCAAGGGAGAATGATCTTAATGGCTTCACGGAATAGCTGCTTTGCCTTCTTCGCTGCGTTGTTTTGCCTGGGGCAGGTCGCGGCGGCCAATGCGCAGCTACCCGACTTTACCCCCTTGGTAGAAGACGCCTCACCTGCAGTAGTCAATATCAGCACCAAGCAGAACGCTCCTGTTCATGGTGCGAACGCGCGCATGCCAGACCTGGAAGGACTTCCCCCCATCATTCGAGAGTTCTTCGAGCATGGCATGCCGGGCATCCCGGAGGGCGGCCAGCAGCGCGAGGCGCAGTCGCTGGGTTCGGGCTTCATCATCACAGCTGACGGCTATGTACTGACCAATAATCACGTTGTTGCCGATGCCGACGAGATAATCGTCCGTTTGCCGGATCGCAGTGAATTGAAAGCAGAGCTTGTCGGCGCGGATCCTCGTACCGATGTCGCTTTGCTGAAAATCGAAGGTACCGGGTTGCCTACGGTCAAGTTGGGCAAATCGGACTCGTTGAAGGCGGGGGAATGGGTGTTGGCGATCGGCTCGCCGTTTGGTTTTGATCACACCGTAACGGCCGGAATTGTCAGCGCGACGGGACGTAATCTACCCAGCGAAAGCTACGTGCCCTTTATACAAACCGATGTTGCGATCAATCCTGGGAATTCCGGCGGGCCGCTGTTCAATCTGCAGGGTGAAGTGATAGGTATCAATTCGCAGATATTCACTCGATCGGGCGGTTTCATGGGATTGTCGTTTGCCATTCCTATCGACGTCGCCATGGACGTTGCCGATCAATTGCGTACGGAGGGCAAGGTCAGCCGTGGTTGGCTTGGGGTGGCGATACAGGAGGTCAACCGGGATCTGGCGGAATCTTTCGGCCTGGAGCGTCCAGCGGGTGCGCTGGTTGCTCAAGTGATGGACGGCGGCCCTGCAGCCAAAGGTGGGTTGCGGGTGGGTGATGTAATTCTCAGCGTCAACGGCAGCGCCATCGATATGTCGGCTGACCTGCCGCATCTGATCGGAGCCATCAAACCAGGCACCAAGGCGACGCTGGGCATCGTCCGTGATGGGGAGCGCGAAACTCTGACCATCCAGATCGGCGCCTTGCCGGACGAAGGAGAAGAGGTAGCAGAAGCCAGCGGCCGCGCCGAGAAAAGCAGCAACAGGCTCGGCGTCAAGGTGTCCGAACTAAGCGCCGAGCAGAAGCGCAGTCTCGATCTGCCAGGGGGAGTGGTGATTACCGAGGTCTTGAACGGACCCGCTGCAATGATCGGTTTGCGTCCAGGTGACGTGATCACCCATCTGAACAATCAGGCCATCGATTCTGCCTCGACGTTTGGCCGCGTTGCGGAGCAGTTACCGAAGAACCGGTCGGTTTCAATGCGCGTGTTGCGCCAGGGCCGGGCGAGCTTTATTACCTTCAAGCTCGCCGAGTAGTGATCCAGTAAGGAAAGCGGCCTCCGGGCCGCTTTTTTTTTGTGCTCGGGTTCCGGTCTGGATGTTCAACTGGCCCTCTGCGGCGAGTACAAATGGGGCTGGGGTCCGGCGTGGCGCTGAATAGACCTATCAGGTACACTTTGCGGCTATTTTCAGCGGGCAATCGGCCCGCGCATATTCGAGTGTTTAGCTGTGAGTGACCTGAGTCATATCCGCAATTTCTCCATCATCGCGCACATCGATCATGGCAAGTCGACCCTGGCTGACCGCTTCATCCAGATGTGTGGTGGCCTGACCGAGCGTGAGATGAACGCTCAAGTCCTCGACTCGATGGACCTCGAGCGCGAACGAGGGATTACCATCAAGGCGCACAGCGTTACGCTGTACTACAAGGCGCGGGACGGCAAGACCTACCAGTTGAACTTCATCGACACCCCCGGACACGTCGATTTCACCTATGAGGTGAGTCGTTCGTTGGCCGCATGCGAGGGTGCACTTCTGGTCGTAGATGCGGGCCAGGGAGTTGAAGCTCAATCCGTCGCCAATTGCTATACAGCGATCGAGCAAGGCCTTGAGGTCATGCCAGTGCTGAACAAGATGGATCTGCCGCAGGCGGACCCCGACAAGGTCAAGGACGAAATCGAGCACATCATCGGCATCGATGCGACCGATGCTGTCGCATGCAGCGCCAAGAGCGGTATGGGTGTGGACGACGTGCTCGAGCGCCTGGTGCAGGTGATCCCGCCGCCAACCGGCGACATCGACGCGCCGCTGCAAGCGCTGATCATCGACTCCTGGTTCGATAATTACCTGGGCGTCGTCTCGCTCGTGCGGGTACGCCATGGCCGAATCAAGAAAGGCGACAAGGTCCTGGTCAAGTCCACCGGCAAGGTCCATCAGGTCGACAGCGTCGGCGTGTTCAATCCAAAACACACCAGCACAGCTGATCTGAAGGCTGGCGAAGTGGGCTTCATCATTGCCGGCATCAAGGACATCCATGGCGCCCCTGTGGGTGACACGCTGACTTTGTCCAATACACCTGACGTCGAAATGCTGCCCGGCTTCAAGCGGGTCAAGCCGCAGGTCTATGCCGGTCTGTTTCCGGTCAGCTCGGACGACTTCGAAGATTTCCGCGAAGCGTTGCAGAAACTCACCCTGAACGATGCCGCTCTGCAGTACGAGCCGGAGAGTTCTGACGCGTTGGGCTTTGGTTTCCGCATCGGCTTCCTCGGCATGCTGCACATGGAGATCATCCAGGAGCGGCTCGAGCGCGAGTACGACTTGGACCTGATTACCACTGCGCCTACTGTGGTTTACGAACTGGCGCTGAAAAATGGCGATCTTCTCTACGTCGACAGCCCGTCAAAACTGCCGGATCTGTCATCGATCGAAGACATGCGCGAACCCATCGTCAGGGCCAATATCCTGGTGCCTCAGGAGCATCTGGGTAGCGTCATAACGCTGTGTATCGAAAAACGTGGCGTGCAGCGGGATCTCCAGTTCCTCGGATCGCAGGTGCAGGTACGTTATGACCTGCCGATGAGTGAGGTGGTCCTCGATTTCTTCGACCGATTGAAGTCGGTGAGCCGTGGCTACGCTTCGCTGGATTACAGCTTCGAATGCTTCCAATCGGCCAACTTGACCCGTCTGGACATTCTGATTAACGGCGACAAGGTCGATGCATTGGCGCTCATCGTGCATCGCGACAATGCTCATTACAAAGGCCGCATGCTAGTCGAGAAAATGAAGGAGCTCATTCCTCGACAGATGTTCGATGTGGCGATTCAGGCGGCCATCGGTGGTCAGATTGTTGCGCGGAGCACCGTCAAGGCCTTGCGCAAGAACGTCTTGGCGAAGTGCTACGGTGGTGACGTGAGCCGCAAGCGCAAGCTTCTTGAAAAGCAGAAAGCCGGCAAGAAACGCATGAAACAGGTCGGCAATGTTGAAATCCCGCAAGAAGCTTTCCTCGCGGTGTTGAAGGTAGATAGCTGATTATGTCGATCAATTTCCCGCTGTTATTGGTGATAGCCGTTGCGGTATGCGGTTTTCTGACGCTTATCGATTTGGTGTTCTTTGCGCCACGCCGGCGGGCAGCGATAGCGAATTATGAAGGGCGTACCGGTGGCGAGCCTGATCAGTCGACGTTGGAGGCCTTGAACAAAGAGCCGGTGCTGATCGAATACGGCAAATCATTCTTCCCAGTGCTTGCAATCGTTCTGGTCTTGCGTTCTTTTCTTATCGAGCCGTTTCAGATCCCTTCAGGCTCTATGATCCCGACGCTCGAGGTGGGTGATTTCATTCTGGTCAACAAGTTCGCTTATGGCATTCGCCTACCAGTCGTCGACACCAAAGTCATTGATGTCAGCGATCCAGAACGCGGCGATGTCATGGTGTTCCGCTATCCCAGCGACCCGAATATCAATTACATCAAGCGAGTCATTGGCCTGCCGGGAGATGTGATTCGATACAGCAGCAACAAGCAGCTAAGCATCAACGGCAAGCCGGTGCCCCAAATGCTGATCGGCGAGGAGCCGGGAAGTCTGGGGAGTGCCAAGCTTTACCGGGAAAAGTTGGGTGAGGTCGAACATATCATTCGCAAGGAGATGGGCCGCTACCGAGTAGAGCCCGACCGCGAGTGGCGCGTTCCCGCAGGCCATTATTTCATGATGGGCGACAACCGCGACAACTCCAACGACAGTCGCTACTGGCATGACCCGGCGATTCCCACCGAGCTGGCCGGCATGGTTCCGGATCGCAACATCGTCGGTAAGGCCTTTGCCGTATGGATGAGCTGGCCGGATCCGAAATTCAGCAATCTGCCTAATTTTTCACGGGTCGGGCTGATTCACTGAGTCTGTGAATCAGGGCCTGGTTCCCGGGCCCTGGCTCGCTATATTGAGTAGCCCCGATAGGTGGGTATCGTACGACAGAGGTCGACATGAGTTTCGCTCGTTCGCAAAAAGGGCTGTCCATGCTGAGCTGGATCATGGTGCTCGCACTGGTGGCGTTCTTTGCCAGTACTGCATTCAAGATGCTTCCGCATTACTTCGACTATATGTCCATGGACAAGATCATCTCAGGGGTTGAAAGTGACCCGGCTTTGGAAGTCCGCACCGTTCGCGATTTCTATAGCCACGTCCGTAAAGGAATGGATGTCAATGGCATCCGCGACCTGAACCTCGAAGAGGCATTGAAGGTCGTGATTGAAAACAACGAATTCAAGGTTCACCTTGACTACGAAAAACGCGAGCCCCTGATCCGTAATCTCGATCTGGTGGCGAACTTCGATAAAGAATATCGCCTAAGGATGCCGTGAGCACTTCGTTAGCCCGACTCGAGCGCAGGCTCGGTTATCAATTCAAGGACCAGGAGCTGATGCTTCTGGCCCTGACGCACCGCAGCTATGCCGGACGCAACAATGAGCGTCTGGAGTTTCTTGGCGATGCCATTCTCAACTTCATTGCCGGTGAGGCACTGTTCAGTCATTTTCCCCAGGCCAAGGAAGGTCAGCTGTCACGTTTGCGCGCGCGCCTTGTCAAGGGAGAGACCCTTGCGGTGCTTGCTCGAGGTTTCGAGCTCGGCGAATACCTGCGCCTCGGCTCAGGTGAGCTGAAGAGTGGCGGTTTCCGGCGCGAATCCATTCTGGCCGACACGCTCGAAGCCCTGATCGGCGCCATCTACCTGGACGCCGGTATGGAGGCCGCTCGCGATCGTGTACTCGCCTGGCTCGCCAACGAACTGGAGGGGCTGACGCTGGTCGACACCAACAAGGACCCGAAAACCCGCTTGCAGGAGTTCCTGCAATCGCGTGCTTGCGATCTTCCAAAGTACGAGGTGGTGGCAATTCAGGGCGAACCGCATTGCCGAACCTTCTTCGTCGAGTGCCAGGTGTCGCTGCTCAATGAGAAGACGCAAGGACAAGGTGCCAGCCGGCGTATTGCCGAACAGGTTGCCGCTGCCTCGGCATTGATCGCCTTGGGCGTGGAGAATGGTAATGAGTGATGAACAGCTGCAGGACGATGCGGTAAGCCGCTGTGGTTACGTTGCGATCGTTGGGCGTCCCAATGTCGGCAAGTCGACGCTGCTCAATCACGTGCTCGGGCAGAAACTAGCGATCACTTCGCGCAAGCCACAGACCACGCGCCATAACATGCTCGGAATCAAGACCGAAGGCGCCGTCCAGGCTGTCTACGTCGATACCCCCGGCTTGCACAAGAATGGCGAGACCGCTCTTAATCGCTATATGAATCGCACGGCGTCGTCGGCCCTGAAGGATGTCGATGTCGTGGTGTTCGTCGTCGACCGCACACGCTGGACCGATGAAGATCAATTGGTGCTCGAACGCGTTCAGTATGTCGAAGGACCAGTGATCGTCGCCGTGAACAAAACCGATCGTGTCGAGGACAAGGGTGAACTGCTGCCCCATTTCGAATGGCTGGCGCAGCAGTTGCCGAAAGCCGAGATCGTGCCGATTTCCGCCCAGCACGGGCAGAATCTGGATGTGTTCGAGAAACTGGTGGCCTCGCATCTGCCTGAAGGCGACCACTTCTTTCCAGAAGATCAGATCACCGATCGCAGCAGCCGTTTCCTCGCAGCCGAACTGGTTCGGGAAAAGATCATGCGTCAGCTGGGTGCCGAAGTCCCCTACCAGATCACGGTTGAGATCGAGGATTTCAAGCAGCAAGGGCACGTGCTGCATATCCATGCGCTGATACTGGTCGAGCGCGACGGGCAGAAGAAAATCATCATCGGAGACAAGGGCGAACGCATCAAACGCATCGGCCAGGAAGCGCGCAAGGACATGGAAGTGCTGTTTGACTCCAAAGTCATGCTCAATCTCTGGGTGAAGGTGAAGAGCGGCTGGTCCGATGATGAGCGGGCGCTGCATTCGCTTGGCTATAGCTGAGGGGCTGAGCGCTTCCGGTTGCAGTCTTACCTGATTGCCTGCCGCAGCCAGTCGCTGCGATTGGCTCATCGTTGATCACCCGCCTGCGGCGCTTTCCAATGACCGCTCAATCCGCCTTCGTTCTGCACAGTCGACCCTACCGCGAGAGCAGCGCGCTGGTGGATTTTTTCACGCCCGAAGGAAGGCTGCGCGCAGTGCTTCGCGGCGCGCGCGGCCGGGCTGGCACATTGGCGAGGCCTTTCGTGCCGCTCGAAGTCGAGTTTCGTGGCCGTGGCGAACTGAAAGCCGTGGCGCGTCTGGAAAGCGCTGGCCTGGCGTACTGGTTGGATGGCAATGCGTTGTTCAGCGGTATGTATCTCAACGAGTTGCTGATTCGCTTGCTCCCGGCCGAAGACGCGCATCCCGTCATGTTCGAGCACTACGTTGCGACCCTGCCTGCATTGGCGGCCAAGCGCCCGCTGGAGCCTATTCTGCGCGCATTCGAATGGCGGTTGCTGACCGAGCTGGGTTACGGGTTCGATCTTGATCAGGACATCTCTGGGCATCCCGTGAGTAGCGCAGGGCTTTATCGGTTGCTGCCGGATACCGGTCTGGAACCGGTTGGCGAGTTTCAGCCCGGTCTATTCAATGGCGCGGAACTCTTGGCTATGGCCGAAGCCGACTGGGAGGTGCCGGGTGCGCTGGCGGCAGCGAAAAGATTGATGCGGCAGGCGTTGGCACCGCATCTCGGCGGTCGACCTCTAGTCAGCCGCGAACTGTTCATGAACATGAAGGAGGTCCCGCGTGACTGAAGCCAATCGAATTCTGCTCGGTGTCAATGTCGATCACGTCGCCACCCTGCGCCAGGCGCGTGGTACGCGTTACCCAGATCCGGTCAAGGCCGCGCTGGATGCCGAGGAGGCGGGAGCCGACGGAATCACGGTGCATTTGCGCGAGGACCGTCGGCACATCCAGGAGCGCGACGTGCTGATGATGAAGGACGCGCTGCAGACCCGGATGAATTTCGAGATGGGTGTTACCGATGCGATGCTGGTCTTCGCCGAGCAATTGCGTCCGGAACACGTTTGCCTGGTGCCGGAAACACGCCAAGAGCTGACCACAGAGGGCGGCCTGGATGTGGCGGGGCAGGAAGCACGCATCCGGGAGGCGGTCAATCGCCTGGCTGCCTGCGGAGCGGAGGTGTCGCTGTTCATCGATGCCGATCCACGTCAGATAGAGGCTGCCGCTCGCGTTGGGGCGCCGGCTATCGAGTTGCATACCGGGCGTTATGCCGATGCGCACGGCGTCGCCGAGCGGGCCTGCGAGTTGGCGAGAATCCGTGACGCCGTCGAGTCCGGCCTGAGCCACGGGCTGATCGTCAACGCCGGCCATGGTCTGCACTACCACAACGCCGAGGCCATCGCGGCAATTCGGGGCGTCAATGAGCTGAACATCGGCCACGCCATCGTCGCCCATGCGCTGTTCGTTGGTTTCAAACAGGCCGTCAAGGAAATGAAGCACCTAATCCTTGCTGCGGCCGCTCGTGGCTGATCAGCGTGGCGACTTGCTGGCTGCTGGTCGCCTTAGCGTTTGAACAGGTTCAGTAGAATTGTCAGTAACACGCTCAGGATTATCATCGACGTGATCGGAATGAATGTCTTGCTGCGTTCTGACTCGATGCGAATGTCACCGGGTAGCTTGCCGAACCAGCTCAGCAACCCTGGCGCGTAGTGCAGGAGCGCCCCGAGAAGGAGCAGCAGCAACCCAGCGGCCATCAACCATTTCGCCATCGTCGTCTGCTCTCTTTGCTGTTGCTTGCCCGTTGCGTCGCCTATCGGTGATAGGCGGCAAACGCTGCGATGACATGCCGGGACAGCACCTCCACCGCCTCGCTGCGGCCAGCGGCGCAAAGCAACTTGATCTGATATTCACCAAGGCTTGGCAGGCTGTCGCCTTCCTCCAATCGCTTCAGTGGCGGTCTGACCAGGCTCAGCGGATAGGGCGCCACCGCAAGGTCGGCGACCATTGCCGCTTCTTGCCCGGCGCACTGCTCGCTGGAGTAGGCAATGCGATAGGGACGGCCTGCGCGGTCCAGTGCGTCCAGTGCCTGTCGTCGCCATGCGCATTCAGGGCTCGAAAGGGCCAGTGGCAATGGGTTGCGCTCGACCGCGACACCTCCGGCGCGGCCGGCCCAGACCAGGGGCTCGCTGTGAATGACCTCGCCGCGCGAGTCGTCCTGTCCGAGGTTTCCAACACTGACGATCGCGACGTCCAGTTCGCCGGCATCGATGCGCTGGATCATGTCGACACTACGGCCGACCGAGACATTCACTTCGATGCCTGGATGGGTTCGGGCGAACAGTGACAGTAGCCCGGGCAGGATGTGCGTGCCGATATCAGCCGGGGTGCCAAAGCGAACCCGTCCGCTCAGCCGCGGGGCGATGAAGGCGCTGACTGTCTCTTCGTTAAGCTTGAGCAGCCGTCGTGCATAACCCAGCAGTCGCTCGCCTTCGGCGGTAAGCGCAATGCGTCGGGCCTCGCGAACGAACAGTGCGCAGCCGAGCATGGTCTCGAGTCGTTTTATCTGCATGCTGACCGCCGAGGTGGTTCGAAAGATCTGCCCCGCCGCGCGCGTGAAACTGCCACTTTCGGCAATGGACACGAAGGTGCGCAACACATCGATCTCAAGCAGGGGCATGGCTGATTGGGGGAGCTCTTCCGGCATTCCGGGCATGGGGCTGTCCTTCAATTTTTCTGAACCGACAGTTCTATTGTAGTCGTTTGTCTGAATCGTCAAGGGCGCTCAAGCTGATTCTGTCGATCACGAGACGGTCGGCAGGCATCGGGTGCGTCTACGGCACCCTCTTACAGGCAGGAGGATGCGATGCGTCATTCTGAACGAGAGCAACAGTGCGATAGGGTCGACGACCGGCCTCGGCCGGCGATGCCGGAGTTCTATATGCCGGCGATGTGGCCACTCGAGCTTCAGCAAGCGGTGATCGACTGGTTCGTCGCCTGGCGCAGGCGCCGTTTATACCAGCGCCTGCTCAGGCTCAGTGATCGGCAGTTGCGCATGCGCGATTTAAGCCGGCCGCGGTTGATCGAGAAGTTGCAGATGCCGCTTCGACAAGCGGTGCAGGAGCAGCGCTGCCGGCGCGGTGGCTAAGGGATGTGAGCTTCGTTCCGCGCGGACGAGACGGGAGCGGACCTACGGCTTACGTGCGATCAACACGGCGCGCATCGGTGCTGGAAGCCCTTCGATGGTTTTGCTGTGATCCTGCGGATCGAGGAAATCGGGCAGCGACTGATAGCGCATCCAGTCGGTGCTGCGCTGCTCCTCGACGCTGGTGACGCTGACATCGACGCAGCGCACATCAATGAAGCCGGCGCGGCGCAGCCAGCATTCCAAGGCGGCCACCGAGGGCAGGAACCAGACGTTGCGCATCTGCGCGTAACGATCTTCAGGAACCAGCGCTGTATGTTCGTTGCCCTCGACCACCAGGGTCTCCAGCACCAGCTCGCCGCCTTTGAGCAGGCAGTCCTTGAGGTCCAGCAGGTGATCGATGGGCGAACGCCGGTGGTAAAGCACGCCCATGGAAAACACCGTGTCGAAGCCTTCGAGCTTCGCCGGCAGTTCTTCCAGGGCCAGCGGCAGATGCCAAACAGGCTGCTCGGCAAGATAGCGCTTCATGGCGTGGAACTGGCAGAAGAACAGCCAGTTCGGGTCGATTCCGACAATCGAGTCGGCTCCTGCGCCAAGCATGCGCCACATGTAGTAGCCATTGCCGCAGCCGACGTCGAGGATGCGCTTGCCGGTAAGGTCAAGGTGCGGCGCTACTCGATCCCACTTCCAGTCCGAGCGCCATTCGGTATTCACGTGCACGCCGAATACATCGAAGGGTCCCTTTCGCCAGGGCGACAGGCCAAACAGTGCATCGTGGGTGATGGCGCGTGTTGCCTCGTCGCAATCGGCGTCCAGCCGGAAGGCATCGCGCAGTTCGACGGTGTCAGGCTGGATGTCTGGTAGCGCATCGACCGCGCGGCGCCAGCGCGGCAAATCGCCATGCCCCATGGCGAGCTTGGCGTCGAGTTGCTGCTGCAGACCATTTGCCCAGGCCGCCAGCGGGGTGCCGGCCAGACGCCAGGCGAGAGGAGTCAGGTCGAAATTCATGGCAGCGCGATCAGGGAGGCGAAATTCAGGCATTGAAACCAGGGCACGACCTTCGAGAAGCCAGCGTCCAGCAAGCGCTGGCGGTGAGTCGCCAGACTGTCGGGCTTCATCACGTTCTCGATAGCGCTGCGTTTCTGGGCGATTTCCAGTTCGCTGTAGCCGTTGGCACGCTTGAACGCGATGTGCAGATCGGTCAGCAACGCCTGCTCCTGCTCGTCTTCGAAGCGCAGCTTTTCCGACAGGATCAACGCGCCGCCGGGAACCAGTGCTTCGTGGATGCTGCTCAGCAGGGCCGGTCGCTGTTCGCGCGGGATGAACTGCAGGGTGAAGTTGAGCGCCACCAATGAGGCCGGTTGGTATTGCAGCGTGAGGACATCGGCGTCAATTACCTCCACCGGCAGTAACTCTTGGAACATCGAATCCTGAGCGTGCAGGTACTCGCGGCAGCGCTCGACCATGGCCGCGGAGTTATCGATGGCGATCACCCGGCAATTGTCCGCCTTCACGTGCCGGCGCAGCGCCTGAGTGACCGCGCCCAACGAGCAGCCGAGATCGTAGAGGTGAGTATTGGGCTGAGCGAACTGCGCGGCCAGCACGCCGATGTTCTCGACGATGGTTGGATAGCCCGGCACCGAGCGTTTGATCATGTCAGGGAACACCCGCGCCACGTCTTCATTGAAGGTGAAATCCTGGGGCTGGGCGAGGGGCTGGGCGAACAAGCGGTCAGGGTCGTGGATCACGGCGGCGTTTGGGCAGGCTGAAAAACAGGGGCCGTAGTGTACCGGAAAGCTCGGTGGATCGCCGGTGCTGAGTGGACAGCCGGCGCACCGAGGACCGGGTGGCCGATCACTGCACCTCGATGCGGCAGTCGAACAGGCCGGCCGGTTCCGCCTCGTTTTCCCAAGGGCGCTGATAGGTGAGGTAGAGGCGCCCGCTGCCGTTGTTGGCGGCCTCGAAGCGCCAGGTCGAAACGCCGTCGCCACCGATCAGGTCGTTCTTGGGTGAACTGAATACTTCCGGGCCGAGGCTCTTGAGCTGCTCGGACGAAACTTCGCGAAGGCTCCAGCGGTAGCCGCTGGCCGGGTTGCTGGGCAGGCTAAGAATCAGCGTCTGGCCAGGCTGCATAGACAAAGGGCAAGCCGTGTCGTCGCTCAACGCGACGCTGCTGGGTGGGGCGCCGGCGCAGCCGGCGAGCGCGAGCAAAACAGCAAACGGCAACAGGCGGGGCAGGGATCGAAGCATGGGCGACCGACTCGGTAGGAAAATGGAAACGCTCGGCGTCGGATGAAACCTTAAGACGCTGACGGCCGACCGTAAAGGTGTCATGCCGATTGCCGAGGCGTTCATGTCGTTCCGGATGCGGCGTGCCGAGCGGGCCAGCGATGGCCCGCTCGGCGGGTGATCAGAACAGTACCTTGACGACATCCTGGAAGCGCTTGGCGAAATGCATCGTCAGGCCGTCTTTGAGGTAGTCCGGCAACTCTTCGAAGTCGCCGCGGTTGAGCTCTGGAATGATCAGTTCGTAGAGCTTCAGGCGCCGCGCCGCGATGACCTTCTCGCGCAGGCCACCGATGGGCAGCACGAGGCCGGTCAGGGTCAGTTCGCCGGTCATGGCCACGCCCTTCTTCGGCGCCTGGTTACGGGCCAGCGACAGCAGCGCGCTGGCCATGCTGATGCCCGCGCTGGGGCCGTCCTTCGGCGTCGCGCCTTCGGGCACGTGCATATGCACGAAGGCTTGATCGAAGAACGCCGGATCGCCTTTGAATTCCTTAAGATGGGAATTGATGTAGCTGAAGGCGATCTCAGCCGACTCCTTCATCACATCGCCGAGCTTGCCGGTGAGCTTGAAGCCGCGGTTCAACGTATGGATGCGCGTTGCCTCGATCGGCAAGGTTGCACCCCCCATGCTGTTCCAGGCGAGGCCGGTGACCACTCCGACCCCGTGGAGCAGCTGTTCGGGGTGCCAGTACGCCATGCCCAGGTAACCTTCGATATCCTTTGGGCCGATCTTGATCTTGCTGTCCGGTTCCTCCAGCAGCTTGACCACTGCCTTGCGCACCAGCTTGCCGAGCTGCTTGTCCAGCTGCCGCACCCCGGCTTCGCGCGCGTAGCCTTCGATCAGGTTGCGCAGAGCGCTGTCGCTGATCGCCAGACGGTTTTTCGGTACGCCGGCACGCTCGAGCTGCCGTGGCCAGAGATGGCGTTTGGCGATCGCCAGTTTTTCCTCGGTGATGTAACCCGATAGCCGAATGATTTCCATGCGGTCGAGCAGCGGCCCGGGAATCGAGTAGAGGCTGTTGGCCGTACAGACGAACAATACCTTGGACAGGTCCAGGCGCAGGTCGAGGTAATGATCGAGGAAGCCGACGTTCTGCTCCGGATCGAGGGTTTCCAGCAGCGCTGACGCCGGATCGCCCTGATGGCTGTTGCCCAGCTTGTCCACCTCATCGAGCATGATTACCGGATTCATCACCTCGACTTCCTTCAGCGCCTGCACCAGCTTGCCGGGCAGGGCGCCGATATAGGTGCGTCGGTGGCCCTTGATCTCCGCTTCGTCGCGCATGCCACCGACACTGAAGCGATAGAAGGGACGGCCCAGCGATTCGGCAATGGACTTGCCGATGCTGGTCTTGCCCACGCCCGGCGGGCCGACCAGCAACACGATGGAACCCGCGATCTCGCCGCGGAATGCGCCGACGGCGAGAAATTCGATGATGCGGCTCTTGATGTCGTCGAGGCCGGCGTGATGCTCGTTGAGTATCTTGCGCGCGCGTCCGAGGTCGAGCTTATCTTCGCTGTACAAGCCCCAGGGCATCGATGTAGCCCAGTCGAGATAGTTACGGGTCACCGCATATTCCGGCGAGCCGGTTTCGAGTACCGAGAGCTTGGTCAGCTCATCGTCGATACGCTTCTGCGCGGCAGGCGGCACCACTTTTCCTTCCAGGCGCGAACGGAATTCGTCTGCATCGGCGCTGCGGTCGTCTTTGGTAATGCCCAATTCCTGCTGGATGATCTTCAGTTGCTCTTTAAGGAAGAACTCGCGTTGGCGCTCGCCGATCTTTCGGTTCACCTCGCCGGTCAGCTCCTTCTGCAGCTTGGCGACTTCGACCTCCTTGCGCAGCAGCGGCAGGACCTTTTCCATGCGCTTGAGCACCGGCACGGTGTCGAGCACCTCCTGTAGCTCAAGGCCGGGTGCGGTGGTCAGGGCGGCGGCGAAATCGGTCAGCGGCGATGGCGCGTTCGGGCTGAAGCGATTGAGGTAGTTCTTCAACTCCTCGCTGTATAGCGGGTTGAGCGGCAGCAGTTCCTTGATCGCGTTAATCAGGGCCATGCCGTACGCCTTGACCTCGTCGCGGGGGTCTTCGTCGCTCTGCGGGTATTCCACCTCCACCAAATAGGGCGGCTTGCGCCGCAGCCAGCCGCGAATCCGCACGCGGGCCATGCCTTGCGCGACGAACTGCAGCTTGCCGCTCTCCTTCGATGCGTGGTGCACACGGACCATGGTGCCGTGTTCGGGCAGGCTGTCCGGGTCGAAGCTGGCGGCGTCCTGTGCTGGGGTGTCCATATAGAAGAGGGCCAGGCGCTGATGCGGTGTCTTGGAGACCAGTTCGAGGGTTGCCGCCCAAGGATCCTCATTGACGATCACTGGTAGCACCTGCGCCGGGAAGAAGGGGCGGTTGTGCACCGGGATGATATAGAGCTTGTCCGGCAAATCCTGGTCGGGCAGGACCAGCCCAGTGGAAGACATGCTCTGCTCGAATTCCTGATTGCTGTCGTCGTTCATGAGGCACCTGTCTCGAGTAGATGCTTGTTAGATGGGTATCGTCGGAATGATTTCAATCTATTGACCTTTTGCCCGTTTGACCCGGCTGGGAAAAAAACGGCGGCTCCGGTACAGTGCGCCGATACTCAGGTGCCTCGATATATGCTCAACGCCCGCCTGCTTCGCCTCGATGACAAGGCCCACGAACACGCGCACGACTACCATCAATTGGTCCTGTCGTTGTCGGGCAGTGCCGAATTCGAAGTGGATGGCTCAGGAGGCGAGGTCTGTCGCATGCGTGCCTGCCTGGTGCCGGGCCATGCCGACCATGAGTTCGCCGGCAAGGGCGATAACCGCATGTTGATCATCGATCTCGACGATCAGGATTTGAGCGCCGACGATCCGCGGCTGCTGGTTCAGCTGTTCGAAACGCCGCGTTATCCCGTGCTGGATGCCGATTTCCACAACCTGCTCAATTACGCGGGTGCCGAGCTGGCCCGCTACGGCAGCGATCCGCTGCTGGCGCGGGCGTTGGGTGGAGTGCTGTTGCGCGCCGTGCACCTGCGGGTGTTCGGCGAGGCGACACGCCAGCCCACCGGCCCGTTGGATATCGCCCGGCTGGACGCTCATATCGAAAGCAACCTGGCGCGCCGCATCACCGTTGCCGAGCTGGCACAGGTAGCCTGCTTGAGCCCTAGCCACTTCCATGCGCAGTTCAAGGACAGCGTCGGCCTTACCCCGCATCAATACCTGCTCAAGAGCCGCCTCGATCGCGCGGCCCGACTACTGCGCGAGAGCCCGCTACCGCTGGTGCGGATTGCCGAGGAGTGCGGTTTCTCCAGCCAGAGTGCGCTGACCACAGCGACCCGTCGTTATCTCGGGTTAACGCCCAAGCGTCTGCGATGCAGTGACAGCTGAAGCGAGGAAAAACGCACCGATCCGGTGCGTTTTGCTTTACGGAGATATTATTTCGCGCTGCTCTAGCGAACTTTCATGACGGTTCGTTTGCTGGAGTAGAAAGCCGTAGTTTTTTGTAAAAGTTCCGTAGATTTGCGCAACAACGCAAAACCCTCTCGCCGTAGATTCCCCTACCCGTTTGGCGGCCATCGCAGTGCAATCACTGGCGCGAGCGACCCGCTGGCCCTGATTCAACACAACAACACTCCACGAGAGGAGCGGCGCGATGTTCAAAGCCGGTCAAGTCTTGCAGGGCGATTTCGCCAATCTGAAAGCCGCCGAATTCTTCCCCGTCATAAGCGCCAACTACAGCGTTGACGAGGCAGCCTATCTCACCGAGCTGCTGCAGCTCGCCGACCCAGGTGACGCCGGGATCGAGGCTGTCCGCCGCAACGCCCGCGCACTGATCGAAGACGTGCGCGGCCGGGACAACGCCGTCGATACGCTCGACGCGCTGCTGCGCCAGTACAGCCTGGATACGCACGAGGGCCTGATGCTCATGTGTCTAGCCGAAGCGCTGCTGCGCGTGCCGGATTCGGCGACGGCCGATGCGCTGATTCGCGACAAGCTCAATGCGGCAGAGTGGGAACGCCATCTCGGCCAGAGCGATAATGTGCTGGTCAACTTCGCCGCCTGGGGGCTGGTCATGACCGGCAAGGTGGTCGATCCGGAAAATGCAGACGGCCGTCCGAAGAATGTCATCGGCCGGCTGATCAAGCGCTCCGGCGAGCCAGTCATCCGCGCTGCGATGAACCAGGCGATGAAGCTGATGGGCAAGCAGTTCGTGCTGGGTCGCAGCATCTCCGAGGCGCTGAAGAACGGCCGCCCCGAGCGGGAGAAGGGCTACACCTATTCCTTCGACATGCTCGGCGAAGCGGCGCTGACCGCCGAGGATGCACGCAAGTACATGGCTGACTACCGTCAGGCTGTTGAGACTGTCGGTGCCGAGCCGCAAGTCGGTTCCGGCCCGCGTCCGTCGGTGTCGATCAAACTGTCGGCCCTGCATCCACGCTATGAAGTGGCTCAGCGCGAGCGAGTGCTCACTGAACTGTTCGAAAGCGTACGCGAGCTGGCCATCCTGGCGCGCCGCCTGGATGTCGGCATCACCATCGACGCCGAAGAGGCGGATCGCCTCGAGCTGTCGCTGGAGCTTTACGAAAAACTGATGCGCGACCCGGCCATCGCCGGCTGGGGCGAGTTCGGCCTGGTCATCCAGGCATACTCCAAGCGCTGCCTGCCGGTGCTGGTCTGGCTGACCCTGCTGGGTAAGGAGCTGGGCGCGCGCATCCCGCTGCGGCTGGTCAAGGGTGCTTACTGGGACACCGAGATCAAGCAGTGTCAGGTTCAGGGCTTGAACGGCTATCCGGTATTCACTCGCAAGGAAGGCACCGACACCTCCTACCTGGCCTGCGCGCGCTACTTGCTGTCCGAGCACACCCGCGGCGTGATCTATCCGCAGTTCGCCAGCCACAACGCGCACACCGTCAGCTGCATTCTGTCGATGGCCGACGAGCTGAAAGTCCCGCGCGAGTTCGAGTTCCAGCGCTTGCATGGGATGGGCGACGCACTGTACGACACGGTGATCGAAAAGCATCGCAAGAACGTGCGCATCTACGCCCCGGTCGGTGCCCACAAGGACTTGCTGCCCTACCTCGTGCGGCGCCTGCTGGAAAACGGCGCCAACTCGTCGTTCGTTCATCAGCTGGTCGACCCGCGCGTGCCGGTGGACACCCTGATCGACCACCCGGTGACCCAGCTGCGGCAGTTCAGGACCCTCGGCAACCATCGCATCCCGCTTCCACCGGCGCTGTACGGCAACCGGACCAACTCGCAAGGCATCAACATGAACATCCAGACTCAGTGGAACGACCTGTCCAGCGCCTACCAGACCTTCCTCGGCCGTCAGTGGCAGGCCGCCCCGGTGATCGGCGGGCAGAAGCTCACCGGTGCGCCACACAAAGTGCACTGCCCGTATCAGCTCAGCCAGGAGGTGGGCACCGCCCAGTTCGCCACCGCTGAGCAGGCCAAGCAGGCCGTCGACGGCCTGGCCGCTTTCTGGCCGCGTTGGAACGCCACACCGATCGAGCAACGCGCACAGGTCCTCGAGCGCCTTGGTGACCTGCTCGAAGCCAACCGCGCCGAGCTGATGGCGATGTGCACGTTGGAAGCCGGCAAGACCTTGCAGGACGGCATCGACGAAGTCCGCGAGGCCGTGGATTTCTGCCGTTACTACGCCCTGCAGGCTCGCCTGAAACTCGGTCGTGAAGAACTCAAAGGACCCACCGGCGAGCGCAACGAACTGTTCCACGAAGGCCGCGGCGTATTCGTCTGCATCAGCCCCTGGAACTTCCCCCTGGCGATCTACCTCGGTCAGATCACCGCAGCACTGGTCGCCGGTAACACCGTGCTGGCCAAGCCCGCCGAGCAGACCAGCCTGATCGCCGCCCGTGCGCTGGAGCTTATGTTCGAGGCCGGCCTGCCCAAGGATGCCATCGCCTTCCTACCCGGCGACGGCGCCACCTTGGGCGGTGTCTTCTGCCGTGATCCGCGTGTGGTCGGCGTGTGCTTCACCGGCTCCACTGATACCGCGCGCATCATCAACCGCCAGCTGGCGGAGAAGGAAGGAGCCATCGCCACCCTGATCGCCGAAACCGGCGGCCAGAACGCGATGATCGTCGACTCCACCGCGCTGCCTGAGCAGGTCGTCAAGGATGCGGTCGGTTCCGCCTTTACCAGCGCCGGCCAGCGCTGCTCGGCTCTGCGCGTACTCTATGTGCAGCGCGACATCGCCGATCGCGTGATCGAGCTGATCAAGGGCGCCATGGCCGAGCTGAAGGTCGGCCCGACTCACTTGCGTGAGAACGATCTGGGCCCGGTGATCGATGCCGAGGCGCGCGAAGGGTTGCTGGCACATATCCAGCAGCTCAAGGCCGAAGGCAAGCTGATCGCCGAAGCCAAGCTTCCGGGGAGCCTGAACGGGCATTTCGTCGCGCCGGTGGCGTTCGAGATCGGTGGGATTCATGAGTTGAAGAAGGAGCAATTCGGCCCGGTGCTGCACGTGGTGCGCTTCGACGCGGCGGATCTGGAAAAGGTCGTTGCGGACATCAACGCCACCGGTTACGGCCTGACGCTCGGCGTGCACAGCCGCAACGAGGAAACCGCCGAGCGCATCGAGGCACTGGCTCGGGTCGGTAACCTCTACGTCAATCGCAATCAGGTTGGCGCCGTGGTCGGTGTGCAGCCGTTCGGCGGCTGTGGTTTGTCCGGCACCGGCCCGAAAGCCGGCGGCCCCAGCTACCTGCTGCGCTTCGTCAACGAGCGCACCACCTCCACTAACACCACCGCTGTTGGTGGTAACGCGTCCTTGCTGTCGCTGGGTGACGACTGATCGTCGACTCGGTTAAAACGTCCGGCGGCTCGGTTCAGAGACCGCCGGTTCACTAGAACAATCAGAACAGTTGGCGGATCGCTCTTCCGCCACTGATGGGCTCAGGTGAGCCCGTCCCGGTGATGGCGCGAACCGCCATCGCCCTCTGCCAGGTGGGATCGGGAATACCCTCGCGCCCATCAACAACAACTAACGAGGGAACAAAATGAGCATCAGTACTCCCACTTTAATCACGTTCGTGATCTACATCGGCGCCATGCTGTTAATCGGCTTCGTCGCTTACCGTGCCACCAAGAACTTCGATGACTACATCCTGGGGGGACGTAGCCTGGGAAGTTTCGTCACGGCACTGTCGGCCGGCGCTTCGGACATGAGCGGCTGGCTGCTGATGGGCCTGCCGGGGGCGATTTTCGTTGCGGGCTTGTCGGAAAGCTGGATCGCCATCGGCTTGATCGCCGGTGCCTGGCTGAACTGGCTGTTCGTGGCCGGGCGCCTGCGCGTGCATACCGAGCGCAACAAGAACGCGCTCACGCTGCCTGACTATTTCTCGCACCGCTTCGAAGACGACAGCCGGTTGCTGCGTATCTTCTCGGCGCTGGTCGTCCTGGTGTTCTTCACCATCTACTGCGCCTCCGGAGTTGTCGCCGGCGCCCGTCTGTTTGAAAGCAGCTTCGGCGTGCCGTACGACCTGGCACTCTGGATCGGCGCGGCAGCGACCATCCTCTACGTGTTCATCGGCGGCTTCCTCGCCGTGAGCTGGACCGACACCGTGCAGGCCACGCTGATGATCTTCGCGCTGCTGATCACGCCAGTATTCGTGATCCTGGCGCTGGGCGACATGGGCGCTGCGATGGATACCATTGCCACGCAGAACCCGGCCGCGTTCGACATGTTCAATGGCCTGTCCTTCGTTGCCATCGTTTCCTTGCTGGCCTGGGGCCTGGGTTACTTCGGTCAGCCGCACATCCTTGTGCGCTTCATGGCCGCCGACTCGGTGAAGACCATCCCCACCGCCCGCCGCATCGGTATGGCCTGGATGATCCTGACCCTCGCCGGTGCGGTCGCCGTGGGCTTCTTCGGTATCGCCTACTTCGCGGGCCATCCGGAACTGGCCGGTCCCGTTTCCGAAAACGGCGAACGTGTATTCATGGAACTGGTGAAAATCCTGTTCAACCCCTGGGTGGCGGGCATCATCCTTTCGGGTGTTCTGGCTGCCGTGATGAGTACCCTTAGCGCTCAGTTGCTGGTCAGTTCCAGTGCGCTGACGCAGGATTTCTACAAGGCCATGTTGCGCAAGAATGCTTCGCAGACCGAGCTGGTTTGGGTCGGCCGCGCAATGGTCTTGCTGATCGCCTTCGTTGCCCTTGGCATCGCGTCCAACCCGGACAGCAAGGTGCTGGGCCTGGTCTCCTACGCCTGGGCCGGCTTTGGTGCCGCTTTTGGTCCGGTGGTACTGATTTCGCTGCTGTGGAAGAACATGACGCGCAATGGCGCGCTGGCCGGCATGGTCGTTGGTGCCGTCACCGTGGTGGTCTGGAAGCAGTTCATCGGTCTCGGTCTTTACGAAATCATTCCGGGCTTCATCCTCGCCAGCATCGCCATCGTGGTATTCAGCAAGGTGGGGCAGCGCGCTTCGACGACCATGATCAAGCGCTTCGAAGACGCTGAGCGTGAATACCAGGGGCACTGATCGCTATCGCTGGTTGTAACGACAAACGAAAAGCCCCGCTGCCAGCGCCCTGGCAGCGGGGTTTTTTACGTTGGAGCCTTGGGCTCAATCGTCAACGATCAGATTTTCGCGGTCGTCCTTGGCTCCTGCGGCAATCAGATGTTCTGCTTGGTCCTCGGTGATATGGGTGTTGGCGCCGCCGATGTGCGCGACGGACATGCGCGCGTTCGGGTCAGTGCTTACACGTGTGTCCATTATGGCGCTGCGGTAGGTGGTACCTTCGACTGTGGTGGAACAGGTGCCGGTGGCGGTATCGATCGTGACGGACATGGCGGACCTCCAGAGATGTCGAGTGGAGCGGCACTGGACGTGCGCGACCCTTATTCGTCTGACCCCTACAGCGCCGATCCGTTGCCCTGAACCATGGAGCCGGGAGAGGCAGCGCGGGTGCGATCGGCGAAAGGATTACGCTGAGCAAAACCTATGCGGGTGGCGGCGGAAATGTCTTTTTTGCGGCGGCTTCTGGGCCACGTATATGGTCGTTATGTCCTGCGGCTGCCCCTGCTAAGAGGCGGCAAAACCATCCGGTCACGGGCGAAAGCGCCAAGCAGACGCTATCCTTGAGCTACCGGGCTATCCGTTGCTGGCGCTGTGCAACCTAGCGTTTGCGTATCGTCAGTGGAGGCGGGGCTCCTCCGCAGCACAAGGACATTCTAATGAACGTGAGCACTCCGACCCTGATCACCTTCGTGATCTATATCGCGGCGATGATCCTCATCGGCTTCACGGCCTATCGCGCCACCAAAAATTTCGACGATTACATCCTGGGCGGTCGCAGCCTCGGCAGCTTCGTCACGGCCTTGTCGGCGGGGGCTTCGGACATGAGCGGCTGGTTGCTGATGGGCTTGCCGGGCGCTGTGTTCGTTGCCGGCCTGTCGGAAAGCTGGATTGCCATCGGCCTGATCGCCGGTGCCTGGTTGAACTGGCTGTTCGTTGCTGGACGGCTGCGTGTGCATACCGAGCACAACCATAATGCACTGACGCTACCTGACTACTTTTCTCACCGTTTCGAGGACACCAGCCGCCTGTTACGGATCTTCTCGGCCCTGGTCATTCTAGTGTTCTTCACCATCTACTGCGCCTCAGGCGTCGTCGCCGGCGCGCGTTTGTTCGAATCCACCTTTGGCATGTCCTACAACGTGGCCTTGTGGGTAGGGGCGGCGGCGACGATTCTCTATGTATTCGTTGGCGGTTTCCTTGCTGTGAGCTGGACCGACACCGTGCAGGCGACGCTGATGATCTTTGCGCTGCTGATCACGCCGGTGTTCGTCATCTTCGCCCTTGGCGACATGGGGACAGTGATGAACACCATCGCGGCGCAGGACCCCTCGAATTTCGACATGTTCAAAGGGCTGTCCTTCATCGCGATCATCTCCCTGCTGGGTTGGGGGCTGGGGTATTTTGGCCAGCCGCACATCCTGGTGCGTTTCATGGCAGCCGACTCGGTGAAGACCATCCCCACCGCCCGCCGCATCGGCATGACATGGATGATCCTGACGCTGACCGGCGCGGTTACCGTGGGCTTCCTCGGCATCGCCTATTTCGCGGACAACCCGACGCTGGCGGGTGCGGTCACCGAGAATGGTGAGCGTGTGTTCATGGAGCTGGTCAAACTGATGTTCAATCCCTGGGTCGCTGGCATCATCCTTTCTGGCGTACTGGCCGCAGTGATGAGCACGCTCAGTGCGCAGTTACTGGTCAGCTCCAGCGCCCTGACGCAAGACTTCTATAAGGCCTTCCTGCGCAAGGGCGCATCGCAGACCGAGCTGGTTTGGGTTGGTCGTGCCATGGTGCTGTTGATCGCGTTGATCGCCATCGGCATCGCGTCGAACCCGGACAGTAAAGTGCTGGGCCTGGTGTCCTACGCCTGGGCTGGTTTCGGCGCTGCGTTCGGTCCGGTGGTGCTGATTTCGCTGGTCTGGAAGCGCATGACCCGCAACGGCGCGTTGGTCGGGATGCTGGTTGGAGCGATAACCGTGGTGGTTTGGAAGCAGTTCATTGGCCTCGGTCTGTACGAAATCATCCCGGGCTTCATCCTCGCGAGCCTTGCCATCTACGTGGTGAGTCTCATGGACAAGGAGCCAGCCGCGTCCATTCAGCAACGTTTCGAAGTGGCAGACGCGGAATATCGTGCAGGTTGAGCAGGCTCTTCGGATCATCGCCATGGCGATGACCCCGTCGTGCTCGGGTTTTAACTGATCGCGGCATTAAGCCTAAAGATGGCCTGTCGTTAATTCGCGCAGCGGTGGATACTGTGCCAGGCGCCAGGGCATTGGCGCCCCGTTAGGAAATTCAGGAGTATTCCGATGAAAGCGCAATCCGTGATGATGACTCGCGCAATGGCCGTCGTGCTGGCGGCTTTCTTGATGACCGGCTGCAGCCTGCGCCTACCGGGCGTCGGTATCGACATCGGCGACGGTGGCGGCCATGGCGGCACTCACTGCCCTCCAGGACAGGCAAAGAAAGGCAACTGCTGAACCGCAGCGTCTTCACCGGGCCGAGTCGCATTGCCTCTCGGCCCGCTTCAACGCATCACCTTGCTGTCGGCGCCCTGCCGATTCGCCCCGTGCAAGTCCGCCTTCGTTCGTTATTCCCTCTTGGTACGTCTAAGCGCCAGTCCTCGCCACTATAAGCGCGGCGACACCCCGCGTATTTCCGATATGAAACTCGCCGGTCACCTCCTGAATATCTGCTGTGTTTGACAGGTCGAAGCTTTCTGCCACGGTTAGTCAACGTGCGCGTTGTGCTTCCGCCCGACAATCGCGGTAAAGCTCGCATCGATAGAACAACAACAATAATTGAGGAAATTCACATGCTCCCAGATAAGTTGGCTTCAGCTTGCGCGCGCGTCGTTGCCGGCCTGATGTTGGTAGGCACGATCGGAGTCGCCGTCGATGTTCAGGCCCGGACGAAGCCGATCAAGCCACCGCTGTCACACAGCGATTCGCGACTACAGGACTCGCGGACCTTCGTACCGGTCGAATCTCCGCTGGCGCCTTTTCCCGGTCTGCCAAGCGAGCGCTGGACTGGCGTCTATCAGGGCTCGTCCTACCAGATCGAAGTACCACCGAACTGGAATGGCATGTTGGTGATGTACGCGCACGGCTATCGCGGCACGGGCCCGGAACTCACCGTGGGGCCGCCGCCGATCCGACCATGGCTGCTGCAACAGGGCTATGCCTGGGCTGCATCCAGCTACAGCAAAAATTACTACGATGTGCGTGCTGGCATTGAGGACACCAACGCTCTGGCGCTGGCCTTCAGCAGCCTGACCGGCAAGGCGCAGCCGACCAAGACCTATATCACCGGCCATTCCATGGGCGGGCACGTCGCAGCGGCCGCGGTCGAGGCAGAGACCTATGCCACCGCCAACAATACGGTGCGGTATAGCGGTTCGGTGCCCATGTGCGGCGTCACCGGGGACGTCTACGAATTCGAGTATCTGATGAACTTCACCCTGGCCGCCCAGCATCTGGCAGGCCTGGGGCCGACCACGTTTCCGGCCACCGATTTCCAGGCCAAGCTGCCGCAGATCATCGGCGCGCTGTGGAACAACTATCCGACCGATCCGTCATCGCAGGGTGAAAAGCTCGAAGGCATCGTCCGAGAGCTCAGCGGTGGCGAGCGCCCGATCTTCGCCGAAGGCTTCCGCACCAGCTTGCAAAGCGTCGTGCTGGGTACCGGTGGTCGAGACGGTTCGGTCGACGGAATTCTCGCCGATTCGCTCTCCGGCAACCTTGCCACCCGCTATCAGTTCGATACGAACAAGGCGATGTCCCGCGAGGAACGCGAATTCAACGATTCGATCATCCGTGTCATTGGCCATCCGCCGGCCAATAGCATCCGCCCAGACGGCCTGCGCTGGATCCCGGTGGTGAACGGCCAGTTCAACGTACCGGTGGTCAGCATCCATACCCTGGGCGATCTGTATGTGCCGTTCAAGCATCAACAGATATATCGCCGCAACGCTGAAGCCAACGGCAACGGCGATCTGCTGGTGCAACGTGCCATTCGCGCCCCGAGCCACTGCGATTTCAGCTATCAGGAACAGGTCGACGCCATGGCGGCGATGTTGCAATGGGAACAGCAGGGCATCAAGCCGGCCGGAGATGACGTGATCAACCCGCGCGTCGTCGCTAATCCTGCATATGGTTGCCAATTCACGCGCAATGAGGGCATTCCGACACGCGAATTGCTGCCGGCTTGTCCGGGTAGCTGATGCCGCAGGTGTCCTGAACGAGAAAAGCCCTGCTTGTGCAGGGCTTTTCTATTGGAGCGGGGCGATTCCTTTGTGTTTATGCTCGCTGCGTTGCTTTCATGTGACTTCTCGCTGGGGCTCCGTCTCGTTTCGGGCATTGCATGTCAGCGCTTTCGGCTCCTCGTCGATGCCCGATACCCCGAGCTGAAACGCGTGAGTGCACCTCGATTCGATAACGGGTGGGTTATTGCTGGACGACGCTCGCAACGTTGCCGCTACCGTTCTGAATGATAGTGGCGGCGGTATTTTCATACGTGAACGTCTCCTGCCTGAGGAAAGCCTGGTTGCCATCACCTGACTGGCTGATGAGCGCCTCATGCATATGGAACCCCTGATAGGCATCGATCTGGTTGTTGGATCCGACCTGAGCGATATCCAGGCTGTTGTCGTCGCCAACCTGCGAAATGTCGACCAGGTTATAACTCCCTTCCGAATATCCACTGATGCTCGAGCCTTGCCCGACGAAGCGCGCATTAAGCTCGTTGCCGGTGCCCCGCTGGGTATAGTCCAGCGTGCTGTAACCGTCGCCCGCTTCGATCTTCGCTATGTTGGCAACACCAATCTGTTGAAGGGCTACGTCGCCTGCTGGGTAACGGCCGGAGATTTGCTCGATGTCTGCCTCGTTGGACGTGCCTTCTTGTGCGACCACCGCGGAACCGCCACCGAAGCCGTTGCTCACCTGTTCAAGCTGCACCCGGTTTGCCGTGCCGGTCTGCTGAATGTCCGCCGTGCTGAAACCGGACTGGGTCACTTGAACCGCGTTGTCCTGGCCGATGGAAACCACATCGAGCTGGTTGCCTACCCACGTCTGTATGGCATCGAGTTGGTTGCCACTGCCGTCCTGATGAATCGTCGCGGTACTAGCGAGCTCGTCATGGTGTTCATGCTGTTCGAGCGTGGCGCGGTTGGACGACCCGGCTTGATAGACATCCGCACTCGCCATACCCGGCCGGCTTCCATTCACCTGGTAGATCTCGGCTGAGTTCAGCGAGCCAACTTGCTCCACGCTCGCCTGGCCTCCCTCGCTACTGGTGCCGGACTGGTCGGTGAGCGCGCTGTTTTGAGTACCATTCTGATAGATAAAGGAGCGCTGCATGATGCCGCTCTGCGTCTGCTCTGCGCTGTTGTCGGTGCCGTGCTGCTCTATCTCAGCCACATGTTCGCTAGCCAATATGCTGCCGCTCGCTATCAGCAAAAGCGCTGCAGCCAAAGGAGTTATTTTAAGCATTGGAAACCTCCTGTTCGCATTGGATGAGCTCCGTACATCACAGGCGAAGCAAGAGGAGTGTTGTCGGTTCGTTTATATCTCGGTATAGGTAAATAGAGTCAATTTCATGGCTGAACGGGATTAGCTCTTCACGGCATAAGCAACTTTATTCTGCATGAACACGGTCGGGTCTACGGCTTTCAAGCTGCGTTCCGATGGATATCCACTGTCGGTTAGCACTGCACCGCCCGTATCGAAACGATGAAAAAAGAGTCTGGTTAATTTCGCTTTGTGCGAAAGCAGAGGTCATCGCTCCAGACCCTGTAGGCGATGAAGTCTGCGAGGCGTAAGACCGCAAATGAATAGTCCCGTCTCTCTTTTGATTCAATGGAAGCGCTTATCCGCCGAAATACACCACCATTCTGAGATGCCGGTGTTCATCCACCACCAGCGTTTCATGGCGCAAGTCCTGTCGCTCGGCATTGGCCGTCAGGACCGATCCAATCCCGCGCCGCGCCTCCTCGCTATCGTGTGTCTCCCACCAACGCCTAAAGTCGGCCGATAGTTCATTGAGGTCCTCGATTAACGCCAGCATCGCTGGATCCTGCGGAGCAACGGCAAAGTCATAACGGAACTGCGCCAGTAGCTTGGGCGCATCATCCCGCCAAGCGGGCAGACGTCGTCGCATGTCGGGATCGGCAAACACCATGCGCAGGATATTGCGGACCTCGCGCTGCCGAGCACTGAAATCGAATAAAGCATCGGCCGCTGCATTCCAAGCAATGACATCCCAGCGCAGGTTGAGCACATAGGCAGGTTTTGTCGCCAAATCGTCCATTATTTGTTGGATGAGGGGGGTGACCGACGACCAGTGATGGGCCTCTGGAGGAGGCGGGCGTTTGTGGGCCAGAAGAAACAGGTGGCAGCACTCGGCGTCGTCGAGCTTTAGCGCGTGAGCCACGCTCAGCAAAAATTTCTCCGATACCTGAATATCCCGCCCTTGCTCGAACCAGGTATACCAAGTCAGCCCCACGCCAGCCTTCGCTGCAACTTCCTCTCGGCGTAGGCCCGGCGTTCGGCGCCGCCCATGTGAGGGCAGGCCAACGTCGGCCGGCGTCAGTTTCTTGCGGTGCCAGGTAAGAAATTCGGACAACTCGTTCTTGGTGCGGTTGAGGCTTCGCTCGATCATGGCTATTGCCACCAGTAATAGGATAACTACTTAAATTGTACTAACACTTGATCGCTCCGAAGATGAGACCTTCCGCAACCAAGCCGGGCAAACCGGGAGGTCACACTTGAATACATCTGGCGATTCAACCCTTAAAACCGAAACCTTCCAGGCGCATGGCCAAGCCGCTGAAAACCGCGCGAGTAACCGTGAGTGGCTTGGGCTGGCGTTGCTGTCGCTGCCTACCATGTTGCTTGGGCTGGACATGACACTCTTGCACCTGGCCTTGCCCGCGCTGGCGGTTGATCTGCGGCCGACAAGCGCGCAAACACTTTGGATCGTCGATGCCTATGGCTTCATGATCGCTGGGTTTCTTATCACGATGGGAACGCTAGGTGATCGCATAGGGCGGCGCAAATTGCTCATGATCGGCGCAACTGCTTTCGGGGTCGCCTCCGTAATGGCGGCCTACTCGACTAGCGCTTCCATGTTAATTGCCGCACGCGCCGTGTTAGGTGTCGCGGGCGCGACCCTGATGCCATCAACACTGGCGCTAATCAGCAACATGTTTCTTCACCCCCATCAACGCGCGCTTGCCATAGGGATATGGGCCACCATGTTTGCGCTGGGCATGGCCGTTGGGCCCGTGTTGGGTGGCGGCTTGCTTGAACACTACGGGTGGGGGGCTGCATTTCTCGTCGCGCTGCCGGTCGTGGGGCTTTTGCTGGTAGCCGCCCCGTATCTACTGCCGGAATACAGCGCTCCGCAACAAGGGCGTCTGGATCTGCCTAGCGTCGCGCTGTCGCTGCTGGCTTTGCTCCCGATCATCTATGGCATCAAGCAAATCGCCAAGGATGGGATAGGAGCCAGCGCCGCGCTTGGCATCGCGGTCGGGCTGATATTCATGTTTGTTTTCATCCGGCGGCAGCGCCTATTGGCCAGTCCGCTCGTCGATCTCAGCCTGTTCTCCAATAAGGCAACTAGTGTGGCCTTATTGGTGCTCCTGGTTGGCCTGATAGGCGTCGGCGGGACGATGTTGCTAGTGACTCAGTATCTGCAGCTGGTGGCTGGACTGTCACCGCTAGTCGCAGGGCTGTGGATGGGGCCGCCCGCTCTCGCCATGCTGGCGGCAGGCATTACCGCACCGCTGCTTGCAAGGCGCATTCGGCCAGGCCATGTCATAGCGGGAGCGCTGGGCCTATCTGCAGTGGGCTATCTGATGTTGGCCCAGCTCGACAATTCGCCCCATGGGGTAACCTTGGTAACGGCATCGTTTTCGCTGGTCTACCTTGGCTTGGGCACCATTGCTGCGTTGGGAACGGATCTGGTAGTAGGGGCAGCACCTGCCGAAAAGGCAGGATCTGCCTCGGCTATGTCTGAGACGGTGCAGGAGCTTGGCTTGGCGGTAGGCATTGCCGCGCTGGGTAGCCTGACGACCGCTGTTTATCGCAACAGCATGACCGACCAGCTCAGCGGGTTAATGGCGCAGGATATCCAGCATGTGGTATCGGACAGCCTCGCCGGCGCCCAGTCGGTATCGCAACAGCTACCCGCTGGTGTATTGGAACAGGCGCAAGCAGCATTCGTGATGGGGTTCAATGTAGCTGCAGTGACCAGCGGCATCAGCATTGCTGTGCTGGCTGGGCTGGCGGCAATCAACTTACGACATATCGGCTTGAGCGCTGACACTTCCTCCCAAGAATCCAATGATCGCCCCCCGTTTAGTTAGAAGGCACGCCTATTTGCGTAACGGGAGCGGGTAGCAAGCATCGCGATACTGCCGTCGATCCGTTGAAGAACCGCGAGGAAAAAGAGGGTAGATTGATTTTTCTGCCTCCCCCGCCTAGTCAACCGATGACATCACTCGGAACAGGCGAAACCCCAAACTAAGAAGTTCTGCAAGTAGGGCTTTTTTATCTGGAGCGGGCGAAGGGAATCGAACCCTCGTCATGAGCTTGGGAAGCTCAGGTAATGCCATTATACGACGCCCGCTCAGGGGGGCCTTTGTACCAGAAGGCCGTGTGGAAATGAAGCGGGCGTGAGGGCTTTTTCGGTGAGTGGGTTAGATCTGTGCGGTCTCGGCGGCGGTCAGTGTTCGGTAGCGGCCAGGGGTGAGGGCGGTATCCAGGGTCAGTGGCCCCATGCGCTCGCGGTGCAGGGCGGTGACCTTGTTGTTGAATTGGCCGAACATCCGTTTGACCTGATGGTAGCGACCTTCACGCAGAGTCAGGCGTGCCTGATGCGAGTCCAGTAGTTCCAGTTTGGCAGGCAGGGTCGTGAGGTTCTCGAAGCGAAAGTAGAGGCCTTCCGCAAAGCGATCGACACACGCCGGGTCGATGGGGTCTTCGGTTTCCACCAGGTAAGTTTTACCTAGCTGGCTTGAGGGTTGGGTTAGGCGGCGCGACCAGAGCCCATCGTTGGTGATGATCAGCAGCCCGGTGGTGTTGAAGTCTAGCCGTCCGGCGATGTGCAGTTGGTCCTTGTCGGGTTCGTGCAACAAATCCAGTACCGTTGGGTGTTGCGGATCGGATGTCGCACTGACGCAGCCAACCGGTTTGTTCAGCATAAAAAATCGAGCAGGCTTGCCTGCCTGCAATATTTCACCGTCAAGTTCGACGCGGTCGAAGAGGCGGACCTCATGGGTGCCATCGCAGATGATCTTGCCATTCACCGACGCGCGGCCCGAAGCCAACAGCAGGCGTGCCTGACGATGGCTGCAGTGGGGCAGGTTGGCTAGAAAGCGGTCGAGGCGCATCAGGATTTTGTAGGCAGCTCGCCACGCGCGCAGCGCTGGCAAATACAGGCTTTGTTCAGCGCGTCGTCAGGAATCTGTTCACTGGCTTCTGGCGCGATTTCAGCGCTGAAGCACCAGCAAGGCTGCGTTGCGGTAGCCGGGTTGCTGAGGCTGCATTGATTGGGTTCGCCGCAGACCGGGCATTTACTGGAATCGAGCGTGTGAGTCATAACCGCCTCCAGACAGTGGCTGCGCATGATGGTGGAGCGGCCATTCGGGGCTCGAAGCGGGAGACCGGCGTTGCGCACGGCTCCCGCACTGTCACCTCGTTACTTGACGCGCTGCCCTGGTTTGGCGCCGCTGTCCGGGCTGAGTAGATAGATTTCTTCGCCGCCTGGGCCCGCTGCGAGCACCATGCCTTCGGACACGCCGAATTTCATTTTGCGCGCCGCGAGGTTGGCGACGTAGAGGGTCAGTCGGCCTTCCAGCTGGCTCGGGTCCGGGTAGGCGCTCTTGATGCCGGAGAACACGTTGCGCTTGGCGTCGCCGATATCCAGCGTCAGGCGCAGCAGCTTGTCTGCGCCTTGGACGAATTCGCATTTCTCTATCAGGGCGATGCGCAGGTCGACTGCCGCAAAGGCGTCGAAGGCGATCTCAGCTGCCAGCGGCTCCTTGACCAGCTCGCCGTTGCCTATGGATTGGGCGGCGGCTTCGGTGGAGGCGAGGTCTTCCTTGGATGATTCGATCATGGCTTCGATTTTCGCGGGCTCGATACGGGTCAGCAGTGGCGTGAAGGCGTTCAGCTGGTGGTTGCTCAGAAGCTCGGCGTGGTCGTTCCAGGTCAGCGGCTCGACATTGAGGAAACGCTCGGCGTCCGCTGCCAGATTCGGCAGCACCGGCTTGAGGAAGATCACCAGCTGGCGGAACAGATTGACACCCGTGGCGCAGATCGCCTGGACTTCAGCCTGTTTGCCTTCCTGCTTGTTCAGCGCCCAAGGCGCCTTGTCGGCAATCCAGGCGTTGGCGCGATCGGCTAGGCCCATGATCTCGCGCATCGCTCGGGCGAAGTCTCGGCTTTCGTAAGCTTCGGCGATCGACGGGGCGGCCGCGCGGAAGGCATCGGTCAGTTCGGGAGCGGCGTTGTCCGCTACCAGCAGTCCCGCGTTGCCCTTGTGGACGAAGCCGGCGCAGCGGCTGGCGATGTTGACCACCTTGCCGACCAGATCGGAATTGACCTTCTGCACGAAGTCTTCGAGGTTGAGGTCGAGATCGTCCACACCACGGCCGAGCTTGGCGGCGTAGTAGTAGCGCAGATACTCGGGGTTCAGGTGTTCGAGGTAGGTGCGCGCCTTGATGAAGGTGCCGCGTGATTTGGACATTTTCTGACCGTTCACCGTCAGGTAGCCGTGCACCGCGACGGCGGTTGGCTTGCGCAGCCCCGCGCCTTCGAGCATGGCGGGCCAGAATAGGGTGTGGAAATTGATGATGTCCTTACCGATGAAGTGGTACAGCTCAGTTGTCGAATCCTTCCTCCAGAAGGCATCGAAGTCTAGCTCCGGGTGGCGCGCGCAGAGATTTTTGAAGCTGGCCATATAGCCGATCGGGGCATCCAGCCAGACGTAGAAGTACTTGCCGGGCTCGCCTGGGATTTCGAAACCGAAGTAGGGGGCGTCGCGGGAAATATCCCATTCGTGCAGGCCCGCATCGAGCCACTCGGCGATCTTGTTCGCCACCGAGTCTTGCAGGGTGCCGCTGCGCGTCCACTGCTTGAGCATCGCCTCGAAGTCGGGCAGTTTGAAAAAGAAGTGCTTGGAGTCGCGCAGCACCGGCGTAGCGCCGGAAATGGCCGAGCGCGGATCTTTCAGTTCGGTGGGCTCGTAGGTCGCGCCGCACTTCTCGCAGTTGTCGCCGTACTGGTCCTCAGCGCCACACTTCGGGCAGGTGCCCTTGATGAAGCGGTCCGCGAGGAACATGCCTTTCTCGGGATCGAAATACTGGGTCACCGAGCGGGTGGCGATATGTCCGGCGTCGCGTAGACGCGTGTAGATCATCTCGGACAGTTCACGGTTCTCTTCGGAGTGGGTCGAATGGAAGTTGTCGAAATTGACCAGGAAATCGGCGAAATCTGCACTGTGCTCGGCCTGCACATTAGCAATCAGCTGTTCGGCGGTGATGCCTTCCTTCTCGGCACGCAGCATGATGGCCGAGCCGTGGGCGTCGTCGGCGCAGACATAAATGCACTGGTTGCCGCGCAGTTTCTGAAACCGCACCCACATGTCCGTCTGGATGTACTCGAGCATGTGGCCAAGGTGGATCGAACCGTTGGCGTAGGGCAGGGCACTGGTAACGAGGATCTGGCGAGCTTCGGACATTGGAGATCTGCAGTCGGGATTGCGAAGTGAGTCAGTAACTATAAAGGTGCGGCGCTTTTTTTTCATCCGCACTGGCGCGGCCGGTGCTGGTCGAATACCGAGTGCCGCGCCATGTTGACGCGGTTGATGAGCCCATACGGCGCCACGGGGTAAGATGCCCGTCTGTTTTACTAGGTTTTCTTGGGAGTAGTCATGACCGTCACACGCGAAGCTGTGGAAGCCGTACTGCGTCAGTACACCGACCCGAACCTGAACCAGGACCCGGTAGCGGCCGGTTGCCTGCGTTCGATCGATATCGAGGGCGATCGCGTCAGCGTAAGGCTTGAACTCGGTTATGCGGCCGGGTTGTTTCGCAGCGGATGGGCGCAGATGTTGGCCATGGCCATCGAGCAGCTCGAAGGTGTGACACACGCCGATGTAAAGGTCGATTGCATGATCCAATCGCACAAGGCGCAGGATCAGCTGGAAGCGCTGGGCAATGTGAAGAACATCATCGCCGTGGCGTCAGGTAAGGGCGGTGTGGGTAAATCTACTACCGCTGCCAACCTGGCACTGGCGCTGGCGCGTGAAGGTGCGCGTGTAGGCGTACTGGATGCGGATATCTACGGGCCGAGCCAGGGCATTATGTTTGGCATTCCCGAAGGCACCAGGCCTGAGATACGCGATGGCAAAGCATTCATCCCGCTTGAGGCGCACGGTGTACAGGTCATGTCGATGGCCTTCCTTGCGGACGACAAGACGCCGATGGTCTGGCGCGGCCCGATGGTATCCGGTGCGCTGCTGCAACTGATCACCCAGACGGCGTGGAATGATCTCGACTATCTCGTTGTGGATATGCCACCGGGTACGGGTGATATCCAGTTGACGTTGGCGCAGAAGGTGCCGGTGGTTGGTGCCGTTATCGTTACGACACCCCAGGACCTGGCGCTGCTGGACGCCAAGAAGGGCGTGGAGATGTTCCGTAAGGTGAACATTCCGGTGCTCGGTGTGGTGGAGAATATGGCCATTCACATCTGCTCGAATTGCGGGCACGCCGAGCATCTGTTTGGTGAGGGTGGCGGTGAGAAGCTGGCTGCCCAGTACAACGTCGAGCTGTTGGCCTCGTTGCCACTGTCGATGGCCATTCGCACCCAGGCTGATGCGGGCAAGCCGACCGCCATCGCCGATCCGGAAAGCCAGATCGCGATGATTTATCAGCAGATGGCCCGTAGCGTAGGGGCGCGGATTTCCCAGAGCGGGCAGATCATCGCGCAATCGATGCCGAACATTTCCGTGTCCGACGATTGATATGATCAGCGGGTGGCGCATGGCGCCGCCTGTCTCTGGATGTCAGGTTTCACGAATCGCAGGCATAAAAAAGCCCCGCCGAAGCGGGGCTTTTTCAGAGAAGCCTCAGGTTAGATAACCTGAACTTCCTCAGCTTGCATGCCCTTCTGGCCGCGGGTAGCGACGAAGGAAACTTGCTGGCCTTCTTTCAGGCTCTTGAAACCGTCGCCTTGGATGGCACGGAAGTGTACGAAGAGGTCGTCACCGGATTGCGGAGTGATGAAGCCGAAGCCTTTTTCATCATTGAACCACTTAACGGTACCGGTTTGGCGATTGGACATTTGAATGTCTCCTTGAACGATGTAGAGATAATTTGAACGGGCAAATACCCCGAACGGTGACTGTGTGCAAGGAGTTAGGAGTCGTAGCAATGATCGGATCGAAATCTAAACATGTAGCGATTCACGGTGACACATGCAGCAGCAGCCAATGAAAGATACTCCATTTCTGTCGCAATGCGAGCATTATTTTCAGTTTCCGGCCAAAGCGTCAGAGATGCGACGCAAGGTCCTGAGTCGCGGCCTTTGAACCGGCTTCATGGCCTCGGTAAGATGCGCACCTTATCTAAACGCCCACCAGCCAAATCAGGACGCCCGCCATGAGCATCAAATCGGACAAGTGGATTCGCCGGATGGCCCAGGAGCACGGCATGATCGAGCCCTACGTCGAGCGTCAGATGCGCGGCGAGGGCAGCGAGCGCCTGATCTCCTATGGCGTGTCCAGCTATGGCTACGACGTACGCTGCGCCGACGAATTCAAGATTTTCACCAACATCAATTCGGCAATTGTCGACCCGAAAAACTTCGACGAGAAGAGCTTCGTGGACATCAAGAGCGACGTCTGCATCATTCCGCCGAACTCGTTCGCGCTGGCCCGCACCGTCGAGTATTTCCGTATTCCGCGCAACGTGCTGACCATCTGCTTGGGGAAAAGCACCTACGCCCGCTGCGGCATCATCGTCAACGTGACGCCGTTGGAACCCGAGTGGGAAGGGCATGTCACCCTGGAGTTTTCCAATACCACCACGCTGCCGGCAAAGATCTATGCCAACGAGGGCGTAGCGCAGATGCTATTTCTGGAGTCGGATGAAGAATGCGAGACGTCCTACCGCGATCGCGGTGGCAAATATCAGGGTCAACGAGGCGTGACGCTGCCCAAGGCGTAAGCCGTTCGGGATGCTCTGATTCCTTCTTAAGAATGCGGATGGTAGCTGTTGCTGCCATCCGCATTTTCATTCCAGGGCTGGCTCGTCACGCCCCGTTCATCACCAAGGCAGCGCTTCGCCTTGGTAGTCGATGAAGCGGTGGCCGCGTTGTCCGGCGGCGCGCTTGACCTGCTCGACCATGCCGCGGCAGCTGGTTTCGATGTCCAGCGGCGCTTCCGCCCCGCCCATATCGGTCTTCACCCATCCCGGATGCATAGAAAGCACCGTAAGACCCGTATCTTCGCCAAGCTCTGCAACGAAGGTTCGGGTCAGGTGGTTGAGTGCCGCCTTGCTCGCACCGTAGAGCGGCATCCCCATTCCAGGACCGGTTTCAACGCTGCCCATGATCGAACTCATGAATGTAATGACGCCCATGCGCGGGTCGACCAGGGCGCGCATGCGCTGGGCCAGTCGCACCGGCGCGATCGCGTTGGTCACAAACAGCCGGCGGACGTCTTCGTCAGTGGCGGTATCGGCCGAAAGCGTGCGGGAGCCCGAGATGCCTGCGTTGATATAGAGCACGTCCAGTGTGATGCCGGACAATCGTTGGGCGAGGGCGTCGACGCTGGCCGCATCGTCGATATCCAGCGTTTCGATACGGATATCCTCGACGGCCTTCAGCTCTTCTGCGCGCTGTGGATCACGAACGGTTGCAATCACCTGCCATCCGTCGCGGGAGAACTGTTCCACCAGGCCCAGGCCGAGGCCGCGTGATGCACCGATGATCAGGACTGTATTGGGCATGGGAAAGCTCCAAAATAGGACGGGCTAGCAAGCATAGCTGATGTCGCCACTGCGTTCGTCCGTGCGGCCCGCCTGGCTCGTATCGCTATCTCCTGAAACGAAAATGCCCGCATCACTGTGATGCGGGCATTTTCGTTGCGAGCAGCATGGGCCGGGCGGGCCGTCCCATACTGCAGTCTGGGGCTCAGCCCGCGAAGTTTTTCGCGACGAAGTCCCAGTTGACGATGTTCCAGAACGCTTCGACGAACTTCGGACGCGCGTTGCGGTAGTCGATGTAATAGGCGTGTTCCCAGACATCGCAGGTCAGCAGCGGCTTGTCGCCAGCGGTCATCGGGTTGCCGGCACCGATGGTGCTCGCCAGGCCGAGGCTGCCGTCGGACTTCTTCACCAGCCAGGCCCAGCCGGAACCGAAGGTGCCGATGGCGGTTTTGGTGAACTCTTCCTTGAACTTGTCGAAAGAGCCGAAGGAGGCGTTGATGGCATCAGCCAGAGCGCCGGTCGGCTGGCCACCGGCGTTCGGCGCCATGCAGTTCCAGAAGAAGGTGTGGTTCCAGACCTGAGCGGCATTGTTGAAGATGCCACCGGATGAGGTCTTGATGATGGTTTCCAGATCCTTGCCTTCGAACTCGGTGCCTGGGATCAGGTTGTTCAGGTTGGTCACGTAGGCCTGGTGATGCTTGCCGTGGTGATATTCGAAGGTCTCGGCGGAAATGTGCGGCTCGAGGGCGGTTTTTTCAAACGGAAGCGGCGGCAATTCGAAAGCCATGGTGTATCTCCTGCTCAGGTGTCGAGAATAGATGCGGCTCGGAAGGAGGCAGTCTGCGCTGGCTACCAGCGCCTCGCGGAACGGAGAAACTACTGCACCGATGTTCGTCCGTTTACGCCTGTCTTTCCCTTCGCCAGCTACATGCGTGCGCATTCTTTCGGCCGTTCACGGGCGGCCGTAATAGCGGACTGAAGCGTTCCACTTCATGCCCGCGAACCAAGGATCATAGCACCCACCCTGAGGCAAAACCACGCGCCAACTGTGTGGGAAAGCGGAGGCCAGAGCCACTTGGTTGAGGCTTATGCGGGCTTGTTGCTGCTTGAAGCCCTCTGCGTGGACCGCTGATAGAAGCCGGTGTTCCTCAGGCGAGAACAACCAGCTGCGCGGCGACGAAAAACATCATTCCCGCCACACCCAGATCGATTAGCCGCCAGGTCAGCGGTCGTGCGAGCCACGGCGCAAGCCACGCGCCGCCAAGGGCGAGCAGCAGAAACCACACAGTAGATGCACTCGCGGCGCCGAGCGTATAGGCGCCTGGCTCGGGTTGTTGAGCACCGAGCGAGCCAATCAGCAACACCGTGTCGAGGTAGACGTGTGGGTTGAGCAGGGTGACGGCCAGCGCGGCGAGCAGAACGTTCTGCAGCGATCGCGGCCGACGCTGGGCATCCTCCTGCAAAGCGTGCGGGCGTGCCGCGCGATGCAATGCCATTGCGCCGTAAAACAGTAGGAAAATCACGCCTCCCCAACGCGTGATCTGCAGCAGCAAGGGGCTTTGCGCCAGCAGCGCCGCGAGCCCGAAAACCCCCATGCTAACCAGCAGAATATCGCAGAGGATACAAAGGGCCGCGACAGACAGATGGTGTTCCCGGCGCAAGCTCTGCGCCAGTACGAACGCGTTCTGGGCGCCGATGGCGATGATCAGGCCTGCCGTGACCAGTAAACCGTTGAAGTAGCTCTGCCACATAACGCTCTGCCTTTGCATTGAGAGAATGCTCGCAGTCTCCGTGGAGTAGGATTATAAGGAAAACGAAATATGGTAATGGCGTATAAGGAATTCTAATGCTCGATTACAAGCTCTTGGCTGCTTTGGCAGCGGTGGTCGAGCAGGCCGGATTCGATCGAGCTGCTCAGGCGCTGGGGCTGTCGCAGTCGGCGGTGTCGCAACGCATCAAGCTGCTGGAGGCACGACTCGGGCTACCGGTCCTGCTGCGCGCGTCGCCACCCCAGCCGACCGAGATTGGTCGTCGGCTCCTCAATCATGTGCAGCAGGTGCGGTTGCTGGAGCGTGATCTTCAGGGCCAGGTGCCGGCGCTGGCGGAAGGCCGATTGCCCGAGCGGCTGCGCATCGCCCTCAATGCCGACAGCCTCTCGACTTGGTGGGCTGATGCGGTGGCACCGTTCTGTACGACGCACGGCGTGGTGCTCGACCATGTATTGGAGGACCAGGACGTGGGTCTCAAGCGTATGCGAGCGGGGGAGGTGGCGGCTTGCGTATGCGCGGTGGAGCGGCCCCTGGCGGGGGCTCGCAGTCAGTTTCTCGGAGCCATGCGCTATCGCGCATTGGCCAGTCCGGCATTCGTTGCCCGACATCTTGGGGATGGCGCGTCGGCAGACGCATTACTGCGGGCACCGGCGATCGTGTTCGGCCCCGATGATCAATTGCAACATCGCTATCTGGCTTCGCTGGGGCTGGTCGGTGCCTTCAGCCATCACCTGTGCCCGTCATCCGAGGGCTTCGTGCGCTTGCTCAAGAGCGATCTCGGCTGGGGGCTGGTGCCTGAACTTCAGGTGCGTGGGGAACTCGCCAGCGGCGTGTTGGTCGATGTGTTCCGGGGTATGCCCATCGACGTGCCGCTTTACTGGCACCACTGGCGCAATGGCGGTGCATTGCTCGCCGAACTCACGCAGCAGCTGACAAGCTCGGTGAGGCAATGGCTGGTGGATTGATGGGGTTCAGCTCACGACACGCTGGCCACGATAGATGCGCACCGACGGCTCATGTCGCCCATGGCTCCCGGGAGGTGAAGGCTTCGTCACGACGGGTGGAGGCATATCACTGTAGGTCGCCAGCTGCTTGCCGAGATCGCGAGTCGTTTCGTCACTGGAGCAAAGACAGGCGGTCAACATCGCCTGGATCACGTCGGGTTGGCTCAGGCGGATATCCAGTTGCTGTTCCTCGCGCAACCGACGTCGCAGATGTTGCATGCAATCCAGCACAGCCTTGTTGAACTCCATGATGATTCGTTCTCCTGATCATGCCGTCGTCCGGATCCTTGGCCCGACATCCGTGTCGGAAAGCGCTATCCGCTGGCATGGCTGACGAAGCAACAGGCGTACCAGTTCTCGATTTTGCCGCCGTGACATGGACGGAATTTTGCCGAGGCCAGGCGTGGCCGGGCTTATGCAACGGTTGAATCATTGCCGGAAGCACGACGTGCCGGCGCTCTCGAACCACACGCTGCGCCTGGACTGCACGATCTTGAGCCATCGCAGCGTGATACGCCTGTTGACGATGCAACTTATGGCAAACGATGCCGCTGAAGTGACTCGGTTGAATCGTTATACTGCGCGTTGTTTCTTGCTTCGCGCCACTTAAAGGTACTCCATGCGCAACGATGCTCACGATGAACTGGACCACGTACCCAGCCTGACCGCCGGCCGTGACCGCAACCCCTATCCTGCGCCGGAGTTCGAGCCGATCAGCAAGCCCGTTGAGCGCGACCCGGACGACACGCGGCCGAGGCAAAAGCGTCGTGCGGTCAGCACCGCTCCGCTGTGGATCATGATCGTCGCGCTGTTCGCCTCGCTGGTAGCGCTGGGCTGGTGGAACCAGCAGCAGGTCTCCAGGCTCGAGGCGCAGCTGGTGGCCACCCAGGAGAGCTTTGCGCGTATCAGTGAAGACGCCACCGGCCGGCTGCAAGATATTTCTGGGAAGATCGTTGCGACGGAATCCAACGTCACCACCGAAGGCGAGGCTTTAAAACTGCGGATCAAGCAGCTGGAAAAGCAGGCACTGGATCTGGCTGAGCAGCAGCGAGCGATCACTACCCAGCAGCAGAGCCTGACCGGCAAACAGAGCAATCAGGATCAACGCCTGGACGAGCAGGGGATACGCATCGAACGTGTCGCCACTGACGTGCGCGGCCATCAATCCACCACCGCAACGCTAACCGAAACCATCAAGAGCCTCGCCAGTGAGCAGGCGGCGCTCAAGTCGTCGGTAGCGAGGCTGAAAGGTTCGGTGGATGACTTGAGCACGCTATCCACCCAAGTCGGTGGGTTGGAGAAGCTTCCCGCTCGGGTCGACGGGCTGAGCAAGGATATCGCCGCGCTGAAGCAGCAAGGCGGCGACAGCCAGGCCATCAGCCGGCTCGAGCAGGATGTGCTGGTTCTGCGCAGCGAACTGGATAACCGGCCGGCAGCCAAGCCTGGTGTCAATACGTCGGAGTTCGATTCGTTCCGCGCTCAGGTGACCCGCACCATCAATGGCTTGCAAGGCCAGATCGCCAACCTGCAGCAGCAGATCGACCAGCGCTAACGTGAGGCAAAAAAAAGCCGCTGTGCATGAGCAGCGGCCGGGCAAATCAGCCAACGAGGAGTAACGGTTTACAGATCCAGCGCCAGTGACACGCCGATTCCCTGGTTGCGGTTGTCATTGCCCTGGTAGTTGTAATTGGCGCGCAGACTCAGCCCCGTCGTCAGCTGGTGGGCGACGCCCACAGTGAAGCGAGTCTGACTGCCGGTGGGCGTGGCACCTGGCAGCTCGAAGCTGTTGTTCTCCACGCTGTTCAGCGACATGCGCAAGTCTTCACGCTCGTCATCTTTTCGTTCCACTTCGCGGGCCACTTCGGCAAACAGGCGGGTGCGCTGCGTGAGGGCATAATTGCCGAACAGGCCGACCGATAGGCGCAGCGACTCGAGCTCCTGGGCCTCGTAACTCAGGGCCGTCGAGCTGGCGCCTTTCTCGCTGTAACCATCCACTTCGACTTTCTGATAGCTGGCGCCGACAAATGGACCGAACTGCAGCGGATCGCCGATCTGCATTAGATTGAAGCCGGTCTTGGCCGACGCGCCCCAGAGCACGCCTTCGGTACTGCCTTTCTCGGAACGTTCCGCTATCCCCAAGGCAAAGGTGCGCTTCAGGTCGTCGTAATCCAGATATCCGGCGCTGACGTTGAAATCCGCGAAGAATCGGTCCTGCTGATAGCCGGCGAATGCACTGGCCAGATAGCTGCGCATGGCGTAATCCGAATCGTCTTCGCCGAGGTTTAGCGTGTTTTGCGCCAGCCCCAGGCTGAGCCCCGCCAGCCAGCTGTCGTTGACCCGGTTGGTCACGCCGATTGCCAGGGTCGGGCTGTCGCCGTCTCCGCCGCCAAAACCGTCGTACTCCGGCCGGTTGTAACCGCCCTGGACGAAGGTGCGCCACGACCCGATCGATTGCCAGTTACCGCGTTGCGCAGCCAGTTCGTTATCCAGCATTTGCAGGTGATTGCGTAAAGCCGAGCGGCCCATTTCCGGCAGCAGCGACACCTCTGCAGGCGCGGACAGAATCGAATAGATGTAGTCGGCGCCGATCTGGTGAACCGCGGTGGTCGGATGCACGCCATCGTTGAACAGCAGGCGGCTCGGGTCGGCGTTGAGGTTGGTGTTGTTGACCGGGTCCGTAAGACCGTAGGTCGGGTCGCTCGCGCAGCCGTCGCCACTGAAGCAGACTGCGGTCTGATCGATCGTCGCATCAAAGCCGAAACGGGCGAGGTCGGCCCTCACTTCCGAGAGCAGCAGGCGGTTGTTCAGCAGCACGTAGTTGCCACCTTGAGCCTGAAGCCCGGCCGCGAGTTCGGCATTGAAGCTGTCGCTCAGGCCGTTCAGCAGGCTGCCCAAGCCCGGCAGGCTGTTACCCAGCGGTGTATTGCCGACATCTGGAAGGTCGGAGATGACGATATAACGGGCGCCGGCAGCCTGTAGGGCGCCGACGGCGGCTACCATGTTGGCGGCTGCCTGTGCCATCGTGACCGGATAGCCATTCTGAACCAGTTGGAAAATGTCGTTGGCGCCGCCATTGAGGTAGTACAGCCCGTTCGGGTCGACCTGCGGATTGTCCACCAGATAGCCCAGGCGGCGGCGAGGAGGCAGCCCAGCAGCGGCAACTGTCGAGAAGCCGACAAGCGAATCGAGAATCTGATCCGAACGGTAACCCCCTACCGCATAGTTGGTACCGTCCGGGTTACCGGTCAGAAGGGCGGGCAGCAACGGCGTCGATGGCAAGGACTGCAGACCCAGGCGGTTGGCGAGTAGCTGAGTAGCAACCCGGCCGGCATATTCGCTGTTGTCTGCCGTGTAATCGGGGCCGGTGCGGTTGGTGAAACGCAGACCGCCTGTCGGATTTCCGCCCAGCAGCGGGCTACCTGCATCTGGGAAGTTGCCAGCATCGCTGAGGGAGTCCCCAAAATTGACGAACTGGCTGTACGGGCTGGTTTGCGCCTGGGCTGCAATGGACGTCCCGGCCAGCAAAATAGCGAGAGCAAGGGGTTTGAGGGTGTTCTGCACGGAGGCAACTCCTAGTTATTTTTATTGGCAGTCGGGAGGCTTATAGCTCCGTAACCCAAACTAATCCCGACAGTTATTCGACATAAGCGCTCTAAAGCGTCATTTTTTTCGCAGCGGCCTTGTCCCTCTTAAGGAGTACTGGGCTCTGCGTCCGCGATTGGTTGGGCTTGTGCGGATAGAACTTCATAGTCCGCTCTCTGGTATTGGCGATGTCGGCCGTTAACTGGGTGAGCAACTCGGGCCGCGCACGGTGATATCGAAGTGATATCATTGCCGACGGCTAATGCCCAGGCGTGGCTGGCCTTAACAACCTCCATTCGGTGATTCTGAAATGCCGTCCTTGATCGACTTGTTGTCGAGCCGCCTGGCGTCCTTGCTGCCCGGTGAGCTCAAGCCCGACGAGTTCATGAAACTGATCGTTCCTCACCGCCACTCGATGCTGCTGACCCAGCGTCGCGCGACTCTGATCGTCAACCGCGTCAGGCTCTTTGCGTTCCTCTTCGCCGTCTTGACGCCGGTGTGGGGAATCATCGATCTGATGGTCTTCAGCTACCCGTTGTGGCTCGGTCTGGCAACGTTCCGCCTGCTCGCCTGTGCGGCCTTCGCGTGCCTGCTGCTGTTCTATCGACCCAGCGGTAATCTGTTCGATGCCTACCGCGCCTTGGCGCTGCTGTTCGCCATCCCCACTGCGTTCTATATCGCTTCGCATACACTGCTTGGCGGCTATCAGCTCACGCAGCTATCCGCGGTGGTGGCGACAGGCTATGCCTTTCTACCTTTCGTGCTGATGGCTGGGCTGGCGATATTTCCGCTCACCCTGGTGGAGAATGTTGTCATGGCTTGCGTCTTGCTCCTGGCGCACGCGTTGGCCGGTTATCTATCGTGGGCGACACTGAACTGGCCTTCCTTCGCCGGCGGCTTCTGGTTGCTGATCTTGATCGCTGCGGTCGCGGCACTCGCCAGCCTCAGTCAACTGGCGTTCATGGTCGCGCTGGTACGTCAGGCGATTCGTGATCCGCTCACCGGCGTCTTCTCCCGTGGTAGCGGGCAGGAGATCCTCCAGCTGCAATGGGATACCGCGCGACGCCACGACACCGGTCTTGCCGTTGCCTTCATCGATCTCGACCATTTCAAGTCGATCAACGACACCTTTGGTCACGAAGCCGGGGATCTCATGCTGCGTGACTGCACCCAACACATGCTGGCCAGCCTGCGCAGCACCGACACCTTGTTGCGTTGGGGCGGTGAAGAGTTCGTTGTGATCATGCCTGACACCGATCTGGAACACGCTCGCCTAGCGCTCGTTCGCATGGTTCGCAACGGTCTCGGAATGCGGCCTGACGGCAATGCCCTGACGGCCAGTATTGGCCTGTCCGAGCGCTGCGTCGATTTCGCCGAAAGTGCCCGAGAGCTGCTCGACATTGCCGACAAGCGGATGTACCGAGCGAAAACCACAGGCCGCAACCGGCTCTGCTCCGGGATGGATGGCGTGGATGAATCCGAGTTGCCGTTTTCTTAGGGTGAGCGCTGGTCTACCGAGAACACATGCTTGAGGTAGGAGACGAAGGCCTCGTCGCGGCACATCGTTTTGCCCGGAGAGTCGGAGATCTTTGCCACCGGCTGGCCGTTGCAGCTGGTCATCTTGATTACCATGTTGGTCGGTTCGACGCCCGGTATGTCGCAGGTCAGCTGGGTGCCGATGCCGAAACTGGTCTTGCTGCGCCCGGCGAGTGCGCGATAGATGCCAAGGGCCTTGGGAATATCGAGACCATCGGAAAACACCAGCTGTCGGGTCATCGGGTCGATGCCGAGGCGTTGGTAATGGGCGATGGCCTTTTCCGCCCACTCGATGGGGTCTCCCGAATCGTGGCGTAGTCCGTCGAACAGCTTCGCCAGATACAGATCGAAGTCGGCGGTGAAGGCGTCCATGGTGATGCAATCGGTAATGGCGATGCCCAGCGCGCCGCGATATTCGCGAGCCCAGCAATCCAGCGCCGCGCTCTGGCTGTCGATAAGCCTGGGCCCCAGTTGCTGGTGCGCCATGATCCATTCATGCGCCATGGTGCCCATCGGTTTGAGATCGAGTATTCGGGCCAGATGGACGTTGCTGGTGCCAACGAAATGACCGGGGAAGCCTTCTCTCAGCCGTTCGACGACCATCGCCTGCACCGCAAAGGAAAAGCGTCGGCGGGTACCGAAGTCGGCGAGCTTGAATCCTGCCAGCTCTTCAGGGGTGGCTTCGTCGCGCAACCATTGGAGTTTTTCATCTAGCCGTGCTTCGGTTTGTTCCAGGGTAACGTGCCGATAGCGTGTCCGATTGCGCACCTCGCTGATGATGGCCAGCAGCGGGACCTCGAACAAAATTACGTGAAGCCAGGGTCCGCGCAGGTAAACCACCAGTTCGCCGGCTTCGAGCTCGACCCTCACATAGCGCAGATCGAAGCGAAACAGCCCTAGAAAGCGAATGAAATCCGGCTGTATGTAGGGAATCGCATCGAGGAAGGCGAGCTCGTCCTGGCTGAATGTAAGCTCGGCGAGCGCTTCTATTTGCTGTCGGATGTCGTCCAGATAGGGCGCCAGATCTTCTTCAGAGCGGCTACGGAAGGCCCATTCCACTTCGGCATTGGGGTAATGGTGCAGCACCGCCTGCATCATCGTCAGCTTGTAGTAGTCGGTGTCCAGTAGGCTCTGGACGATACGGTCGGAAAAAATGCTGACGCTCATGGGGCTGCTCCAGGACGGCGGGTTGGTATCAGGCTCCTCCGATACCTTCGATCACCTTACCGGTGCCGCCGCAGTTTTGGCATTCCCCGGGCTCATCACGACCACTGCCGTTGCATGCAGGGCAAATATTTTCGCCGGTACCGGGCGTGCCTGGCGCTGCTTGATCACCAGGGTTGGTTGGCACTGCTCCGTTTTCTTCATCGTCCATGCCTATGGTTCCCCACGGAAATGTCTATATTTAACTCTCATGCTAAGTAGTGATCGGGTCGTACTCTGTGTGTCGGTTTATTGTCGCAATACAGCACGCGGCTAACTTTTACTTAATAGTTAAAAAGAAAACGTTTTAAACAAAAAAGGCAAAGGGTTTAACCTTTGCCTTTTTATGGCGAGACAAATCAGCTATTGCTGTTGCGTCCACCGCCGTGGCTGTTCTGTCCACCTTTACGGCCTGCTTCCGAGGCCTTTTCCCGGTCGTTGGCAAAGTTGCCGCCACTGTTGTGGCCACCTTTCTTGCCAGCTTCCGAGGCTTTTTCGCGATCGTTGGCAAAGTTGCCGGGGTTCTTGTTTGGCATGTCTTTTTCTCCTCAATGGATACAGACGCTAAAGGGTCGATAAACTCATCGGCCTTCATGGTTTCAGAGCCCGGTTTCGTCTCAGGAGTTTCCATTGGCGAACAAACGGCAGACGAATGGTTATCGTGGCTAGTTGGAACTATGTCGAGTGCAAAGTTAAGCGAAACGGCAATGCTATTAGTACAGCAAGTTACATCGAACTTGCTGCCACATTGATTTCACGCCGCCAGTATCAGTTGACGCTGCGCGAGCAAGCGCATCACATAGCCGATCTTGAGCGCGGTGGGACCGAGAATCACCAGTGCATGGCAGGCAACCACGGCACCGAGCGGCAGATGGCGGTCGAACATGTACGCACCAGCGACGCCGGACAGAAGCAATACCAGGCCGATCGTCATGCAGAGATTGGCGATAACGAGCAGGCGATGCGGATCAAAGGGTTGCAGGGTCATCGGAATTCCCTCATGACGATGGGCTGATTTGAGGGGCAGCGGCAGGCTGACCCTCCCGAACTCACTCCAGCGCCGAAGCCGGGCCGAAAAACTCGTAGCGGGTCTGCTGCTCCGGTACTCCCAGCGTCCGCAACTGCCGGCGAATCGCCGCCATGAAGGGTTTTGGACCGAGGAAATAGGCGTCCAGATCGCGGTCGGCAGGCAGCCAGGCATCCAGCCGTTCCTCTGTCATCAGACCAACAGCGTCCGGCTGGTTGTCCTCGCCCTGATGTTCGTCATAGCAGTAGAAGCGCTTGAGATGCCCATGCCGCTCGGCCAGTGCGTCGATCGTCTGGCGGAACGCGTGGCTGTCGGCATTGCGAGTGCAATGGATGAAGTGGATCGGTCGTTCGGTGGCGACGGCTTCCTCGAGCATTGCCAGCGTCGGGGTAATCCCTACACCGCCACTGATGAGCACGAGGGGCTTGTCGCTGGGCTGCAGCGTGAACTCGCCAGCGGGTGCAAACAGCTCGAGGCTTTGGCCTTCTTCCATGCGATGCAAGGCATTGGACGCCACTCCACCTGGCTCGCGCTTGACGCTGATGCGGTAGTCGCGGCCGTTGCTAGCGGCAGACAGCGAATAGTTGCGGCGAATCTCCTGACCATCCACTTGAAGGCGCAGGCCGATGTATTGCCCGGGCTTGTGCCTGACCACTGCACCGCCATCTTCCGGTTCCAAGTAGAGCGAGACGATCTCTGCGCTCTCGGCCACTTTGCGGGCGAGTAGGAAGCGTCGCGCGCCGCGCCAGCCGCCGGGGGCATCGGCCGTGGCGCTGTACAGCTGTTCTTCAGTGCCGATGAGAATGTCGGCTAGCTGGCCATAGGCGGCGGCCCAGGCATCGATCACCTCGTCGGTGGCTATCGCTTTGCCGAGCACTTCGCGAATCGCGCGCAGCAGACATGAACCGACAATGGGGTAGTGCTCCGGCAGTACTTGCAGAGCGACATGCTTGTTGACGACCTGGGAAACCAACCCGCCGAGCTGGTCCAGACGATCGATATGCTTGGCGTACATCAGCACGCCATTGGCCAAGGCACGGGGCTGGTCGCCGCTGGCCTGGTGTGCCTGGTTGAACAAGGGACGTACTTCGGGGTGTTCGGCCAGCATTAATTTGTAGAAGTGATTGGTCAGCGCTTCACCACCGGTTTCCAGCAGCGGGACGGTGGCTTTGATCAGGGCACGTTGTTCAGCGCAAAGCATGGATAGGCTCCAGATGATTGGGACGCCTGTCTCTGATGTACGGTGCGCAATCAAGCGCTGCACGGACAGGTTGCCCTATCTCTTTCAATAACCGTTCCAGCTTGGAATTGACCAGAATCAAGGGCTTGCGTAGCGGAGGGGTGATTTAAACCCCTATTAAGAGGGTTCGCGGAACCCTTATCGGTCATAACTACCATTTTTTTCTTGCCCCGAGTCATTGACCGAACCGCTATGCCGCGCTGGTGTTCTATAGCAATGACTATTAGCAGGCTTATGGAGGCAAGTATGGAGAATTACCACATCATGCACGACGGCGACCGCTGGGTACTGCGCGAGGAAGGAGACAAGCGAGCGCTACTCGAGGCCACGACCAAGGAAGACATCATCAACGAGACCCGCGACTACATGAAGCTGCGTACCGCCTCGGTGAAAATCCATACTCAGGATGGCCAGATCGAAGAGGAGCGGACCTACCCCCGCGACCAGGATCCTCGCGCGACCAAGGGTTAAAATCAGGCGAGTCGTATATCGAGTCGGTGCTGGGCCAGTCGCACGCCCAGTGCCACAGTCCAGCACGAGAGAATGAAAGGCATGGTCAGCGCGGGCAGGCCCAGCTGATCGAAAACCAGCTTGGAGCCTATGGCCAGCGCGATGCCCAGCGCTGGCATCAGCGCAGATCGGTGCATCTGGCTCAGCGCCAGAGCTGCCAGCGCCGGGTTATAGCCGGCCAAGCCGGCCAACGCCTGCGATTCCGTTACGCCAGTCAGCAACGCGGCATATACCCCGACGGCCGAGCCACATAAGGCCCACAGCCCGGCGCGTCGATCGGCGATCAATACGGCCAGTAGCAGGCAAAGCCCCGCCGCGGGCTCACCGAGAAACATCACCTGACCCATGCCGCTCGCCATGGCGCCTATGGCAACCAAACCATCCAAGCCGGATTCGTGCGCTCGAGCGTCGGCGACCGAGCCGAGCATGCCGGCCCCGGCCAAGGCCAACCAGCCGAAAAGTACGAAAGCCAGAGTGAACACTGCTGGCCCTCCACGTTCGCGCATGGTTTGCAGCAAGCGCCGCTGCAACAGACTGGAGAGCGCCCCGGCCAGGGCCACCAGTAGCAGTGCGGGTGCCGACGGTCCCAGCACAAGGGTGATCAGCAGTCCCAGCAATGTCGAGTTGTAGCCGTAGAGGCCAAGCTCGATATCCTGGCGTTCATAAGCCAGGCATCGGGCGGTAAGGGTTCCGCTGATCAGGCCGAGCAGGCCGCCGGGCAGCAGCGAAGGCGCGTACAGGCTGATAGTGACAAGGATCATCAACCCGCAGACCGGATTCGCCTGCAGAAAAATCTGGCTGACGCCGTTGAGCAGCGCATGTAATGCAGGCGGCAGGTGGATGCGGCGCATGGTGGGATATCTATACGCGAAGCGGGCGATTGGGGCGGCAGCTGGCGCCTCGCCTGCATGGCAGATGCAGGCGAGGGCACCGGTTAGTTGAGTGTCTCGATTCGCAGAGAATTGGTCGTGCCCGGCTGCCCCAGGGGCACGCCTGCGGTGATCACCACGGTGTCGCCGGTGCCGGCCATGCCCTGTGCGCGAGCGATATCCAAGGCGTTCAGGCAGACGTGCTCCATGTCGTGCATCGGTGCATCGATTACCGAATAGACCCCCCAGGCCACGGTCAGTTTGCGTGCGGTCGCCACGTTGGGCGTCAGGCTGAGAATCGGTGTGCTCGGCCGTTCGCGCGAGGCGCGCAGGCTCGAACGGCCGGACTCGGTGTAGTTCACCAGCACCGCGACCGGCAGGATGCCGCTGATACGGCGGATGGCGCAGCTGATGGCATCCGGCAGCGTGGCTTCGGCGTTGGGCCGATGCACGTCGAGCTGGGCCTGGAAGTCAGGACCGCTCTCCACCTGGCGGATGATTTTGCTCATCATGCTCACCGCTTCGAGTGGGTAATCGCCGGATGCGGTTTCGGCCGAGAGCATCACCGCGTCGGCACCTTCAGCCACGGCGTTGGCGACGTCCGTCACTTCGGCTCGGGTTGGGGCGGGAGAGAAGCGCATTGACTCCAGCATCTGTGTAGCGACCACCACCGGACGGCCTAACTGACGGCAGGTGCGGACGATGTTTTTCTGGATGCGAGGAACATTTTCCGCCGGTACTTCGACTCCCAGGTCACCGCGCGCCACCATGATCGCGTCGCTCAGGCGGGCAATTTCGCGCAGATGCTGCACCGCCGAGGGCTTCTCGATCTTGGCCATGAGGAAGGCGCGGCCACCGATCAGCTCGCGGGCTTCGTGAATGTCCTGCGGACGTTGGACGAACGACAGCGCTACCCAGTCGACACCCAGCTCCAGGCCGAAGGCCAGATCGCGCCGATCCTTCTCGGTCAGCGGGCTGAGTTCCAGTACCGCTTCGGGCACGTTGACGCCCTTGCGGTCGGACAGCTCGCCACCGGCGATCACTCGTGTGTCGATGGCATCGGCGTGCTTGGAAACTACCGTCAGGCGCAGGCGGCCATCGTCCACCAGCAGGCTCATGCCTGGCTGCAGCGCATCGATGATTTCCGGGTGTGGCAGGTTGACCCGCGTGCGGTCACCCGGTGTCGGGTCGAGGTCCAGGCGCAGCGTCTGGCCGCGGGTCAGCTGTATCTTGCCTTCGGCGAAGCGTCCGACGCGTAGCTTTGGGCCTTGCAGGTCCATGAGGATGCCGATCGGCTGATTCAGCTGGCGCTCCACCTCGCGAATCCAGGCGAAGCGCTCGGCATGGTCGGCGTGCTCGCCATGACTGAAATTGAGACGGAATAGGTTGACCCCGTTCTCCACCAGCTCGCGCACGTCATCGATGCTGCGGGTGGCAGGGCCCAGGGTGGCGAGGATCTTGACCTTCTTGTCGGGTGTCATGGCAGGCTCTATCGGCAGTTGTTTTTATGAAACGCGTGTAACAGACGTGCGTAGCAGCCGCCCGCTAGCGGGGCGACGGCAGGATAAGGATGGCGCGGAAATCGTTGACGTTGGTGCGGGTCGGGCCGGTCACCAGCAGGGCGTCGAGCGCCTGGAAATAACCGTAGCCATTGTTGTTGGCCAGTTCGTCCGCGGCGCTGAGACCCAGGGCTTCGGCGCGTGCGTAGCTGTCTGGTGTCATCAGCGCGCCGGCGTTGTCTTCCGAGCCGTCGATGCCGTCGGTGTCACCGGCCAGCGCGTACACGCCGGGCAGGCCCTGCAGGTTTTCCGTCAGGCTCAGGAGGAATTCGGCGTTGCGTCCACCGCGACCGTTGCCGCGCACCGTCACGGTGGTTTCCCCGCCGGAGAGGATCACGCAGGGCGGGGCGATCGGCTGGCCGTGCAGCACCACCTGGCGGGCGATGCCGCCGTGAACCTTGGCCACTTCACGCGATTCGCCTTCCAGGTCGCCGAGGATCAGGGGGGTGATGCCGGCGGCGCGAGCCTTCTCGGCCGCGGCGTCGAGAGACTGCTGCGGCTTGGCGATCAGCTGGAAGTGGCTGCGCGACAGGCAGGGATCGTTGGGCTTGACGGTTTCGGAGCGTGGGTCTTCCAGCCAGGCACGAACATTCGCCGGAATCTCGATGTCGTAGCGTGACAGGATCGCCAGCGCTTCGGCCGAGGTGGTCGGGTCCGCCACGGTGGGACCGGAGGCGATCACCGTCGCTTCATCGCCCGGCACATCGGAAATCGCATAGGTATAGACACTCGCCGGCCAACAGGCCTTGGCCAGACGACCGCCTTTGATCGCCGAGAGGTGCTTGCGCACGCAGTTCATCTCGCCGATATGGGCACCGGAGCGCAATAGCGCCTTGTTGATCGCCTGCTTGTCGGCCAGGCTGATGCCTTCGGCGGGCAGTGCCAGCAGTGAGGAGCCGCCGCCGGAGAGCAGGAAAATCACCCGGTCGCTTTCCTCGAGATTGCTGACCATGTCCAGCACGCGGCGGGCGACGCGCTCGCCGGCATCGTCCGGCACCGGGTGGGCGGCCTCGACCACTTCAATCTTGCGGCAATCGGCACCGTGGCCATACCGTGTCACCACCAGCCCGGAGAGTTCGCCTTCCCATACCGCTTCGATGGCTTCGGCCATGGCGGCCGCTGCCTTGCCAGCGCCAATGACGATGGCACGTCCGCTGCGATCGGCCGGCAGGTGATCGGCCAGTACCTGGCGTGGGTGGGCGGCGTCGATGGCGGCGGTGAACAGCTCGCGCAGCAGGGCTTGCGGGTCGAGGCTCATGTACTGCTCCTTCTAATGGGTCTGGAGCCGATTCCAGACCTTAGTGCTCGACAATGCAAGCGCTAAGGTCTGGAATCGACCTACCCGGCAGTCGGGCCGTGACTCCTTCTGCCGGGCGGGTCGAAAGGGGCGCCGCCCGGAGGCGGCAAGCAAAGCAGGTGCTGAACAGGGTTTGTTGCGTCGTGGGGACGTGATTCCAAGTACGGCAACCGACTTCGCTTTTGAGTGGCGTTGAGCGCAGCGCCATTCAGCGTTGCTGTCTGGGTCCAACGCTGAATGACGCGGCTCAACTCAACTCGGTTGCTTCCCGATCACTGCTTGCGGATCGAGAAGTTGGCCATGTGTTCCAGGCCTTTGATCAAGGCCGAGTGGTCCCAGCCGCTGCCACCGATCGCCGCACAGGTGCTGAACACTTGCTGAGCGTTGGCGGTGTTGGGCAGGTTCAGGCCCAGCTCGCGGGCGCCGGCCAGGGCGAGATTCAGATCCTTCTGGTGCAGGCTGATGCGGAAGCCCGGATCGAAGGTGCCCTTGACCATACGCTCGCCGTGCACTTCGAGAATCTTCGAGCTGGCAAAACCACCCATCAATGCCTCGCGGACACGGGCCGGATCGGCACCGTTCTTCGCCGCGAACAGCAAAGCTTCGGCGACCGCCTGGATGTTCAGCGCGACGATGATCTGGTTGGCGACTTTGGCCGTCTGGCCGTCACCGTTTTCACCGACCCGGGTGATGTTCTTGCCCATCGCCTGGAACAGCGGCAGGGCGCGAGCGAAGCTCTCCTCGCTACCGCCGACCATGATCGACAAGGTCGCGGCCTTGGCGCCGACTTCACCGCCGGATACCGGGGCGTCCAGGTAGCGGGCGCCAGTGGCGTTGATCTTCTCGGCGAACTGCTTGGTGGCGCTGGGAGAGATCGAGCTCATGTCGATCACCAACTTGTTCGGGCCGACGCCGTCGGCGACACCATTCTCGCGGAACAGCACGTCTTCGACCTGTGGCGTGTCCGGAACCATGATGATGATGTACTCGGCTTCCTGGGCGACTTCCTTCGGGTTCGCCAGGGCGACGGCGCCCGCTTCGACCAGCGCGGCAGGTGCCGAGTCGTGGTGTTCGGACAGAAAGAGGCTGTGCCCAGCTTTTTGCAGGTTCTGAGCCATGGGCAGGCCCATGATGCCGGTGCCGATAAATCCAATCTTAGCCATGAGTGTTCTCCTTCAATCTTCTCGTGTTCGGTCAGTTCAGATGGCGTTGTGCACGCTGTTCTGGTAAGGAGCCAGCCAGCCGAGGCCGGCAGCGGTAGTGGTGGCCGGCTTGTACTCGCAGCCGACCCAGCCCTGGTAGCCGATGCGATCCAGATGCTCGAACAGGAAGCGATAGTTGATTTCGCCCGTACCCGGCTCGTTACGGCCCGGGTTGTCGGCCAGCTGCACGTGGTTGATCGCCGCCAGGTTGGTTTCGATGGTGCGCGCCAAGTCTCCTTCCATGATTTGCATGTGGTAGACGTCGTACTGCAGAAACAGGTTGCCGCTGCCGACCTTGTCGCGGATCTCCAGCGCCTGCGAGGTGTTGTTGAGAAAGAAGCGCGGGATGTCGCGGGTGTTGATCATCTCCATGACCAGGCGGATGCCTTCGGCTTCGAGCTTCTGCGCCGCGTAGCGCAGGTTCTCGATAAAGGTCATCTCCAGTTTGCCGAGATCGGCGCCCTTGGGTGCGATACCGGCCAGGCAGTTGACCTGGGTGTTGCCCAGCACCTTGGCGTAGGCGATGGCCTGGTCGACGCCGGCGCGGAATTCCTCGATTCGCGCTGGATCGCAAGCAACGCCACGGTCGCCCTTGGCCCAGTCGCCGGCCGGCAGGTTGAACAGCACCTGGGTCAGGCCGTTGGCATCCAGCTGAGCCTTGATCTGCTCGGCAGGGAAGTCATAGGGGAACAGGTACTCGACACCGGAAAAGCCGGCCTGGGCGGCAGCGGCGAAGCGGTCCATGAAGTCCTGCTCGGTGAACAGCATCGACAGGTTGGCGGCAAAGCGGGGCATGGTTTTCTCCTGATCTGTAGGGATCACATTCGGTTTCGCATTGCGGTGGTGTGGTGGCCACCCTGGGTGTTGTGTTTGCGGTGGATATGCTTCGCGATATCCACCCTACGGACCGAAGTGTTCGTAGGATGGAAGACCGCGAAGCGTCTTCCACGCGTTTGGTTACGGTTGAATCAATCCAGCAGCGCGACCGCAGTCGGTGCGTCTTCTCGGCCCTCGGCCAGCGGCTCGAATTCGTTGATGGCGTCGATCTCGGTGCCCATGGCGATGTTGGTGACGCGCTCGAGGATCACCTCGATCACCACTGGCACCTGGTGCTCGGCCATCCACGCCTGCGCCTGCTCGATGGCTGGGCGCAAGTCTTCCTGCCTGAACACGCGGATCGCCTTGCAGCCCAGACCCTCGACCACCGCGACGTGGTCGACGCCGTAGCCTTCCATGCCGCTTTGGTCGGCATTGATGTTCTCGAAGCCCAGCTGCACGCAGTAATCCATCTCGAAGCCGCGCTGCGCCTGGCGGATCAGGCCGAGGTAGGCGTTGTTCACCAGAATGTGGATGTAGGGCAGCTTGAACTGCGCGCCCACCGCCAACTCCTCGATCATGAACTGGAAATCGTAGTCGCCAGAGAGCGCCACCACCTTGCGGGTCGGGTCCGCCGCGACCACACCGAGCGCCGCCGGAATGGTCCAGCCGAGCGGGCCAGCCTGGCCACAGTTGATCCAGTGGCGCGGCTTGTACACGTGCAGGAACTGCGCGGCGGCGATCTGCGACAGGCCGATGGTGCTGACGTAGCAGGCGTCCTTGCCGAACGCGTTGTTCATGCACTGGTACACACGCTGCGGCTTCATCGGCACCGAGTCGAAGTGGGTCTTGCGCAGTAGGGTGCGCTTGCGCTCCTGGCAATCGGCGGCCCAGGCGTTACGATCCGGCAGCTTGCCCGCGGCCTTGCGCTCCTTGGCGACTTCCACGAACAGTTTCAGGGCGGCGCCCGCATCGGAAGTGATGCCGAAGTCCGGCGAGAACACCCGGCCGATCTGGGTCGGTTCGATATCAACGTGTACGAATTTGCGGTCCTTGGTGTAGACCTCGACCGAACCCGTGTGGCGGTTGGCCCAGCGGTTGCCGATGCCGAGCACGAAGTCCGAAGCCAGCATGTTGGCGTTGCCGTAGCGGTGGCTGGTCTGCAGCCCGCACATGCCGGCCATCAGCGGATGGTCGTCGGGGATCGAGCCCCAGCCCATCAACGTCGGGATCACCGGCACGCCAACGGTCTCGGCGAACTCCACCAGCAGCGCTTCGGCGCCGGCGTTGTAGATACCGCCACCGGCGACGATCAGCGGGCGCTCGGCGGCGCAGAGCATGTCGATGGCTTTCTCGATCTGCTTGCGGCTGGCTGCCGGCTTGTAGACCGAAAGCGGCTCGTAAGTCTCGACGTCGAATTCGATCTCGGCCATCTGCACGTCGAACGGCAGGTCGATCAGCACCGGACCAGGGCGGCCCGAACGCATGACGTGGAAGGCCTGCTGGAATACGCGCGGCACCAGGGCCGGCTCACGCACGGTCACCGCCCATTTGGTGACCGGCTTGGCGATGGACTCGATATCCACAGCCTGGAAATCTTCCTTGTACAAACGAGCACGCGGCGCTTGCCCGGTGATGCAGAGAATCGGGATCGAGTCGGCCCAGGCGGAGTAGAGGCCGGTGATCATGTCCGTGCCGGCCGGGCCCGAAGTGCCGATGCAGACGCCGATGTTGCCGGCCTTGGTGCGGGTGTAACCCTCGGCCATGTGCGAGGCGCCTTCGACGTGGCGGGCGAGGATGTGGCGGATGCTGCCGTCGGCGCGCAGGGCGGAATACAGCGGGTTGATCGCGGCACCGGGGATGCCGAAGGCGGTGTCGATGCCTTCCTTGCGCAATACCGCAACGGCGGCATCGATTGCTCTCATTCGGGCCATGGATCATTCCTCCTACGTTTGACTCGATAGTTTTTATACGTGGCCAAGCATGCAGTGCTGGAACCCAAGGCGGAATTGGCCGAAACTTCAGTTCTGTCGATATCAGGAGTATCGAATGGATCGCTATACGATGCTGAACAGCTTCGTGCTGGTGGCCGAGAACGGCAGCTTCGCGGCGGCTGCATTGAAAGAAGGCGTGACGCCGGTGGTGATGGGCCGACGGCTCGATGCGCTGGAGCGGCACCTGGGCGTAAAGCTGATGCACCGCTCCACGCGCGGGCTGGCGCTGACCGATCTGGGCGAGCAGTACCTGGATCGTGCCCGCGGGCTGCTCAAGGATTTCGACGAAGCGGACGCCAGCATCAGCAACGATCGCACTTCGGTACGCGGACATCTGGTGGTTTCGGCACCGGCCGCGTTCGGTCGCCGACATATCGGCCCACACGCGCCGGCGTTCCAGGCACGCTACCCGGACCTGCAACTGTCGTTCAACTTCACCGACAGCGTGGTCGATCTGGTCCGGCATGGCTATGACATGGGCATCCGCATTGGCGAAGTGACCGACCCCAACTACGTCGCCATCAAGCTGTTTCCCAATCGCCGCGTGGTCTGCGGTGCACCGGACTACTTCGAGCGCCAGGGCGTGCCGCGTACCCTGGAAGATCTCGCGCGGCACAATTGCCTGGCGTTCAACCTCCAGGGCGGCCAGCAGCGCGGCTGGACCTTTCTGCGTGACGGCAAGCAGGTCGCGGTGCGGGTCTCGGGCAACCTCGATTGCAACGATGGCGAGCTGCTTTTCGACTGGGTCAAGCAGGGCCTGGGCATCGGCTGGCGCTCGACTTGGGAGATCCAGGCTGAGCTCAAGCGCGGCGAACTGGTGACGGTGCTCGACGAGTTCGCGTTGTCGGCCTACGACATCCAGGCGGTCTACCCGCAGCAGCGTTATCTACCGGCCAAGGTGCGTTTCTTCATCGACTACCTAAAGACGATCTACAACGCGCCGGGGTATTGGGAGAGCCGCTGAGTCGAGGTGTACAGGCAGGTTCGTATGGCGCTTTGATGGGGGAAACCCATCATCGTGCCAGACGACACAGCGAACCACGCCACGCCGCCGCGAGTCACAACAAGGGTCATCCATCGGCGCGAGGCTACCCGTGGACTCCCTTAAAATTGCCACCTTCAACATCAACGGCATCCGCGCCCGGCGCACCAATCTGCTCGATTGGCTCGAGCGCGAGCAACCTGACGTGGTCTGCCTGCAGGAGCTGAAGGCGCAGGACGCCGACTTTCCCATCGACGATATCCGTGCGGCTGGCTACGGCGCGATCTGGCATGGGCAAAAGTCCTGGAATGGTGTGGCGATTCTCTCGCGCGGCGATGATCCGCTGGAGATCCGCCGCGGTCTGCCGGGTGATCCGGATGACAGCCATAGTCGCTATCTGGAGGCGGCGGCGCACGGCATCATCGTCGCCTGTCTTTACCTGCCCAACGGCAATCCGCAGCCGGGGCCGAAATTCGACTACAAGCTGGCCTGGTTCGAACGCTTGATCGAGCATGCGGCGGGGTTGTTCGACAATGGGCATCCAGTGGTGCTGGCGGGCGACTACAACGTGGTGCCCACCGACGAGGACATCTACAACCCGCGCTCCTGGCTCAAGGACGCGTTGCTGCAACCGGAAAGCCGCGAGTGCTATCGACGCCTGCTGGCACAGGGCTGGACCGATGCGCTGCGTGCGCAATACCCGGACGAGCGCGTCTACACCTTCTGGGATTACTTTCGACAGCACTGGCAAAAGAACTCCGGCTTGCGTATCGACCATCTACTGCTCAGTGCCGACCTGGCGCCACGCATGCTTGACGCCGGTGTCGATCGTTGGGTGCGCGATCAGGACCACGCCAGTGATCATGCGCCGACCTGGGTCAAGCTGGCCGCAGCTGATGCCGCGAATGAGCAGAAAAAGAAACCGGCCAAGCGCCGGTCGTCGTCCTCCGCCTAGCAACGTCGGAATGAGCGCTAGGCTCAAGACAGGGCTCTGCTGCGCGTGCCAGCCCCGTACCTGAGCATCAAACGCCACGACTCTTCCGCTGGAAGAGCGAACGGAGTACCCATCGATGAACCGGGATTCTGAACTAGTCGGCGGCAGCGAGTTGCTACAGCAGGTAGCGCGGGATGAACGGGTCAGTCTGTCCGTTGACGAGATACTGACCGAGGCCTTGTATACGGTCCGTCGCCATCTAGGAATGGAAGTCGCCTTCATTGGCGAATTTCGCGAAGGGCTGAGGGTGTTTCGCCATATCGACGGGAACCCTCGCGCGGTGGCGTTGACGGTCGGAGATGGCGGCCCTCTGGAAGAAAGCTATTGCCAGCGGATCGTCGATGGCCGCCTGCCGGAGCTCATTCACGATGCCGCCGAGCTCAAGGAAGCGTTGGCGCTACCGGAGACTCAGACGATACCGATTGGGGCGCATATGAGCGTACCGATCCGCTTCAGTGATGGCTCGCTCTACGGCACCTTCTGCTGCTTCAGTACGCAAGCGGATCAACACCTGGACCAAAGCGATCTGAGTACCATGCGCTTGTTCGCCACCTTTGCCGGCGGCCTTCTCGAGCGCAACGCACAGCGCGAACAGCTGCATCGTGACAAGCTCGAGCGCATCAAGGCGGTTATCGCGCGCCGCGATTTCTGGACGGTCTACCAACCCATTTTCCACCTGGCCGACGACACGATCGTTGGCTACGAAGCGCTGGCGCGATTTCGTGCCGAGCCCTACCGTTCACCGGATCTTTGGTTCGAGGAAGCCGGCGAAGTCGGGCTGCGCACCCAGTTGGAAACCCTGCTGCTGGAAACCGCCCTCGAAGGCCTGCGGCTGATTCCAGAAGATGTTTACCTGTCGCTGAACGTCTGTCCGGAAGCGTTGCTGGACGGTTCGGTGATCGATTTGCTCGCCAGGCAACCGCTGCATCGTCTGATGCTGGAGGTGACCGAGCATACCTCCATCGTCGACTATGTGCTGATCGCCGCTCAGCTCGAACCGCTCCGTCAGGCCGGGCTGCGTCTGGCGGTCGACGACGCGGGAGCCGGCTACGCCAGCCTCCGCCACATCCTCAAGCTCAAGCCTGACGTCATCAAGCTCGACCGGAGCCTGATCAGCAATGTCGACAGCGACAGCGATTGTTGCGCGATGGCCGCGGCGCTGATTCGCTTTGCCGACCAGACCGGCAGCAAGATCATCGCCGAAGGCGTCGAAACAGATGCGGAGCTGAAAGTGCTGCGCGACTTGAAGGTGACCAAGGCCCAGGGCTTCCTGCTGGGCATGCCGCTGCCGCTGGAGCACCCGGTAGGCTGAAAGCGGGGCCACTTACGCGCCGAGGGCAACCAGTCGAGTGCGGCGTGGTACTTCCCGACCAGGGCACCTACAATCCAGTCCAATTCATTCGCTGCGCTTCTTTGTTGCTGGAGCCATCAACTCTTCCCATGCATCGTCCTCGTCGCGCCCCGCTCTGGATAGCCGCTCTGGCGGTACTACTGCACCTGTTCGCGATGCCGCTGATGGGCGTCGGTGTGCGGGCAGCGGGCATGGCCGGGCACTGCCCGATGAGCGAGCCCGGCCGGCACGATTCTGGTCCGCTGGTTGCGCACGGGGACCACGCGCTGCATGCCGGCCAGGTGTCGTCTGAGGACGAACCCGCACCGGCGCCTGTTCATCATCTCGGCATGCCTTGTTGTTGCGCGGCGGGCGCGACGTCGCTGGCAGCGATTCCGGCCAGCACGCCCGAGCTGCACGAGCCACGGCGGTTGCGGATGGGCGTTCTTGCGCTCGTCACGGCGCCGCCCCTGTCACCGCGTTACCGCTGGCCCAGCCTCAATCCCCGCGCCTCTCCGTTCACCTGATCGTCATATGCACTGTTTTGAACCCGCCTGAGGCGACGTAGTACCGCGGGCGGTGGATCTGTCTCGCCAACCCGAGTGCCGGGTTGGTCTGCCAGGCGTAACTTCTCGATCGAGTGAATCTGCATGTCATCACCTATTTCCGGAGCCCGGCCCGAGGCCCCACCCCTTGTATCCGTGGCGCAGCGACCTTTGCTGGGGTTGCTGATTCGTTTGCATCTTCATGTGGGCCTGCTGGTTGGGCCATTTATCCTCGTCGCGGCGTTGAGCGGCTTGTTTTATGCGCTGACGCCACAGCTGGAGAGCCGGCTCTATGCGCAGCAGTTGTTCACCGATAACCGGGGGCCGACACTGCCCCTGGCGCGCCAGGTGGAAATCGCCCAGGCCCACGTCGGTTCGGCCGCGACACTGTCGGCGGTGCGCCCGGCACCGCAACCCGGCACCACCACGCGGGTGATGTTCAACGCCCCAGGACTGGCACCGTCGGAAAGCCGCGCCGTATTCATCGACCCGGTAACGGCCGAGATCCGTGGCGATCTGCTCGTTTACGGCACCTCTGGCGTACTGCCGTTGCGAACCTGGATCGATGGTTTTCATCGCAACCTGTTACTGGGGGAGGCGGGGCGGCTCTACAGTGAGCTGGCGGCGTCCTGGCTATGGGTTGCGGCGCTGGGTGGGCTGGCACTCTGGACGATCCGCCGTCAGCGTAATCGCACGTCGCGCGTGGCCAGCACGCAACGGCTGCGGCGCTGGCACGCCACGCTGGGGCTGTGCTTGCTGGTGGGCTTGCTGTTCTTCTCCGCCACCGGACTGACCTGGTCGCGCTGGGCCGGGGACAATATCGGCATCGCCCGGGCTGCGCTCGGGATGTCCACGCCGAGCGTCTCCACCGCGCTAACCGGCCAGGCGTCAGCCCCCGCGAGCGAACATGCTCATCACGCCGGGATGCCGATGGCTTCGGCCGCACCTGGCGACCCCGCGCTGTTCGACGCCGTGCTGGCCGTCGCGCGCCGCGCCGGGATCGATGCCTGCAAGCTGGAAATCGTTCCGGCGGCGGGCCCTGATCGAGCCTGGACGGTGACCGAGATCGACCGCAGTTGGCCGACGCAGGTCGATGCGGTTGCGGTCGATCCACGTTCGTTGACCATCACCGATCGCATCGACTTCGCCACCTTCCCGCTGGCGGCCAAGCTGACCCGTTGGGGAATAGATGCCCACATGGGCGTGCTGTTCGGCCTGCCCAACCAGCTGCTGCTCGCGGTCACTGCGCTCGGTCTGATCACGCTGGTGAGCTGGGGTTACCTGATGGGGTGGCGTCGCCGTGCGCCGGTGCGTAGCGCCGGGCTGCTGCAGGCGCTGCGCGATCTTTCACCGGCCGCCCGGATGACGACCGTGACGCTCGCGGTGCTGTTCGGCTATTGCCTGCCGGTGTTGGGTGGCAGCCTGCTGCTGTTTCTCCTCGCTGAGCTGGCCCTCGGCGGCAGGCGGCGCATCGACCGCGAGGCCGCGCGTTAGCCGGGCTGAACGATCAGTGTTCGGCGGCGGGCTGCTGCCAGCCCCCGCCGAGCACCTGATAGAGGCCGATGAGCGTGTTGATCTGGTTTTCGCGCAGCTGCACCGCGGTGAGTTCGGTGTTGAACAGGTTGCGTTGGGCGTCGAGCGTCTCGATGTAAGACGAATAGCCGGCACGGTAGCGATCCTCGGCGTAGGTCAGCGAACGCTCCAGCACCGCGCGCCGCGCCTCGACGCGTTCGATCTGCTGCTGCAGATTGCCCACCGCTGAAAGGCTGTCCTCTACGTCGGAAAATGCCTGGAGCGCGGCCGCGCGGTAGGCGAAGGCGGCCTGATCGCGCTGGGCGGTGGCGATGTTGACACCCGCTTCAAGGCGTCCGGCATTGAAGATCGGCGCGAGCACACTGGCGCCGAGGTCCCAGACGCGGACCGGGTCGTAATCCAGCGAATTGACGAACAGCAGGCCGATGCTCGCCGAGAGTTGTACCTGTGGCAGGAAGCGGTCGCGCTGGGCTTGCAGGTTGATATCGCTGGCGGCCAGCAGCAGCTCGGCCTGATGGATATCCGGCCGTCGCCTCAGCAATTCCGAGGGAAGTGCCTGCGGCACGGGAGGGGAGTGCAAGGCCGTGAACGCCTCGCCGCGTTGCGCCGGCCCCGGCAGCTCACCGATCAGCAGGCGCAGCGCATGTTCCTGTTCGCGGATCGCCTGTTGCAATTGAGGGAGCAACTGCGCCGCGGCTTCGTATTCCGATTGTGCCTGGCTCAGTTCCAACTGCGAGGTGTAACCGAGGCTGGCGCGGTCTTCGGCGACGCGCAGCGCCTGCTGCCGGGAGTCGACCGTCTCGCGAGTCACGTACAACTGGCGGTCCAGCGACAGCAGCGAAACATAGGCGCGTGCGGTGGTGGCGGCGACTGCCAGACGCACGGCATCGCGTTCGGCCTCGCTGGCCTGATATTGCAACCTTGCGGCGTCGCGCAGACGCCGCAACCGGCCCCAAATATCCACTTCATAGGACACCTGAAGCGAGGGCTGCCGCGCGGTGGTGTGGGCGATTCCAAGAACGCTCAGTTCGCGGGTGCGCTGCGCGCCCAAGGCAGCGTCGAGCGTCGGCAGCAAGGCGGCGCGTGATAGTCGGATCTGTTCGCGCGCCTGTTCGACGCGAGAAGCGGCGCTCAGCACATCGGTGTTGTTGGCCAGCGCCGCCTCGACCAGGGCCGTCAGCTGAGAGTCGCCGAACGCCGCCCACCAGTTCGCTGAAATTTCCGTTTTGCGGCCGGGAGCGTCGCGCCACTGTGCAGGCGGGGCGACGTTCGCCTCGGTTGGCGGCGGCTGGCGCGGTGGCATGCAGCCGGTCAGCGCGACCAGGAGTACGCAGGACGACCATTGGCGCAAAACACGGGAAGGACGAATCATTGCTCGCCGTCCGCGGTGGATCGCTCCTGCGCCGTAGTGCCGCCGGTGTCCACATGGGTAATCACCGACAGCCCCGGTCGCAGGCGTTGCGCGAGCGGCTGGTCCGGATCGATGGAGATGCGCACCGGCAAGCGCTGGACCACCTTGGTGAAATTGCCGGTGGCGTTGTCCGGTCGCAGAATGCTGAATTCCGAACCGGTGGCCGGCGCCAGACGCTGCACGCGACCGTTCAGGTGTGCGCCGTCCAGCGCGTCGACCTCGATTTTCACGGGTTGGCCGGGGCGCATGGCGAAGGTCTGGGTTTCCTTGTAGTTGGCGATCACCCAGAGCTGCTCCGGCACCAGGTAGAGCAGCTGCGAGCCAGCCGTCACGTATTGGCCCTGGCGTACCGTGATCTCGCTGACCTGGCCGTCGCGCGGCGCCTGGATCTCCGTGTTATCGAGGTCGATTTGTGCCCGCTTCAATGTGGCCTCGGCGATCTCCACCTGCGCCTGCAAACCACCACGGGACACTTCGCTGGCTTTCAAGGTCTGCTCGGCAATGGCGATAGCCGCCTGCGCCTGCTGCACCTTGGCCGCGGCGGCACGGGCGCCGGCGCGGATCTGGTCGCGTTCGCGGATGGAGACCGAGCCACGCTTGGCCAGCTCGTTGACGCGCTTTTCATCCGCGAGGGCGCGTAGCCGTTCGGCTTCGGCGGCAGACAGTTCGGCGCGGCGTGACGCCAGCGTCGCCTGATTCGAGGCCAGGGTCTGTTCCAGGTTCTCCAGTTCGAAGCGTCGCGCGGCGAGCTCGGCGCGGCGCTGCTCGACGGTCTGGCGATACTGGCGGTCGTCGATACGTACCAGTGGCTGGCCCTGTGCGACCTGCTCGAAGTCCTGCACCACTACCTCGGTGACGTAGCCGTTGACCTGCGGGGCGAGCACGGTGATCTGCCCGCGCACGTAGGCATTCTCGGTCACCGCCACCTGTCCACTGAACGGCCACAGTTGCCAGGCGTAGAGAATCGCCAGCACGCCGATCAATGCCACCAGCAGCATCAGGATGACCGAGCGTCGACTCGGTTTGATGGTCTTTGGCGGATCGTCCGGCGTCGGGCCGGCATCGGTAGCGGCCGCCGAAGGTTGGGGAGGCTGAGCCGTCTTGAGGTTTTGCTGATCCTCGGTTTGGGTGCGTTCGCTCATGGAGAGGCGGCGTTCCTGTTCTGCTGCGCGATGCGCAGGGTGCGATAGAGCGTCCAGCCGAACACGCCGATGGAGAGCATGCCGATCAGCCGGAATACATCATTGAAGGCCAGCACATTGGCTTCCCGCGTGGCCGCCTGACTCAGCTGCGCGGCGCTTTGCGCCTGGCGTAGTCGAGGGTCGGTCTGGCGTGGTGTCAGCGCCTGGTTCTGGGCCTGCAATCGGCCCGCGACCCGAGGGTCGCCGGGCACCACCTGCTCGGTCAGATGGCTGGAATGGTATTTCTCGCGCATCACCTGGTAGGTGCCGAACAGCGCTGGGGCTGCCAGGCCGCCCAAGCTCTGGGTCATGGTGAACAAGACGATGAAAGTCACCAGATAGTTCGGCCCGTTGCGCAGCGCCCGACCGATACCGGTGATCAGCAGCGGCCCGAGAAACATGCCGCTGGCGAATGCCAGCAGGCCCTGGCTGAGAAACATGTCGTGCGGGCGGGTCAGGTTGGTGGCGTCGATGTCGAGAAAGCTGGCGATGGCGATCAGCACGATCGACAGCAGGATCTGCGGGAAGGCCATGGCCGGGCTGAAGGTCATCGCACTGCCGGCAATGCCCATGATCAGCCCCAGCAGAATCACCGCATACAACGGCTGCAGTTGCTCGGTGCCCATGCCGAGGGTCTGCAGCAGGCCAACCGCGCCATAGGTCTGTTCGGACAGCAGCAGTCGCAGCATCAGCGCACCGAAGGCGAAACGCAGCATCTCGGCGGTACCCAGCCAGCGGGTGTGCAGCAGCGGATTGCGCCGGTGATGTTCGATCATGAAGGCCGCGCACATCAGCAGCAGCGCAGCGATCAGGGCGTAGCCCAGCCACGGCTGCTCGGTCCACCAAAGGATCCGGCCCTGCGCCAGCACCGCCGCGATCAACGCCAGGGCGGGGGCGAGCAGGGCGAAGGTCAGGAAGTCCAGCGGTTCGAAGACCTTGATGCGCTCGCCCAACGGCAGCTTGAGCACGACCACCGCCGCCAGCGAGCACAGCGCCAGACCGCTTTCGAACACGTAGAGGCGATGCCATTCGCCAAGAATCAGCAAGGCCGGCGACATCAGCCAGGCCAGCGGCGTGCCCAGCTGGGAAATGCCGAAGCCGAGGATCACCGCCTTCGGCAAGTCCGCCTTGCGAAACGCCTGGAGCATGTAGAACAGCCCCAGCGACGAGGTCGTGGCCGCGGCCAGGCCGCTGGCCGCGCGCACGAAGATGGCCATTTCGAGCCCTTCGACGAATACGTGGGCGATGCTCAGCGCCGCGTAGAGCGCCAGCCCGATCTCGGCGAAACGGCGCAGGCCGTACTGCTGGCGAAATTTGATCATCAGCAGGTTGGCGGAGACGTTGACCATGAAGTAGGCCGCTGGCAACCAGGCCGCCTCGGAGGGCGTCAGACCGAGATCGCCCTGGATGCTCGGCAGATTGGCGATGAACAACGCGTTGCCCAGGCCGCCCGTGAGGCCCACCAGTACGGCGACGCAGGCATAGGCGATGCGCACCGGCATCGGATGCAGCAGGATCGCCGGGGATCCGGGCATCGACGGGCGTTCATGGGGTTCCCAGCGAGGAACGGGTGCGAGGTATTGCGGCATGTTTTGCAGAACTCGACGGCTAGGGGCATGCACGGGCGTCTGCCGAGCCGGCGGACATCCTTTAGGACAGCCGCGGGCGCGAAATGATTGATTCTACCCGTGCCGCTCCGTTGGTCGCGATGAAAAATCGCCCTGTGCGGCGGGCCGGTCACTGGGCGGGGCGGCTGAACCTTTGCCGAAACGCGGCAGTCGACTCAACAGGTTGGCCGTGTTGTTACCGGCCTTTAACTGAGCCTCAGGAGGACCTTCAAATGGACACCAACGACACCATTTCCGTACTCAACGACCTCATCGAAACCAGCAAGGACGGTGAGAAAGGCTTCCGCGAATGCGCCGAAGACCTGAAGAATCCGCAGCTGAAAACCACCATGACCCAACGTGCGCAGGACTGCGCGACGGCTGCCGCCGAGCTGCAGCAACTGGTCAGGTCCCTGGGCGGCGATCCGGAAACCTCCACCAGCACGGCGGGCGATATGCACCGGCGCTGGGTCGATCTGAAGTCCGCGATTACCGGTCACAGCGACGAAGCGATTCTGAACGAGTGCGAACGAGGTGAAGACGTAGCACTCAAGAGCTATCGCAAAGCGCTGGAGAAAGACCTGCCGGTCGATATCCGTGCGGTTGTGGAGCGCCAGTTTCAAGGCGTGCAGCGCAATCATGACCAGGTGAAGGCGCTGCGTGACGCAGAACGCGCGCGCAGCTGATCCGGCGCGCCGATCAACCTGATCGACACGGCTCCCGAGTCCGACAACGCCCCGACCATTCGGGGCGTTTGCTTATCTGCCTGGTGCCCGGAGGCGACTACGCCTTGTTTCGACCCGCTGGTGCCGTCGCCACGCCTCACGTTCGTTAAACATCGGGAATGACTGTCCCAGCCCGGGCTGCACGGCGATTCGGTTCGGCTTGCTAGCCTCCGGCTCGTCTGCTGCCCACCGGCAGCAATTTCGTTGCGAGCTGCTAAGCTAAACCCCTTCGTTTTCCTGAGAGCCGGCTGCCATGAATTCATTCATCACTCCTCCGGCCGATGACACCGGTGCCCAGCGTGCCGAACTGGCGCGGCTGGTCGATGGCTTCGTCAGCGGTGACGGCATGCATCCGACCATCATCGAACCGCTGCACCTGATCCGTTGCGAGACACCCGGCGAGATGACCTATGGCGTACACAAGCCGGCGTTGTGCATCATCGTTCAGGGCGGCAAAGAAGTGCGTCTGGCCGATGAACTGTATTGCTATGACCCACTGCATTACCTGGTGGTGTCGGTGACGTTGCCGGTGGCCGGTTGTGTGGTACGGGCCTCGAGCGCGGAGCCTTATATTTGCATCCGCCTGGATATCGACCCCCCGTTGATCGCCGGGCTGATCAGCGAGGCCGAGCCGCTCATGGCGAGCAGCGAGCCGGACGGGCGCGGCCTGTATCTGGACCGCATCGATGCGCCGCTGCTCGATGCCACCCTGCGGTTGGTCCGCCTGCTTGGCAACCCGAAGGACATTCCGGTGCTGGCACCGTTGGCCTTGCGCGAAATCTTCTATCGGTTGCTCTGCGGACCGCAAGGTCGGCACTTGCGGGACATAGCGCTGCAGGGCAGCCAGTCGCACCGGGTCAATCGCGCCATCGAATGGCTCAACCACAACTACGTCGAGCCGCTGCGCATCGATGAGCTGGCGAGCCGGGTCAACCTCAGCAGTTCCAGCCTGCATCATCGCTTCAAGGCGCTGACCGCCATGAGCCCGCTGCAGTATCAAAAACAGCTTCGCTTGCAGGAGGCCCGGCGCTTGCTGATGACCGAAGGTCTGGAAGTCTCGGCAGCCGGCTATCGGGTCGGCTACGAAAGCCCTTCGCAGTTCAGTCGCGAATACAGCCGGCTGTTCGGCGCCTCGCCGGTCAAGGATATGGCGCGTTTGCGCAGCATCGCCTGATCAGCGCGAGGCGTTCGCCAGCCCCAGCATTCAGCGCAGCGCCGCCACCTTGCCGCGTGCCGCGTGCAGCTTCTTGTAGCTGTCGATCAGGCGCAGGTGGCGATCGAGTCCTTCCAGCTTGGTGCTGGTGGGCGTCAGGCCGAAGAAGCGCACGCTGCCGTCGACCGAGCCCATCGCGGCGTCCATCCGCTCGTGGCCGAACAGGCGACGGAAGTTGGCTTCGTAGTCATCCAGCTGCATCTCGTCATCCAGGGCCACTTCGAGCACCACGTTCACGGCCTGATAGAACAGCCCACGCTCGACCGTGTTGTCATTGAACTGCAGGAAGGCTTCGACCAGCTCCTTTGCCTCTTCGAGCTGGTTCAGGGCGAGATGGGTCAAAAGCTTCAGTTCGAGAATCGTCAGCTTGCCCCATGCTGTGTTCTCGTCAAATTCGATCCCGATCAGTGTGGTGATGTCGGTGTAATCATCCAGTTCACTGTCTTCGAGACGCTCGACCAGTGCTTTCAGGCTGGCATCGTCCAGCCGGTGCAGGTTAAGGATGTCTTCACGGAAAAACAGTGCTTTGTTGGTGTTGTCCCAGACCAGATCTTCTACCGGGTAGATTTCCGAATAGCCGGGCACAAGAATCCGGCAGGCCGTTGCGCCTAGCTGGTCATACACGGCCATGTACGCTTCCTTGCCCATGCCTTCGAGAATCCCGAACAGCGTGGAGGCCTCCTCGGCGTTGGAATCTTCGCCATGCCCGGAAAAGTCCCACTCGATGAACTCGAAATCAGCCTTGGCGCTGAAGAAGCGCCACGACACCACACCGCTGGAATCGATGAAGTGTTCGACAAAGTTGTTCGGCTCCATCACAGCCTGGCTTTCAAAGGTCGGCTGGGGCAGGTCGTTCAAACCTTCGAAGCTGCGGCCCTGCAACAGTTCGGTGAGGCTCCGCTCCAGCGCCACCTCGAAACTCGGGTGCGCCCCGAACGAGGCGAAGACACCGCCGGTGCGCGGGTTCATCAGGGTGACGCACATCACCGGATATTCCCCGCCCAGCGACGCGTCCTTGACCAGCACCGGAAAACCCTGCTCCTCCAGCCCCTGGATGCCTGCCAGGATTGCGGGGTATTTCGCCAGCACTTCCTGGGGGACATCAGGCAGGGCGATTTCGCCTTCGAGGATCTCGCGTTTGACCGCGCGCTCGAAAATTTCCGACAGGCACTGTACCTGCGCTTCGGCCAAGGTATTGCCGGCGCTCATGCCGTTGCTGAGAAACAGGTTTTCGATCAGGTTGGAGGGGAAGTACACCACTTCGCCGTCCGACTGGCGCACAAAGGGCAACGAGCAGATGCCGCGCTCGACGTTGCCCGAATTGGTGTCGTACAGGTGTGAGCCGCGCAGCTCGCCATCAGGGTTGTAGATCTCCCGGCAGTACGTATCGAGTATTTCTGCCGGCAACGCATCTTTGCGGCCCGGCTTGAACCAGCGCTCGTCGGGGTAGTGCACGAAATCGGCATGGGCGATGTCTTCGCCCCAGAACTGGTCGTTGTAGAAGAAGTTGCAGTTGAGCCGCTCGATGAACTCGCCCAACGCCGACGCCAACGCGCTTTCCTTGGTCGCGCCTTTACCGTTGGTGAAGCACATCGGCGAATGCGCATCGCGAATATGCAGCGACCACACGTTGGGTACGATATTGCGCCACGACGCGATTTCGATCTTCATCCCGAGGCCGGCCAGAATCTCTGACATGTTGGCGATGGTCTGCTCGAGTGGCAGATCCTTACCGGCGATGTAGGTGCTCGCGTCGGCCGCGGTGTCGGGTAGCAGCAGCGCCTGGGCGTCTGCATCGAGATTGTCCACTTGCTCGATGACGAACTCCGGCCCAGTCTGCACCACCTTTTTGACCGTGCACCGCTCGATGGAACGCAGGATGCCCTGACGGTCCTTGTCGGAGATGTCCGCCGGAAGCTCGACCTGAATCTTGAAGATCTGCTTATAGCGGTTTTCCGGATCGACGATGTTGTTCTGCGAAAGGCGGATGTTTTCGGTCGGGATGCCGCGCGTCTGGCAGTACAACTTGACGAAGTAAGCCGCACACAGCGCGGAAGAGGCCAGGAAATAATCGAACGGGCCTGGCGCTGAGCCGTCGCCCTTGTAGCGAATCGGTTGATCGGCTACCACCGAGAAATCATCGAACTTGGCTTCAAGCCTGAGGTTGTCGAGAAAGTTAACTTTGATTTCCATGGGCGATACCAGAACAACACGATTTGGCCGCCCATTATCCGGTTTATCAGCCTTGCGTGCGTGATTTTCCAGCCTGGCGGTCTGTGCAGCCTCTCGCTCCCCGAATATCAGCGCTAACACGAATGCACGGTAGTGACCCGCCACGACCTCGTCGTCCCAAATGGCTACGAGGATTAGAACTCGTTCTTTCGTGCCTTCCGTCAGTGGGAAAGCCGTACGCTTGCTACCTGGCGAAAGCAGCAAGAGGCTCAAAGAAAGGCCTGAGCGCGCCCATTTTCGCCGCGACGGACGTGACGGGGACACCGCTGCTGCCCGTCTGTCGCAGTCATCTCCAGCACTTGGGCTCAGCGTGACGAGGCGTGCCTTTTGCCCGCCTGCAACTCGAACGCGATACTCCAGTTGTGCAGCGGATAGGGTTTGTCCACCAGTGCGGCGATGTTGGCTTCGCGCGGCATGCCTTCGTCCGGCAAGTATTCGTAGCGGGCGTCGGCCTGGCTCGGGTCGCTGTCGCGTAATTCACCGGCGCCTCCAACCGCATGGCTGGCATAGCGGATGCGCGGCGTGCCGACCAGATCGCGGCCGGCATTCAGGCGCACAACCGTGTCGGCGACGATCTCCACGGCTTCGATCGGCACCTCGCCCTGCTCGTCGATCAGGATGAAGCCGCGGTTCTCGATCGGCCGTGCCTGATGGCCGAGATAGGGTTGGTCGAATACCAGCGGCGGGGACGGCACATGGAAGTCAATGAGTATTTCGCGATCTTCGTAAGTGGCGCCGCGCGGCGACAGCGGTTGCCAATTGCGGCCCTCTATCACCACCTGGTGATAGACCTTGCCGAGCATCTGGCCGAACCAGCGATAACCATTGGCCGACAGGTGAGTGCCCTTGTCCACGTAGGGATAAACCGGCCCGGCGAGGTACCAGTTCGGCTCCTCCTGCGCCAGTTCCCACTGCGCCATGCCGATGTCGAGGCTGCCATTGACCACCGACGATTTGGCATCGGTCTGGTAGCTGATGAACGCCGGCATCCGCTGCTGTCCGGCGATCGCCTGCGCGGTATCGGCGTTCAGGTCGTCGCGCAGCTGGCGCAGCATCTTCTTGTAGTAAGCCTTGTCGTTGATGCCACCCTGGGTCTGCGAGTAGTCGTATTCACCCTGCAGCCAGAAGAAGGCGCTGAGGCGGTAGCTGGCGCCTTGCGCGTCAGCGATCTGCTTGGCCTGGTCGACCGCCTGCAGCACCCGTCGATACTCGTGGGTGCCGCCGACCTTGGACAGCTGCGCGATGGAGCGCCCGGAGGTGGACGCGTTGCTGGCCACGAACAGGTGCTCGGGGTCGGCTGCGACGCCGTGCTTTACGAGATAGAGGCGGCGGGCCATATTCAACGCGCCGACTTCCACGGATTCGCCTTCCTCCTGCGCATGCTCGTCCAGTCTCGCCACCGACCGGCCATCGAGGATGACCTTCGGATCGCGCTTGAGCTGGACAACGGCCCTGAGCGGCTTGAACGCGAATTCGCCGACCGGTACGAATCGATCGCCGCTGAATGTCGCCGAACGCACCGAGTCGCCCAGCATCAGATTGTCGTACTTCGGCTGTTTCGACAGCGCCGGCCAGCCTTCGGCGGCCGAGGCCAGGGACTGACCGTAAGTGACGATGTGGTTGTATCTGGCCGTCGGCGCCGGTGCGCGATGATTGGGGGATGCCATGAGCTGCTCGCTGAAACGCTTGTTCTGCGCGTCGCGGGTCGCCAGAGAGGCGTCGTCGGCCAGCGATGACGCAGAGGTGCTCAACAGTACGGCGGCGACCGTTGCGTAAGTGAAGGGCCAGGCGGTGAGGAGCTGTGCAGGCATGCCATTTCCTTTGTTGAACTGCAACCAGGCCCTGTGCCAAACAGGTTCGGACCGGGTCGTTTCGGAATTGGCGTTCGACGGTGAAGGCTGTGCTTAGTTCGGCTTCGGCTCGCCGAGGCGGTATTTCGACGTTTCGTTCAGTGACGTGATGAGGCGAGCGGCTGAGGGGCGTGCCGTGGCGCGGGGGCATTGTCCATCGCGTCTTTGATCGCCTGCGCGAGTTCTTCCAGTCGATAGGGTTTGGCCAGTACGTAGACACCTTCCTCATCGGCGGTTTTTTTCGCGGCTTCGGCGTAGCCGCTGGTGAGCAGCACCGGAATGTCGCGGTGTTTCGTACGGATCTCTCGTGCCAGCTCCACGCCGTTCATACCGCCGGGCATCATCACGTCGGAGAAGACGATATCCACCTTGCGTCCGTTTGCCAGGGCGCCCAGCGCCGCCGCGGCACTGGTGGCGAGGGTCACGGTGAACCCCAGGTGTTGGAGCATTTCGCCGACCAGTGCCGCGACCGCTTCGTCATCGTCGACCAGCAAGACATTGCCGGCCGAGACCTGCGCCGCGACCTCCACTTGCATGCCTGCCTGGCCAGGTGCGTCCGGGACGGATGTCGCACGGGGCAGTAGCAGCACCACGCTGGTGCCCCGTTCACACTCGGTATCGATCCAAACCGTGCCGCCAGACTGCCGGGCGAAACCATAGACCTGCGCCAGGCCGAGGCCGGAGCCCTTGCCGATTTCCTTGGTGGTGAAGAAGGGGTCGAATACACGTCCGCGTACATCGTCCGGGATACCGGTGCCCGAATCGATCACCGCCAGGCGGACAAAATCGCCTCGCTGGCCCAGCACCTGCTCGTCTGGTGCATTCGAGGCCTGCAACAGGATCGTGCCGCCTTCAGGCATGGCATCGCGGGCATTGACCGCCAGGTTGAGGATTACCAGCTCCAGCTCGCCGGGATCGACTTCCACTGGCCACAGATCGGCGGCGAACTGCACCTCGACGTGCACATCGCCACGCAGGCTGCGGTCGAGCAGCTCGCGCATCCGGCTGATGCGATGGGCCAGATCGACCGCCTCGGGTGCCAGCGACTGCCGCCGCGAGAAGGCCAGTAGCTGGCGGGTCAGGGCGGCGCCACGCTGTGCGGCCTGGCGCATGCCGTCCATCAGACGCTGGCGGCGATCTGGATCGGAGCGGCGATCGAGCATGTCGAGGCCGCCAGCGATAACCATCAGCAGATTGTTGAAATCATGTGCGATGCCGCCGGTGAGCTGCCCGATGGCCTCGATCTTCTGCGTTTGACGCAATGTTTCTTCGATGTGGGCACGTTCCACCATTTGCGTGCGCAGCTCGACGTTGGCCTGCTCCAGTGCCCGGGTACGTTCGACCACCAGCGCTTCGAGCTCATGCGAGGCCTGCTCGCGGGCCTCGATCAATGCGCGGACCTCGTACTGGCGAAGGCGGCCGCGTATGGCCGCCTGGACGGCGCTGGTGAGGGTGATGCTTTGCACCGGGCGTTCGAGCAGAGAGACGTTGCGCAACGCCGCGACCAGGCGTTGCCGCCAGGCACTGACCGCCGGCTGTCGGTGCTTGCTGGTCAACACCACGAACGGAAAGTCGGACCAGGCCGGTTGTGCATCGACCCACGCACCCAGGGCCTTAAGGTCCTGGCCGAACAAGGCCTCTTCGGCGATGAACACCGCGTCGGCATCGTGTTCGGCGCGCTCCAGCACCTCGGCGACGCTGTGGCAGACATCGGCAGCCATCCCGCTGCGGCGCAGCAGGTCGGCCGTTGCCGGGCCGTCCCTGCCGATGGGTGCGAAGACGACTACTAATGGGCTTTCTCGCTTAGGCGTCGTCATGCTCGTCTTTCATGAGAGGGCTGGCATCGCCGGTGTACGTCGGCGTGCCCAAGAATATGCCGCTGAAGTGCACGAGCGGCAGTCCGACCTTGATGCCGGAAGCGCCAAGGCGAAACTCCCGGATGCTGTTTTCGTGGCGTCCGCTGCGCTTTTTAACCACAGACATCGCGCGCCGGACGACGCCGGCATGCTCGAAGTAGCGCAGCATGATAACCGCATCACTGAGATAGCTGATATCGATGGGCGTATCCATCGGTCCCACCAGGCCGTGCTGAGCGAGCACCATCACGCTGATCACACCTTTCTGACCCAGATAGCTCAGCAGCTCGTGCATTTGCAGGATCAAGAAACGGCCATCGGGCATGGCGTTCAGGTAGCCGTTGAGGCTATCCAGTATCACCAGTTGCGCCCCTTGCTCCTCGACGCTGTGCCTCACGGCGGCGGTGAACTCGCCGGGCGACAGCTCGGCGGGATCGATCTGTTGCAGGTGCAGCAGACCGCGTTCGATCCAGGGTTCGAGATCCAGGCCGAGCGCTCGAGCGCGCGCCAGCAGCGTGCCGATGCCCTCGTCGAAGATGAAAAACGCCACGTGCTCGCCGCGCTTGCAGGCCGCTGCGGCAAAACCCAGTGCCACCGAGGATTTACCGACGCCGGCCGCTCCGATCAGCAATGCGTTGGTGCCACGTTCCAGACCGCCGCCCAGCATCTTGTCCAGTTCGTCGTTGCCGCTCGAGGTGAATTCGCCGACGAACGGCGAGTGGTGTTCGGCGGCGATCAGGCGCGGGTAGATCGCCAGGCCGCCGGTCTTGATCGTGAAGTCGTGGTAGCCGCCCCGGAATTTGATGCCGCGCATCTTGATCACCCGCAGGCGTCTACGCTCCGCGCCGTAATCAATGGCCAACTGCTCCAGCATCACCACCCCGTGTGAAATCGAGTGGAGTTGCAGATCGCCGCTTTCGGAGGTCTGGTCATCGAGCAGGATCACCGTGCAACGGCGCGTGGTGAAGAAGTGCTTGAGCGCCAGGACTTGTCGGCGATAGCGCAGCGGGCTCTGCGCCAGCAGACGCATTTCGGACAGGCTGTCGAAAATAACCCGGGTCGGGTTGGTTGCGCTGACGCGGTCGAAGACCTGTTTGGTGGTCTCGCTCAGCTCCATCTCGGCCGGATGCAGCACGGTCAGTTCGAGCTCGGGGTCGAGGGCGTCTTCGGGCGTCACCAGCTCGAAAACATCTATACCATCGAGCGTCCAGCCGTGACGCTTGGCGACGAGTTCCAGTTCCTTCTTGGTTTCCGAGAGCGTTATGTAGAGCACTCGCTCGCCATGGCGTACACCTTCGAGAAGAAACTGCAGAGCGATAGTGGTCTTGCCGGAGCCTGGGCTGCCCTCGTAGAGATACATTCGATTAGGGTCCAGTCCCCCACCGAGGATGTCGTCGAGGCCTGCGCTGCCAGTCGAGATACGAGGGCATTCGTCATCGGTCGTCGGCAACTGATCAAAGGAATCGGTCATTCCATACTCCTTACGCAGGGCTCCAGGCGGAGGCTGCGTGTCCTTGTTCCAAGCTTCGTGACGTATGGCAATGAAGCAGCTGGAACACGCCCGTAAATGCCGCGTGGCGGTCGGGCAAAAAGCCCCTTCAATCGGTTCGCCGATGGCTCTGACGAAGCTTCGCATAGATGCTGCCGGCAGGCGATAACCGAGGGGCACCGTCCTCTAATCCGACTGGGCTTTCGTCGCACCGTTCCCCTTCCCCCTGCCGTTAGCGGTCATCACCGGAACGCTGTCATAGGCGCTAGGCCACGTCGTAGAGCCGTTCGGATGTCGTTTCGCTTGTAAGGTGCGAGTGCACCGCCTGCGCTGCGCCGATGCAACAGATCGTAATCATTGGCGCTTGGATCGCCTGACCGGCTGGCCCATGATCGGGCTTTGTTTGATCAGGTGGCCCGGATGTCACGACCCTCACGTCCATCGGCCTCGGCTCTCGGCCGGTTGCTGCTCCTGGGTGGCACCGGCGCGCGGATCGCTGGCAATCTCGTGGTGCAGCGCATCACGTCGGGTAAGGCGAGTATCGACTGGGCGCCGGTCGGTGAGCTGCTGGGCGATACGCTGGGGCAGATGAAGGGCCCGGTGCTCAAGCTCGGTCAGCAGGCATCGCAATGGCAGGATGTGCTGCCGCCACCGATCAGCGCGGCGCTGTCCCGGCTGCAGAATCAGGTCCCGTCACTGCCGTTCGCCCCGCTCGAATCCCACCTGCAGCGCCTTTACCACGGCCGGTTGTATGAGCTGTTCGACACCATCGAGGCGCAACCCGCCGCGGCGGCGTCGCTGGGGCAAGTGCACCGTGCGCGTGACCGGCAGGGGCGAGCGCTGATCATGAAGATCCAGTACCCGGGCATCGTGCGATTTGCGATGCCGACCTGCGGCAGCTGCGCCGGCTGATGCCGCTGGGGCGGCTATTCGGCACGCCCTCGGCGCGGCTCGAGTCGGTCTACCGCGAGCTGCAACGCGCGATCGACCAGGAACTCGATTACGGTGCCGAGCGCGACAATCTTGAGCGCTTTCGCCAGCACTTCGCGGACTGGCCCGGCGTGCGCATTCCGTTTTCTGTCGTGGCGCTGTGCCGCCCTGGTGTGCTGGTGCTGGAAGAGCTGCCGGGGCGCTCGATGAATGAGGTCGACCAGGCATCCGCCGAGATTCGTCAGCGACTGGCCGAAGCCCTCTGCGACTGGCTCGCCGAGCAGGCATTCGGCCTCGGACAACTGCACGCCGACCCGCATCCGGGCAATCTTGCCTGGACCGAGGCCGGGGAACTGGTGATTTACGATTTCGGCAGTGTCGTCCCGCTGCCGATGCGCTTGCTGCGCGCTTATGTACAGATCTTCGATGCCTTGCGCGGCCCATCCAGCGAGGCGCTGGAGGCGGGCTTCCAGGCTCTCGGTGGGCGCCAGCCAGGCAGCGCCCCGCCGCATGGCCTGTATCGCCGCATTCATCTCCTGCTGCATCCGTTACTGCAACCCGGAGCGCAATGGGATTTTCGCGGCGCGTCCCTGCATCAGCAACTGGTCGAACTCTCGCCGTTGCTGATGTCTGCGCTCGGCAGTCTGCAGCCGGCGTCCGGTACGCTGCTGGTCAACCGCACGCTGGAGGGGCATTACTGGAACCTCTACCGGCTCGGCGCCTGCCTGCCAGTCGCTGATCTGCTGGCGAGCCGCATCGCGCAATGGCGTGCCGTCGTACAACCCGACAAACCGGTCTAAGCGCTCAATGAAATCGGATTCGACCATTCAACCAGGCCCGATTGCGGCCAGAAGGCAAACAGGTGGATGCGCCGCAACGGGCTGCGACGCATCGACTTTCATTCAGCGCCGCACCATGGCCGCACGGCGCTGAACAAGCGGTTACGGGGCGCGGTAGATCGCGCACAGTTTGTTTCCGTCAGGATCGCGTACATAGCCCAGGTGCATCGCGCCGAGGCTGCCTTCACGCAGCCCCGGCGGCTCTTCACAGGTGGTGCCGCCATGCGCGACGGCTACGTCGTGAAACGCCTGGACCTGCTCGGGTGAGTTGCATTTGAAGCCAATCGTGCCGCCATTGGCTACCGTCGCTGGTTCACCGTTGATGGGCTCGGTGACACCGAACAGGCTCCCGTCGTGATGGTAGAAAAGGCGAGTGTGCCCGGAAGGAGCGGTATTGCGGAGCGGTTCGCCTGCGCCGAGCACACCGAGCACTGCGTCGTAGAACCGCTTCGACCGTTCAATATCATTCGAACCGACCATTACATGATTGAGCATGGACCCCTCGCTACGTGGTTGGATGATGCAAACACGCACTCTAGCACCGGTAACAAGCGAGCCGTCAAAGGACGGATCCCGCTGTGCACGGGGCGCTCCGACACATCCATACCGGTACTACAGGCATGCGCGCCAGGGGCGGCAACCTAGGGGATGGCGATCTCCCCGTTCTTTCCGACTTCCCGGTACCGAGCCCGCAGCACATCGGCCAGTCGCTGCTTGGCCTGGTCTTCGCCGTGGATGAGGCGGATTTCCTTCGGCCATTCCGTCATCCGGGTGACGAAGCCGACCAGGTCAGCTTGATCGGCGTGTGCGGAATAGCCACCGACGCTGTCGATACCGGCGCGGATGTCGATGCGCTGTCCGTCCAGATCGACGAAACCACCATCCGGTCCATGGGTCTGGATGTCGCGCCCCGGCGTGCCCTTGCCCTGATAACCGACGAACACCACATTGTGGCGCGGATCGCCCAGCATCGCTTTCAAGTAGTTGACGATCCGCCCGCCCGAGCACATCCCATTGCCCGCGATGACGATTGCGGGCCGTGCGGTCTGGGTGAGGTGCTCGACGATGCGCATATGCTCGTCGTGGCTGTCGACGGTGATGAGCTGCTTGAACGACAGCGGCTTGCGGCCTTCCTTCATACGATCGCGAGCATCTTCGTCCCAGAATGCCTGCAGCTCCTTGTAGGTTGCGGTGAATCGGCTGGCCAACGGCGAGTCGAGAATGATCGGAATCTGCGGCCAGTCGATATCGGGATCGCCTTCCTGCGCTTGCCGCCCGGATTCGCCCACCGTCCTGTCCGCTTCTACCAACTCGCTCCGCTCATGGAGGATCTCTTCCAGCTCGTACAGCAGCTCCTGAGTTCGGCCAATGCTGAACGAGGGGATGAGCACGGTGCCCTCGTCGGCCAGGGCCCGCTCGATGACCGCCTGCAGCCGTTCGCGCCGATGCACGCGGTCTTCATGCCGGCGGTCGCCATAAGTGCTTTCCATAATCAGCAGGTCCGCGCGTTCGGGCGGCACCAGGTCAGGTAGCAGCGGTGAATGCGGAGCGCCCAGGTCACCGCTGAATACCACCCGCTCTGCCGGGCCCTCGGCGTCACTTAGTTCCAGCTCGACATAAGCCGACCCCAACACATGCCCGGCCGGCTGCAAGCGTACCCGGCAGCCGCCGCTATCCGTCTCGTTCAGGGTGAACCAGTGGCCGTAGGGCAGGGCGATGATGCGCTGCTCGACTACCTTGATATAACGCTCCAGTTGCGCCTGATCACGGCTGGTGGACAGGCGAAAGGCGTCCTCCAGCACGATCGGCAACAGCCGGGCGGACGGCTCGCTGCACAGGATCGGCCCGCTGAACCCCGCCGCCAGGAGGTTCGGAATCCGTCCCACGTGGTCGATGTGCACGTGGGTCACGATCAACGCCTTGATGCCCTCGATGGAGAAATCCAGCGCCAGCTCATCGTCATCTGAATTTGCATCCTGCCCTTGAAACTGGCCGCAATCGATAAGGACGCTACAGCTGTCATCCATCCACAACTGATGGCACGACCCGGTGACGCCTTCATGAGCGCCGTGATGGATGAGTTTCGGATGCTTCATCGGAATTCCTTCACCAGCGGATGCCCCGACAATGAGTCGAGGCAGGGAAAGCGGTACGAGCCGCTTTTGCTAATGAAGCATTTGGCCGCCGGCGGGGTTGAACAGTTTCCGGCGACCGCCGAGCGGGAGCTCGGTTACGGTGCGAGAGTGGATACGGTTGTACCGTTCGCCGGGTGTCCTCTCTACTTGCGGCCGCGGCTTGGGGTCGCGGCCGCTTTCGGCCAGAAGCGGACCTAGGTTTCGCTGATGGAGTGGGGGGTTCTACCCCATTTCCACGGACGGTTTTGAAAGGTCTGAAAACTTCAGGTCTTGCCTGGCGACTCTACGACGCATGCGTGGGTTATAAATCGTTCGATGTAATCGAATAATTCTGCCCGCGCTTCATCACGTGTTCGATACAACTGATGGGCAACGCGCTCCCGTTTGAGTTGACCGAAGAAGCCTTCACAGGCCGCGTTGTCGCCGCAATGCCCGACGGCACTCACGCGCAGACTAGCGTGTTGCGATTCACAAAGCGCTGGTAGTCACCACTGGTGAATTGGGGCGGATTCAACCGGTCGTAATGTTTATGGGACGACCCGCAGGAGGGATGCAGAAATTGACGGGCCGGGGAGCGATGCGTTCGCCAGGCGCGCCGTCACTTCGTAATGAGATCGAGCGGCTGTTTTGGGTGCAGATCGCAACCGGCATCACAAGCGAAAAGGCAGCACAGGCCGTTGGCGTCTCATCCGTAGTAGGCACTCGCTGGTTTCGTCATCGGGGCGGAATCGCCGGGCCTCGACAAGCTCCCTTCAAAGGTCGAAATAACCACATCGCAATGACCGTAAATGGGTCAATGGCTGGCCGCCCGAACAGATTGCCAACCGGCTCCAGATCGATTTTCCGGACGATGAATCCATGCGCATCTCTCACGAAGCCATAAACACTCGGCTGGAAAACACCCGCTGAAGCTCTGAATGAGTATCTAAAATCTGTTCAACAATCCTGTGTTGCGACGACCGGTTGAATCCGCCTTGGCTGCCTCGATCCGAATGCGGAATCATCGACCAGTTACCCTGGCGTTGCCAAATCGTCATCTCCACCGCTCGAATAACCATCTGCCGATCCTGACGGTGATAGGCAAGTCCTCTGACCGTATCTGCCTTCAATCGTAGATCCGCGCTGTGCCGATGTTCGCATGCGCCAGCCACTGCTGGATCTTAGCGACTAACTGTCGTGCGCCACCTATCCTGCCCTATCTGAAGCTGTTTTTGCACCAACAACCAGCGCAAGAGCCGGTATGAGTGACCGGCTCCCACTCGTGCCGGTGTCCTGCTCGTCCGAGCAGCAGTTAAGTATCTCCTATCCCTCGCGCTTCACTATGACTAAAAGTCATGGTACTCCAGCGAATTTTACGCTTGCGAAGTACGAAAATATTCCGAGATTCTATCCCCGGTCGCTAAGTCTCTTCTGTGGAGCCGAAATCGCGTCAGTACTTCATCAAAAGTTCACAATAAAAGATTAATATAAAACTGTTCCTCAGTCTGTCTGTTAGTAGTCCCTCTGCCGACTATCCACGTCTTTACGTTAATATGTCGGCATCATCGCTGTGGTCGCTCGAAGCGCCGTAACTATCAGCGATTGGAAAATTCCTGACAACCATATGCGAGGCCAATAATTTTGAAAGTAATTATTGTAGGATACGGATCTATAGCTACCGCATTACTGCCGATCCTGACAAAGGAGCTGGGTCAGGTCTTCTCAAAGATAATGATCATTGACCCAAAAAATCCATCAGCACCAGGCTGTATAAGCGGTTTGACCTTTGTTCAATCTGCAGTGACAAAGGATAACTATAAAGAACTACTTTCAACGGTAGATTCCGAAACGTTCGTTATAAATCTATCAGTTGATGTCTCCAGCACAGACCTTGTTGCCTACTGCCAAGAGCGGGGAGCTCTGTATATAGATACTTGCATTGAGCCATGGGGCGGCCATTATGTTGACCCGTCTATCGAAGCATCCGGCCGGACAAATTATGCATTGCGAGAGGAGATGCTAGCCCTAAGGAAACAATTTCCAACAGGCCCCACTGCGGTTATCGCGCACGGAGCAAATCCTGGAATCGTCTCGCACTTCATTAAGAAAGCCCTCCATAACCTAAAGTCAACGTTGATACCCGACGACGAAGAAGTGCCCCGCACCCAGCAAGATTGGGCAGCGCTCGCCTCGAAACTCAGTATCCGCACCATCCATATCGCAGAGCATGATACCCAGCTTCCATTAGAGCCTAAACGCCCGAATGAATTCGTAAATACTTGGTCGGTAGACGGATTCATTAGTGAGGGATGCCAGCCAGCTGAGCTTGGCTGGGGAACGCATGAGGATGGTCTACCCCTAGATGCTCAGGAACATCATAACGGATCACGCTGTGCTATTTATCTTAACAAACCTGGCGCAAGCGTCAGGGTAAAAACATGGACGCCAGCACAGGGTCCCTGCCTAGGCTTTCTCATAACACACAACGAGTCGATATCCATCGCTGACTATTTAACGCATATAGAAAATGGCGAGGTCATGTACCGTCCAACTGTTCACTATGCCTACCACCCCTGCGGTGACGCTATCCTATCGCTCCATGAATTTAACGGACGATCGTGGCAGCCTCAAGAAAGTAAACGAGTACTCTCCGGCACGGAAATAGCTTCCGGTGCTGACTTCCTTGGCGTACTGCTAATGGGACATGCCAACAATGCTTATTGGCTGGGTTCAACGCTGAGTAATCACGAAGCGAAGAAAATAGACGGGCTTTGTTCGGCGACGTCACTACAAGTGGTTGCTGGCGTTGTGTCTGGCATTAAGTGGGCATTGGCCAATCCGCAACAAGGAATTGTGGAAGCTGATGAAATAGATTTCGAAGCCATACTTGATTACGCGCGTCCCTACCTTGGTGAAGTTGTCGGGGTATACACCGATTGGTCACCCATCAAGGATGATCAAGGCCTCTTCCCTCGGAAGAGCAACGATGCTTGGCAATTTGAAAATTTCCTTGCCTAAGGGGCCCTTACATGAGCTACGTGAAATCAGCTATCGGATTGAAAAGTTACGACTGGTCTTCGGTAGAACTACTTAAGGGCCTCATCCCGTCCTCCATCACAGCAACAGAAGAAGATATTGCCAAACGCAAAGTGCATTTCTGGCATGACATGAGTTCAGAGTACGATTCCAAGTATTTTCTAAGATACCTTCTGGACCGGAAAGACCTAGCGCTGTCAGATGACTTTATCGAGTTTGTATGTCTATGGCATCTTGATGAACAGAACCACTACCGGGGCTTGCGCAGAATCAACAGTGTCCTTTTTGATATGGAGGAGAGTGATATAGATCGGAAAATAGGCTCGCGTGAACCCAGCTTTGATCTAATAGATGGCTTCCTTGTAGACGAGTTCACTATATTGCTTTCCATTGCTTTTGATGAAGTAACGAGCACAAGAGCTTACAAGCAGGATTTTTCTTTTTTTGACACGCTTGGTCCGCAGTGCTTGTCTATATGGATCAGAAATGCAGCGCGCGACGAGGCGGCACATTACGGTAATGCTATGAAGCTGCTGAGGGCGCATCATTCAGACAGGTTCGTGGAGGCGGCAGGGATACTTGACGAAATTATTAAGTTCGAAACAGCTGACGGGTTTGGGTATAACAATACCTTTATATTTGACCACGACACGGATGATTTTTCAGGCGAGCTGTTGTCGTATAGTAAAAATACGATTATCAGTAAGTTGGGAGCTGATCAATGACATGGTTGTACCTGGCCTTAATGGCGCCGGTATTATGGAGTCTTTCGAATATCGTCGATAAGTTCGCAATTAATAATATCACCTCACACTATATACCATTCGTGTTCCTGTTGAGCATAGGGAACATTTTCTTTGCGGCTGTAATCTATCTGGTGTTTCTCCCTCAAGATGTTGAGCTTTGGTTCGTTGTGTTCAATCTATTGTCAGGATTGGCAATATTTGGTCAGTATTTTTCTTATAGCTACTCCCTTGAACAAATGGATGTTTCAGCAGTCATCCCAATTCATCAGTCCGAGCCTGTTTTTGTGCTGATAGCGTCTGTGTTATTTTTCCATTCCGTACCTTCTGAATGGCAAATTTTTGGGTTCTTTTTAATCATAGCGGGGATACTTTTGCTCTCCGTGTCTCGGCAGACAGTACGAGGGCTTGGTCAGTCTAGGCATGTAGTGGTTCTGCTGGTTTCCGCGCTTTTCGGTGCCATTTCAACTCTGATATCTGATTTTCTTTTGATATCAAAATCACTTGAAACAGTTTTGATTTTCAATTTCGCTGGATACTCTCTCGGTGGCGCTCTGCTTCTCTTGTGGCCTGCCTGGCGAGCCTTGATACTTAATGATCTATCAAAGCTGAGCTTGCATCAGTTCTGCGTCTTTGGACTTACAAACCTCTTTGACGTTGGGGGGTATGTATTTTTCATGGCCGCACTCGCTGTTGGTGGAGGAGCGGCACTTGTCGCTGTCATAGTCAGCATCCATCCGCTGTTCGTTTTGATCCTTGGCTACATTGTCACCAAATTCTTTCCGAAACTATTTACCGAAGATATCGCGCCAGGCGGTTTTATCCGGAAGTTATTCTCAATCGTTGTGATTGTGGCAGGTGTTTCAATAATTTCGATGGCCCAACCGGCACAAGCATAGTACTTTACTCTGTATGTCGGTGAGTCTTTTGGTCGGTGCTGACGGCGATCATATGCACGTGTCGTGCTAATGTTGACGTGCCCTAGCCATTGCTCGCTGACCCTGGCGCTCGGCGCCTCGGCCACCGAGGTGCTGTGGATCATCGATATCTACCCGCTGCTGATGGCGGGCCTACTGGTGCCCATGGGCACCATGGCCGACCGCATCGGCTACCGCCGCGTGCTGCTCACCGGCCTGGTGGCGTTCGGCATCGCCTCGCTGCTGACGGCCTTCGCGCCAACCCCTCAAACCTGAGCAAGGACGCTCAGTGAAACGCCGAAAGGCAACTTTAAGTGGCTTGCAGCCACTTCGACAGCAGCCACTTCGACAGCAGGCACATCTGACCGGCCGGCCGCTGAAGCTACTTTTTCAATAGAATCGGCCGACGGCTGCCGTTCGCTAACTAGCTGCTTCTCGGCCAATAGCGGCAGTTGTAACGGGCTGAAACCAATCCCAACAGTTAGTGGTAGGTAGCATCAAGCGCTGCGCAGTAACCGGCTGACATCCTTTGACGGCGGTGAGCCGAACTGACGGCTGTACTCGCGGCTGAATTGCGAGGGGCTTTCGTAGCCGACGCGGTAGCAAGCGCTGGAAACGTCGAGCCCTTCGCTGATCATCAGCCGGCGCGCCTCCTGCAGGCGCAGCTGCTTCTGGTACTGCAGCGGGCTCATGGCGGTGACCGCCTTGAAGCGGTGATGCAGTGTCGAATTGCCGAGATTTGCCACACGGGCAAGCTCGTCGATCCTCAGGGGTTCGGTGTAGTGCTTGTTTAGCCAGTCGATCGCTCGCGTCACCCGGTGCGTCTGCGTATCACCGATCGCAATTTCGTAGAGCCGACGCCCCTGGCTACCGCGCAGCAAGCGGTAATAGAGCTCGCGCAAGGCCAGCGGCGCGAGCATGCCGATGTCCCGTGGCGTATCGAGCAGGCGCACCAGGCGCAGCATGGTGTCGAGCAACGGAGCATCGATGCGGTCGAGGAACAGGCCGCGGCTCGGCTCGTCCGGCACGCCAGCGGGCGGCGCTTCGGCGATCAGCTGGGCGATTTCAGCCGGATCGAAATCAAGCCGAATACAGATGTAAGGCGCTTCAGGGCTCGCTTCGATCACGCGTCCAGAGACGGGCAAGGTGACCGATACCACCAGATAGTTGAGGGGGTCGTAACGGTACTGTTCATCACCCAGGCCGACATCCTTGCGCCCTTGAACGATCAGGCAGAGCGCGGGTCGGTGCACGGTGTGGATGAGCTCGGACGGCGCGTCCATGCGAATGACGTGCAGCGGTGCGATGGCTGTTTCGTAGGTGCCGGGGCTGGGGATCCGCCGCGTCAGTATCCGTATCAGTTCGGCGCGGTAGGCTGCGGTGTTCTGGAGGTCGGAATCGTTGTTCGTATCCATGTGAAGGCCCTCGAGAGTGGTCAAAGGTTAGCAAAGCCAATCACTGATGCCACGAATCCGTATGCCGGCGAGACGAGAGAAGCCCGGTCAAGACGCCGGGCTGGCTATTACCTGCGGTAGAGCACCATACCGGCGTGGTAGAGAATGCCATCGCGAAATTCCCCGTCCGCGGTGAAGCCCGTGTCGTCCCGGTAACGGATGTAGTCGCCTTCCACCTCGTAGCGTCCCTGATAGGCGCTCTTGCGATTCCCTCGTGCCTCGTCGTAGCGCCCGTTGGGCAGCAACTCGTGGCGAATGTATCCATCAGCGGTAATCCACATGCCGGCATAAGGGTGAGTTGCGACAGAAGGTTGCGTGCTTTGCATGTCAGGCGCTCCATCTGCGGAGCCATCAGCCGAGGCGGCTGATGGCGGTGCGCTCCGAGCCGTCTTCGGCGACGCGAAATCCTGGGTTACGCTCGGCACCATCTTCAGCGACGGCCAGGCCGACCGGGACCAGGTTCGCGGTGGAGACGATGAAGGCGCTCAGGGCGGTACCGATCAACAGTTGGCTGATGTTTTTCATGGTGATGACCTACAAGTCGAATAGCGGGTACGGATGGCCTGTCCGGGCCGTTTGGTGTCATCCGTTTCGTGAGTCCAGATTAGGGAGAGTGGCCGTTGGGCCGTTATGTCGAACGTGTCGCGCGTTTGCCTGATCCTGTATGGCGTTGCCGACGTCCCTGTCGATTCACGGCTTCACTTGCCCCATCCGGCCGGCCGCTGCTTGTGCAACTCGATCAGCCGGCTTTGACGGTCATGCCGCCGTCGGCCATGACGACCGAGCCGACCATGAAACTCGCGCGATCCGAGGCGAGAAAGGCAACGATCTCGGCAATTTCCTCAGGCTGCGCAGCACGGCCGATAGGCGCGGCTTCACCGTGCTGGGCCAGGAAACCCGGGCCGTCTTCAACGACATCGTTGAGGATGTTGGTGACCACGTCGCCAACGCCGATGGCATTGACGCGAATGCCATGCTCGATGGCTTCGAGCGCCAGCGTGCGGGTCAGTTGGGCCAGCGCGCCCTTGGACGCGGTGTAGGCGGCGATGGTCGGAAAGGCGAAGTAGGACGCATAGGAGGCGATGTTGACAATGGCCCCGGAGTTGTTGGGCATCATTGCCTTGACCGCCTCGCGGCAATGCAGGAATGCCGCGGTGGCATTGACCGCCTGGATGCGCTCCCAGTCTTCGCGAGTCATGTCGACGACCAGCTTGTTGATGATGATCCCTGCGTTATTGACCAGGATGTCCAGCCGGCCGAACTGCTCGATAGCCAGACCGACCGCGCGCTCCGCGGCGCCGTCTTCGCTGATGTCGGCCACCAGCGGGACCAGCCCGGGACGGGCGAGATCTTCGACGGCGGGGTTCAGGTCTTCGGCAACGACCTTGGCGCCACGTGCATGCAGCAACAGGGCGATCGCCTTGCCGATGCCACTGGCGGCGCCGGTGACCAGCGCAACTTTGCCTTCGACTTCGTGAGGAATGCTGTGCGTGAAATCAGTCATGGTGCTCTCCTGCGTTGCGAGCCGAGGAGACATTCGCCGGCTCGGCGCCCGTGAGGCGCTGTCGTTATCGACAGCTTCACTGTCTCGCAATGCGCTGGGGCGGGCTTTCGCAGGTTTGCCGGGGCTGTCGGGGTTTTGCGCCGACGTAGAACATGGGTCAGCCGGCGCAGATCACGTCTTGAAACGCCAGCGCACCTGGGAATCGTCTGGCAGCGGAATGAAATCCATATCGCCCGGCACATCAGGGAAGCGCCGCGCCCGCCAGTCTTCGGCCGCTTGTTGGATGCGCTCGGGTCGGCTCGACACGAAATTCCAATAAATGTGCCGACGACCTTCCAGTGGCTCGCCACCAAGCAGCAGAAGTCGGGCGGGTCCGATGGCATGCAGCACCACTTCGCTGTCCGGGCGCAGCACGACCAGGCGCTCGGCCCCGAATCGCCCCGGCTGCCCCACCACTTCGACCTCGCCACTGACGACATACAGCGCGCGCTCGATATGCTCGGCCGACAGGCGATAACGTGCGCCCGCTTGCAGTTGGAGATCGGCGTAGAACAGATCCGAGACGGTCCGGGTGGACGACTTGAGGCCGTCCAGCGAACCGGCCAGCAGACTCAGCGAAGCGCCGTCACCGTCGATATGCGGAATACGCTCGGCCAGCAGATGCTGGAAGCCAGGCTCGGCCTCCTCATGCGACTCGGGCAGCGCGACCCAGACCTGGAAGCCCATGAGCCCGCCACCGCTGGCCCAGACCGGATCGCTGGATCGCTCGGAGTGGACGATGCCGCACCCGGCCGTCATCAGGTTGATTTCCCCTGCACGCAATTGCTGAACATGCCCGGCGCTGTCGCGGTGCAGCATTTCACCTTGCAGCAGGTAGCTGATGGTCGACAAGCCAATGTGCGGATGCGCGCGGGTGTCCATGCCTTCTCCCGGCCCGAAGACCACCGGCCCGAAGCTGTCGAGAAAGATGAACGGCCCGACCATCCGCCGCTGCACGGAAGGCAGCGCACGGCGCACATCGAACCCGCCGATGTCGCGGACGTTGGGAAGAATGATTTGCTCGATGGCGCCGGTGGCGGAGGTTTGCAGGGTCATGGCCGGTCTCGTTGAATTAGTGAAGGTGAGGTCACTCTAGCCCTGCTGGCTTATCTGAAAAACCCGGATAATATGCATCAAAACGTTCGAGGGATTAGAAATGATTTCAGACCCAGGCACCCCAACGCTCGATCAACTGCGCGTGTTTCTCACCGTGGTCGATGTCGGCAGCTTTGCTGGCGCGGCGCGCAAGTTGCACCGCGCCACGTCGGTTGTGAGCTACTCCATCGCCAATCTGGAAATGCAGCTGGGCGTCAGCCTGTTTGACCGCAAAACCACCCGCAAACCGCAATTGACCGACGCCGGCCGAACGGTGCTGGCCGAAGCCCGCACCATCTATAGCGGCATCGACGGGCTGAGAGCCAAGGTCCGTGGGCTGTTGCACGGTCTGGAAGCCGAGGTGCATCTGGTGCTCGACGTGATGTTGCCCCGCGAACGGGTGGTCGATGCGCTAAAAGCCTTTCGCGAGGAATTTCCCACCGTGTCGCTGCACCTGCATATCGAAGCCCTTGGCGGGGTGACGCAACGCGTGCTCGACCGCGGCGCCACGTTGGGCGTGAGCGGACCGCTGACCGCCAGCATCGACGGCATCGAACGTATCGGCGTAGGCAAGGTGGCGCTGGTTCCGGTGGCCGCGCCCGACCACCCGCTGGCGCAATCGGGCCCGCACGCGCCGGGCGCTGGGCGCACGCACGTGCAACTGGTCCTGACCGACCGCTCCCGGCTCACCGAGGATCAGGAGTTCGCCGTGGTCGGCACGCGCACCTGGCGACTGGCGGACCTAGGCGCCAAACACATGCTGCTTCGAGAAGGCATCGGCTGGGGCAACATGCCGATCGACATGGTTCGCGATGACCTGGCCAGCGGCCGCCTCGTGCAACTCGACCTGCCCGACTGCTTCGTCGGCGACTACACCTTCGATGTCATCTACCGCACCGACACACCGCCCGGCCCGGCAGCGAACTGGTTGATAGAACGGTTCAAAGCGCAGGTATCCGAACGGGCTTTAACTATTCGATAAAGTCGAACCTAACTCTCGAAATTAGTCTTCTATCTTCGATCGTAGCGCCATGAGACATTGCCTCCATCGCGGCAACACGGCCGCTGGCACTTGCTCAATGGAGGCATCTCATGGCTAAGGTTCTGGTTCTTTATTACTCGTCCTACGGGCATCTCGAAACAATGGCCAACGCCGTAGCCGAGGGCGCACGAGTGGCCGGTGCACAAGTGGACGTCAAGCGCGTCCCGGAGACGGTCCCGGAAGAAATCGCCCGCGGTGCCCACTTCAAACTGGACCAGGCCACACCGGTTGCGACGGTCGCCGAGCTCGAACAGTACGACGCCATCATCGTCGGTACCGGCACCCGTTTCGGCCGCATCAGCAGCCAGATGGCCGCCTTCCTCGATCAGGCCGGCGGGCTTTGGGCGCGCGGTGCGCTCAATGGCAAGGTGGGCGGCGCTTTCACGGCGAGCGCCACCCAGCATGGCGGTCAGGAAACCACGCTGTTCTCGATCATCACCAACCTGCTGCACTTCGGCATGACCATCGTCGGCCTGCCGTACAGCCACCAGGGCCAGATGAGCGTTTCCGAAGTGGTGGGCGGTGCACCCTACGGCGCGACCACCGTTACCGGCGGCGACGGCTCGCGTCAGCCCAGCGATATCGAGCTGGACGGTGCCCGCCACCAGGGCGAGCTGATTGCCAAGACGGCCATCAAGCTGTTCGGCTGATCGTTCAGGGCTTGCCCTTTGGCAAGCCCTTTCTGCCCTTTCTCCTGGATACGAGCAAACACCATGACCGCCGAACAGCTGCTTCGCCTGCATTTCGAAACCTTCGTCGATGATCCTGAACGTTGGAAGACCCTGATCGCTGATGATCTGGTGTGGGAGTTGCCGTTTGCGCCCACACTCGGCCACCCGGCGCGCCTCGACGGGCGCGATCAGGTGCTTGGCCATGTGGGCTGGTTCATCGGTGCGGTGGATAACTTCCGCTTTCATGACCTACGGATTCACCCTGGCGCGAACCCGCTGGAAGCCAGCGCCGAGGTGAAAGCCGAGGGCCTGATCAAACCGACGGGGCGCATCTACGAGCAGGACTACGTGCTGTTCGTACGCGTCGAAGACGGTAAGCTTGCGTTTATCCGCGAATACTTCGACCCGGTCCGGGCGGCCCTTGCCCTGGATGCGCCCATCCCTGTGTTGGTCAGCTGAGCGACCGAGCGGCCTTGCTCAAGGCCAAGACCGCTGCGCTAACCTATCGATGCCAGCCCTCGCCAGAGGGCTCTGTCGAGGGAGCATCCTGTGCGCCAAGCCGATCCCCAAAACACCGCTTCCAGCGATGCCCAGCGCATCACGGGCCAATCGATGCTGCATTACCTGCCGGGTGCGCCGCAGGCCTCGCCGCCGCGCCCGCAGTTGCAGGACGTGGTGGTGTTGCGGTTCAGCCATCGCAGCATCGTCGAACCGATTCTGGTGCCCGCGGTGGTCGAGCCGCTTCTGGTGTGGGTGCTGGAGGGTGCGGCCCGCGTCGAAGAGCGTGACCTTGGCGGGGCATGGCAGGCGTCCAGCGTCAAGGCCGGTGACTTCTTTCTCACCAATACCGCCGAGCCCTACGAGATGCGCTGGCAGACGCAAGGCTGCGACACTTTTGAAGTGATGCACTTGTATCTCGGCCTGCCGCTGATCGATCACGCCGCGAGCGACGTGTTAGGCGAACACGCCGACCCGGTAACCTTCCTCGATATTTCCGGTGCGCAGGATGAACGGATCAGCGTGATGCTGGAGCAGCTGCGCCAAGAGCTCATCGACGAGCGCCAACCCAGCCCCTTGTTCACCCACAGTCTGGCCCAGGCGCTGGCCGTGCATCTAGTGCGCCGCTACCTAGACCCGCGCCGCGGCGCGCGGCGCAGCAATGCGCTGCAGGCCTACAAGCTGCGCCGGGTCATCGAGGCGATGAACGAGGGCCTTGCTGACGAATTCAGTCTCGTGAAGCTGGCGCAGGTCGCGGAGCTGAGCGAGTACCACTTCAGTCGGATGTTCAAGCGTGCCACCGGGCTGTCACCCTCGCAGTACTTCATTCGCTTGCGCATGAGCCGCGCCCGGAATCTGCTGCTGGAGACGGACCGCAGCATCATCGACGTCGGGTTGGAAGTCGGTTACTCGAGTCCCAGCCATTTCTCCCAGGTGTTTCGCCGCGAGGTAGGCGTCACGCCCAGCGCCTATCGCCAGGCGTGATCGCTCTCTCAATCGTTACCCCTCTGCACCGAAAGGAGCACCTCAGCTGCGCGGGGTTGCGAAGTTCAACTCCCGAAGCTGTCACCTTAATTACCTCAACCGGGCAGGCAGACAGCCCTGTCTGGAGCGGCCGTGCTAGGCTTGGTTTTGGCTGCTGCGGCGGCCGATACGAACAATTATGCATGGCCCGACTCGGCGCCTTGTTTGGAGTCCCGCATGATCGCGCGTCCGCCATCAGAGCTTCCAACCGAACTCTCCGCATTCGTCGCCACGCATTTCGCCGACCGAGGATCCAATCCGGATCGGTTGATAGCGGAATCGTGGTACCGCAGCGTGCATGAGCACGGGCTCGATCCCGCTCGATCCGCTTCTCACGTTCAGCTTGGACATCACGAGATCCGCCTGCATCAAGAAGAGCACCATGACTTTCTGGCCATTGCGAGCCAGGGCATGGAAGGGCTCTCGCGGCGCCTGAACCCAGCGGGGTTTGCGGTACTGCTCAGTGATCGCCGCGGTATCACGCTCGATGCGCGGCTGCCTGGGGAATACAGCCCCTATGCGGACTCGGGGCTGGTGGTCGGCAGTTGCTGGGACGAGTCGCTGGTAGGGACCAACGGTATCGGTACCGGGCTGGCCGCGGGCCAGCCGCTGATCATCCACCGGGACGAGCATTTTCTCAGCAGCAACGCCATGTTGAGTTGCTCGGTGGCGCCGCTGTTCGATCCTCAGGGTGCGTTGCTGGGGTGTCTCAATGCCTCCTGCCTCAACAGTGGTGGGCCGAAGCAGGCGCAGTATCTGACACTGCAGTTGGTGAGCCTGTACGCGCGACTCATCGAGAACGCGAGCTTCCGCCAGCGCTATGCCAGTTACGCAATGCTGACCTTGGGCGGTGATGTCGGCGACCTGGGCAACGAGCGGTTGTTGGCGCTCGATGCGGCGGGCCGAATTCTCGGAGCCAACCGAGCGGCTTTTGTGGCCGCCGACCAAGGGAGCGCGCTGCTGGGGGTGGCGGTTCAGGATGTCTTGTCGACGTCCCTGGATGAGCTGATAACCCTGACGCAGGGTGGCCGGCGCGCCGCGAATCTACGGCTGGCCGGCGGGCCTGCACTGGAGGTCACGCTGCGTATGCCGGCCACCGCCGCGCGGCGCGCCAGGAACGAGCGTGGCCTGAGCGTCGTTCCGGCAGAGCCGACGCTTGAACACTTGGCCGGGGAGGACTCAGGTCTGCAACGCTCCGTCCAGAAGCTGCGGCGTGTGCTCGATCGCGATATTCCGCTGTTGCTGACCGGTGAGACCGGCACCGGCAAGGAAGCCTTTGCACGGGCGATCCATCACGCCAGCGCGCGCGCCAGGGGGCCCTTCGTTGCGCTCAATTGCGCGGCGATCCCGGAGTCGCTGATCGAGAGCGAGCTGTTCGGCTATCGCGCCGGTACCTTTACAGGCGCTAGCCGTCAGGGGATGAAAGGCAAGCTGGAACAAGCCAATGGCGGGACGCTGTTCCTCGACGAGATCGGCGATATGCCGGCGCATCTGCAGACGCGGCTGCTGCGCGTGCTGGCCGAGCGGGAGCTGGTGCCGCTGGGCGCCGCAACACCGGTGTCGTTGAACGTGCAACTGGTGTGCGCGACGCATCGCGACCTGCCCACCATGGTGGCTGCGGGCGAGTTTCGTGAGGACCTCTATTACCGACTCAACGGGTTGACGGTCAGGCTGCCCGCCTTGCGCGACCGGGCGGATCGCGCGGGGCTTATCCGCCGCGTTCTGCAACGTGAGGCCGGGAATGAGTACGTCGAGCTGACCGCCGAGGCGATGGAGCGTCTGGCCGCTTATGGGTGGCCTGGCAACGTGCGCCAGCTGATCAACGTGCTGCGCTGTGCGGTCGCGTTGGCGGACGACGGGATAATCGGTCTCGATTGTCTGCCGCCGGAGATCATGTCGGTGCCTGCGGAGCGGGCACCCGTTGCGCAGTCGCTGGAGACGACCCGAGACGCTGCCGAAGCGGCCCATCTGCAAGCGACACTCGAACAGCACGGCGGCAATGTCACGTCGGCCGCTCGCTCCCTCGGCATCAACCGCGCCACCTTTTATCGCAAGCTGCACCGTTACGGTCTCACCGCGCTGCGCAAATGATGCTCGTAGGTGACTCGGTGTTTTCGGTGGATTGAAGCGGAGCGCCCCTCGGTCCACCCTAGGGTCAGGCGCTAGTCATCGCTCGATCGCATAAAAAAGAACCCCGCCGGGGCGGGGTTCTTGGTCAGCTCAAGTCACTCAGCTTTGCAGATAAACCGCGTGAGTATGGGTGTACTCGTACAGGCCGTGCTTGCCGTCGGCGCCACCGATGCCGGACTTGCGCACCCCGGCGTGAAAGCCTTGCATCGCCTCGAAGTTCTCTCGGTTGATGTAGGTTTCGCCGAAGTCCAGACCAGCCGCAGCCCTCATCGCGGTGGAGAGGTCGCGGGTATAGATCGAGGAGGTCAGGCCGTACTCGCAGTCGTTGGCCAGGGCGATGGCTTCGTCCAGGTCGTCGATGATCTGCACCGGCAGTACCGGGCCGAAGACTTCCTGGCGCATGATCTCCATGTCGTGCGAGCAGTTGGCGAGCAGCGTCGGCTGGTAGTGAAAGCCCTTGCCCAGGTCCGCCACGGCGCCGCCGGTGATCACCTGTGCGCCTTGGCTCTGTGCGGTACGCACCATCTGCTCGACCTTGCGCAGCCCGGCCTCGTTGATCAGCGGGCCCATTTCCACATCCGCTTGGGCGATGGGGTCGCCGTAGCGCGTTTCGGCCAGGGCGCCGGCGATGCGCTCGATGAACTGCTCGGCCACGCCGCGCTGCACGTAGACGCGCTCGGCGCAGTTGCAGACCTGCCCGGTGTTGATGATGCGCGAGGCGCGGATGGCGGTGATGGCGAGGTCCAGGTCGGCGTCGTTCATCACGATCGCCGGCGCCTTGCCGCCCAGCTCCAGGTTGAGCTTGGTGACGTTCTGCGCCGCGGCGGCCATGATCCGCTGGCCGGTGCCGACGCTGCCGGTAAAGCTGATCATGTCGATCTTGTCGCTGGTGGTCAGCGCGCTGCCGACGCCGGCACCGCTGCCGCAGACCACGTTGAACACACCCTTGGGCAGGTCGGTCTCGGCCACCAGCTTGGCGAATTCGAAGCAGTTGTTTGGCGTCTCCTCGCTGGGCTTGATGACGATGGTGTTGCCGGTCACCAGCGCGGGCGCCATCTTCCGGGCGATCAGGAAGAACGGGAAGTTCCACGGCAGGATGCCGGCCACCACGCCCAGCGGTTTGCGGAACAGGAAGATGTTCTCGCCCGGACGGTCGCTGGTGATGATCTCGCCCTCGATACGCCGCGCCCACTCGGCCATGTAGTCGAGGTAGTCGGCGGTGAAGTTGACTTCCACCAGCGCCAGGCTCTGGATCTTGCCGCCTTCCTCGGTGATGACGCGGGCCAGGCGCTCGGCGTTCTGGCGAATCTTGCTGGCGATGGCGCGCAGGTATCCGGCGCGTTCGATGGCCGGCTTCTGCGCCCAGCCCTTTTGCGCAGCACGGGCTGCGGCAATGGCGCGTTCGGCGGTGGCAGCGTCGGATTCCGGCACGCGGGAAAGCACCGCACCGGTGGCCGGGTTGCGCACCTCGATGAGGTTGTCACAGGCGACGAAGGCGCCGTCGATATAGTTCTGGTAGGTGATTGGATCAGTCATGTCGGTCTCCTGAGGGTCAGTTGCTGGCCGTTTTCTGGGTCGGCTGCGGCAGGTCGTTCGGGCCGTGCTCCACGCGGTCGTGGGCACGCTTGATCAGGTACTGGTGGATCTGGCCCATCTGGTCCATGCTGAACGCCTCGGCAAACGACGGCATGCCATCGGGAATGCGCGCGCCGTGGAGAATGCCGAGGAACTGCTCATGCTTTTCCGGGGCGAGCATGCGCAGGTCCGGCAGCACGCCGCCGCTGACCGCGTGGATACCGTGGCATTGCGAGCAGTAGCCGTCGTACAGCTTGGCGCCGGCCTCGACCGTAGCCGCATCGGCCGTCAAAGGCGGTGGCTTGGGTGCATCCTCACGCGGCGCGGGTTCCTGCAGTTCGGCCGTACCGCCGAGCTTGTAGGTCAGCACCTGGGCGTACGGCTGCACACCGGCACGCAGCGAGAGGGCGCCGGCAAAAGTGGAGAAGGCACCGCCCCAGCCCGCCATGAAGGTCACGTACTGCTCGCCGTCCACGCTGTAGGTGATGGGCGCCGCCATCACGCCGCTGGCAGCCGGTTGCTCCCAGAGTTTCTTGCCGGTGTCGGCGGCGTAGGCGATGACGCGGCCGTCGGCGCTGCCTTCGAACACCAGGTTGCCCGCGGTGCTCAGGGTGCCGCCGTTGAAGATGGTGACGTAGGGCACTTCCCAGGCTTGTTGCTGCTTGACCGGGTCCCAGGCGATCAGCTTGCCGGACCAGGTGTCGGCGTACTTGCCCAGGCCTTCCGGATCCTCGGGCATCATCCCGGTCTTCAGGCCCAGCTGGTACATGCTCTTGAACTTGTTGCGCGCCGGCGCATCCGGCACGTGCTCGTACCAGGCCGACATGATGTGCGCGGGGATGTAGACCAGCCCGGTATCTGGGCTGTAGGACATCGGGTGCCAGTCATGCGCGCCCCAGAAGCCCGGCTGGACCAGCTTGGCCTTTTTCTCGCCCTTCCAGTAGGCGGCGGCTTCGTCGTCGACGATGGGCCTGCCGGTCTTCAGATCCACACCCTTGGCCCAGTTGATCGGCACGATGTTCTCGGCAGACAGGAGTTCGCCCGTGGCGCGGTCGATGACGTAGAAGAAGCCGTTCTTCGGCGCCTGCATGAGCACCTTGCGCTGTTTTCCCTTGATCTCGAGGTCGGCCAAGATCATGTGCTGGGTCGCGGTGTAGTCCCAGGCATCGCCCGGGGTGGTCTGGTAGTGCCAGACGTACTCGCCGGTATCGGCGTTGACCGCGACGATCGACGACAGGAACAGGTTGTCGCCCTTGCCCTCGCTGCGCCAGATCGGATCCCACAGCGAGCCATTGCCGACACCGATGTAGAGTAGGTTCAGCTCCGGGTCGTAGGCGAAAGAGTCCCAGGCGGTGCCGCCACCGCCCTGTTCGACGAAGGCGCGACCGTGCCAGGTCTTCTTGGCGATTTCCATGCCCTTGCCTTCGGCCGGCTTGTCCGGATCGCCCGGCACGGTGAAGAAGCGCCAGGCCTGATCACCGGTCTCGGCATCGTAGGCGGTGACATAGCCGCGCACGCCGAACTCAGCGCCGCCGTTGCCGATCACCACCTTGCCGTTGACCACACGTGGCGCGCCAGTGATGGAATAGCTGCGGGCCTTGTCGTAGCGGGTATCGACCGACCAGACGCGCTCGCCAGTCTTGGCATCGATGGCTTCCAGGCGGCCGTCGAGCACGCCGACGTAGACCTTGCCCTTCCACACGGCGACACCGCGGTTGATCGCATCGCAGCAGGCCTCACCCGCGCGGGAGCGGTCGGACTTGGGATCGTACTTCCAGATTTCCTTGCCGGTGCGCGCGTCGAGCGCATAGACGATGGAGAAGGGGCCGGTGGTGTACATCACGCCGTCGACCACAATGGGCGTGGCTTCCACGCCGCGGTCGATGTCCAGCTTGTAGCTCCAGGCCAGGCCGAGTTCGCCGACGTTGTCATCGGTGATCTTCTTCAGCGGGCTGTAGCGCTGCTCGCCGTAGTCGCGCCCATGGCTCATCCAGTTACCGGGTTCGGCGTCGGCATTGGCGATGCGTTTGCCGTCGACTTCGGCAGCGTGCAGCGGCAGGGACAGCAGGGCGGCCAAACTGGTGGCGCCAAGCAGGGTGGTGGGCCGTCGGCCCAGGTAGGGATCCAGGTGCTTCATCGCAGGCTCTCTCTTGTTATTGGTTTAGCTGCCCTGTGGGGCAGGTCTTCTCGGGAGAGCAACCGCTGTGCCAGCCGTTGCGATTTGGCTGCAAGGCCAGGCGTGGTGCTGCCTGGCGCGGTCACGTGTCGCCGCGGCTGAAGCGGACTGTCGCAACCGGGCCGTTGCACCGCTGCAGCAACTGTCGCGTTTCTGCGACAGGGTTGCGGCGTCGGCAGGCGCGGCGGTAGCAGGCTGGGCAACGCGGCGGCGATTCGAAACGGGTTACTGGACGGCTGTAAAGCAGCCGTAGGGCTGTTTCGGCGGCGCAAACGGCAAAACGGTATGTCTTCAGGCTCGCTTGGCATGTGCATTGCCTTGATGACGCGCAGGCATTTGCAGGGTTTTCCGCATCAGGGCGTTTCTGTAGTTTAAAAACGCGCTCCGGTGCGCCTGGGCTTAAGACTGCAATCCTTCGTCCTGAGGGCGTTCATGGCTCGTGAGCCGTTCGCCTGGCAACAGAGGCCAGCGGCAGCAAAACACCTAACAACAAGGTTTAACCATGTACCGATTTTTTCTTGCCGGATCGCTCTCGTTGGTAACCGGGCCATTGCTCGCGCAAACAAGTGAACCGCTTACGCTTGACCCCTTGATGGTGAGTTCGCCACGGGCGGAATCCGACTGGTTTACGCTGCCGATGGCGGTGTCAGCCGTGACGGCGCAGGACCATCCGGGCGAACAGTTGCTCAGCCTCGATAGCCTGCTGGGCCCCGTTCCAGGCGCGTTATCGCAGAGCCGCTACAACCTGGCGCAAGGCATGCGCTTGTCCATTCGTGGCTTTGGTTCCCGCTCCAGTTTTGGCGTGCGCGGCGTGCGGGTGCTCGTCGACGGTGTGCCGCTGACCATGCCTGACGGGCAGACCGAGATGGACGGGCTGGATACCTCGCTGGTCGAGCGCATCGAGGTGATTCGCGGCCCCTCGTCGACCATTTACGGCAATGCCGCCGGTGGCGTCCTGGCGATCCAGACGCGACAACCGGGCGACACGCCGCTCACTCAGGTCGAGGTGACCGGCGGCGAACTGGGCTATCGCCGCATGCGCGCGGAAACCAGCGGCAGCGCCGGATCGCTGGGCGCCTTGCTCGCCGTCAACGCCACGCAACTCGATGGCTACCGCACGCACGGGACTGCCGAAACCAACCACCTCACTGGCAAGCTGCGTTGGCAGGGGGAGGGCGGCACGCTGGGGCTCACCCTGCATGCGATCGACAACCGAGCCGAAGACCCCGGTGGCCTGACGCTGGATCAGGTCCGGGCGGACCGTTCCCAGGCGCGGCCGCAGAGCCTGCAGTTCGATTCCGACGAGACTGTCGAGCAGCAGCGCGTCTCGCTGGTTTGGGATGGGCAGGCCGCCGGCGACGATACGTACCAGTTGCGCAGCTATTACGGCCAGCGTGAGTTCAGCAACAGTCTTCCGCTGCGGGACAACGGTCAGACAGCCTATGACCGCTGGTTCGCCGGGGTGGGCGCGCAGCGCACCTTTCACCGTGAACTGGCGGGTCTGCCGCATCAGCTGACCGTCGGAATGGACCTGGAGAGCCAACGCGACGAGCGCTCCCGAAACGACAACTTGCCTGGTGGCATCAGCGGCGCCCTTACTCAGCGCCAGCGCGAAACAGCGGACAGCCGGGGTGTGTTTATCGAGGATCAGGTGAATCTGGGCGATGCCTGGTTGCTCACCGCAGGCGTGCGCTATGACAGCGTGCGGCTCGAAGCGAAGGACCGTTACCTGAGCGACGGCGATGCCTCGGGCGAGCGCAACCTGGACGACTGGAACTACAGCCTGGGGCTGAGCCGTCAATTGGACGCCCATCATGTGGCGTACGTGCGTTACGCGACCTCGTTCGAAACGCCGACGATCAATGAAATGGCCAACCCAAACGGGGGTGGCTTCAATCCGTCCCTCGGTGCGGCGCAGTCGGTCAACCGCGAGATAGGCTTCAAGGGCGAGCACCCGGGGTTGCGCTACGAAGCGGTGCTCTACAGCATGCGCATCGAAGATGAACTGGTTCCGGAAGTCGACGGGCGTACCTTCTACACCAACGCGGGCCGGTCCAGCCGCGACGGGGTCGAGCTCAGCGGGGACTGGCTGGTGGGGCGCTACTGGCGCTTGACGGGTGCCTGGAGCTACAACCGTTACCGTTTCGAGCAGTTCCAGGGTTACGACGGCAACCGCATCCCGGGAATTCCAGGGCAGACCCTGTTCGCCGAGGTCAGCTATGAACGCGACGACTGGTATGCGCGGGTCAACGTCAATGCCTACGACCATCAATACGCGGACAATGCCAACGTCGACCGCGTGGCCGGCTATGCGGTAGCCAACGCCCGCTTGGGCTGGCGACTGGCGTGGGGCGATCAGCGGTGGGAGCCCTATCTCGGCGTCGACAACCTGTTGGACCGCGATTACTACGACAACCTGCGCATCAACGATAACTTCGGTCGCTACTATGAGCCTGCCCCAGGGCGGACTATTTATGCCGGTGCGAAACTGACGTTTTGATAGCTTGCGGTTGTTGCGCTGCGCTGATCGAGGGCGCACGCCGCAATGGAAGCACAGCCCCAGCCGCTGCTCCGCGAATCAAGCGGCATCGCTTGATCCGGTTCCTTCAAAGGGCTGTCTGGCGCCGGGGGGCTGGCTAGGCCGGAAGCGATAGTTGTGTGCTGCATGGGTTCCGAGGCTGCTAATGGGCGAAGCCAGCCTGCTGCCTTCCGTCATCCAACAGATTTATCTGTATATCCATACAGATAAATCTTGCCTGCCGCTCCGCCTCTGCGCATGCTATCGGCCATTGCAAAGCGAACGGGTGACGACCTGATGCGGCTGTTTCTCTGTGAAAAACCCTCCCAAGCCAAGGACATTGCCCAGGTGCTCGGCGCCACACGGCGTGGCAATGGCTGTTGGGTGGGTGCCGGTGTCACCGTGACCTGGTGCATCGGCCATCTGCTGGAAACCGCACCGCCGGACAGTTACGACGCGCGTTACAAGCGCTGGGCGCTGGCCGATCTGCCTATCGTTCCTGAGCGCTGGAAGATGTTGGTCAAGCCCAAGACGGCGAGCCAGTACAAGGCGGTCAAACGCCTGCTGGGCGAGGCGCAGGAGTTGGTGATCGCCACCGACGCCGACCGTGAGGGTGAGATGATCGCCCGTGAGTTGGTCGAGCATTGTCGCTATCGAGGGCCGGTTCAACGGCTGTGGCTCTCGGCACTGGACGACGCTTCCATCCGCAAGGCCCTCGGCGCGCTGCGCGCGGGCGCCGATACCTTCAATCTCTATCAATCGGCGCTCGGGCGTTCGCGGGCGGACTGGTTGATCGGCATGAACATGAGTCGACTGTTTACCCTGCTTGGGCGGCAATCCGGCTATCAGGGCGTGCTGCCGGTTGGCCGGGTGCAGACGCCGACGCTGCGCCTGGTGGTCGACCGTGACCGCAGCATTGCCGACTTCGTGCCGCAGCCATTCTGGGCCATCGAGGTGCAGCTTTTGGGTGACGAACCGGCTCCCTTTACCGCGCAGTGGCGCGCGCCGGAGGAGCACAGCGATGACCAGGGGCGTTGCCTCGACCAGGCGCTGGCGCAGCGAGCGGGCGAGGCCATGCGTGCAACTGGCAGCGCCCGGGTGCAGCGGCTCAAGACCGAACGCATGCGCGAAGCCGCGCCGCTGCCGTTCGATCTCGGCACCCTGCAGGAAATCTGCTCGAAGAAGCTCGGCCTGGGTGCTCAGGAAACGCTGGATATCGCCCAGGCGCTCTACGAAACCCACAAGCTGATCACCTATCCGCGCAGTGATTGCGGCTACCTGCCGCTGAGCCAGCACAGCGAAGCGCCGGGCATCCTGGCCGCATTGACGCAGGCCGATCCGTCGCTCGGCGAACTCGCGCCACACCTCGAACCCCGGCGCAAGTCGCGCGCCTGGAACGACGCCAAGGTCGGCGCGCACCACGGGATCATCCCCACGGCAGCGGCCCGCGCATTCGAGCGGCTGGCGGGCAAGCCACGGGCGGTCTATACGCTGATCCGTGCGCGCTATCTGGCGCAGTTCCTGCCCGCGCACGAATACGATCGCACCCAGGCCGATTTTGACTGCGGCGGCCAGACACTGCGGGCGGTCGGCAAGCAGATCGTCGAACCGGGCTGGAAGCGCGCCTTGCCCGAGGCGCTGGCGGCGGCCAGTCGCGGTCGTGAGGCGCCAGCGCCGCAGACGCTGCCATCGTTGCGGGAGGGGCAGACATGCGCGATCCACGACCTGATCTTCAAGGATCTCTGGACGCAGCCGCCCAAGCCCTTCACCGAAGGTGACTTGATCAAGGCGATGAAGAACGTCGCCAAGCTGGTGGACAATCCCAAGCTGAAACAGAAGCTCAAGGACACCACCGGCATCGGCACCGAGGCGACGCGTGCAGGAATCATCCAGGGCTTGCTCGAGCGCGGCTACCTGACCAAACAGGGCAAGGCGTTGGCGGCAACACCGGCGGCCTTCAGCCTGATCGATGCGGTGCCGCGCGCTATCGCCGACCCCGGCACCACGGCAATCTGGGAGCAGGCGTTGGACATGGTCCAGAGCGGGGAGATGAACCTCGAAGAGTTCGTCAGTAAACAATCGGCTTGGATGAGCAAGCAGGTCGAACGGTGCAAGGGCGTGCGACTGACCATCAGCGGGCCCGCCGCCCCAGCCGGTCGCGGTGCGCCCTGGAAAAAGCGCAAGGGTGCGGGCCGCAAAGCGCCGCGCAAGGCGCGTCGCGCTGTGAGGTCACCAATCCCGCATGACGGTTAGGAACAGCGTGGCGCGGATCACCATCGTCTCGCCTGACATGGTCAGCTATCGATGTGTCACCTGATTGTCCACCACCCCAGCAGGCGTGCCGGTTCGCGTTTAGAATGCGCGAGCCTTTTTTCCTGGACGATGTGCCCAATGCAACCTGACGCCCTCGCCACCCTTCAGCAGCACCTCAGCCACGCCCTCACGCAGCTACCAGACGAAACCCGTCGGCTATTTCATGGGCGTGGGCGCTGCTGGGCCGGCCTGGAGCACGTCACGGTCGATTGGCTGCAGGGCGTGGTGCTGGTCTCGTTGTTTCGCGAGCCAGCCCCTGATGAGCTGGAGGCATTGATAGGGATGTTGTCTTCGCTGACCGAGGCGCTACCCTGGCAATCGAGTGGGGCGCATACCCTGTTGCTGCAGCACCGCTACCTGCCCGACAGCCATATGCAGCAGCTGCTCGGTGAACCGATCGAGGAGTGGCTGATCAGCGAGAACGGGCTGCGGTACAAGCTCGACCTGGGCATCAAGCAGAACAACGGGCTGTTTCTCGACATGCGCTACGGCCGACGTTGGGTTCAACAGCAGGCGCGGGGCAAGCGCGTGCTCAATCTGTTCGCCTATACCTGTGGATTCTCCGTGGCGGCCATCGCCGGTGACGCCGAGCATGTGGTCAATCTGGACATGGCCAGAGCGGCCCTGAGCCGAGGACGCGACAATCATCGGCTAAACCAGCATGAGCTGAGCCGGGTGAGCTTTCTCGGTCACGAGCTGTTCAAGTCCTGGGGCAAGGTCAAGAAGAGCGGGCCTTACGATCTGGTGATCGTCGATCCACCCTCGTTCCAGAAAGGCAGCTTTGCGCTGGACCGGGACTATCGGAAGATTCTTCGACGCCTGCCTGAGCTGCTGACGCCCACTGGTATGGTGCTGGCTTGCATCAACGACCCTGATACCGGGCCGGATTTCCTCATCGACGGCGTTGCCGCCGAGGCGCCCGAGTTGGTATTTCAGGAACGTTTGGAGAACCCCCCCGAATACCCCGACGTCAGCCCCGAGAGTGGTTTGAAGGCGCTGGTCTTCAGCCGTTCCGTGCCTCCGGCCGGGCAGACATAATCCGTTTCCGCCGGGCTGCGACGATAAAGGTCGTACGGGGTCGAAACATCCGCTCTCCAGTCTTCGCTGGAGGGCTCACTCACCTATTGGTTAAAGTTGCAAACGGCTCTATCCATGAACGGGGCGACGGGCCTATGGACAGGTTCGATCAGTTGTAGGAGTCAATGTCATTACTGATTCAGGGCAGCAAATACAGGCAGTCTTCGATGCCGCTTGCGACTGCGCCATGCTTACGACCGATCCGCAGGGGGTGATTACGGCTTGGAGTACCGGCGCCGAGCGCATCTTCGGCTGGACCGCGCGGGACATGCGCGGGAAGGCATTCGATCGACTGTTCAGCTGCGAAGAGCGCTCCGCGGATTCGCTGCATGAGCTGATGCAGCGCGCGCTGGCAGAGGGTAAGACCAGCCACGATCGTTGGTATACCCGTGCCGACGGCTCTCGCCTACGGGGTGCAGGCACGCTCACGCCCTTGCTCTGCGAGGGCAGGCACCTGGGCTTTCTGAAGGTCCTTCACGATTGCACGGCAGAGGATGAGGTCGCGCAACGCCTGGCCGACAGCGACAGACGTTATCGCACCCTGTTCGACGCAATCGATGCGGGGTTCTGCGTTATCGAGATGAAATTCGATGTCGAGGGGCGGCCTATCGACTATCGCTTTCTTGAGACCAATCCGGCGTTCGAGCGCCAGACCGGACTGGCCGACGCGGTCGGCAAGTGGATGACCGATCTGGCGCCTGCCCATGAGCAGCACTGGTTTGACATCTATGGCGAGGTTGCTCTGAGCCGCCGTCCGGTGCGTTTCGAGAACAACGCCGATGCCTTGCAACGCTGGTACGAAGTCCAGGCGATGCCGGTTGGCGAACCTTCCGAACACCGTGTCGCGATATTGTTCAATGATGTTTCCGGGCGTCGCTCCGCTGAACTGGCGCTGCAGGCGCTGATGGAGTCCCTGCGCGAGGAAGTTGCCACCCGAACCAAGGACCGCAATCAGCTCTGGGAATTGTCCAGCGACGTGATGATCCGCTGTCGCTTCGACGGGCTCATCATGGCCGTCAACCCGGCCTGGGAGCAGTTACTCGGGTGGAGCGAAGCTCAGCTGCTCGGTGCCAACATCCTTGATTTCGTTCATCCGGACGACGTCTCCAGCACGCTGGAGACGATGCGGCGCTCCTCGCAAGGGCAGTCTTTCGTACATTTCGAAAACCGCTATCGGTGCAGTGACGACAGCTATCGCTGGATCAGTTGGTCGTTGCGACCGGCTGATGCGGTCATCAACGCAGTGGGGCGCGACGTCACCACACTGAAGGAGCAGGCGCAGGCACTTGAACTGGCAGAAGCGCAACTGCGGCAAAGCCAGAAGATGGAAGCGGTCGGCCAGCTGACTGGAGGTCTGGCACACGATTTCAACAACCTGTTGACCGGGATCGGTGGCAGTCTGGAACTGCTCGAGAAGCGCATCGAGCAGGGGCGCTTCGATTCGCTCGAGCAGTACGTAGCGGTGGCGCAGACCGCGACTCGCCGAGCCGCCGCGCTGACGCATCGGTTGCTGGCATTCTCTCGTCGCCAGACGCTCGATCCTATGGCGACCGATGTCGGAGAGTTGGTCAGGGATCTGCGAGAACTCCTCAGCCGCACGGTCGGGCCGTCAATCAAACTGGACACGCAGGTGGCCAGCGATCTGTGGCCGACACTGGTGGATCGCAATCAGCTGGAAAATGCATTGCTCAACCTCGGCATCAACTCGCGGGATGCGATGCCCGACGGCGGCACGCTGACCCTCGAAACCTGCAACGAACTACTGGATGAGCAATCGGCGTTGGAACTCGATGTGCCACCTGGGCAATACGTGCGCGTATGCGTAACGGACACGGGTGTCGGCATGTCCAAGGAGGTCGTGTCGCAGGCGTTCGATCCGTTTTTCACCACAAAGCCGTTGGGGATGGGCACAGGCCTGGGGCTGTCGATGGTCTACGGCTTTACCCGGCAATCGGGCGGCCAGGTGAAGATACACTCCGAGCCGGATCGGGGCACCCGCATCTGTCTGTTTCTTCCGCACGTGGCGCTCGGTAATGTTGAGGCTCATGACTCCGCCGAACTGGAGGCGCCACGGCGGGTGGGCGGCGGCACTGATGAGATCGTGCTGGTAGTGGATGATGAGCCCGCCGTGCGCATGCTAGTGGTGGAAATACTGCAAGAGCTGGGGTATCGGGTGCTGCAGGCCGCTGATGGCAACGAGGGGCTGCGCATGCTTCAGAGTGGCGCGCCGATTGCGCTGCTGGTCACTGACGTTGGACTGCCTGGCGGGATGAACGGACGCCAGCTCGCCGACGCCGCTCGGCAACGAGATCCTCTGCTGAATGTGCTTTTCATAACCGGCTACGCGGAAAGCGCTGTGATGGGCAGCGGTCAGTTGGAGCCCGGGATGCGCATTGTGACCAAACCGTTCTCGATCGATACGCTGGCGGCACGCGTTGCGGAGCTGCGCGCCGACCGCTGAGCTGTTTCGTCCGCGCCCAGGCTGGCGACGTTCTGCTCAAGGTCGTTGTGCTTGGCAATGCGCAACGGCCGGCGCAAGGCCGACCGTTGCGCAGTGCTGCAGACGTCAGTGTTGGTTGACGACCGCCATGTTGTTGAACCCGGCCTGGCTGATCAGCGCGTTGTTGCCCATGCCGCTCTGAACCACCAGAGCCTCGTTTCCAGCACCGTTCTGCGTGACCGTAGCCAGATGGCTTTCGCCGTACTGGGAAATGGTCGTGTCGTGATTGCTGCCAAACTGGTTGACATTGGCCAGGTTGAAATCGCCGTCCTGGACGATATCGACGTCATTGGCAGCGATGCTGCTGGAGCCGGTGATGCGGTTGCCTTCACCGTCCTGTACTGCGGTGAGCCTGTTGAGCAGGCCCGATTGCGTGAAGGCCAGCTCGTTGCCCTTGCCCTGCTGGTCGGCCGTAGCGTTATTGTAGTTGCCGCTTTGGTCAACCGAGGCCATCTGGTTGCGACCGTCCTGATCGATTACCGTCACGTTGCCAAAGCCCTGCTGCTCTGCGGTGGCGGTATTGCCGTTGCCGCGCTGGGCGACGTCAACGTTGTTTTCGTTACCCAGCTGGTAGACGAAGGCGTTCTGGTAGCCGCCGCGCTGATTCACGTTCAGGTTGTTGTTGTCGCCACCGGTGTAGGTGTAAGCCTCATGGCGGGTGCCCGTCTGGCGCACGTATGCCTCGTTGAGATTGCCGACCTGCTCGACTTCGGCGACCGAGCCAGCGCTCCAGTTCTGGACGATCGCGGCGGAGTTCTCGTCGCCTTTTTGATCGATCATGGCGCGGTCGTTGGCGCTGAAAGACTGGTTGATGCTCGCGTCGTTGAGGCCGCCATCCTGATACAGAGCAGACTCGCTGCCATGGGTCACGGCCTGGTAGCTGGAGGCAACGTTGTGGTTGCCCTGTTGCTTGGTAACGGCGTCGGTGTCGTGAGTGCCGGTCTGCTGGCTGTCAGCACTGTTGGCGTGGCCATGCTGGCGCTGTTCGATATCGCTGTTCCAGGTGCCGGTCTGGTTGGCGCTGGCATCGTTGGCGTTGCCGTTCTGCCATTGCACCGCGCTACTGTGCACGGCGAGCGTCTGGTTGATGTTTGCCTGATGGAAGTTGGCGATCTGCGTTTGCAGGGTCGACGACGAGTGCGAGGCGTTCTGCTCGGTCATCGCGTCATTGCCTAAGCCGCTCTGCAGTTGCGTGGCCATGTTCGAACTGCCGCCGTTCTGCTCTACCTGGGCGAGGTTGTCGATGCCGTTCTGGCGTTGTTCGGAGGTGTTATCGACGGCGAACGCCTGGCTGGCGGCGACGGTAAGAAGGGCAGCTACAAGGGGGTTTATCTTGAACATTATTGTCTCTCCATGAATGTTTTCAGCGGTACTTCCTGGTGATGCTCTGCTCAGCGGTACTGGCGTACCACTAGGTTCAGACCCTGGCCATTCTGCGTGACGCGACTACGATGCCCGGTGCCGGTCTGCTCGATCAGCGCGTTGTTGTACGCGCCGTACTGTTCAATACGGGCCTGGTTGCCGGTACCGTCCTGAACAATCAATCCCTGGTTGTGGCTGCCGTGCTGCACGATGAATGCCTCATGCGCATAGCCGCTCTGGAGGATGAAGGCCTCCAGTGCATTGCCGATCTGAGTGATGTCCCCGGTCAGGTTGTCGCCGACCTGGGTGACGAAGGCGAGGTTGCCAGTTGCCCCGCTGGCTTCTGGCTGCGCCAGTGCGATGGTGTGAGCCTGACGGAAGGCGAACTCGTTGGGTGCCAAATCACGTGATGAGGTGATTCCGGCGGCCTGAAGGGCGGGGCAGGTGAGCGCTGCGAAGAGCAGCGGCACCAGCGCGTTGCGGGCAATCCTTTGCACGAGGTCCATCAGTCATCCTTGGTTGAATGGCGATAGGCCATCCTGTCCTAAACCGCGATTCGGCAAATCCATCGAACGGGTGAAACCGTTGCGTTTGTTTCGAGTTTCCCGTTTCGCGGCGCGGACGAAACGGGAAAAGTCACTAGATCTTCGCCGGAATGGTGAGGTATTTCGCCAGTTCCGCCTTGACCTCGGGTGTGTTGTCGGCAGTCTGCCAGAGCCGCCGATCGACACCTTGAGCGATCAGGTGAGCGACTGCTGCTTCGATCGCCGACAACACGCAGAGCTGCGCCGGCTCGTTGGTGGTGTAGCCGGCCTCGGCTTCGAGCAGCTCCTTGAACTCGATGAATTTGTAGACGTTGGCGCTGCGCCCGATCGAATAAATGGTCTTGGTGGTCATCACGTTGGATAGCACCTGACCGCTGCGCACGTCGATGGCGCGTAGATTGACCGTGACCTGATCGACCCGGTATTCCTGCGATACGCCGATGCCCAGGTAGCGGGCGCCCTGCCCACCGCTACGCACGTTGGTTTCGTAGGCGACGATGGCGCCTTCCATGAGAATGTTGGCCGCCAACAGCGACGGCAACTCCGATTGAATGTTCGGCGCCACGTCCGGTTTGGCCTGTGAGGCGCGAATGATCTTGCGCTCGGTCAGTACGTTCTGCAGGCCCTCGCGCTCCAGCACGATGAACCAGCCGCTGGCCTGCATGGCGTCGACCAACATGCTGGCGGCGCCTTGGGTGACGGCAGTGGAAAAGGAGCTGGCCGGGCTTGGCTTGTACTGTCCGGTCTGGTCGCGGAAGCCATACACGGCGGCCACCAACGGTCCCCTTGGGCGCGGCAGTTCGAGCAGATCCTGATAGGTCGAGGTGCGGGGGGTCAGGGTCGGCGTTTCCTGGTCTGCCGACATGGGCTCGCGCACCGAGCAACCCTGTAAAACGGCCATCATCCCGATGGCTACGAATAGGCTTCTCATGGCCTTTTGCTCTCCCTGGTTAGTTTTGCCCGATGACGATTTCGGACACTTCGCCGGTCAATCGGTCGGTGATTTTCACGATCAGGTTGCCGATGTCGTCGTTGACGATATTGACGATGAAATCATCAGTCGTGATCGAACCGGTCTTGCCATCCCTGACGTCACCCAGCAGATCGGAAAGCAGGCGGGATTCGAGCTGGCTGGTGAAACGGTCGAGGGCCGAGGTGCCGTTCAGTGAGGAACGGTCGAGCGCATCCGGGTCCTTGGTGTCGTTCTGGGCCTGGGCATTGCCTAGCAACCAGGCACCGTTCAGCGGGCTGCCGCCAAAAGATGGGTTGACCGGCGTGTAGACCAGTTCGGTAGCAGTAACGCCGGTGCTGAGAAAGAAGCCTGCCAGAAGCATGCCGGTGATTTTTTGTGGTGACCGGTTCATAACTCATCCTTCGCAAGGTCAATGGTGTCTTCGAACAATGCTTCGACTTTCCTACGGTTTATCTCTTGTAGTACGAAATCCGCTGCGTCATAGGCGGTTTGCTCCATGTCGCTGACGTTCGGTTGCAGGAATCGACGGTAGAGCGGCTGGTTGTTCTGTTCGACCCAGACCAGAACGCCCCAGCGCGCCGACGGTCGCTCCTTGACCGCCAGGTTGAAATCCAGCGTGCTGGTGTCGTTCAGGCGCTCGCAGAATTTGCGATAGAACTCCTGGCCGGACCGGGAAATCGTGTTGTTGGTGATAAAGCCCTGGAGCTCGGCCTCGTCGGCATGGGCCTGGATACCGACCAGCAGCATCAGACTCAGGCACGCGGCTTTCATATACCAGCCTCGTTGACGTGCCCCATGACCAGCGATGCGCCCTGTGCGCGGTTGGACGCGCCCAGCTTGCCCAACGCGTTATGAATATGGCTTTTGATGGTGTGCGTGCTCAGATGCAGGCGCTCGGCAATTTCCGAGTTCGAGAGACCTTTGCCAGCGAGTGCGAGGATTTGCTTTTCGCGTACTGACAGCTCGTCGATGCCGCGTGAAACGTGGGTCAATTCACGATAGCGACCGAGCATTTTTTCCATCAGCGCGCGGGGTAGCCAGTCGCCGCCCTCGAGAATGACGCTGACCCCACGGCTGAAATTGCCGCGGCTGGTGTTCGGGTAGAACACACCTCTGATCCAAGGATGCAGTTCCAGCAAGCGGCGCGCCTGCTCCATCTGGGTGTTTATCAGCGCGGTAGGGGTGTCGCGCAATTGCCGAAGCAGGCGTAGACAATCTGCATCCGAAAAGCTGCCAACGTCGACCAGCGTCAGGTCCACGTCGCCCAGTCCGGGACGAAGCGTAGTGCTGCGCGTCAGCCGCAGCTGAGGGCAGTCGAGCAGATATTGGGGAAGCGAGTTGTCCAACATTTCACAGTTGGTCAGCAGAACGAGACGAGCTGGCGAGGCGACGAGCGCCAGACGGGCTTCATCGATCATGGGGCATATCCTTTGCTGAATGGCTACGAGTAGCGCCCGGATTCCTCACCGGGCCTGGCGCTTTGACATTACCGCTGAAAAAATAGTTCAGCCCAGTGACAATAAAAAGTCAAAAGTGAGCTGGAGTGGCGGTTTTCCGACGAAGCGCATGTCGTTCGAGGCTAAATGGAACTGGAAGACACTCATCCGCCGGGCTACATTCATTCTCTTTATCGTGACGGCAAAGGGAGCGGGCATGTCGGACCCAGCGTTCTGGTTGGTTTTTCTCTCGGCCGCTCTGGTGCTGAACCTGTCGCCAGGGCCCGATCTGCTGTTCGTTCTGTCGCGTACGCTGTCCAGCGGGCGACGCGTCGGCGTAGCCTCGGCGTGCGGTGTGTGCAGCGGCGCGCTGGTTCATGTCGCTGCGGCCGCTCTGGGCCTCTCAGCGATTCTGGCGACGTCGGCGCTGGCGTTTGCCGTCGTCAAATATGTCGGCGCCGCTTACCTGTTGTACCTCGGTATCCAGGCGTTGCGCTCTGCCAGCGCCAGCTCGTCGCTCAAGCTCAAGCCCGCCGCGCGGATCACCGCTTGGCAGGCTTATCGCCAGGGCATCCTGGTGGATATCCTGAATCCGAAAGCGGCGATTTTCTTCATGGCGTTCCTGCCACAGTTCGTACGGCCGAATGAAGGCGCGATAGCCCTGCAGTTACTGGTATTGGGCGTACTGGTGGTGCTGGTGGCGATCATTATCGAATGCGCCCTGGTGTTGCTGGCGGCCCGAGCGAGCTCGGCGTTGCGCGGCAACCGCCGTTTGAGCCAATGGCTCGACCGGGTACTCGGCTCGGTGTTGATTGGTCTGGGCATTCGTCTAGGCCTTGCCGAGCGCGCATAAACCAGTGGGGAACGTCCGGCCCGGTATCGGTCTGAATGGTATGCGGTGCGTTTTTCGACAGCGCTGCCACGGCTATCGGAAGGAGCTTTCATGTCCCTGTACAGCAAGAACACCACATCCAACCTGATTCCCTGCCTGCGTTATCGTGATGTCCCCACGGCGCTGGAATGGCTGTGCCGGGTGTTCGATTTCGAGCGCCAGAGTGTGGTCGAGGATGCGCAGGTGGGCATCATTCACGCCCAGCTCAGTTTCGGCAGCGGCATGCTGATGCTGGGCCCGGTGAGCGATTCGCAATACGGTCGTCTGGTCAGGCAGCCGGATGAGGTCGGCGGCGTTTCCACGCAAAGCATCTATGTCGTCGTCAACAGCGCCGACGCCCTTTACACCAAGGCCAAGGCGGCGGGTGCGGAGATCGTGATCGAATTGAAGGACGAAGACTATGGCGGTCGCGGTTTCAGCTGCCGCGACCTAGAAGGACATCTTTGGAACTTCGGTACCTACGATCCGTGGGCGGCACCGGTTGCTGAGCAGGGCGCACGGGAGAACGGCTGATGCGAACCCTGAAACTGGCCGACGGCGGTGTGGTCCCGGTGATCGGTCAGGGCACCTGGCACATGGGTGAGGATCCGGCCGAACGCGGCAACGAGGTGGCCGCGCTGCGCCTCGGCATCGAGCTGGGCATGACGCTCATCGATACCGCGGAGATGTACGGCGAGGGCGGCGCGGAAGAAGTGGTCGGCGAGGCGATCCGCAACCGCCGCGAGCGGGTTTTTCTAGTCAGCAAGGTCTATCCGCACAATGCCAGTCGCAAAGGCGTGCCGGAGGCCTGCGAACGTAGCCTGCGCCGGCTGGGCACCGAATGCATCGACCTGTATCTGCTGCATTGGCGCGGTCAGTACCCGTTGGCGGAAACCGTCGAGGCGTTCGAGCGGCTCAAGGAGCAAGGCAAGATCCGCCGCTGGGGCGTGTCGAACTTCGATCTGGACGACATGCACGAGCTGGCCGCGCCCGCATGTGCGACCAATCAGGTCCTCTACAACCCAGACGAGCGGGGAATCGAATTCGATCTGCTGCCCTGGTGTCAGGCCCAGGGCATGCCCGTCATGGCCTATTGTCCGTTGGGGCAGGGCGGTGCTCTGCTGCGCCATCCGGCTGTCATCGATGTCGCGCGTCGACACGGTGCGCAGCCCGCTCAGGTTGTGCTGGCCTGGGCCTTGCGCCAGCCCGGTGTGCTGGTAATACCCAAATCGGCCAACCCCAGTCACCTACATTCCAACGCCTCGGCCGCTGAGCTGAAATTGACGGCCGAGGACCTGGCCATCCTCGATAGCGCCTTTCCACCACCGGCTCGCCGACAGCCGCTGCAGATGGTTTGACTCTGGTTCCTTCGACGTAGGGAATGTTTGCCTCGCCGTGGCTGTCAGCTATGAACGACAGCAAATTCGGAGGAATGAGCATGAGTGGGTCCAGACTCGAAGGTGCGCTGGTGGTCATAACCGGTGCGTCCAGCGGTATCGGCCGCGCCACTGCGCAGGCTTTCGCCCGCCAGCGAGCCCGCGTGGTGTTGGCCGCGCGTGACGACGAAGCATTGCAGGAGGCGGCCGAAGAATGCCGGGCGCTTGGCGGTGAAGCGCTTGTAGTGCCCACCGACATGACGCTCAGCGACTCCGTGGAGCAGTTAGCCAACGCTGCCGCCGAGTTCGGTCAGGGTCGCATCGATGTCTGGATCAACAACGCCGGCGTCGGCGCGGTTGGTGCGTTTGACGAGACGCCGCTGGATGCTCACGAACAGGTGGTGCAGACCGATCTGATTGGCTACTTGCGGGGCGCGCACGTGGTGTTGCCCTATTTCAAACAGCAGAACGGTGGTGTTCTGATCAATACCCTGTCGGTCGGTAGCTGGGTGCCGCAGCCGTTTGCGGTGGCCTATTCGGCCAGCAAGTTCGGCCTGCGCGGATTTTCCCATGCACTGCGCGGCGAGCTCGCGCAGTGGCCCGGCATTCATGTGTGCGATGTGTATCCCTCGGTGGTCGATACGCCCGGTTTCCGCGACGGCGGCAACTATGCCGGGCGTTCGCTGCAGCCGCCACCTCCACTCTGTGATCCCCGTCAGGTGGCCGACGCGATGGTCAGTCTGGCGCTGCATCCACGTCATACCACCTCGGTCGGCGCGATGGCGACGGTGCTGCGCTTCGCCCACTTCATCGTCCCGGGCTTCGATCGATTGTCGGGCCTGTTGACCGGCGGTGCACTGCGTCGCGCCGATCGGGTGGCGCCGTCGTCAGGCAACCTGTTCCATCCCGCCCTGGGCCAACGGCGAGTCGATGGCGGCTGGCGGAGCAACCATTCCCGTCAGCACACCTTGCTGATGGTGGGTGGAGTTGCGGCGGGTATGGTCGGGCTGCTGCTGTGCTGTCGCAAGCGCTGATTCGATCCGGCCAATGGCTGGCCTGAGCGGCTGCTGAGGACGAAGGTCAGCGAGACTCGGACAAGCAGTCCAGCGAACTCAGATCCTTGTGCAGATCTCCCAGCTGCGCCTCGAGATGGCGCCGCTGATCGGTGTCGGATAGGGCGTAGAGATCGTTGACAAGGTGGAAGGCCGCCTGCTCGGTGCGGGCGAAAGCGTCTCGATAGTCTGTCGTCCAGAAGGATTCGCGGTCTTGCAGTAGCTTCGCGATGCGGTTGTCGAAGCCCTCTTCGTGGCGTTTGGCGAGTGCTTCGCTCAGCGCTTGCTGCCATTGCGCACGGTTGGCCAGCCAGAATCGATTTTGGTCGCCGAGCGTGTGCGCCCAGGCGAGGATGCGCTGCCGTTGCACCGCGTTGACGCTGCCCAACCATTGCTCGACGCGCTCAGTCATGCGCTGCGCGCGTTCGCGGATCTGCTGCTCCAGTGGAGGCTGCAGATACTTCTTCTCACGTTCGCGGCGATCTTTCGCAAAGGCCTCGCTGAGTTCGCTGATCTGCTCGTCATCGAGGTCGCGCAACATTTGCGTCGTGGTCGGGGTGATTTCCACGGCAATGGTTTGAATCGCCTGTTTCGCGCTCTGGTAGTGAGCCCGCAGCCTGGCTTCGTTAATGTCGCCTTGACCAACCTGGTTCTGGAGGCGCTCGATCGCCTTGAGATACGCGGGTAGCTGGGTACGGCAGTGCCAGCTCAGATGGTCGCGCAGCTGGGCCCGCAAGCGCTGCTGCTGGTCGCGATTCATGTCCAGGTAGTCGTTGAGTGACCAGGGAATCAGCAGATGTAGGTTGCGGTAGGCAAGGTTCATGCGGCTGCAGCCGGCCAGGACCACGCAGACGGTGATCAGTAACAACAAGGCCTTACGGCCACACGCCTGACGGATATGCATCGGAGCCCTCGTTTTGCCATCAGCCAAAACGGCGATATCGCTTGTTCAGTAGAACAGCGGAGCGCCGCGGCAGTTCGGACTGACGCAGCAGCGCGGATGCCGGTTGTGACGGGCGGTGAACGGGAGCAGAGGGGCGGTGGCTGCGTCCCGATGGTCGGTTACGGGCACCGGTTGGCGCAGGGGTCGATTCGCTCGGGTATCGGCGGTGGCGGTTCGATCAGTTCGGAGACCAGCTCCAGAGCCTTGTCGAAGGAAGGGTAGCCGCTTTGCGCAACATCCAGTTCCGAATAAGCCTGACGGTACTGCTCTGCCTTGGCCGTGTCGCGCTCCTCGAGCAAATAGGGCTCCTGGTAGATCTTGTAAAGCAGCGCGATGGCATGCGGATGGCCTTTGGCTCGCGCTTTTTCGAGCAGGCGCAGCACCTCGGCCGGCTGCGGGCCCTGACGAATCATCAGCAAGGCCTGATAAAACTCGATCTCACCGCGCTCATCAAGACGGGCGCTGCGCTGGAGCAGAGCATCGGCGAGCTCGTAGCCCCCTTCGTCGCCGATGGCGATAAGGATTTTCGCCTGCAACAGATCATTCTGATAGAGCAGCCGCTCCGCGCGGCAGCCGCTGTCGGTCTGATCACAGGGCTGAGAGGCACAGCCACCCAGGGCCAAGAGCAGTCCGATCATCAGTGCATTCTTCATTGCTGCCTTGTTCTCTTGATTATTTAGGTGGGTCAGCGCGTGTTCTGACCTGCAAGTTCCCGTTCTGTTCAGCCTGTTTCAGCTTTCACTGGCGATGGGCTTGAGGCCGTACTCAAACAGGAGGATCTGCCACTCGGGATTGGTCGGCAAGGTGGCGAGGAAGTTGTCTAGGTAGTCGACGACGGCCTTGCCAGGTGCGCCGTTGATGAGCAGGTGTCGCGCGAATTTGTACAACGGGGTGGCCGAAACATATAGATCCCTGAGCTGTTGCTCTTTGCGGTAGTAGAGCAGGGTTGAACGCGGGATCAGCAAGGTGTTGATGCGCCCCGAGAGGAGCTTCTGAATATTTTGCTGGTCTGTCTGAACATCCTGGCGGGGGATCGCACCGCTAGCGATGTCTTCATCCAATTCCGCGTATCGATGCCCCAGCACGCCCCCCAGGACGAGGCCGTGCAGCGACTCGGGGCCTTCGTATTCAAAGGGGGCATCAGGTAGTGAGACGAAATCCTGTTGGTCAATCAGCAAAGGTTGCGACCATTTCCCATTGGCTTTTTGCGCGTCAGTGAAGAAGCTTGGCGTGGCCCAGAGCAGGACGCCGGGGCGCTTTCGGACGAGGTGCACATCCACACGTTTGCGCGGTAATTGCACCAGTTCGAAGCGAAATCGGTTGCGATTGCCTAGATCCTTGTTGAGCAAGTCGACGAATGCGTGCGAAAGGCCCTGAGCGTTGTCGAGGATGAAAGGCGGCGATAAATGATAGGTCCACACTTCGATTCGCTGTTGCGCCCGACAGATCAGGGGCAACAGAACGAACATGAGCACCAGAACGAGTCTCTGCATGGCGAACCTTTACGACGGGGTGGCGAAGCGGTTGGCCAAGGCTCGATGTTGCGACCCGTGGGTGGCTTCTGTCCGTTTCCATTCCACCAGCATAGCTGAGCGGCCAAAAGGCGCGAGCAGCCGGCGCTATACCAGACGGGCTGCTACTAGAAGCGCTCGTGCTCGCCGAGAAAGCGCCATTCGCCGATCGGGAGCTTAGCCATCGACAGGCGCCCGATGCGGATGCGCTTGCAACTGAGCATTTGCACGCCGATGGCTTCGCACAGCTGGCGCAAATCGCCGGCTTGCGGTGCCTTGAGCACGATGCGCAGGCGAGTCTCGTTCTGCCAGCTGGCCTTGGCTTTGGGCAGGACCCTGCCGCGATGGCCAATGCCTTTGGCCAGCAGCGCCAGGCCGCCTTCCTCGGGTTCGCCGGCCACTTCGACGATGTACTCCTGCTCCAGCCTGTCCCGGGGATCGGCCAGCTTGCGGATCACTTCGCGCTGCTGACTGAACACGACCAGTCCACTGGCATCCGGCTCGAGCGCTAGCAAGGCGGTCTGACGAGCAAGATGACGGTCGCGCGGCAAGAAACGTGCATCGTCGCCAGACCAGTGACTGGCCTTGGCGAGCTGCACCTGGGCACTGGCGGGGTCCGTGGCGGTGGGTTGGCCGGCTGGCTTGTGCAGCAGCAACGTGACCGGCGGCACTTCGGCCGCGACCGCGCCGGGCAGGAGCTCGATCTGCTGGTCGTCGACCTTGAAATAGGGGGCTTCGATGATTTGACCATCGACGCTGACCCAGCCGCCCTCGATATACAGCTCGGCCTCGCGCCGGGAACAGCCCAGTTGCTCGGCGAGGCGTTTGGACAAGCGTACAGGGTCGGTCATGGATATCTCGGATGTCGCGGTGGGAAACCTAGCGAGCCACTGCGGTACGGCAATGACAGCGGAAGCTCGCTTGTCGGTCAGGTGTTGCGGGTTGCTGCTTGGCTTTTTATTTCTTGCTGATGGTGATTTGCCGCGATGGGCCTTGGGTCTGGCCGCTGACGCCGTTGGGGATCTTCTGAACTTCGCCACCGGCCTTCAGGAAGGCGGCCATCTGAGCGGCCAAAGACTGGCTGGTTTCGCTGGCGGGTTCGGGCTTGCGTTTGGCGGATGTAGTCTTGGAGGCCATCGTCATCTGGTTCCTTTGGTCAGTCGAACCGGACATTATACAGATCTGGCTAATTTTTGTTCGATTTTCATGGGTACCAATTGGCTGAAGCGTTTTTCTTCGTCCATGGTCTTCATTGAATGATTGCCGTCACGTTCGGAGAGTTAACCATGTTGCGCTATATCCGCATCGGCCTTGCAGGCTGTTTCGTCTTGACCTGTTCCATGCCAATTCTCGCTGAAATGGAATATTTCGACAGCGAGCGAGGCCGCGTCACGGTGGAAACCGTCGCCAGTGATCTGGAGCACCCCTGGGCCGTGGCTTTTCTTCCGGACGGCAAAGGCATGTTGGTCACCGAGCGGCCTGGCAGGCTACGCGTCATCGAGCGTGACGGGCGGTTATCCGAGCCGCTCGCTGGCGTGCCGGACGTCTATGCGCGCGGGCAGGGTGGGTTGCTGGACGTGCGCTTGTCTCCCGATTTTCGGCAGGATCGGCTGGTCTATCTCAGCTATGCCGAGGCGGGAGAGAACGGTAAAGCCGGCACGACCGTGGGGCGCGGCCGGTTGACAGATGATCTGAACGCCTTGGAAGGCTTCACCGTGATCTTCCGGCAGCAGCCGAAGCTGTCCACAGGTATTCATTTCGGCTCACGGCTGGTTTTCGATGATGAGGGCCATCTTTTCATCGCGCTGGGTGAAAACAACCAGCGGCCCACCGCCCAGGATCTCGACAAGCTTCAGGGCAAGCTGGTGCGGATCTACCCCGACGGCAAGGTTCCGGACGATAACCCCTTCGTGACCACCCAGGACGCTCGTCCGGAGATCTGGTCCTACGGCCATCGCAATCAGCAGGGCGCCGCGATCAACCCCTGGACGGGTGAGCTCTGGACTCACGAACACGGTCCACGCGGTGGCGATGAGATCAACATTCCAAAGCCAGGGCTCAACTATGGTTGGCCGCTGGCGACCTACGGCATCAACTACGGCGGCCAACCGATTCCCGAAGCCAAGGGGGAGAAAGCGGCGGGGACCGAGCCACCGCATCACGTATGGAAACGCTCGCCGGCGATCAGCGGCATGGCGTTCTACGATGCACAACGCTTCCCCGAATGGCAGCGCAACCTGTTCATCGGCGCGCTGGTGGACCAGTCGCTGATCCGTTTGCAACTCGATGGCGACAAGGTCACCCACGACGAGCGATTGCTGAAGGACATGGGTGCACGAATACGTGATGTCCGCTTGGGCCCTGATGGCTTCCTATACCTGCTGACCGACTCGCCAAGCGGAAAACTCTTACGGGTCGGGCTGAGCGCGAAGTGAAGCGGATACCCTGATTCGGTTTTGCCATGGAGCGTTCTCGCCGACCGCCGGTCCACTGTAGTGCCGGACGATTCCGGATCGCCGGCTGCATCTTGGCCGTCTGCAGGAGAGGCTCGCGACAGGATCGTCGTATCGCCATCTCCAGGCCTGACACACGGATAGGAGGAAAGAGTGGCGGTCGTCATCAGTGCTGTCTTGTGCATCATCCTGGGCTTGGTGCTCGCCGTTGGTGGTTGGAAAATCATCACGCTTGGCGGGACCTGGTATTTCGCGGTGCTTGCGGTGGGCTTTTTGCTGACCGGCATGTTGCTGCTGGCTAGACGTCGTGCTGCGTTGTGGGTCTACGCGCTGGTGATGTTTGGCGCCTTGGGTTGGGCGCTCTACGAGGTGGGCTTCGACTGGTGGCAGCTGGCGCCACGCGGCAGCATCGTCGCGCCGCTGGGTTTGTGGTTGTTGATGCCTTGGGTCGCCCAGCGGTTGGGTTGGCAGCATTTCGGTGCGCGAGCCTGGGGTGGCAGTGCGCTGCCGCTGATGTTGGCGGTTCTGCTCTGGGGCGCCGCAGCGGTGCAAGCGATCTCCAGCGACAGCCACGACATCAGGGGCATGCTGCCGCAACCGCTGGCGGCAGCACCTGCCGGCGAGGGCCCCGCTGTCGCCGACGGTGAATGGCATGCCTACGGCCGTACCCAGCATGGCAAGCGTTATTCCCCGCTGGCGCAGCTAACGCCGAGCAATGTCGATCGGCTGGAGAAGATCTGGGAGTTCAATACCGGCGATCGTCGCCGCCCCAGCGATCCGGAGGAAACCACCTATGAAGTCACCCCGCTGAAGATCGATGACAGTCTATATATCTGCACGCCGCATAATTTCGTCATCGCTCTGGACGCCGACACCGGGCAGGAGCGTTGGCGCTTCGATCCACAGGTCCCGGACTCGGTCAATCGTCAGCATCTCACCTGTCGTGGGCTGTCCTATCACATCAGTGATGCGCCCGCTGGCGAGCAGGCCTGTCGGCAGCGGCTGTTCATGCCGACCGCAGACGCACGGCTGATCGCGCTGGATGCCAAAACAGGCCGGGTATGCCCGGAATTCGGTCGCAATGGCGCGGTGAATCTATGGGCGAACATGCCGAACGTGAGAGAGGGCTTTTATTACTCCACCTCGCCGCCGGTGGTCGCCAACGGTCTGGTGATCATCGGCGGCGCGGTCAACGACAACGTTTCGACCACCGAACCGTCCGGTGTGGTACGTGCCTACGATGCCATTACGGGCGAGCTGAAGTGGAACTGGGACCCGGGTAATCCGCAACAGACCCAGCCGATCGCCGAGGGCGAAACCTACAGCGAAAGCACACCGAACAGCTGGAGCATTTCCAGCGCCGACGAGGCGTTGGGGTTGGTCTACGTGCCGCTGGGCAATCAGGTGCCGGACCAGTGGGGTGGCAATCGTAGCGAGAACAGCGAGCGTTTCTCCTCCTCGATCGTTGCCCTCGATCTCGATACCGGCGAGCTGCGCTGGGTATTCCAGACGGTGCATCACGATCTCTGGGACATGGACGTACCGGCGCAACCGAGTCTGGTCGATATCGATACGGACAATGGACCGGTCCCGGCGCTGGTCGCACCGACCAAGCAGGGCGACATCTATGTGCTGGATCGCCGCACCGGTGAACCGATTCTACCGGTCCGTGAAGTGCCTGCGCCGCAGGGCGCCGCCGAAGGGGACTGGGCCGCTCCGACCCAGCCGGTGTCGGCGCTGTCCTACGAGCCGCCCGTGCTGCAGGGCAAGGATCTCTGGGGGGCCACCTTCATCGATCAGATGATGTGTCATATCCAGTTCCACTCGCTGCGCTACGAGGGCCGCTATACGCCGCCATCGACCCAGGGCACCTTGGTGCATCCGGGTAACTTCGGCGTCTTCAACTGGGGTGGCGTAGCGGTCGATCCGGTTAGACAGATGGTGTTCAGTACGCCGGCCTATCTGCCGTTCACCTCGACCTTGATTCCACGTGAGAACGACCGCAGGACCTATGTTTCCGATAGTGAGCCGCATCTCAACGAGAATTTCGGCGCGCCCTTCGCGGTTGAGCTCAAACCCTTCGTTTCGCCGATCGGCCTGCCTTGCATCGCGCCGCCTTGGGGGTATGTCGCCGGCGCTGATCTGCGCACCGGCAAGACCCACTGGATGCGCAAGAACGGCACCGTGCGGGATCGGGCGCCTATTCCCCTACCGTTCAAGATGGGTGTGCCAAGTCTCGGCGGACCGATGCTCACGGCCGGTGGGGTGGCGTTCCTGAGCGGCACGCTGGATTACTACCTGCGCGCCTATGACGTCACCACCGGCAAGGAGCTGGGCAAGTGGCGGTTGCCAGCAGGCGGACAGGCAACGCCAATGACCTATCTGAGTCGCTCAGGCCGGCAGATGGTGGTAGTGGTCGCTGGCGGCCATGGCTCCCTCGGGACCAAGGCCGGTGACTCGGTCATAGCCTATGCCTTGCCACGATAGCCGGTGTGGCGAATCTGGTCAGAGCGGGGCCCGATCAGCACCCGGTGGCTGGGCCTCGCTTGTCATTCACGGGGCGATTCGGCAGGCCGTCGTGGCGCGCTCGCATCCTGCGGCCTGTTAGAATCGCCGCCTTCGACTCACAGGATTGTTCACCATGGCTGCAATCGGGCGCTTCAACAGCATGCAGATCGTCAAGCACACCGGTTTCGGCCTGTACCTGGACGGCGGGCCGGACGGCGAGATTCTGTTGCCCAATCGTTACATTCCCAAGAACGTCCCGACCGAAGTCGATGATTGGCTGAACGTGTTCATCTACCTCGACAGCGAAGACAAGCTCATCGCGACCACTGAGAAGCCCAAGGTCCAGGTGGGTGAGTTCGCCAGCCTCAAGGTCGTCGAGATCAATCGGGTCGGGCTGTTCCTCGATTGGGGACTGCCCAAGGACCTGCTGCTGCCGCATTCCGAGGAAAAGCGTCCGCTGAAAGAGGGCGATTATTGCGTCGTTCACGTCTATCTCGACAAGCACACCAAACGCATCACGGCCACCGCGCGACTGGACCGCTATCTCGACAAGACGCCGCCGCGCTACAGCGTTGGCGAGGCGGTGGATCTGCTGGTGGTGGAGCCGACCGATCTGGGTTACAAGGCGATCATCAACGGCAAGCACTGGGGCCTGATCCACAAGAACGAAGCCTTCAAGTTCCTGCGCGGCGGCATGCGCGAGAAGGGCTATATAAAGGAAGTCCGCGCGGACGGCAAAATCAGCCTGAGCCTCCAGCCGGTGGGCAGTGAAGCCGGTGACGCCTTGCAGGCGCTGATTCTGCAAAAGCTTCAGGAAAATCAGGGCAGCCTGCCGGTCGGCGACAAAACGGCGGCCGACGAGATTGCTCGGTTGTTCGGCGTCAGCAAGGGCAATTTCAAGAAGGCCATCGGTGGTCTCTACAAGCAGGGCCGAATCGTCATCCACCCTGATCGGATCGAGCGCGCCTGATTCTGTTGATCTGGCCGCCGCTTGGTCACTCCATTCTCCTCGCGATGTCTGTAAGCCCGACCGCATACAAGCGGTCCGGTTTTCTTCTGCTGGTCTCGCCAGTCGCGCCTCAACGGACCTCGTGAAACCCCCGAGTTAGACGGCATTCCGGCCAAGTCTCGTCCGGCACGGCTTCTTGGCGCGACCGCTTGTCCCGTCTAAGTGTTGCCGGGTGTAACAAAGCGGAACTCCCTTGGAGCGAATCATGTCCAGAAAGGGCGTCTGGTGATCCAGAGGCTTGTGGGGGATCGCCGATGGTTCCTCAGCGGATGTTTAGCGCGCTCGGAGACGCTGTGGATAGACATACCGAAACGCCGGCGAAGGCCTGGTATCTGCTGCAGTGCAAGCCGCGCCAGGACGGGCGGGCTCAGGAGCATCTCATGCGCCAGGGCTTCGAATGCTTCGCACCGGTATTCACGGTGCAAGCGATCTGCGCCGGCAAGCTGCGCGAGCAGCAACAGCCATTGTTCCCCGGGTACGTGTTCATTCGCATGGGCGCCGAAGACAGCTGGCTATCGCTACGCTCCACGCGGGGCGTCAATCGCGTCGTCGCGTTCTGTGGTCAGCCTTGTCAGGTGCAGGACGCCATTGTCGATCACCTCCGGCAACGCTGTGCAGCGATAGGCCCCAGGCCTGCGTTGGTGCCTGGTGATCGAGTGCAGGTCAACGTCGGTGGGTTTGCCGAAATGGAAGCCATCTTCCTTTCCATGGAAGGCGAGGAGCGGGTGATGCTGTTGTTGAACGTGCTCAATCGCCAGCAGCGGATCCAGGTAAGTCTGGCGAGCGTTCAGCCCGTCCAGCGGCGCGCGGTTTCGTCGCTCTAATAAAAAACAAAACACCGAAATTTTTGTTTCGCCTGCCATTGGATTCGCTGGTCGAGGCGGCCTGCGGCTGTGGTTGTGGCTGCTGGCAAACTGCTACAGGGACTCCAGCCCTGGGGCGGTAGCGTGCCTGAATCCAGCTTCGAACCGGCTTCAGGGTGTGCTGGGAAAGGCCTGGATGGAGGCGCCGCTCATCGATTCTGCAACTGTCCGGGATATTTGCGGTCTGTTGCGTGTCTATGCCTGCTCACATAAGCCAGCGTCGTGGCCGGAGTCGGTATGAACAACAATTTATCTCCGAGAAGGGATTCCATATGAGGAACATCACGCTTCCAGGTGTATCGCTACTGTGCCTTGTCGCTACCGATAGTTGGGCGGTCAACGAGCCGCAAGATATACGCATTGGCGGCTTCGAGTTCACCCCGACCCTGATTGTCCGTGAGAGCTACGACGACAACTATCGCGGGCTGTCAGACAACGAGCAGGCGTCCTGGGTGACTGGAATCAATCCGACTTTTTTGCTGGGGACGGGAAACCGCAACAGCGAATATGAACTCGAGTACTCCCTGAACCACGACATCTTTCATTCGGATTCGGAAGCCAGCAATACCGACCACCATCTAAAGCTCAGAAGCGTCATGGAGTTCACCTCCCGCCATCGTCTGAGCTGGGGGCTGGCCTATCACAAGGTAGAGGAGACCGCCGATACCGAAGACGCGACCGAGAACGACAAGTACAGCCGGGCCATCGCTCGCGCGGCTTATCGCTTCGGCGCCCGGACGGCGCGCAATCAGCTCGAGTTCGGGACCAACTACGAGCAGCTTCGTTACCACAACAGCGGCAACATCAACGCATCCGAAGAACGCGACAGCCTGATGTTCAACTCCATCTGGTTCCATCGCCTGGGCGCCAGCACGCGCTCGCTGGTCGAGGTTCGGCACACCGATCATGACTACAAACTCGCCAGTGCGCTGCGTGACAGCACCAACATCGCGCTGCTTGGTGGCGCGACCTGGGATGCCACTTCCAAGACCTCCGGTAGCTTCAAGCTCGGCGCCGAGCGCAAGGATTTCGACAGTGATCAGCGCGAGGATTTCACCAGTCCGATGTGGGAAGCCGGCGTCACCTGGAAGCCGCGCACCTATTCGGTGTTCAACCTGACCTCACGGCGCGCCTTCGATGAAGGAGATGACGGGGCCAGCACTATCAACGACTGGACCACCCTGGCGACCTGGGAACACGAGTGGACCTCGCGTATCGCGACCGAACTGAAGTACCGCTTCTCCGATCGTGACTACGAAGGGATCGGTCGAAATGATGAACGAACGTCTTACGGTGCCGGCGTGATCTGGTCACCGGATCGCTGGGTCGATGTGACCCTGTCCTATCTCAGAACGGAAAACGACTCCAACCTGAGCTCGGAAACCTACGACCGAAACGTTTACCTGTTGAGCTTCGACCTGAGCCTTTGAGGCCGGGAAGGATGTTAACCAGTGCCTAAGGAGGAGCCGATCATGCGCATCCCGAACATGTATAAATTCTTTTCCGTCCTGTTGCTGCTGGTGTTCAGCGCCGCAGCCAGCGCCGCCCAATATCAGCTGGGCTCAGGCGATGTGATTCGTATCAGCGTTCACGGAGAGCCGGACCTTTCTTTCGAAGAAATACGCCTGACCGATGCCGGCACCTTCACCTTTCCCTTCATCGGTGAAGTCGACGCCAACGGCAAGACGCCGAGTGACGTGCGCAGCCTGTTGGTGGAAAAACTCAAGGACGGCTACCTGATCGACCCGCGTGTCTCGGTATCGGTGGTCAACTACCGCGAGTTCTATATCGCCGGCGAGGTCAAGCTTCCCGGCGGTTATCCCTACCAGCCCGGCCTTACGCTGGATCGGGCGATCGCGCTGGCCGGCGGCCTTACCGAGCGCGCCTCGACCAAACGCATGACCATTGTGCGGGGGTCCGAAGGCAGCCGCGCTGAAGAGAAAGCCACCATGGACACCCTGGTTCGCCCCGGCGATACGATCAACATCGACGAAGGATTCTTCTGATGAATAGCCCAGTTCGCCCGGATCGACCGTGGCAGCGTCCCGTAGGGCCTGCAGCCGATAGCGACTTCATAGACCTGAAGAAAATCTGGCATGCGATCTGGTCGCGTAAATGGGGCATTGTCCTGTTGGTGGCCATCGTCGCGTTGCTGACGTTTTTCCTCCTCTCGCGGGTGACCCCGATCTACAAGGCCGTCACTTCGGTACTCATCGAGACGAAAGGCACGCCGGTGTTGTCGTTCCAGCCGGCGGCCGATACGCCGGTTGAACTCAGTGAGTATTTGCAGACCCAGCTGAGCCTGATGCAGAGCCGTGGCGTTGCCGAGCGTGTGGTTCGGGACCTGAACCTGACCGAGCATCCCGAGTTCGACCTGCGTCAGCAGCCTGGGCCGCTGGTGGATTTCTCGGGCATCGTCGATGCGCTGACAGGCGAAGAGCCTGAGCCGCTCACCGAGGCCCAGATCATCGATTACGCGACCCAGACCTTCATGGATCGCACGACTGTGTGGGTCGAAGGCAAGAGCCAGTTGGTCTATCTATCCATTGCGATGGCCGACCGTCTGACCGCTGCGCAAGCGACCAATCAATTGGCGCAGGCATACATCGAAGCGCAACTGGAGGCCAAGGTCGACATGTCGATGACGGCTGCCAGCTGGATGAATGAGCGCTTGGTTTCCCTGCGTCAGAAGCTTCAGGATTCGGAAGACCGTCTCCAGGCCTACCTGGACGCTGAAGGGCTGGTCGATCTGGACGGTGTCGGTACCATCAGTGCGAACGAGCTTTCATTGACTGGCGACCGCATGATCGATGCCCGCCGTCAGCGCGCCGAAGCCGAGAGCCAGTATCGTCAAGTCGAGTCCATGCGCAGCCAGGGCTGGGAGCGTCTGGCCAGTGTGCCTGCCGTGCTTGGCCATCCGCTGATCCAGCAGTTCAAAGCTGACCAGGCGCATGCCCGTTCGCGTGTGGAAGATCTTTCGCGTCGCTATGGGGACCGCCATCCGGCGATGGCTTCGGCACGCTCGGATCTCAACGCCGCCACTGCGAGCCTCAAGCAACAGGTTGAGCAGGTAGTGGCGAGCATCGAGCGTAACTATCAGCTGGCCGTGGCCAACGAGAATTCGCTGCGTGCCTCGTTCGACGAGAACAAGGGCCGAATCCAGGACATTTCCCGCAAGGAATTCAAGGTGCGTGACCTGCAGCGCCAGGTCGAAAGCGACCGCGCGTTGTACGACACCTTCATGACCCGTCTGCAGGAAACCACCGCGACCTCGGATCTGAGCTCGACCAACGCTCGCATCGTCGATGCGGCCATCCCGCCGACCGAGCCCAGTGCACCGAACAAGAAGCTGATCATGGTCGTGGCATTGTTCCTGGCGCTGGTGGTGGGAATCGCGCAGGCGATCATTCGGGAAATCCTCGACAACACCTTCAAGAGCTCCGAAGAGGTCGAGACCAAGCTGGGCCTGCCGGTCATGGGCATTGTTCCGCAAGTGCCACGCAAGATGCGCAAGGAGGTCAGCCATCTGTTCGAGCGCAGCAGCGACAAGCGCTTCTGCGAGGCCGTGCGGACCATTCGTACCAACCTGCTGCTGAGCGAGGCTAACCAGCCGCGTCAGGTATTGGTAGTGACTTCTACGGCGCCGGACGAGGGCAAGAGCTCGGTTTCGGCCAACCTGGCGTTCGCCATGGGGCAGTTGCATCGCGTGCTGTTGATCGATGCTGACCTGCGCCGCGCGACGCTCGACAAGGCATTCGATTTCAAGCCGGGTACGCCGGGCTTGGTCAACCTCATCGGCGGCAATGCCAAGCTCGAGGAGTGCATCCATTCCGTCGGCAATGTCGACATGATCGCGGCCGGGTCGGTGCCGTCCAACCCGCTGGAACTGCTATCTTCGCCACGCTTCGCCAAGTTGCTTGAAGTGGTCAAGGGTCGCTACGACCGCATCATCATCGACTCGCCGCCGAGCCAGGCGGTGAGCGATGCGGCCGTCCTGTCGACCTTGGCCGACGCGGTGATCTACGTCGTCAAATCCGACAGCACCCTGATCCCGCACGTGCAGAAGGGCGTTAGCCAGCTGCAGAACAGTAACGCGCCGATCACGGGCGTGGTGCTCAATCATGTCGATATCGAGAAAGCCAAGAAGAACGGTCAGTTCCGTGGCTACTACGACCATTACGGATACAGCGAGCAGACGGTCTAAAGCCAGTTCGCGCCATCCGTCACCGAGTCAGGTTCCGCTAGCGGTGAACCTGACTCGGATTGATTATCTGCCCAGCAAACGAATTTGCGCCTCCGGCCACCTGTAGGGTCGCGCCGAGGCACGCCTGTATCAATGTCTGAATCGAGGATCCTGTTATGAACATCACCGTCGTTGGAAGCGGCTACGTGGGGCTGGTTACCGGTGCCTGTATTGCGGAGATGGGCAACACGGTCTACTGCGTCGACGTCGACAAGTCCAAGATCGATAACCTCAAGCAGGGCATTCTGCCGATCTACGAGCCGGGTCTCGAAGAGATCGTCACCGAGAATCATGCGGCTGGGCGGCTGCACTTCACGACCTCGCTGGGCGAGGCCGTCGAGCAATCGGAAGTTTTCTTCATCGCTGTTGGCACCCCGCCTGGCGAAGATGGCTCGGCGGATCTGCGCTACGTGCTGGAAGTTGCACGGCAGATTGGCGATACGCTGAGCGCGCCGGCCATCGTGGTGAACAAGTCCACCGTGCCGGTCGGTACCGCGGATCTGGTACGTGCAGCGGTGTCCGAACGCCTCGAGGCGCGCGGCGTCGATATCGAATTCTCTGTGGTCTCGAACCCGGAATTCCTTAAGGAAGGCGCCGCGGTCAACGACTTCATGCACCCGGACCGGATCGTCATCGGTGCCGACAACGAGCATGCCCGCCAGGTCATGAGCGCGCTTTACGCGCCCTTCATCCGAAATCGCCCGCGCACCATATTCATGGGCATCCGTGATGCGGAAATGACCAAGTACGCCGCCAACGCGATGCTGGCGACCAAGATCTCGTTCATGAACGAAATCGCGAGTCTCTGCGAGCGCCTCGACGTGGACGTCGAGAACGTGCGCCTGGGGATCGGTTCGGACGAGCGCATCGGCTATCACTTCATCTATGCCGGTTGCGGCTATGGCGGGTCGTGTTTCCCGAAGGACGTCAAGGCACTGATCAACATTGCCCACCAGAACGACTTCGAGCCCGAGTTGCTGCGGGCCGTCGAGTCGCGCAACGACCAGCAGAAGCACTCGCTGTTCAACAAGATTTCTACCCATTTCAATGGCGACCTGAGCGGTCGCACCTTCGCGGTCTGGGGCCTGGCATTCAAGCCCGGCACCGACGACATGCGCGAAGCGCCGAGCGTGGTGCTGATCAACAGCCTGATCAATGCCGGTGCCAAGGTGCGGGCTTTCGATCCGGTCGCACGCGAGACCGCGCGCCGTGAGTTTCCGGAAAGCTGGTTCGCCGATGGCCGTTTGCAGATCGTCGAAGGTCAGTACGAGGCTGCAATCGATGCCGACGCGCTGTGCCTGGTTACCGAATGGAAACCTTTCCGTCGCCCGGATTTCCGCGCCTTGAAGCGCCTGCTGAACACTCCGCTGATCATCGACGGCCGTAACCAGTACGACCGCGAGCAGGTCAAGCGCGAAGGTTTTGGCTACTACGGCGTCGGCCGTCAGCCGGTCCTGGCCTGAGCAAGGGGCAGCGAGTGAACGCCATCGATCAGCCCAGCGTGCGGCGCGGTCCTGCTCCCATTCGTGAAAGGCTAGCCGCGCTGTTGCACGCCAGCATGCGAAGCAAGTTGCTACGCAACATCGTCACCGTGGTAACCGGCACCGCCGGTGCGCAGGCGATCACGTTGGCGTTCATGCCGGTGATCACCCGCATCTATGGACCGGAAGCTTACGGCGTCCTGGGGACCTTCCTCAGCGTCACCATGATGCTGATTCCGGTCGCGGCGCTGACCTACCCGATCGCCATCGTGCTGCCCAAGCGTGATGGCGATGCCCGCGGGCTGGTGCGTCTGGCGTTGGCAATCGCCCTGGCATTGGCGACGGTGGTCGCCCTGGCGCTGCTGGTATTCGGCGATCGGCTGGCGGCCGCGCTGGAAATTCAGATCATCCAGCCGTACCTGCTGCTCATCCCGTTCGTAATGTTCTGCGGTGCGGCGTTGGAGATCTGTCAGCAATGGCTGTTTCGCACACAACGTTTCCGTATCACTGCGAGCGTGGCGGTGGGGCACTCGTTGCTGTTCAATTCGATGCGCACGCTGGCCGGCCTGGTGCAGTCGTCGGCACCGGTATTGGTTTGCACCACCGCGCTGCAGCAGGCCCTGCACGCGGCAATGCTGGGTCTGGCGATGCTGCGTGCGAAGCCCCATCGGGACAACCACGCCGACGAAACCGAGCAGGGCGACCCGGGCATGCTGGAGCTGGCTCGTCGGCACAGTGACTTTCCCAAGTATCGCGCACCGGTGATGCTGATCAACGCTGTCTCGCAGCATCTGCCAACGCTGGTGCTGGCCGCTTATTTCGGCCCGGCCGCGGCCGGTTTCTTCGCCCTGTGCAAGCAGGCGCTGACCATGCCGACCAACTTGATCGGCAAGTCGGTCGCCGACGTCTATTACCCGCGCATCAGCCGCGCAATCCATGACCGTGAGCCGGTCACGGCGATGTTGCTGAAGGCGACCAGCGCGCTGGGACTGGTGGGCTTGGTGCCATTTTCGCTGGTGGCGGTGTTCGGGCCTTGGATGTTTGCGCTGGTGTTCGGTGAACAGTGGCACGTCGCGGGCGAGTACGCCCGCTGGTTGGCGCTGGCCGAGTACGTGATCTTCGTCTCGCGCCCCTGCGTGGTGGCGGTGCCGGCGCTGTCCCTGCAAGGCCGGTTCCTTCTGTTCGAGATATTCAGCACCAGCTTGCGCGTGCTTTCGCTATTCGGCGGGGCGCTGCTGATCGGCAATGCGCTGGCCACCGTTCAGGCGTTCGCCGTCGCCAGCATCATCATCTACTCGTCGCTGATGGTGATCGTGCTGGTCGCCTCGCGCCGGTGGTATGCGGCCCAGCACCCGAAAGCCCAGTACTCGGAAGAGAGTTTCGATTGATATGAAGGTATTACATTTGGTCGCTGGCGAATTGACCGGAGGTGCTGCCCGCGGTGCGTACTGGTTGCACCAGGGGTTGCGCTCGCTGGGTGTCGATTCTCTCGTCTACACCAACAGCCAGATTACTCATGGCGATACCTCGGTGGTGTCCGTCAGCCGCAGCAAGAAAGACAAAATCATCAGTATCGCCAGGAGCCAGGCGGACCAGGCATTCGCCAGCTTCTACCGTGGACGCCAGTCGGGCATGTTCAGCGCCGGGGTGATGGGCGCCGATTTCACCGACAGCACCGAATGCCGCGAGGCCGACGTGGTGCATCTGCACTGGATCAATGGCGGCTTCGTCGACATGAAGCACCTGGCCAAGCTGCGCAAGCCGGTGGTCTGGACCATGCGCGACATGTGGCCGATGACGGGTGGCTGTCACTACGCCATGGGCTGCGAGAAGTTCATTACCGGCTGCGGCAGCTGCGATCAACTCGGTAGCACCTCCGACAGGGACCTGTCGCGCTTCGTGCTCAACCGCAAGCGCAAGTATCTGCCCAAATCGATGAAGATGATCGGCATCAGCGACTGGGTCTCCGAGCAGGCCAGGCAGAGCCTGCTGTTCCGCGATTTCGACGTACGCACCATTCACAACAACGTCGATGCCAACGAGTTCTTCCCGCTGGATAAACCCCTGGCCAGGCAGTTGCTAGGGCTGAATACCGAGAAGAAGATCATCCTCACCGGCTGTACCAGCGCCAAGGACATCTACAAGGGCTTCGGCAAATACCTGGAGATGCTCAAGCATCTCGACCCGGCCAAGTACCACCTGTGCTTTTTCGGCAAGCTGGACCAGTCCATCGCCGACGGCTTGGGCTTCGACTACACCTCGTTTGGCTACCTGCACGACAGCATCTCGCTGCGCCTGCTGTATTCGGCGGCCGATGTCTTCATTGCGCCAAGCCTGATGGAAGCGTTCGGCAAGACCCTCGCCGAAGCCATGGGTTGTGGGACCCCCGTGGTGTGCTTCGACGCCACCGGCCCGAAAGATATCGTGACTCACCAACACGACGGCTATAAGGCCGCGCCCTTCGAAGCCAGGGGGCTCGCCGAGGGCGTCGAGTGGGTCACGGGCGAGGCCGACTATCCACAGCTCGCGGCCAATGCGAGAGAAAAGATCGTCAGCACCTTCGACAGTCCGGTCATCGCTCGGCAGTACCGGGCGCTGTACGAGGAAATGCTCGCATGAGCGGTCCGTCCGTCCGAGGCGGGCAGGGCAGTAACGCTTCGTTAACTTCGGCTGCCAACAATCAATTTAAAGCTGCTGTTCGGCGGGACAGGGCGCTTGGTCGCGCCTGCTTTGGCCGCCCAGCATCACACACCACTCCTCTTGTCATCTGGAACCTACAGGTACTCTGAAATGGAAAAGAAACGCGCACTGATCACCGGGATTACTGGGCAGGACGGTTCCTACCTCGCCGAGTTTCTGCTGGAAAAGGGCTACGAGGTCCATGGCATCAAGCGCCGCGCCTCGTTGTTCAATACTCAGCGGGTCGATCACATCTATCAGGACCCTCATGTCGAGCACCAGAACCTGGTTCTGCACTACGGCGACCTGACCGACTCGTCCAATCTGACTCGCATCATCCAGGAAGTGCAGCCCGACGAGGTGTACAACCTGGGTGCGCAATCGCACGTCGCCGTCAGCTTCGAATCGCCTGAATACACGGCGGATGTCGACGGCATGGGCGCGTTGCGCATTCTGGAAGCCATTCGCCTGCTGGGCCTGGAAAAGAAAACCCGCTTCTACCAGGCCTCGACCTCCGAGCTGTACGGCTTGGTGCAGGAGATTCCGCAGAAGGAAACCACGCCGTTCTATCCGCGTTCGCCTTATGCAGTGGCCAAGCTGTACGCCTACTGGATCACGGTCAACTACCGCGAAGCCTACGGTATGTATGCCTGCAACGGCATTCTCTTCAACCACGAGTCGCCACGCCGCGGCGAAACCTTCGTGACCCGCAAGATCACCCGCGGCCTGGCAAACATCGCCCAGGGACTGGAGAAGTGCTTGCACATGGGCAACCTCGACGCGCTACGCGATTGGGGCCATGCCAAGGATTACGTACGCATGCAGTGGATGATGCTGCAGCAGGAGCAGGCGGAAGACTTCGTCATCGCTACCGGCGTGCAGTACTCGGTGCGCGAATTCATTCGTTGGTCGGCCGCTGAGCTGGGTGTCCAGCTGCGCTTCGAAGGCAGCGGCGTAGACGAGCGCGCCATCGTTGCCGGCATCGAAGGGGACAAGGCACCGGCGCTTAACGTGGGTGACGTCATCGTTCGCATCGATCCGCGCTACTTCCGCCCGGCGGAAGTGGAGACCCTGCTCGGCGACCCGAGCAACGCCAAGAACAAACTTGGCTGGACCCCGGAAATCAGCGTGCAGGAAATGTGCGCCGAGATGGTCCGCGAGGATCTGAAAGTCGCCCAGCGCCATGCCCTGCTCAAAGAGCACGGCTTCGACATTCCAGTGACATTGGAGAACTGAATATGAATCGTGACGCACGTATTTTCGTTGCGGGACATCGCGGCATGGTGGGCTCCGCGATTGTCCGTCGCCTGCAATCGCTGGGATACCGCAATCTCATCACGCGTGGGCGTGAGGAGTTGGATCTGGTCGACCAGGCGGCGGTGAACGCCTTTTTTGCAGAGAACAAGATCGATCAGGTTTACATGGCCTCGGCCAAGGTGGGTGGCATTCATGCCAACAACACCTATCCGGCCGAGTTCATCTACCAGAACCTCATGGTCGAAGCGAACATCATTCATGCCGCGCATTGCAACGACGTCAATAAGTTGCTGTTCCTCGGCTCGTCGTGCATCTATCCCAAGTTCGCCGAGCAGCCGATGAAGGAAGAGGCGTTGGTGACCGGCGTGTTAGAACCGACCAACGAGCCCTACGCGGTGGCGAAGATTGCTGGCATCAAACTGTGCGAGAGCTACAACCGCCAGTACGGCCGTGACTATCGCAGCGTGATGCCAACCAACCTCTACGGTCCGAACGACAATTTCCATCCGGAAAACAGCCATGTGGTGCCGGCATTGCTCAAGCGCTTCCACGAGGCGACGCAGCGCGGCGATAACGAAGTCGTGATCTGGGGCAGCGGCAAGCCGCAGCGCGAGTTCCTCCATGTCGACGACATGGCCGCAGCCTGCGTGCACGTCATGGAACTGGATGACGAGACCTATCAGGCCCATACCCAGCCGATGCTGTCGCACATCAACGTGGGTACTGGGGTGGACTGCAGCATCCGCGAGCTCGCCGAAACCATTGCTCGGGTCACTGAGTACCAGGGCGAGCTCAAATTCGACAGCACCAAACCGGACGGCACCCCGCGCAAGCTCATGGACGTCTCGCGTCTCAAGGCGCTCGGTTGGCAGTCGAGCATCAGCCTGGAAGACGGTCTGCGCGATGCATATCGCTGGTTCGTCGAAAATCAGCATCTGGTTCGTCACTGATCGATTAGGGCCATGGCCTGCCACGCAGGATTTTTTGGCGCGATGAGCGGGGAAGAGACAGGCGGGCGATAGCGCCGGAGAAGCAATGCGGCGCATTTGGCTTGAGCAACAGCGGACTTTTTTGCCGCTGTTGTTGTCCATCCATGGCACATGATTCCTCCGCCGTGGTGAACCGCCTATCTAGAAGTCGTCAAACCGGACCGGCTCGGTTCTGTGTTCGCCACGTCACATCTGGAAAATGGGGAAAGCCGCTTGTTAAGGAAAGTTCTGGCGTACAAGAATCTGCTGTTCATGCTCCTGTTGCTGAACTCCACCTGCTTCTTCCTGACGGATGACAAGCGGGCCGGAATTCCGTACTTCCAGGAGCTGTTTCTGCTACTGGTTCTGGCCGCAACAGCCTGCCTGTTCGTAGCATGGAAGTGGGTCTACCAGTCAAAGACCAGCCTGTGGATCATCTTCATGGGCTGCCTGCTGCCGGTTATCTCCGCGGTGCTCGCCAACCTGAACTTCGGTCAACCCATGGCGTATGGCTTGCTGGAAGAGCGTCGTTTCTTTCAATACTTGGTGTTCTTCCCGACCCTGTTCCTGTTGATCAAGGCGTCTCCGACCGAGGAGGAGCTGGGAAAGTACTTTCTTTACGTCGGCCTGTTCTGCGCCACCCTGGGCTTTGCCTACTATCTGGGAATTATTCCGCAGAACAAGGTGGCTTCCTTCACCGTCGATGATTGGACGCAGTACGAGGACCTGTTGCGTCCGAATCGCTTCCGTATCGGTGCGCCCGTAGTCACCATCTCGGCGTTCATGCTGATGTACAGCATGAAGGATCGGGTCACGATCGGCAGGCTACTGGTTCTTCTCTACTTCGTGGCCTATCTCTGGCTGGTCATGCAGACTCGGCAGACCATGGTGGTCTGGGCCTTGGCGGGTATGTGGATATTCCGTAAGCGCATCGATTCGCTGATGAAGATGAGTGTGCTCGGCGTGACGATCCTGGTGGTGTCATACCTGTTGGTCCCTGAGTTCTATCACGAACAATACGCCCGATTCGATGCCTTGCTCTTCGACGCCACAGCGGGGCCTGGCGTGCGGGAGAGAACCGTTTCGATCATTCTGGATGCCATCAGCGCCAACAACTATTTCGGCATGGGTGCGCTGTCTCTGCAATGGCAAGGCGGGTTCTCGCGAATTTATAACTCACATTTTTATCTCGCCGATGTCGGAATATTCGGCGTCTATTATCGGTACGGGTTCCTGGCGCCTATCGTCGCCTTGGTCTTCTATGGCGGCTTCATCTGGATAATGCGCCAATGCTCGAACAAGGGGCCTTTGCTGGCAGCCCTGCAACTATCCTTTGTGGTCAGCATGTTGAATATTGCGCTTTCCAATGCACTGACATTTTCTGGTGATGTGTATGGGATGGCGGCGGCGTTTTTCCTTTATTACGCCAAGCTTAAAACAGCGGACACCCCCCTTACGGCAAATCTTGAACAGGTGAATTATGGTCAGTTTCAGTATCGTAACTATAAACTGGAATAATCTGGATGGCCTGAAGGAGACCTATCGGAGCCTAACCAGCCAGACCTACCGGAACTTTCGCTGGATTGTTATCGACGGCGCCTCCAAAGATGGGAGCGGCGAATGGTTGAAAAGTCTTGACGACGATCAGGCGGAAATAACCATCGAGCCGGACAAGGGTATTTACGATGCGATGAACAAAGGGCGTCTGCGTGCAGTCGAGACGTCCGGCTATACGCTGTTCCTCAACAGCGGCGACTCGCTTGCCGACCCATCGGTACTCGAACGTATCAATGGCGAGTTGTCGAAAACGACCGCCGTACCGAAGTTCATCTATGGTGACTTCTATCGCAAGGAAGCCAGCGGCGACTTGAAACTCACCAGCGCACGTCCCATCGAACGCGCGCCGCTGGGTTTGCCGGCCAGCCATCAGACCATGTACTTCGAGAATGAGCGACTGCGCCAGTTCGAATTCAGGCTCGATTACAAGTTGTCAGCAGACTACTGCTTGTTGCTTGAATTCCTGCAGGGGCTGGACTTGCAAAGCGAAGTTCTGCAACTGTCGTTTCCGCTGTGCATCTTCGATACCACGGGTGTATCGCACAAGCGACGCTTTGAGGCGATTCGTGAAGACATGCATATCAGAACGCGCTTTCTCAATTTTTCCAAACCCAACGCCTTGGCGCTCTATGTGCTGCATTACGTACATACTCATACCAAACAACTGCGTTCGTCATTGGGGCGTTGAAGAAGTAGACGGGTTTCCCATCGAGGAGATGGACCAAGAAAAGGCACAGGAGAGTGTTCGATGAATTACCGAAGCCTGAATGACCTATCGCGGCTCAGCACTGAGTGTGCCAGCAAGATTCCAAACGATGTCGATCTAGTGGTCGGTATCCCCCGAAGCGGGACGCTGGTCGCCAGCGTCATCGCGCTGAAGCAGAACCTGCCATTGACGGACCTCTATTCGTTTCTGCGCAATGATGATCTGAAGAAAGGCAATACCCGCACCTACAAACACGCCGACCTGACGAAGCCATGGGATGCAAGAAAAATCCTGCTTGTGGACGATAGCATCTCATCGGGCAACTCCATGCAGGCCGCGTTGGTGCAGGTACGCTCCGCTTATAAGGGCAGCGTGGTGACCATGGCCGCGTTTGCCGAACGACATAATCGGAATCTCGTAGATGTACATCTAGAACTCGTAGAGCAGCCGCGGATGTTTGAATGGAACGTGATGCACCATCCGTTCCTGGCCCAGGCATGTCTGGATATAGATGGGGTGCTCTGCGTCGATCCGACCTTGGAGGAGAACGATGACGGACCGAACTACCTGCAGTTTCTAGGTTGCACGCGCCCGCTCTTCATCCCTTCGGTCAAGGTTGCGCATCTGGTGACCAGTCGGCTTGAAAAATACCGTGCCGAAACGGAGGCGTGGCTGGAGCGCAACGGTGTGCAATACGGCACCTTGCACATGCTCGACCTACCCACTGCTGAAGAGCGCCGCCGATTGAATATCCATCACAAGTTCAAGGCGGAGGTTTATGCCAAACAACCGTTGACGCGGCTATTCGTCGAGAGCGAAGTCAGGCAGGCGGTCGAGATCATGAAGCTCAGTGGCAAACCGGTGTACTGCATCGAGACCAATGAGATGTACGTGCCTGGCCAGGTCTATAACCTCAAGTCCAATGCATTGCGCAAGAGCTACAGCCTGAAGGCGAAGCTGGTCGGCAAGGCTAGATCGATTCTTGGCAAGTGGGTACCGGTCGCACCCTCGTCGAAGAGCTGATGCGCCCGTTTCGATCGCACCTGGGTGCGGCCGGAACGAGCGCTGGTGCTGCTCAGTGTTTGGGGCCGATTTGGCTGCAATCTCCCTGGTTGACGTACTTGCTGAGCACTTCCCACTGCGGACGGTCCTGACCGTCCTTCGGTTCGACGGACAACTTGTATTTGCCCCAGGACGAACCGGCCGCCCAGTATGTCATCGGGATGCAGTGTTGCTGCAGGTATGCCAGCAAGTTATCCATCGCTTCCAATAGGCGGGGGTCATCGGAAGGAACACCAAACTCACCGATATGACCTTGCTTGCCATGCTCGATCAACCAATCGATAAAGGGTTTGACGCGTTTGACGCCGAGCATGGTGTCGAAGTCTTTCTCCAGCGGTTCCTTGTATTGTCCGCTACCGTGTTTATCAAGATACAGATGGGCGGAAAATATCAACTTGTCGGAGGGGTCTTTCAGTTGCAACAGCGGATCATTGAATTTCTGCCAGCGAAAACTGCTGGACCAGAAGTTGCCCTCGATAAACAAGGGCCGCGCCTTGTCATGTTTTCTGATGGCGTCGATACCGGCTTGGGCTGCGGCCGGCCAATATTCGTCGGCGCCGTGTGGTTCGTTCATGATGTCGTAGGCATAAAGCCCTGGGTGATCCTTCCAACGCTTGGCAATGCGTTCCAACAGATCCGCGTAAGCCGATATCGGTACAGCTTCGGTTCCAATGATCTGTTTCTGATAGCGGGCGTAGTTGTGAATGTCGAGGATGACCCGCATGTCGTTATCAGCGGCTTGTTGCAATGTCTCTTCGATCAGCTGTGCATAATCTTCGTCAAGTTCCGCGTTCAATTCATGCTGCAGGCGTTCCCACATGATGGGAAAGCGAATGGTCATGATGCCCTTGGCCTTCCACTTCGAAAGATAGCCAGGAGCTGGGAAGAAATAATTTGTTTTATATTTCCCAGGGATGACATTGCCAGAAAATGCGGCACCGCCAATATTCAGTCCGATCAGATCGATATTTTCTGCCTCGCTTGCGGCACTCCCGAGCACAAGTGCGAGTCCGAGGAGTATTCCTTTTGATCGTTTCGAAACGCTACGTGTCCTTAACATCTGACTACCTCTTTTTACCCTTTGGGAAGATACCGCGGGAGCGGCTGCTTCGTTTGTCCGGCAGAGCCAGGCATTGTTCAGTTTTTTTCCAGACGAATCTTCCGTTCTGCACGCACCCCCATCCGGCTGCTGCAGTGCGTCTCGACGACTTTCATTTGATTTGCAGACAGAGAAGCTATTTATGAAAAATCCCCTCACCAAAAGGATGGATCCTTTGATAGGGAAGCTGAAACTATTGGACGAAACAGATACCGGCCCTTTTATCTCCGAGTTGAAGAAGCGCGAGTCGCCGACCATCCTGGGGTTTCTCAATCAGCACGGCTACAACATCGCTCAGCGCCATTCCTCGGTCCTGCACAGCTTTCTTCAGGTCAACTATTTGCTGCGCGACGGCATCGGTATCAAGATCGCCTGCTTGTTCAATGGGCTCGACCCGAAAGCCAACCTCAACGGATCCGACTTCATTCCAGAGCTGATCGAAGATCTGGTAGGAGACTCCGAAGATCGTTACGAGCTGTTCGCCATGGGGACTTGTGAGCCTTGGCTGAGCGATGGCGCGCGCAAACTGTTCGGCGACCGCAGGTTCTATGCGATCGACGGCTTCAAGCGTTCCGAGGAGTACCTGGAGTTCTTTCGGCAGCACCACGTGCCCGGGCGCTTTCCGATCATCGTGTTGGCCATGGGCATGCCCAAGCAGGAGCATGTGGCGCTGCATCTGCAAAAGGCGATGAATACCCGTGCACTGCTGATCTGTGGTGGCGCGATCCTTGATTTTTCGGCGCAGCGCTTTCCACGCGCACCGATGCTTTTTCGCCGGTTTGGGCTGGAGTGGGCGTTCCGCATGCTCATCGAGCCCCGTCGCTTGTTCAAGCGTTACGCCGTGGGGATCCCGCTGTTCTTCTATTACCTGTCGCGTAACGCCTTCTCGAGCACGCGGCGCGTCGGTGGCTGGAGTGCCCTCAAGCGCGAACCCTAACCGATTGCTGCCGCCTGGCAAGGAGGAGAGGGCGGCAGCAGCCGATAGGTGGCAAAACGGACCGCGATTAGCGTGGGACACCGTTAATGTCATCAGCTTGCGTCGATCGAGACGATCCCCGCGTGGTACGTCTTGCTCGTCGAGCGCCCAGCAGATTCATCGGTAACGCGAGAGTCAATATCTCCGCGCCAGTGCCCAAAACCTGGCCAGTCAGAAGCCCGAGTGGCTTCATCCCCAATATTCCCAACATGATTTTTGCAATCGACCCGACGGCGCTCTGCTGGACTTGAGCGCGGGCGATGGTGGGGCGCGCGTCGGCGCAACACTCAGATCAGCAGCACCTCGTACAGGACTGCCTGAACAGCGCGATTACCGCTTTCACCTGTAGGCCTTGAGCGCTCCGCCGCAGCGATTGCCAGCAGAGCCGGGCCGGCCTACCAGATCTATCAGTGCCCTGGTCGTACCGCGCAGCGGCCCCGCTTCCGCTGCTTCCAGATAAGACTCGGTATCGATCCGCTCGTGGTTGACGACGCGAAGCCGTCGTTCGGTCAACCGCCTGCTTGTTTGCCTCTCCCTCCTTTTGGGCTGCCAGCGCTAGTGTCTAACGCCCGGCCCGTCCTTCTTCAATGGCACGCCGACGTCTTCGTCATAGGTCAGCTTGCCGTTCTCCAGTCTTGCTGGCGAGGTATAGGGATGCGGCGTCATTCGTTGAGCGTCCTGGATGTGCAGTACCTCTATTCCTCGTAGCTTCAAGACATCCGACACCATGGCGCGGTGGCAGCGCCACCAGAGCACTTCTGCACACATCATCGCGGTGGGTCGTCCATCCGCCAGGTGTAAGAGTCGCTGGAGGCCAGTGGCGAACTCGTCGGTTTTCAAATGCTCGGCGTAGCCCCGAAAGGACGCGTTGCGCCACGCGCTGGAACACAGCCCCGGCGGGGCCCGACGTCTGCCACCCAATTGCTCGATCCACTCATAGGCAATCTCGTGTTCGTGGAGCACGGCTTCGAGATTCGCCGACATGAATTGTGGCCAACGCTTCGATCCGGGAAAGCGACGGACGTCCGCGACCGCGCGGATGCCGTAGTGCTCCAGCACCGCGATAAGCGCCTCGGGTGTACGCGTGGAGTGGCCAATCGTCCAGATCTGGCGCGGCTGGGTCGGGATCATTCGATCTTGCCCAGCGCGCCGCCCTTGTGCATCGCCACGTGATCCGTCTTGTCGCTCTTGATCTCGTATTGCGGTTCATCCGGGCTGGCCCGTCGCCTATGGCCTTTGTAGTCGGTGTCCTGTGTATGCACTTTGACGATGCGTCCCGTCACATACCCCGCCTCGGAATTCCAGCGCACGTGGTCGCCAATCTTGAATTTCTGCTGCGTCATGAACGGCTCCCGACTCTGTCAGGTGGGCTGACAAGGAATAACACGAGCGGAAATAACTCTTCCTCTCTTATAAGCGGACCGGAAGTGGCGCTTCCTTGCTCCGACCGTTCGTCGGCTAAATCCATAGCCGATTTCTCATTCTGTGACCTGGTTAATTCAAAAAAATGACGCCGTCAGGCAATTAGCGTAACGGTTTAAAGCGGCTTAAGCGCTATTGAGGGTAATGGCAAAAAGACAGCTTCTAATAGCGGATTAATGGCCGGTCAAAAATGTGGCGGAGAGTTGGCGATCTAAATCCGTCAAAAAAATTTTGAATCGTTTTGGAAACCTATTATAAAGGCGCCACGCAACGGATTGCCGGGTTCCCCTACTGGTAATCCGGCGTTCGTTGTAACGCGGTTCGTCCGGTTGCGCGAAGTGATGCATCTGCCCCAGTAAGCGCCTGTACGACTTAATTAAAACTCCCGCCACTTTTTTAAAGGCTTCGGCTTTTAGAAGTATTAAGTTCCGGAGAGACTGAATGTCTATCAATGTAATTACTGGTGCCCCTAAGGCACTTGTTCGTTCCATCGCTCTTGCTGCCGTATTCGGCGCTGTTGTTTTCACTGGCGAAGCGGCTGCTGACATCACGGTAAGTGCCTCTTCCACGACCGCTTTCACTTCAAAGATCAATACCTTCACCAGCACCGATTTTCTCAACGGTGTGTGGCGCCGGACCGCGGCTCTTTCCGTGCCGGCGAGCTCTGCCGCTATCGCCGCGTTCAAGCCGGGCGTCCAGATCAAGTTTGCCGATGGCCAAGTACGCAAGATCACCAAGGTCTACGTCGTCGGTAGCAACATCAGTATTTACGTTGACGGTGGTCTGCTCGACGGCGCCAAGGTCGGCGCACCGCGCACAGTCAGCACCGTGGTTGCCTCCGCAGCAGCTCCTGCTACAACGGCTCCGGCAGCGACTGCCCCTAGCAGCACGCTCTCGGTCGCCCTGAACAACTTCACCAGCACTGATTGGGATCGCGGGATCTATCGCCGGTCGCCCGGTTTCTCCATCCCGGATACCGCTGCCAACAAAGCTGCGTTCGTTGTCGGTGCATCGGCGAAGCTGGCGGATGGCCAGGTACGCAAGATCACTGCGGTCTATGACACGGGTGCCAACCTGTCGATCATGATGGGCGGCTCCGCGCTGTCTGGCAGCGCCGTCGGCTATCCGAAGTCCGTCAGTGTGGCGGCGGCCACCGGCACCACTTCGCCTTCCGTAACCCAGCCGGCACCTGCTCCGGCGCCCGCCCCCGCGCCGACTGCCCCTGCGTCCGGCACGACGTACAGCGCCGGGTTGAACAGCTTCACCAACTCGGATTGGGAAAACGGTATCTATCGCAAGGCCGCTGGCTTCTCGATCCCAGACACCGCTGCCAACAAGGCCTCGTTCGTTAAAGGTGCATCGGTAAAACTGGCAGACGGCCAGGTACGTCAGGTTGCCGCCGTCTATGACGTGGGCGCCCACCTCTCCGTCATGCTGAGCGGCACAACGCTGTCCGCCAGCGCCGTTGGCTATCCGAAGACCATCAGCGTGGTGTCCAGCACCGGCGGCACGACTACGCCGACGGCTCCTGGTACCTCGTCGCCTGCTCCGGCACCGGCACCAACGCCTGCTCCGGCGCCCACCACTCCGGTGGTCAGCGACGGTAGCGGTATCGATCTGGTCGGCGTGAACTTTGGTTCGGGCGTGTTCGACCCGGCGAATGTTCCGGGCATCTACAACAAGGGCTACACCTACGCCGACGAGTCCTATTACAAGCGTCACGCTGGTCTTGGCTTCAAACTGGTGCGTCTGGGCTTCCTCTGGGAGCGAATCCAGCCCAAGCTGGGTACCGAACTGGATGCCGCTGAATTGGCGCGCATCAAGCAGTCCCTGGATTACGCTCAGAAATACGGCATCAAGGTCATCCTTGATATGCACAACTACTACCGTTACTACGGCAAAGTCATCAACTCGCCGGAAGTTCCGCGGGCGCAGTTCGCTGAAACTTGGCGCAAGATCGCGGTGCAGGTATCCAAGCACCCGGCCCTGTATGGCTACGGTCTGATGAACGAGCCGTACAACACCGGTAACAACCTGTGGCCGCAAACTGCGCAAGCCGCTGGGCAGGCAATCCGTAAGATCGATCCGACCAAGTGGATCATGATCGCTGGTGATCGCTACTCAAGCGCCTTCCATTGGCAGAAGTACAACACCCAGCTGATCAACGATCCGTGGATGCGTGATCCGAAGAACAACCTGGTTTACGAAGCTCACCAGTATCTCGACTTCGACTACTCGGGCACCTACACCAAGCGCTCCGAAACCTTCGCCCCGATGCTGGGTGTAGAGCGAGTCAAGCCGTGGGTCGAGTGGCTGAAGGCCAACAAGCTGCGCGGCTACCTTGGCGAGCATGGCATCCCGGACTTCTCTCCGTCTGCTGTAGTCGCCACCGACAAGCTGCTGGCGTACCTTGCCGAGAATTGCATCCCGAGCACCTACTGGGCAGCCGGTCCTCGCTGGGGTGAGAACATCATGGCACTGGACGTCGCGAGCGGTAAGCACCGTCCACAGCTGGCTCCGCTGCAAAAGCATGCCGCTGCGAAGAAGACTTGCTCCACCATCGGCCCGCTGTAACGGCGACCGGTATAAAAGACGGGCCCTCGGGCCCGTTTTTTTTTTGCCTTCAACTATTTGAAGACATCATCGCGGTGCTGCTCGTCGGCTGCAGTTTCGTTTCCTGTTAGTTTCAACCGGTAAACTCGGCTAATGGGCATTTTGTTAACGATAGATCGTCCGTTTCGCTTGTTAGTTATACCGTTCCGCTTAAGTTCAATAACGACGCCGGTTTATGGGGGTACGAAGGCAACTTGCCACTAATCAAGCGTGCCGAGGATCGGGCTTCCTGCCATTCTTTCACAACCAAGGCGCGCTATTAATGGCGCGCCGAAATAATGGAACTCGAAAATAGCGCCCCGGTCACCTTATATGTGCGCACCGAAATTACACAGTTTGCGGTTCCCCGCAGTTGCTGTGTTCCTACGGACCGTGGTCTTCCGGCCAAGCCATATAAAAGGTGAATCAAATGACTACACCCGACGAAGAAATCACTGGTTACGGTGGCCTATCCAAGACCGGCCCCGATACCGCTTCTGCGACATCCAACTCCACCAATGGTCAGTCGACTTCTAGCGCGTCGACCGGGCATGTCGCCGAGGATGCCAAAGCCAAAGCCAGGCAAGCCGCCGATCAGGTGAAAACTCAAGGCAAAAGCCAGCTCGAAGGCTACCGCGAAACAGCCGCCGACGAGCTCGAGAAGGTTGCTCAAAGCGCCAAGGCCGCCGCTGAGGAATTGGAAGGGCAGGATCGTCTGGGGCTGTCCAACTACGTTTCCAGCATGGCGCAAAGCATGGTCAAGCTCTCCGACGATCTACGCGGCAAGAGCGTGGACGAGCTGTTCCAGGACGTGAATCAGTTGGCACGGAACAATCCGGGTCTGTTCATTGCCGGCAGCGTCGCGCTGGGATTCGGTTTGACCCGTTTTGCCCGCGCATCCAGCAAGCGAGCTGCCCAGGGCGATTACGGCCATCGTGACAGTTCCACCTCGTTTTCCTCGGGAAGTCAGTACGGCTCCTCCCGCGATGGGTATCGCTCCGATCAGGAAGAGCTTAATGATCGCCTGAATACCGGCGAGCCTGGAACCATCGGTAGCGTCAGTAACGCCGGCGTTTCGTCTGCAACTAGTGCTTCCCGCTCCACGACCTCCACGACGGGAACAGGTGCAGGTATTGGAACCGGTGCGGGCACCGGGGCGAGTAGCAATGGCTTGGGCTCCACGTCGGGGACTGGCCTCGGTTCCACTTCCAGCCGTGACGGCAAAGGTACTGACGGAGGGCTTTTCCCATGAGCGAAGCACGTAAGACAACCTCAACCACTGTGCATACGCCTGAACCTGGTCTACGCACCGAAAGCGATAGCTCTGTAGGCGGCCTGCTGCGGCAGCTGACTCACGAAGTGCCGTCTCTGATCACCAAAGAGCTGGCGCTGGCGAAAGCCGAGCTGAGCGAATCCATTCGCGCCACCAAGGCCGGCGCCGCGAGCGTCGCGACCGGTGGGGCCGTCCTGCTCGGTGGATTCATCGTCCTGTTGATGTCGGCCGTCTATGGACTGAGCAAAGTTATGGAGCCCTGGCTCGCCGCGTTGATCGTTGGCGGAGTGGTGGTGGTGATCGGTTTGATCATGGTGTCCGCCGGCAAGAAGAAGTTCGAGGCATCCTCGTTCAAGCCCGAGCGCACTATTCATTCGGTTAACAAGGATAAAGAAGCCGTGAAGGGGCATACATCATGAGCACACGTAACCAGATAGATGTCGAAGCACAAAAGGATCCCGCAGAGCTGGAGCGCGAAATCGACCAGCAGCGTGCCGAAATCGGCAATATCGTCCATGCGTTGGAAAGCAAATTATCCCCGGGCGAGCTCATCGACACCGCATTGGGCTACATGAAGGGCGGCAGCGGCGAGTTCTTCTCCAATTTGAGCAATACGGTCAAGGCCAACCCGGTACCAACAGTGCTGACATCCATAGGCCTGCTCTGGATGATGGCGGGACAGAATCGCCAGCCGCATTCGAACGTGACCACGACCGGCTATGGCAATGGATCAACCGGGCCCTCGATGGGTGAAAAGCTTTCCGCCAAGACCGCGAGCCTCAAAGAGCAGGGCTCGGGGATAAAGGACAAGGCCAGTCAGATGAGCCACAGCGTATCCGAGTCACTCGGTAACGCCCGTACTCGAGCCAGTGATTCCAAGCGCCATGCCTCAGAGCGGTTGCGGGGCGGGGCCGACCGGGCGCGTGGCGGTTTCAATCATTTGCTTCAAGAGCAACCCCTGGCACTGGGGGCCATCGGTATCGCCCTGGGGGCGCTGCTAGCGGCCTCGGTGCCACCGACGCGACGTGAAGATGAGGCGCTGGGTGAGATGAGCGATCGCGTGACCGATCGGCTCCGCCACAAGGCCGAGGAGGGATACCAAAAGGTATCTGCCAAGGGCGAAGAGGTGGCTACCCAGGTCAAGCAGGGCGCCAGCAACGGCGAGGCCAGCCGATCGCCCTCCGGCACGGCGACTTCGACCGGCTCCACATCTGCCGGTCTATGACACCGCACGACACCGCATAGCGAATGCGGCACGTTTTCACCGGTGCGGGCCTTGAGTCCGCACCGGCGAAAACCGATAATGCGCCGCTCCATGCCGGTGTAGCTCAGTAGGTAGAGCAGCGCATTCGTAATGCGAAGGTCGGGGGTTCGACTCCTCTCACCGGCACCAATGAAATCAAAGGGTTAGCTTCGGCTAGCCCTTTTTCATTTGGGCTGGTGTCTCACAAGTGTCCCGTTCTTGTCTCAGCAATGCGAACGGCGAATGAGTGAGGGCGGTAGCGAAGTGATCGGGCGCTAAGTGCGAGTACCGCATCGTCATCTTGATATCGCCGTGGCCCAGGATTCGTTGCAGGGTGAGGATGTTGCCGCCCTGCATCATGTAGTGGCTGGCAAAGGTGTGCCGCAGGATGTGGGTCAGCTGGCCGGGTGTGTGCAGGTCGGTGCGTTCGTAGGCTTTGCGGAACGCCGATCGACAGGAGCTGAACAGCCGACCCGACCCTGGGTAGCCACGCTCAAGCATCAGGTCCACCAGATCATCCGGCACGGGGATGGTCCGCACGCGGCCATTCTTCGTCCTGGCGAAGCGGACTTGCCCGTTCAGCAGCTGGCTTCGGGTGATCGACTCCGCTTCATCCCATCGAGCACCAGTAGCCAGACAGAGCTTGGCGACCGGCAGGGTGTGGCTGTTGGTCGACGCGGCGCATTCATTCAGCACCAACCGGCATTCGTCCAGGGTGAGATAGGTCAGCTCGGTTTCATCGACCCGCAGTTGCCGCAGCTTGGCGATCGGATTGGCTTCATGCCAGACGCCCAGGCGGATCAGCTCGTTGAACACGGCTTTCAGGTAGCGATGTTCATGGTTCACCGTTGCCGGGGTGCAGCTCTTGAGGCGTTCGGCCCGGTAGCGGCTGAAATCCAGGGCGGTGAAGCTGGAGGCAATCGGATTGCCAAGGGCTTCGACTATCGCCAGGGTGCGCCCGTAGCGCTTCTGATCCTTGAGTGTCGCGCCATGCAGTTCGTACCAGACCTGCACCAGATCGGCGAGGCGTTCGCCCGGGTCGCGGCCTCGGTGGCTGTACTCCCGGCGCATATCGACTACCCAGCGTTCAGCCTCGCTCTTGGTGCGGAAGCCACGCTTGCGCTTGCGGATGCCGGCTGTTCTATCCAGCCAGAAATCCACGTCCCAGCCGGTTGGTCCCTTGGTGATCAAACAGCACGCCCCCAGCGAACGTGGCGCTCCTCGAGCAGTGCCTTGATGTGCTTGTACAGGTCACGCTCGGTCATTTCCTTGGCGGCGTAATGATCGCGGATCACCGGCCAGCAGTCCCATTGCTGCAGCGTCTCAAACGCCTTTTTTGCGCCCACCCGCTCCCTTGCTAGCAGGCTTACGAAGTTTCCCAGGAACAGCTCCACGTTCTTGCCTGAGAAGCCTCGAGAGGTCTTGTAGTAGCGCTTGTATTCGGTGTCATCCACCAGCGAATCCACGGCTACATCCACCCGCACGTCATCGCGCATCAGCGTCCAGATCGGTTCGTAGTAGCCAGGGCGAGCAATGAGCTTGAACTGGCGCAGGCCGTATCGCCACAGGCCGTCCAGATGGGCCGAGAAGGAGGCGAAGGAGTCCGTGTCGATGGCTTCGCCGGTCTTCACGTCAATCGAGCCACTGGCGAACTGCTGGATGACCGAATGGTGGTAGCGCAGCTCCACCCGCCACACGTCCTGGGTTGGATCGTAGTTGTCCGGGTCCGCCGCATCGAACGAATCCCGACGCCGCCAGACGCTTTCCCAGAAGTCGAGCTTGTCCGTCGCGCGGGCCTGCTCGGTCTTGTTGTAGATGCAGAGCTGCACGCCACCAGCCGAGCCGAACATCGACGTTTCCCCGCGCCCGTAGACGCTCGACTTGGTGGCCCACTCGACCTGGCTGATGCCCGAGATATCCCGGTGCGTCCTGGCCCGGCAATGCAGACGTGCCACCAGATCGACCGGAGGCTTCCAGCCTTGCAGGTCCAGGGCGAGGTGGACGGCACACTGGTTACGTTCGCGGTGCGTCATCACGGCGGCGGCGTAGTAGTCCATCCGCTCTTGCAGCCGTTCCGGCGACAGCGCGTCGATGGCGTGCGGTGATACCTCGATTTTCAGGTGCGGCCCGATGTGCTCCAGCTTGGCGTTGAAGTTCTTGATGAGCAGGATGAAGCCCAGGTCAGCGTTCTGCAGCTTGTACTGGTAGCCCGAGTCCCGGCCTACACGGCCCGAGTGCCAGATTTCCCCGGCAAACTCGACCATCGCGCCCGGCTTCTCGAACAGCGCCATGATCTCCGGACGGATCAGCCCGCGGTACAGCTGGCGGACCGTATCGACGCCGCAGCGCAGCAGGCGAACGCCTGACAGGTCCTTGAAGCCCGTATAGCCAATGTCCAGAAACAGTCGGCCGTTGCTGCTTTCCTCGCCGGTGGTTCGGTCAACGCGGATGAAATCTTTAACTTGCATCGGATTTACCTTTATTGAGCTTTTGCCACTGAATCCACAACTGGTTATCTGACGTGTTACAAGGACGTCAGCGCGGCGGCGCGCGCTGGCTGCGCACGCTCACGCGCCTCGTGCCTCCGCGCGTGTGAGAGTGCTCGGCCAGCGCGCACCAAGGTTTCTCAATCCAGTTCATTGGGTCAGAGATGTGATCGAACGGATCACTAGGGCAGGCGCGTTCATAGGGAGGGGCGAGCTGAGCGGGTTGGCCGTTGGGCGGCAGCGCGGCGACCCAGGCGCTCCAGGGCATGAGGCCGATCAGTAGTAGAAGCAACAGGCGCGGGCGCTCGGCCAGCAGCGCGGCGAAGGCGTGAGGGAGGCGGGCGAAAGCAAAGCACACCAAGGGCGCT
>NZ_JAKOEN010000019.1:0-147197 GCF_022355455.1 Pseudomonas sp. KSR10 | reverse complement strand
GCCGCCGAGGGCTCGGGAGCGTGGGGTGGAGAAGCTACCCCACACTCCGAGCGATAGGCTGTTCATGATCGTGCAGGGTCAAGGGTGCGCTGCGCCCGTGCTTCCGTTCGACGGAACGGTGAAGCTGTTCCGACGAGCCGGGAGCGCGGCCCTTGACCTTGCAGAGCTGGGGAGGGCGATACGGCCCAGTACGTTGCCGGAACCATGCCGGTCGCGGTGCCGCATCACCCTGATCGTGCGAATGTTCGAGAAGAACACTTCGTTGGGAAATTCATCCTGGGTGTTCAGCTCCAGGGTCATGAAGCAGCCATGCTCATACACGCCTTTAACGGGCAGCATCACGCCGACGATATGCAGGCAGTACCAGAAGGATTCCGGCTCATCGTCCCAGTGCAGCTCAACGAGAACGGTCTGGCCGATGTAATCCTGGGCGGTGGAGGCATCCACAACGACATGCTGGCTAGTCATGGCTGTAATCTCCTGCGGCGAAGCTCTCCTTTCCGCTCAGCAGGTCGGCCCGCAGCTTGCCCACGTTCACCATGCGGAAGTCCGAGAAGGTGACGCTGGGGAGCGTGCCGTTCTCTACCCACTCAGTGACTTCCTCCACCGGAATGCCGCTGGCCGAGGCGAAGGTCACGATGCTGCACAGGTTGCTGATGGCCGCGCCCAGGGGCACAACGTTGCTGCCGGTTTGGTCGTTCGGCTTACTCATCGGTGTAGTCCCCCTGGGCGAAGATGGTTTTGCCCTTTGCCAGATCGGTACGAATCTGGGCTAGGTTGACCACACGAGGCCGGCCCATTTTTACGCTGGGGATGGTGCCGCTCTGCATCCAGGCAATTACGGTATCGACGCTGACGCCAAGCATCGCCGCGTAGACCTCCTTGCTACACATGAGGGCATTACGGCAATCGAGATAGATCACTCGTTTGCCGTCCAGATCAAAGCTCACGTCGAAGGGTGGTTCGTTCAGATGCGTAGTCATCGCCTATCCCTGCCTTTGAAATGTTCATAAACTGTGGTTATCGGGTGTTTCAGGCGGAAGGTAAAATATTTACCGCCTGGGCAAAATATATACCTATGATCCGCGACGGTAAATATTTTACCTAGCAGTGGTAAGAACGAATGGAATTAACCCAAGACCGCGTTAGAGCCTTAGTGCATATGCTGGGTCATCGCGTGGTTGCTGAAGCGACTGGATTGAAGCCGGAAAGGCTCAAGACAATTCGCTATAACCGAGATGCGCAGGTGCGCACCAACGAGCTGGACGCCATCGCTGGCGCTTATCAGCAATACAGTCTTTGGCTGCGCACGGGCGAAATTGACTTAAGCCGAGGGCAAATCAGTCCGGCCTACGCCGAAGCGGACCTAAAGTTGGAAGGACAAAACGCGGGCAGCAAATAACAGCCGAAGCGGCCTGGCGATGGTTCAGCCGAAAGACATGATTCCAAGGAGAAGGGCATGGGAAACATCATCGACATGGCAAGCTTCGAGCATCTGCGCAGGTCAAATACGGATGACCGCTACACATGCCCGAAGACTAACGTAACGTTCCCCTATATCTACAAAGTGCTAGTGCCTGAGGGCGAGCTGGTAGACGAGGTGCCTGTCTTCATTGGCACCTACAGCACCGAATACCGGCTCAAAGAGCCATCAAACCTGGAGCAATTTCCAGGTTTTCCTCCTCTGACCGTAACCAAGATCAGCACACTCGATGCTGACGCCGAAATCTATCTCGACGTAATTCACTTCACCAATAAAGAAAGAGCGATTGGCTTCAGACAGGCCTGTGCCCATCTAGGGCTAGAGCCTGAATCTGTTCGTGGGTTTGAGGATGATCAAGGTGTTTTCATTCTGCTGCGAAGAGCTAACCCCGCAAAGAAACAGGGGCACATAATCTACCGGGGCTGCAAGCTTCAATACTTTGATAAGTTAGGGGCCGAGATTGAGTGTGAGTATGTCGCTGCATTCAATGATCGCGGAATTATCGTGCCGCTCGCTGGTGTCGATGATCTATAAGTGATGGTGCGATATTTAGCTATTGCGGTTGGAGAGATTATTTTATCGATTGATAGTGACGGCTGCTTTGTGTTTTTCAATGATGAGTGGCGAGGCTAAAGCATTATCTTTGGATATATGAGGCCTTTTTAAGATTTGCAAAGGAAAGCAACCTGGTGATCTATGTATTTTAATGAAGCGGCAGTAAGAAGTAATCTAGCTAAAGTGTTGGATTTGGTAGAGGACGGGTTGGAATTAATCAAGGAAGAGTTTTATCTAAAAAATAGACTGGGTACCAGTGGGTTTGTAGATATTTTGGCTAAGGACAGGCTGGGTAATCTTGTTGTAATAGAAGTAAAGATATCCAAGCAGGCTGAGCGTGATGCTATCACAGAGCTTTTTAAGTATATGGCTCTTTTAAAGCAAAATATGTCTATCAAGGATAGTGAGATACGGCTGGTCGTGATTTCTACAGACTGGAGAGAGCTATTAGTTCCGTTTTCTGAATTTACTTGGAGTACAAATTATAATGCTTCAGGTTACCTAGCTCAGGTGGATGGAAGCGGACTGCCTAAACAGATTGAAGAAGTTAAGTTGGTCGGGCCGGGTGTGGGAAGGAATATTGTTCCAAGGCATTGGATACAGACTTATCATGGCAAGGAAAAGAGAGATGTGGCTGCCAAGATTTACGCTCAGAAAATTATGGATAGAGGGATAAATAACTTTGTTATTCTGAGCTTCATCTATAGCTATCCCGAGCTTGATGTGGAAGGATACGGATTTTATTTTGCTCAGCAGCAGGAAAGTTTAGAGTTTTATAAAGAAATTTTAAGAAAGCATAATATTGAGAGATATGAGGAAATTTGTGAGGTAACAGAAGATTATAGTGATGACGAGGACGTGCTAGACGAGTTTGCTGATGCGGCGACTGATAGCATTTTTGTAGAAGCAGAGGAGCTAGAAATAGGCCATCCGGAAAAGATAAAAGGTTATTTGCAAAGCGGCGCGTGGAAAATAGAGCACATTGAACGTTATGGTTCTTTTCAACGGGATATGCGTCTCAAAGATGAGCAAATTGTAAACGATGTTTGTGGCTTCTCAGGGGGGTCTTATACATGGTTTAGTGCAAACTGTAAGGTGACAAATCGGTCCTACCTAAATGAGTTGTTAAGTAGATATACTAAATGTCTTTATAATAATGATGCTTGGCGTTATTTTATTAGGGATGTTGTAGAGTTTTTCAAAACAAAACCGAGTGATTCGATTATGCACTTGGCTATTTTTAATCCTGAAAATATTATAGAGACTATTTCGCTTTACAAGAAATTTCAGGATGCGGCCTACCTGCCAAAGTTTATTTGTATAATAGAGACGCAGTCCGAGGAAGAGCTGGAGTTCTTCTATGGTAAAATCTGCGTGCATGGAAGTCCTAAGCTTGATGCTAAAGAGATAGGTGTTAAATACTTCGATGGTTCTATTGCAAATGCTATCTTTTATCAGCATTTTCATGCTGTGAAAGATATGAATATGGGGATCATGCTGGATCTCGGCTTATCGCCTAAGGTGGTTTATGAGCGTAAAAAGAAAGGAGGTGAATTAACTGGTGGATCAAATCCAAAATTTCGGGGTAAGAAGGTTTTGTTTGATGAGGAGCAGCTTAAAGATTTGGTTTCGTGGATAGAGATAAATGATGTGCTCTCTGATGAGATAACTGACAGCTACTTTTCCACTCGAATAGGCCCTTTCTTTTGATGAGAGAAGAGAGAGGAAAAAGGGGGGCGGATTTATTTTCCGAGCGCGATGAGTTCATCGATATCTAGCCGTACAGCGCGCTCATCACGTCGTGCACGCGCAATCTCGGCGAGGTGGGCATCATCGACGGCCACCAGCAGCGCTTCGTACAGCGCGGGTGGAACGGCATAAAAGGCTGGCCTATTTCGATGGGGGATGACCACCGCTTCGCCAGCACCTTCGCGGATAAACCGCATCGGGTTTCTTTTCAGGTTGTTTGTTGATGCCGCAACATCCGCCAGTACCTCAAATGCCATTTTCAAGCCTTTCAGGCAAAAGCCAGTTTGCCAACATGCTGCAGATCCACATGTTGCCGGGCAACCCACAGATCGTAGGCATCCTGCATGGCGAGCCAGCTTTCAGGTGAGCGGCCAAGCGCTACGGACAGACGCAGAGCCATTTCCGGCGTGACGCGACTAGTGCCCTTCAAGACGCGGCTCAGGGTGGAGGGCGCAACGCCGAGCTTTTCCGCCAGCTCGCGGCCGCTGATGCCGTTCGGCTCCAGGTATATATCGGTGATGAACTCACCAGGATGGGGAGGGTTGTGCATATTCATCAGTGGTAATCCTCATAGTCCAGGACATAAGCGTTTCCGTCGCGAAACTCGAACGTCAGCCGCCAGTTGCCGTTCACCATGATCGACCAGCGCCCCCGCATTTCGCCCTTGAGCGGGTGCAGCCGGAAGCCGGGGATATCCATGTCGTCTATCGTCATAGCCGTATCCAGGGCCGCCAGTTGCATCCTTAGCCGCTTGGCATGGGCTGGCTGTACGCCGGCCGTGCTGCCCGTTTCGAAGAGCTTGCGAAGCCCTTTGTGCTGGAACGTTTTGATCATTTGCTGAGCCTAGCATGTTGCGCAACACGCAACAACGTTATGGTGTTAGCCGGTCCCCGTGCATGGCTTTAGCCAAATAGCACGGCCCTAGAATGTATGGGCAGGCTTCTGATTCACCTACCGGAACTGCTCTTGTCAGCACGTTTGCCTTGTCGAACAAAGACTAAACTTGAATGTCTACGGCGCACCAATATGGTTGGAGACTCACGTGGCTGAATTACAAAGGATTTCCCGGCTAGCCGGGCTTGGCTTGCTGGCCGTGTTGTCGTCGGGGTGTGTGGGCTACGCCTACGAGGGCCATGGCTCTCACGAGCGCGGTGGATATGGCGTCCCAGCAGGGCATATGCCCCCGCCTGGAGAATGCAGGGTCTGGTATCCCGACCGGCCAGCTGGGCAGCAGCCACCTCCTGGGGATTGTCATCGACTCCAGTACCACGTGCCGCCAGGCGCTTACCTGATTAGGGGCTAACGGGAGGTGTCCCAATTGGAGCGCTTTTCTCTCCTATGCCGGTTTTTACGACAACGAGGCTGCCACCAAAGTCCCGATTTTGCTGGCTTCCAGCTTTTGCGATGACAGGTGCTGATCTTTCGTAATGCGAAGGTCGGGGGTTCGACTCCTCTCACCGGCACCACAGATCCACGAAAAGGCCCGCATTGCTGCGGGCCTTTTCGTTTGTCGGTTCGCTGTTCGCTCAGTTGGCTGCTACGGCTTCCGCCTTGGTCTGAGCCATCGACGACTCGCCACGTGCCGGTGCTTGTTCATACAGCGTAATCATATGGTCTAAATTGGCGCGTACCCGGCCTTTCATGGCTTCGACCACAGTGCTTAGCTCGGCCCGTTGGCTTTCGCCGAATGAATTGATCAGGTTGGTGCCGATCTGGCTGATCTGTGGGACCTCGGCGAACCCGCATGACTGCTTGGGTACCCAGGTTTCGAGGAAGCTCGACAACTTGACCACTCGCTGCGGAAGCAGTGCGATCTGCGGCACGGCGAAGGCCAAGGCAGTGATGGCGCCATGCAGGCTGGTGCCACAATAGAGCTTGCTGGTAGCGATGCAGCGGATGATGTCGTCGATCTTGCCGCTATCGACGCGGTAGGCGCGCTCGTCACCCAGGAGGCTGTGCAGCTTGTCCAGTGGACCGTCGTCGGAGTGGCCGGGCGCCTTGCCGATGGTCAGCAGGGCGATCTTCAGGCCGGTGTTGACGTTGAGTTCGGTCAATTGCTGGGCGATCGCCTCGATGCGGCGCTTGGCATGGTGGTCGGAAATGTGAAACACGATATGGCCGGGCTCGGCCGGGTCGACCTGCTGCTGAAAAATATCCGAAATCAAGATCGCGCTGTCGGGCACCAGATTATGTTGGACCCCGAGCTTGTCCAGCTCGGCGGACGTTTCGCGGTCGCGAACCGATATGTAGGTGCAGTCGTTGAGGTTGCGCTTGATTGACTCGTGGATCAGCGGTTTTTTGCGGCTGATCTCGTTACCGCCCACGCTGTTGTACATCACCTTGTAGCCGGGCAGGTCGCGTTCGCCCAGGACCAGCGGGATGTCCGATGGAATCGAGGTGAACATTCGGCTCAGGCGAATGAATGCCTTGTGGCCGATCAGGTAGGGGCTAGCCTTGATCGGGTAGTAAATCGCTTGCGGCGCGAGATAGCCGATGATGCTTTCCCATTGCGCCGTCAGGCATTCGCCACCAGCGACGATGAGCATGGTCTTGGGCTGCTGGCGCGTGGCCTCCAGGGCTTTTTTCAGCGGGACGGTCGGCAGTGCGCCATAGCCGGACAGGTCCGACTTCTTGGTTGCCGCGACCAGCACGTTGAAGCGGCCGTCGGCCTCCAGGTAGCGTTTGAGGACGATTGCAAAGAGCAGGTCGCCATAGTTGTGCCGGTCATAGGCTCCGTAAGCGATTACGTTAACCCGGTCAGTCATGGCGTCGGACTCCTTTCGATTTGTTTGAATTGCAGGTAGAGCAGGGCGTTTTTCAGTGCCAGCGCCACGGCCGTGGCGAAGCAGGCGCCATTGACGCCATAGCGCGGAATCAGGATGAGGTTGAGCGCGAGGTTGATCACGCACGCCGCTATGTTGTTGTGTAAATAGCGGCGGTGATTGCCCGTCATGGTCATGAAAATGCCCAGGGGCCCGGCGGCCAATACGAAGAAGTAACCGATGGCCAGCACCAGCAGGGGGTAGACACCCTGTTCACGGTATTCGGCGCCGAAGACGGCGAGGATGTATTCGCGCAGCAGGCCGATAGCGAGCAGGATCATTAGCGCCAGTGCCAGCATGAAGCGCGAGTATTTCCTGACCATGGCAAAGGCGCCAGCACGGTCGTGCCGGGCCCAGCGTCTGGAAATGTCAGGCCCGATGGTGCCGTTGATAATGAACAACAGGGTGGTCGAAAGGGCGGCGATCTTCGCAGCGATGTAGTAGATGCTGACTTCGCCTGCCGAGCGCAGCACACCGAGCAGCAGCGTATCGGAGAGTTCGATGACGCTGTTCATCACGGCGATGAGCATCAGCGGAACGCAGAGTGTGAGCATCTCCCGCCAGCCGAGTGCGCGCTCTGAGGTTGAAGCGGGCAGACTGGCGTTGGCGCGCCATATAGAACCGAAGATGGCCAGGCCGTAGCTGATGACGAAGCAGCCCGCCACGGTGGTCAGGTCGTTACCGCTGACCGATACCAGCAACAATGTCAGGGCCGGCTGGAATGCGGTCTGCCAGAACAACCCCTCGCTGGTTCTATGCTTGGCTTTCAGTGTTTCGCTGGCGATGCTCAGCAGTGACAGACCGAGCGCGGTGACGGCAAAGAGGACCGCTGCATGGGCGAAATATGCTTGGGTGGTTTTGGAGAAATACACCACGACCAGGCCGATCAGGAAGGCCGGTACGTTCATCAACGCGGCAAGACCCAGTGCGCGATGGAAGTAACGGCGCTGCTGGCCATCGCTCAGCGAGGAAATATTCTTCAGGCATGCGATATCCAGCCCTATCCGGGCTATCAGCGACAGGAAGATGCCCAGCGCCACGCAGAAAAACACCGTACCGGCCAACTCGGGGACGAGCAGTCGCGCCAGCAGGATGTTCAAGCCAAGCGTAGCGCCAGCCCCGCTGCCTTTGGTGACGATAAGCCTGGCATATTTGAGAAGGTCGGCTTTCATTCCTGGCTGTGGGGCGTCCGTTGCATATGCCGCTTTCATTCAATGCTCCTGCGGTCGCAAAAACGACTAAGCCATGTCTGGCGTATCCGAATGGCGATGCCGGGCGAGCCGAGGTTCGGAACAGAACTCTCCGCCTGCACCGATCGTTGCGCTGTACGGTTGCGCCTGCAGCTCAACGATGGGCTGAACTGGAGACTCCATCAAGAGCCTCGCTACGGCTGAAAGTTCCTTGAACGAAGTCGTCGTTGGGATGAATGCTGTTCGTCCGTTCAGGGGATGGCGAGCCGTTCACAACGTCGTAGACGTCTGCTCAACAGCCTGCAACAGGCCACCGACGACGGTCGGGGCGACCGGCAGCGAACTCTTGTTGCAGCTGGTCGTCCCATTTTTTGATGGCCTAATTTTGATGGTTCGGGGGAAACGCAATGGCATTGCTGGATACGCGCGGCATCGGCAGTTTCGAATTGCTGAAACGCACCTTCAAGGAGTTCAGCAATGACGACATGACGACTTACGCGTCGGCGTTAGCCTATCGAGCGATCTTTTCGTTGTTCCCCTTCTTGCTGTTTCTGATCGCCATGTTGGGCATGCTCGATCTGCAGACCTTCTTCATCTGGCTACGGGAACAGGTGTCGCTGGTGTTGCCACCTGATGCACTGAATCTGGTCAATCCGGTGATCGACCAAATGCAGGCACAGAAGAGCGGTCTGTTATCGGTGGGGATCCTCGTTGCGCTGTGGTCCGCGTCGATCGGTGTTCGCTCGCTGATGAACGCCATGAACAAGGCGTACGACGTCGAAGAGGGACGCCCGACCTGGAAGCTGATGCTGCTGGCGGTTGCCTACACCATCGGACTGGCACTGATTCTGCTCGCGACGGCGGGTTTGATGGTGACCGGCCCGCAGGTGATGGAATGGCTGGCCGATCAGGTGGGGCTGAAGGAAATAGTCGTGACGCTGTGGACGTGGCTTCGTTGGCCAGTCGTCGTGATCCTGATGATGCTGGTGGTGGCCTTGCTGTACTACGTCACGCCGGACGTGGAGCAGGAGTTTCGCTTCATCACGCCCGGTTCGGTGCTGTCGGTGATCGTCTGGATTGCCGCCTCGGTGGGTTTCGGCATCTACGTGCAGAACTTCGGCAACTACGACGCCACCTACGGCAGCATCGGGGCGGTGATCGTGCTGTTGCTCTATTTTTATATTTCGGCGGCGGTACTGCTGTTCGGCGCGGAAATGAACGCAGTCATCGAACATGCATCATCCGAAGGTAAGGAGCAGGGGGACAAGCGCGTCGATGGCTGAAACCAGCCGAGCGGTATTTATCGACTAGCTGAGCGTGCCGGCGAACAACCGCCTAGGCCGGTGGTCCATTGATTTCATTGCAGAATCTTTCGGGCGAGACCTGACGTTGACCCGATGGGGTGGCGATTAAATCTCCGTCGGCCTTCGCCTTCGACGGCTCTGCATCGAGACCTCACGGAGACGCTCCATTTTGCATATCGCCGACATGACCATGTTTTACGCACCCGCCAGTGGTGGGGTGCGTACCTACCTCGAAGCCAAACACCGCCGCTTGCAGCTGTATTCGGGGGTCCGTCACAGCATTCTGGTGCCGGGAGACAGCTACAGCCATGACGGCGGCATTTACCAGATACCTGCGCTGGCGCTGCCTTTCGGCAAGGGCTATCGCTTCCCGGTCCGACGTGCGCCGTGGCGTAATCAGCTGCGCGCGCTGCGTCCCGATGTCATTGAGGTGGGTGATCCATACATGACAGCCTGGGCGGCTCTGGATGCTGGGCGACGCCTCGATGTTCCGGTGATCGGTTTCTATCACTCCGACCTGCCCCTACTGGTCAGCAATCGTATCGGCGGCTGGCTCGGCACCAACATGAATGGTTATGTCTCACGGCTGTACAGCAGTTTCGACCGGGTGTTGGCGCCCAGCCGGGTCATGGCGGAAAAGCTGCGGCAGCTGGGTGTCGGCAATGTCTACGTGCAGCCGCTAGGTGTCGATCTGGAAACCTTTCGCCCGGATCGCCGCGATCCCGGGCTACGCCAGGAGCTGGGGTTAGAAGACGATGCGCGGCTGATGATCTTCGCTGGGCGCGGCTCGAGGGAGAAGAATATCGATGTCCTGCTGGAAACCGCCCGTCTGCTCGGTAAGCACTATCATCTGCTGCTGGTGGGATCGAGCATGCCCCACCGCGTGCCGGCCAACGTTTCGGTGATCGATCGCTTCTGTCCAGCATCGGACGTCGCGCGCTACATGGCCAGCTGCGATGTGCTGTTGCATGCCGGCAATCAGGAAACCTTCGGCCTGGTCGCGCTGGAAGCCATGGCCAGCGGTATTCCAGTGATTGCGGCGCGAGCCGGTGCGCTGCCCGAATTGGTGCCGTTTCATACCGGTCGCCTGTGCCGCCCCCTGGATGCCCAGGCGATGGCGCAGACAGTGCAGGAGCTGTTCGAAGACGATCCCAGGCTGCTGGGACTGCAAGCCCGCCAGCATGTCGAGGCGCATCACGCGTGGGACGCCGTGGTCGCGGGACTGCTTGCGCACTATCACGCCGTGTTGGGTACAGCCGATCTGCCGGTTGCCGTGCATGGCTGAGCGCAGTCTGATGCTGGTGCTGCACGATGTAGCGCCTGAAACATGGCTGGACTATCAGCCTTTCGTGCAGGCGGTCGACGCGCTGGGCGACATCCCGATTTCCTGGCTGGTGGTGCCGGATTTTCATCGGCGCAATCGGCTCGACGATCATCCCGAGTTCTGTCGCATGCTCGACGGCCGGCTGGTGCGCGGTGATGAGCTGGTATTGCACGGCTACCATCATGCCGACGAAGCACCGCCGCCTCGCGCGCCGCGGGACTGGTTCATGCGTCGTGTGTTCACTCACGAGGGCGAATTCTATCCGCTCGACGAAGCCGAAGCGGCGCGACGGCTGCAGCGAGGCATCGAGTTGTTCGCACGGCTGCAATGGCCGTTGTACGGCTTCGTGGCACCGGCCTGGTTGCTTGGGCCGGGCGCGCGACGCGCGCTAGCGACCACCGGATTGACCTATACCAGCGACCCTGGGCACTTTTACCTGTTGCCCGATTACGCCCCCTTGGATGCGCCGGGCCTGGTCTGGAGCGCGCGCAGCGCTTGGCGTCGCGGTATCTCTCGAGTGGTCAGCGAACAGATGCTCAATCGTCATCGGCAGGCACCGGTGCTACGTCTGGGGTTGCATCCGGTGGATATGCGGCATGATTTTTCGCGTGGTTACTGGCTGGACCTGTTAATTCGGCTGATGGAAGACGGTCGGCATCCGCGGACCAAGATCGATTGGTTGAATCACCATGCGCTGGCGCCGAGCGTTGCGGCATGAGCGGCCGTTGGTGGCTGCTGCTGGGGGCATTGCTGGTTGCGGCGCTGATCCCGCTGTTGTTAGGGGGAAGCGGGCTGTTCGAGCGGTTGTTGGGCTTTCCGCCGTGGTTATTGCTGAGCATGCTCGGGATGATTCTGCTCGGCTGGTACCTCAATGCGTTACGTCTGCGCTTGCTGGTGGGCAGACGGCGGATTGGGCAGCGCCGCGCCCTGGGTGTCGTCATTGCTACCGAATTCGCGATCTGCGCGACACCGGGCGGTGCGGGCGGGCCGCTGACGATGATGGCCTTGTTGCGTCGGCAGGGCGTTACACCCGCGAAGGGCACGGCAACCTATGCAGTCGAACAACTGACCGACCTGCTGTTCTTCGCGTGCGCCCTGGTGGGGGTGCTGATCTATGCGGTGACCCATTCGCTGAATGCTTACATCGCCAGCCTGCTCGGCTTCAGTGCAGCGTTGCTAATCGGCCTGATGGTACTGCTGGCGTTGCTTGGACGTTTTCACCGTCAGGTCTTTTTGCTGAATGGCTGGCTGGTCGGTCGGCTCGGCGTGGGGGCATCGCGCAAGCGTACCTGGGCCAGGAAGGTGCTGAGTTTCCGTAATGCTTTGCTGGAGTGCTTCCGGCTGCCCCGGACGATCTTGTTGGGGGTATTCATCCTGACCACGCTGCATTGGTTGCTGCGCTACAGCGTGTTGTATCTCACCTTGCAGGGGCTGGGTAGCCAGCTCGCCTGGGCCTGGACGTTCATCGTCCAATTGCTGGCATTGACCGCCGGCCAGCTGAGTCTGTTGCCGGGTGGCGCCGGTGGTGCCGAATTGGCTTCGGCGGCGTTGCTTGCACCGCTGGTGGGCAAGTCCACAGCCGCGGCAGCGATCCTCATCTGGCGCTTCGTGACCTATTACTTCTATCTGATCGCGGGTGCGCCGCTGTTCTTGCACCTGGCGGGTCGGCCTTTATTCAACCGCTTGGTGAAAGCGCGTAACGGTTGAGCATGCGGCCGCTTTGGAAGGCCGGTTGTCGGTACCGTTCTTGGAAAATCGAAACTATCCGGCCACCGTCCCGGTCCACTTAACGACACCCATGAAGAAAGAGGAATATGCCATGAGCAGTACCGAAGACAAGATGAAAGGCAACCTCAACGAAGCCGCCGGCAAGGCGAAGCAAGGCCTTGGTGAAGCAACCGACAATGAGCGCATGAAGAATGAAGGCCAGCGCCAAGAGATCAAAGGCGATGCGCAGCAGGTCAAGGGCGAAGCTAAGGACACCTTGAAGAAAGGCATCGATCGCGCCTGATCGACGGCTTATGAAAAATGCCCGCATCAGCGGGCATTTTTTTGTTTCGGCGAGCGTATCAGCGCTCCAGATGCTGGAGTTTATCCTTCACGCCGTCCCACTCTTCGGCGTCTGGCAGGGCGTCTTTTTTCTCGGTGATGTTCGGCCAGACTTCCGCCAGGTCGGCGTTCAGTTCGATGAACTCCTGCTGATCGTCGGGCACTTCGTCTTCAGAGAAGATCGCCTGAGCCGGGCATTCCGGCTCGCAGAGTGCGCAGTCGATGCACTCATCCGGATGAATGACCAGAAAATTCGGGCCTTCGTAGAAGCAGTCGACCGGGCAGACTTCCACACAGTCGGTGTATTTGCACTTGATGCAGTTGTCGGTGACGACGAAGGTCATTTCTAGCTATCTCCTCGGGCGTGTCAGGTGGCGTTGCAATGACGCCCCCGTTCGGCAGGGCTATGGCGACACCAGGCAAATGCCGCACATATCCAAAAAATGCGCGCGATTCTAGCAGCTTTTTCGCAGCCGTCAGACACGCGCTTTCAGGTTGTATAGCAGGTCCAGCGCCTGACGCGGAGTCATATCATCGGGTTTGATTCGCCCCAATTCTTCGACCACTGGGTGCGGCAGGCTTGCGAACAGGTCGTTCTGCATCGGTGGTGCGGGCTGGCCAGCGGCTATTTTCGGCGTTTCGTGGGGCAAGCTGGTGGTTTCCAGCCGCGACAGATGGTCGCGTGCGCGTTGGATCACGCTGCCTGGAACGCCCGCCAGCTGCGCCACTGCCAGGCCGTAACTCTGGCTGGCCGGCCCCGGCAGAACGTGGTGGAGAAAGACGATGCGCTCGTTGTGCTCGGTGGCAGACAGATGCACGTTGGCCACGACCGGTTGGCTTTCCGGTAGCACCGTCAGTTCGAAATAATGAGTCGCGAACAGCGTGAAGGCACGTAAGTGCGCCAGATGCTCGGCCGCCGCCCAGGCCAGAGACAGGCCGTCGAAGGTGCTGGTGCCGCGACCGACCTCGTCCATTAGAACCAGGCTGCGGTCGCTGGCGTTGTGCAGGATATTGGCGGTCTCGCTCATCTCCACCATGAAGGTCGAGCGACCGCCGGCCAGATCGTCCGAAGAACCGATACGGGTGAATATGCGGTCGACCAGCGACAGCTCGCAGGTCTTTGCCGGGACGAAGCTGCCGATCTGGGCGAGCAGGACGATCAGCGCGGTCTGGCGCATGTAGGTGGACTTACCACCCATGTTCGGTCCGGTGATGATCAGCATGCGAGTGTCATCATCCAGCTCGAGATCGTTGGCAACGAAGGGCGTCTGCAACACTTGCTCGACGACCGGATGGCGGCCTTGCTCGATCTGCAGACAAGGGTGCTCGACGAAGCGTGGGCGATTGAGGTCAAGCGTCAGGGCGCGTTCGGCCAGGTTGCTCAGGACGTCGAGCTCAGCCAACGCCGCGGCGCTTTCCTGTAGCGGTGCCAGGTGGCCGATGAGCCGCTCGAGCAGTTCCTCATAGAGCTGTTTTTCCCGTGCCAGGGCTCTGCTCTTGGCCGACAGCGCCTTGTCTTCGAATTCCTTCAGTTCCGGGGTGATGAAACGTTCGGCGCCCTTGAGCGTCTGCCGGCGGATGTAATCGGCCGGTGCCGATTCGGCCTGCTTGCTCGGCAACTCGATGAAGTAGCCGTGCACGCGGTTGTACCCAACCTTGAGATTGGCCAGCCCCGTTCGGGCCTTCTCGCGGACTTCCAGATCCATCAGATACTGGCCGGCGTTTTCGGATAACGATTGCAACTCGTCCAGCTCGGCGTCGTAGCCGGTTTTCAGCACGCCGCCGTCGCGGATGACCGCCGGTGGGTTATCGATGATCGCCTTGGCCAGCAGCTCGGCCAGTTCGGGATAGGTGCGGATGGTGGCGGCCAGCGCGGTAAGGTGCGGCGCTACCAACTCCCGCATACCGTCCTGCAACTGTGGCAAGGCGGCCAGGGCATCGCGCAGGCGCGCCAAGTCACGCGGGCGGGCGTTGCGTAGGCCGATTCGCGCGAGAATGCGCTCTAGATCGCCGATTTCCTTGAGCTGCGGCTGTATCTGTTCGAAGCGGTAATGCTCGAGCAGGCAGGTGATCGAGTCCTGGCGGGCTTCAAGCACACTGCGATCGCGCAACGGGCGGTTCAGCCAGCGGCTGAGCAGACGACTGCCCATAGCGGTCTGGCAGCGGTCGACGACCGACTGCAGGGTGTTGTCGCGTCCGCCACCAAGATTGATGTCCAGCTCCAGGTTGCGTCGGGTCGCGCCGTCCAGGATCACGGTATCGTCGAGACGTTCATGGCGCAGGCTGCGCAAATGGTGCAGAGCTGTTCGCTGGGTTTCCTTGGCGTAGGTCAGCAGGCAACCGGCGGCGCCGATGGCCAGGGTCAGCTTTTCGCAGCCGAATCCTTTCAGATCCTGAGTCCCGAACTGCTGGCATAGGCCCTTGAACGCGCTGTCGCGGTCGAAATCCCAAGGCGCGCGCCGGCGCACGCCACGGCGTTTTTCCACCGGCAGGTTGGTGGGCCAGTCGTCCGGAATCATCAGCTCGGCGGGATTCAGGCGCTCCACCTCTGCCAGCAGGGTTTCCCAGCCGCTGAATTCCTGCACGCTGAAGCGGCCGCTGGTGATGTCCAGGACCGATAGCCCGAACAGTTTTTCGTCGCCGACCACCGCGGCCAGCAGATTGTCACGGTGCTCGTCGAGCAGCGCTTCGTCGCTGACGGTGCCTGGCGTGATGATGCGTACCACCTGACGTTCCACCGGCCCCTTGCTGGTCGCGGGGTCGCCAATCTGCTCGCAGATCACCACCGACTCGCCCAGCTTGACCAGGCGGCCAAGGTAGCCTTCAGCAGAGTGGAAAGGGATCCCTGCCATGGGGATCGCATTGCCGCCGGACTGGCCTCGGGCGGTGAGGGTGATGTCCAGCAGTTTCGCGGCCTTCTTGGCGTCTTCGTAGAAGAGCTCGTAGAAGTCGCCCATGCGGTAGAACATCAACTGGTCTGGATGCTCACGCTTGAGCTTCCAGTATTGCTGCATCATCGGGGTGTGGTGGGACAGGTCTTGTGACGACATATAGCTCGATACTTGAAGTGGATGCAGAAGTGGAGGCCGTTGTCTGCGCGTCTCGGCAACTGTTGCGACCATCGGCTGGCAACCCTGATTGTGCCGGCTGGATCAAACCGGCAAGGTTAGCATGGGCTGCCGACGTACCGATGCGGCACTTCTCTGATTGCTTTGGCTGGGTTCTACTGCTGACAGCAGAGGGGCCGCACCTCCGCCATGTCAAAGTTGCTGGATCGAGCACATGACAGAACTGACGCAAGCACTGGATTCGGCACCCAATTTGATGGTCGTCTCGCTGGTGAACCTCCTTATCGTCGTGACAGTCGTGGTGTGCATTACGAGTTTCTGTCGTGTCTGTCGGTTCGCCGAGTCGAGCCGCGCTTCAATATTCGAATCGGCGTCGTTTTTGGCGTATGCGGCGCGATAGCGGCGCATACGGTGGAAGTGTGGATATTCGCGTTCGCCTACTTCTTCGTGCATTGCGCGTCTGGATGGGGCGAACTTTTGGGACAGTTCGGCGGTGGTCTGATGGACTGCGTCTATTTTTCCTTCACGACCGTCACCACCCTTGGCTTCGACGATATCCACCCGGTTGGGCCGGTCAGGTTTCTGACCGGGGTCGAGGCGCTGACGGGTTGGTGCTGATTACCTGGACTGCTTCGTTCCTGTTTCTTGAGATGCAACGGCACTGGGGTAACAGGTGAGCTTCCGAATGCGCCGCCGAGGCACTGCCATCTGGCGCTGCGCCGAGGCCTGGCTGTTGTGATGACGGCGGGATGGATCATCGCTCGGCGAGGCCTGTTAATGTACGCATTTCGAATCCGCTGTCGGAGCACTCATGGCATCTTTGACCGATCTGGCTGCGAGGCTGGGCGCTGCGCTAGACGCGCAGTCTGCACAGGTGACCACTGCCGAATCCTGCACCGGCGGCGGTATCGCCGAAGCCATCACCCGCATTGCCGGCAGCTCGGCCTGGTTTGAAGCGGGCTTCGTGACCTACTCCAATGCGCAGAAAACCCGTCTGTTGGGAGTGCCGCCCGAGTTGTTCAGGCAGGTGGGTGCCGTCAGTCGGGAAGTCGTCGAGGCCATGGTCCGTGGCGCGCAGCATGCCAGCGAGGCACATTATGGTGTCGCGGTGAGCGGTGTCGCCGGGCCAGGCGGGGGCTCGCCGGAGAAGCCGGTTGGCACGGTGTGGCTCGCCTGGGCGGCGGGCGAGCAGGTCGTTGCCCGGCGCTTCCAGTTTGACGGCGACCGGCAGGCCGTACGCGAGCAGAGCGTGGAGGCCGCGCTCGTCGGATTGATCAGGCTCACGGCGGGAGAAAATCCGCTTCAGGGCTAGGCGCATCATTTTGCCTATGCTCTAATACTGTCTACTTATACAGTTGTTGTGGCCTCTGGCCCTCTTGATCAAGTGAGGATTGTAATGGACGAGAACAAGAAGCGCGCCTTGGCTGCTGCCTTGGGCCAGATCGAAAAGCAGTTCGGTAAAGGCGCGGTCATGCGCATGGGCGATCACGATCGTCAGGCTATTCCTTCCATCTCCACCGGCTCGCTGGGCCTGGATATTGCGCTGGGCATCGGTGGTCTGCCGAAAGGGCGAATCGTCGAAATCTATGGACCGGAATCTTCCGGTAAGACCACTCTGACGCTGTCGGTCATTGCCGAAGCGCAGAAGATGGGGGCGACTTGCGCCTTCGTCGATGCCGAGCATGCGCTCGACCCCGATTACGCCGGCAAGCTCGGTGTCAATGTCGACGACCTGCTGGTCTCGCAGCCGGATACTGGCGAGCAGGCGCTTGAGATTACCGACATGCTGGTGCGCTCCAATGCGGTCGACGTGATCATCGTCGACTCTGTAGCTGCCCTGGTACCCAAGGCGGAAATCGAAGGCGAGATGGGTGATACCCATGTGGGGCTGCAGGCGCGTCTGATGTCCCAGGCGCTGCGCAAGATCACCGGTAACATCAAGAACGCCAATTGCCTGGTGATCTTCATCAACCAGATCCGCATGAAGATCGGCGTGATGTTCGGTAGCCCGGAAACCACCACAGGCGGTAACGCGCTGAAGTTCTACGCCTCGGTTCGTCTCGACATTCGTCGTACCGGTGCGGTGAAGGAAGGTGACGAAGTGGTCGGCAGCGAAACCCGCGTCAAGGTCGTCAAGAACAAGGTGGCGCCCCCGTTCCGTCAGGCCGAGTTCCAGATTCTCTACGGCAAGGGTATCTACCGCAACGGCGAGGTCATCGACCTTGGTGTGCAACAAGGCCTGGTCGAGAAGTCCGGCGCCTGGTATGCCTACAAGGGCAACAAGATCGGTCAAGGCAAGGCCAACGCGGCCAAGTTCCTGGAAGAGAACCCCGAAATCGGCCGCGAAATCGAGCAGCAGATTCGCGACAAGCTGTTGGTGGTGGCGCCGAATACCAAAGCCAACCCGGTTGCAGAAGATCTGGCCGAAGCTGATCTCTGATCTGCATGCCTGTTGTGCTCGATAGCCCCGCCGCGGTGCGGCGGGCTGCCATGGATCTCCTGGCCCGCCGTGAGCATGGTCGCATCGAACTGAGCCGCAAGTTGCGCTCACGCGGCGCGCCTGTAGAGCTCATCGAGCCGGCGCTGGATCGGCTGGCTGAGGAAGGCCTGCTCAGCGAAGCACGCTATTTAGAGAGTTTCGTACGCATGCGCGCCAATGCGGGTTACGGTCCCTTGCGCATCCGTGAGGAGCTGTCCCAGCGCGGCTTGTCCCGTGAGGACATCGAACAGGCCCTGCGTGATAGCGGTTTCGATTGGAGTGCGCAGCTGCAGGACGTCTGGAGGCGCAAATTTGCTGGCGAATTGCCGAGCGATCAGCGGGAAAGAGCGCGGCAGGGCCGTTTCCTCAGTTACCGGGGTTACCCGTTGGACCTGATAAGCCGGCTGTTACGGGGTAACTCAGCCGACGACTGAGGCACTTCGTCGGCCGCTTCTCTCCTTTAGCTAATCCGATAGCTGCACCGGCCCGGTTCAGCTCCCCGCGCCCACCCAGTTCTGCGGTTCATTGATGAAATCGGTCAGCTCGCGCAGACGACCATGGTCGCGGCCGTTGAACACGAAGCTCAGCCGTGGCAATTGCTGCAGCTCCGGCTCGTCCAGCTCCATCTCGCAGCAAGTTTGCTGCTCGAAGTGGCCTTTGAGGCGCAAATCGGCGAATTCGCTATCCAAGAACTCCAATGCGGCATCGGTCAGCATATGGTTCATGCGCATGACGAAGCTTTCTTTTATCCAGCGGCTCGAGTGGAAGTTGCTATAGAACCTATCGATCTCTGCGGCGGCATCTTCGGCGTTATCGACCAGCCGCATCAGGCGCATGTCCGTGGGCAGGATGTAGCGGTTTTCCTCTAGCTGGCGATGAATGAAGCTCAACGCGTCTTTCCAGAATGAGCCGTCGGGCTCGTCCAGCAGCACCACCGGTACCAGCGGGCTCTTGCCGGTCTGTATCAGTGTCAGCACCTCCAGTGTTTCGTCCAGCGTGCCGAAACCGCCCGGACAAAGCACCAGTGCATCGGCCTCCTTGATGAAGAACAGCTTGCGCACAAAGAAGAAATGGAACGACAACAGATGGTCGGTGCCGTCTACCGTCGGGTTGGCGTGCTGTTCAAAGGGCAAGGTGATGTTCAGTCCGAGGCTGTTGTCCGTACCGGCGCCTTCATGCGCCGCCGCCATGATGCCGCCGCCAGCGCCGGTAATGACCATCAGGTCATAGCGCGCCAGCGTTTCCCCGAGTTCTCGTGCTAGCGCGTATAACGGGTGCTCGATGGGTGTTCGCGCCGAGCCGAAGACCGTGACCTTGCGGCGGCGTTTGAACTGGTCGAGTCGGCTGAATGCGTGTTCCATCTCACGCATGGTCTGCAGCAGAATCTTGGCATCCCAGCGACTTCGATCGGCCTGAGCCATACGCATGACGGTGACCAGCATTTCACGGTAGAGAGGGAGGTTCTGGCTGTTGGGTGGGACGACCAGTTCCACCAGCTCATCGAGCTTTTTCGACAGTTCTGCACCGCTGGTCTTGAAATGCCGCGAAAGGTAATCGTCCGGGTCGAAAGGCATACTACGTCTCCCTTGTATTGAAACTTGCGGCTCTGTGTGGTGCCGCCCTGCGCAAGGTGCTGCCCGTGTGTAAGCGTGTGCCAGCGGTCCAGAAATGGCGTGAATGGTGTCGCACGACGAGCCGTGCGGCACCTATCGCAAGCCTAGCAGCCGTCCATCACCAATAGCGCGCGCTTTCGGCCGTCGATGCTGAACCGTGAACCCGGGAGCGGCTTCTCGGTTATCGCATGGCTAACGCAAGATTGTCTGGATCAGAGGGCGATGCGATCACCGGGTTCCGGAATGTTAGCCTTCCAGTCGAGGCGGTCGTCCAGCGCTTGCTGCAGGGCTCGCATCTTTTCCAGCTCACCGTGCACGAGATAAAGCTCCGGGCGAGCCTGAAAATGGCTCGCCCATTCGATCAGTTGCGATTGCCCTGCATGCGCTGAAAAACCGCCGAGCGTATGCACCTGAGCTTTGACCGCGATCCGCTGATGCATCAGCTTGACGGTCTCGGCACCATCGACGATGGCGCGGCCGAGTGTGCCGCGAGCCTGGAACCCGGGGATAACCACATGGCATTCCTTACGCCAGAGGTTGTGCTTGAAGTGATGGAGAATCCGCCCGCCGGTACACATGCCGCTGCCGGCGATGATGATCGCGCCACTCTTGAAGCGGTTGATGGCCATTGATTCTTCGGGCGTCGGCGTGGCCCGGAATATCGGCAGCCATTTCTCGATACGCTGTATCTGCCCGCCGCCGAGTATCTCGGTGGGCGCGGCATCAATATCGAGCTGCTTATGAAAGAGTGAATAGACAGCGTTCGCGCCGATGGCCATCGGGCTGTCCAGAAACACCGTCTGCTGCGGTACTCGACCCCGCTGATAGAGAAGGCCGAGGTAATAGATGAGATCTTGAGTCCGGCCAACGGCGAAGGACGGCATCAATACGTTGCCGCCGTCGCGGTGGGCCTGCTGAAGAATGTTGGCCAGCTCCTCGATGGTTGTCTCATGGTCACGATGGTCGCGGTCGCCGTAGGTGGATTCCATAAGCACCACATCGGCTTCGCTCAGCGGGGTCGGCGCGTGCATCAGTGGTGAGCAGGCATTACCCAGGTCGCCAGAGAATACCAGGCGGCGCCTGCGACCAAAGTCCTCCACGTCGACCTGGACGATAGCCGAGCCGAGGATATGCCCCGCGTCGAACAAGGTCACGCTGAGGCCGGGTGCGGCTTCGAAGGTTTCGCCATAGGCATGCGGTTCACGCTGCGCCAGCATGCGTTCGGTATCGACTCGAGTGTAAAGAGGCTTGATCGGAGGTTTACCCAGGCGCGCGCGCCACTTGTTTTCCCACTCGGCGTCTTTCTCCTGGATATTGGCCGAATCGAGCAACATGAGTTCGACCAGCTTGCAGGTCGCGTCAGTGGCGTGAATGGGTCCCTTGAAGCCCGCCGCCACCAGTTTGGGCAGCAAGCCGCTGTGGTCGATATGCGCGTGGGACAGCACCACCGCATCGAGGGTAGCCGGATCGAAGGTGAATCCCGCTCGATTGCTGTCTTCTTCCTCGTGTCGCCCTTGGTGCATCCCGCAGTCGAGCATCACGCGCGCGCCTGCGTGGGTTTCGATCAGATAGCAGGATCCGGTGACCTGCCGAATAGCGCCGAGAAAACTGAGCAAAGCCATGAGAACCCTTCCTCTGTGTACGGTTTTGATCAGCATGCCCGTCAATCCGCTTGGCCATCTTGATGTACATCAGCGATGGCCCCGCAGCCGCTGACTAGACTATCGGCACCGCCACTCAACGGAGCGCTCCATGAATCAGCTACTGCCCAGTCTCGCCGAGCTGGATCGCCACGCCGAAATCCAGTCGGAATTCGCTCGCTGGAGAACCGGCTATGGTGTCATCGAGCATGCCTTGGAACCCCAAGCCGCCGTATTCCGCCTGGCCCATCAGTTGGTCCAGGCGCATCTGCAGCCGGATCTCGCCAGTGTCTGTCGCTTGTTGCAGGCAGTCGATCGGCTCGGCTCGGCAGGGTTATGGCTGGTCGTGCACATGACATATGCGCGTCGTGCCCGGCTCGATGGCTCGGCGCTGGATGCCGAGGATTTCAAATCATCACCAGAGGGGCATACCGGCGGCTCGCTGAATATGGTTCCGGCCTACGCCGGCTACCTCGGGTTGAATGCTCTGACCGGTAGCACCCGTTCCTGGCTGATGGGGCAAGGCCATTGTGTCGCAGCGATCGAAGCGTTGAACCTGCTCACCGATAATATGCAGCCTGAGCAAGCTCGGGCCTACGGTGAGGGCGAGGCTGGCATCAATCGCTTGCTCGAAGATTTCTATGGTTATCACCTGGCGGCGGATGGCAGCCCGTCCGCGCCGCTGGGTAGTCACGTTAACGCGCATACCGGCGGCGGCATTGCCGAAGGGGGGTACCTTGGCTTCGCGGAGCTGCAGTACGCCCATATGCCGCTTCCGGGCGAGACGCTGGTGGCCTTTCTGTCCGATGGCGCGGCCGAGGAGCAGCGCGGCAGTGACTGGATTCCGCGCTGGTGGCGCGCCGAGGATTGCGGTATGGCGTTGCCAATCATGATTGCAAATGGCCGGCGCATCGAACAGCGAACCCAGCTCGGCACACATGAAGGACTGGAAGGGTTTCGTCAGCACCTGAGCCGTTGCGGTTTCGATCCGATTCCCTTCGACGGGCGTGATCCAGCGGCCTTCGTTTGTATGCTTTGGGAGATGGAGCAGCGCCTGGCCCGGCGCGTAGAGGAAAAGGCGCGTGGGTTGCTCAGCTACCCGTTGCCGATTCCTTATGGCATCGCTGAGACGGTCAAGGGGTTCGGCTTCTATGGGGCTGCGAGCAATGCCGCGCACAACCTGCCGCTGCCGGGCAATCCGCGTTTCGACGACTCCTCGCGCGAGCTGTTCAATACCCACGTTGCGCCGCTTTTCGTGCCGCAGGACGAACTCGAGTCCGCTCGTGACCTGCTGCGGCAATCCCGGCAGGGGCGTCCGGCGGAGGGGGATAGTGCTCTGGCCCTGCGACGCCCCGCCGAGCCGGTGATACCACCGCTCAATTACCAGGGGAACGCCTGCTCGCCAATGGCAGCGGTGGATGACTTCTTCGTCGCGCTCACCCGCGCCAACCCGTCGTTGCGTCCCCGTGTAGGTAATCCGGATGAACTTGCGAGCAACCGCCTCGGTGGCGTGCTTCAAGCGCTCAAGCATCGTGTGATCGATCCGGAGAGTGAGCTTGAGGCCGTGGACGGGAAGATCATTACCGCTCTGAATGAGGAGGCGGTGGTTTCCGCATGCCTGGCCAACCAGGGCGGGTTGAACCTAGTTGCAAGTTACGAAGCCTTTTGCGTGAAGATGCTCGGCGCGGTGCGCCAGACGCTGATCTTCGCGCGTCAGCAGAAGGAAGTGGGACGTCCGGCAGGCTGGCTCGGCTGGCCGTTGATTGCCACTTCCCATACCTGGGAGAACGGCAAGAATCAGCAATCGCACCAGGACACCAGTTTCTGCGAGGCGCTGTTGGGGGAAATGAGCGATATGGTCAGGGTGCTGTTCCCCGCGGACCATAACAGTGCTTTGGCGTTGCTGCCGTCGATCTATCGTGCGCGCGGCAACTTGGCCTGTCTGGTCATGCCCAAGCGTGAGCGCCCGGCGGTATTCAATCAGGCGCAGGCCGAGCAGCTGGCAAAGGACGGAGCGATCATCGTCGACGAGCAGGCCGGCGGCGATGCCATTCTGCTAATAGCCAACGGCAGCTATCAGCTGACCGAAATGCAGCGTGCAGCGGCGCGCCTGAAGGAAGCGGACGTTGCTTATCGGCTGATCTATCTGCAGGAGCCCGGACGTTTCAGGGCCCCGCGCGATCGTTGGGAAATTGATGGGCTTGCAGCAGATGGCGTGACCGAGCGACTCTTTCCTGAACGAATGGAGTTGCGGGTAATGCTCACCCACATGCGGCCAGAGGTCGCGCGCGGCCATCTCTGGCCCATACTGCCGGACGCGCGGCGAAACTCCGTGCTGGGCTATCGCAATCGCGGCGGTACGCTGGACACGGAGGGCATGCAGTTCGCCAACCGGGCGTCCTGGGCCAACGTATTGGCCGCTTGTGCGCGATTGCTCGACGTACCGCGAACCGCCCTGCTCAAACCGGACGAGGCTGCCGCGGTGGCCGGTAAGGGCGACCCGCGAGTTTTACGCTAGACGGGGTTGCCGAGGGCGGCGATTGCTGTTGCCCTCGGCAGGTGAGGGCATCAGCAATCGCTGGAGCGGTACCGTTCGGTAGTGATCGGCTTCTTGCTCTGGTATTCGCTGAACTCGAAGCGCAGCACCGCACCCTGGCTCATCAGTTGACGCAGGCCGTCATTGTTGCAGACGCTCGCTGCTAGCTGGGTGCGAACCTGCTTTGGATTGTCGCGCATCTGCGCGGCGTGGCGCGGTTGGACGCTCAGGTGGTTGACCAGTTCGTTGCCGTCGACACTGTAGCCCTCGTCGAGAAGGTCGGAATTGATCGCACGCGGCGTGCCTACGCTACTTTCGCGGGCAACCTTATCGAGCAGTTGGCCCAGTGCCTGGTCCTGTGCCGAGGCGGCATGGGCGAAGGGCAGGGCGAGGCAAAGCGTGAATAGGGTGGTCAGACGGTGCATGAGAAATCTCCTGGTAACTGCCGTCGTTCGACCGGTGTCTGTCGACACGGTTCAGCGGCGCATGGATTCCGGTCGGGCTGATAAACTGCCGCTCCACTTGAATCGATCGAAAGACTCCCATGCCACATGCAGTAGCCCGTTTACGCGATGCGCGCCTGGCCCGTAGCGCCAAGCCCTTTATCGCGCGGGGGTCGCGTACACCTCGCTGCGCCCGTTGCCGCGTTGCCGGCAGTCATTGTCTCTGCGAATGGCTTCCGCACGTAGCGGCGGACAGCGCAATGTGCCTGATCATGCACGACATCGAGCCGTTGAAGCCGAGCAACACCGGCTGGCTGATCGCCGACATCGTGGCCGATACCCACGCTTTCACCTGGCAGCGGACGGGCGTGGAACCGGCCTTGCTGAAATTGCTGGCTGATCCTCGATATCAGCCGTTGGTGGTGTTTCCTGGCGAATATGCCGAACCCGAGCGGGTGGTTTCCGGCGTCGAGCTGTCGACGGACAAGCGTCCGCTGTTCATCCTGCTCGATGCGACCTGGACCGAAGCGCGCAAGATGTTTCGCAAGAGTCCCTATCTGAATCGTTTACCAGTGCTGAGTCTGCAGGTCGACGTATCGTCACGCTATCGCCTGCGCCGCTCGACACGCAACGAGCACCTGTGCACCGCTGAGGTTGCTGCGTTGTGCCTGGGGCTAGCAGGTGATGACCAGGCCGCAGGCGCGCTGGACGCTTGGCTCGACGCCTTCACCGATCACTATCTGGCTGCCAAACATCACCGTACACCCGACTCGGGTGATGTTACTCACCGAGCGCTGACTGCGTTCAGACAGCGCTGATCGGCCAGTGTAGTCAGTGCCTGGCCGTTTGCGGAATTCCGTTATCGGTCGTCGCCGGCATTGCCTTGCGCGGCCAGAGCTGCGCGGCGAGCATGCCAACGAACATCAGTGCGCAGCCGAAGTAACCACGCAAACTGAGGCTTTCATCGAGGAACAGGGCGCCGGCCATGGCTGCGAATACCGCCTCGAGCGAAAGGATGATGGCTGCATGCGAGGCAATCGCGTGCTTCTGTGCCACGACCTGCAGCGTATAACCCACGCCGCCCGCAAACAGCCCGCCGTAAATCAGTGCCGGTGCCGCCAGCCAGACACTCTCCAGACTGGAACGCTCGAAGACGGCCGCTAGCGCAAGACTGACGACGGCGCAGGTGGCGAACTGCAAAAAAGCCAGGCGGATAGCGTCGTGACGGCTGACGAAGAAACTCACCAGCAACACGTGGACGCCCCAAACGAATGCACCGGCCAGCTGTATCCAATCACCGGAAGCGACTTGAAAGTTTTCGTCGACGCTGAGCAGGGCCATACCCGCCACTGCCAGAGTCGCACCCAACCAGGTACCCAACCCGGTTTTCTGGCCTATGACCAGCCCCAGCAATGGCACGACGATGACATATAGACCGGTGATGAAACCGGAGTTGGTGACACTGGTGAAGAGCAGGCCGACCTGTTGCAGATTGATGCCCAACGTGAGTGCTAGCCCCATGCTTAGACCGCCCAGCAGCAAGCTTCGCTGAAAGAACGGCTCATGCCGAGCGGCGCCGCGGCCCTGGTGCAGCAGCAAAGGCAGCAGCACGATCGCACCCAGTGCGAAGCGAAGGCCGGTGAATAGAAACGGGCCGATGTTATCCATCCCGACCCGCTGTGCGACAAAAGCACTTCCCCAGATCATGGCCGTTATGAGCATCAGGAAATCGGCGCGAAGGGCTTGGTTACGCATGTTCGGGCTCTTGTGGGAAAGCCGCGAACTTTGCCTCAATCCGATGCGCTTGGCCACAACTGCACCGCTCTGGGCTCCTGAACGCTTGATTAAATGCGGAACGATGATCGAATTTCGAGTGGTGGCGCGATATCATCACGCGGTCAATCCCGAGCAATATTCCGGGTTCTTGTCGACCTGATACCGATCCGGTCGGCGAAAGCGCCAAATAAAAACTATAGGTCCGCCATGGCTGCTTACGAAATCCTTATCGCCGACGATCACCCTCTGTTTCGCAGTGCCCTTCAGCAAGCGTTAACGCTTGGCTTAGGTGACGGTGTGCGATTGTCAGAAGCGGCGAGCATTGCCGAACTGGAAGCTCAATTGACCCGAACCTCGGATTGGGACCTGGTCTTGCTGGATCTGAACATGCCGGGCGCTTATGGCTTTTCCGGGCTGGTGCTGCTCCGGGGGCAGTATCCGCAATTGCCGGTGGTGATGATTTCTGCCCAGGAAGATGCTGCGGTAGTGGCCCGCTCCCGCGAGTTCGGTGCCAGTGGCTTCATTCCCAAATCCAGCTCGCTGGAAACCATCCAGGAAGCGGTGCAGGTCGTACTCGACGGCGACGTCTGGTGGCCCGCCAACATCCAGGATGTCGCGTATGTCAGTCCCGAAGCCAAGGCGGCCAGCGAGGGGCTCGCCAGTCTCACGCCGCAGCAGTTCCGGGTTCTGACCATGGTCTGCGACGGCTTGCTGAACAAGCAGATCGCCTACGAGCTCGGCGTTTCCGAAGCGACCATCAAAGCCCATGTCACTGCGATCTTTCGCAAGTTGGGCGTCCGCACCCGGACCCAGGCAGCCCTGCTTCTGCAACAGATGGGCTCGATTCCAGGCAGCTGACACAGACGTGCCGATACGGGTTCGGAGACTGTATCGACCAGCCATTTCAGCGGAGCGAAGCCGCCGCTTCGCGATCATCAGGCTATGGTTGGCAGCACGATTTCGTCACTGCGTCGAATCCCTGCGGTCAGCGCCCGGCATTGTTCGACGAATTCGCGCATCGCTGCGGTCTGGTACTTCGATGAATGCCAGATGAAATAGAACTGCCGGGCCAGATCCAACTCGGGTGTCTCCACGGCAACCACGCTGCCCCGGCGAAACGCGTCACGTAATGCCAAACGGGAAATACAGCCGATACCCAATCCGGACTCAACGGCGCGCTTGATCGCCTCGGTATGCTCCAGTTCGAGCCGGATGTTCAATTTGGCTGGATGATGGCGCATAGCATGGTCGAATGTCAGGCGCGTCCCCGAGCCTTGTTCGCGAAGGATCCAGGCTTCTCGAGAAAGCTCGTCCAGGCTCACTTCGGCGCGTTCGGCCAACGCATGTTGCGGCGCGCAGAACACCACCAATTCATCCTCGACCCAAGGTAGCACCTCAATATCCGGGTGCTGGCAATCGCCTTCGATCAGACCCAGATCAAGTTCATGCTGCGCGACCTGCTGGACAATATGTGCAGTGTTCTGCACGTGCAGCTTCACTCGGCACTCAGGATGGCGTTGCATGAAACTGCCGATCAGTAGCGTGGCGAGATAATTGCCGATCGTCAGCGTTGCGCCGACATTGAGCGAACCGAAGCCGGTCTTGCCGGCCAGCAAATCTTCGATGGCCTTGGCCTGATCGAGCAGGCTCACGGCTTGCGGGAGCAGTTGTCGGCCCAGGGCATTCAGCCACAGGCGCTTGCCGGCACGATCGAATAACTGGCAGCCGGACTGACGCTCCAGTTCAGCCAGTGAAGTGCTGGTAGCCGACTGGGATAAAGCCAGGCTCTGCGCAGCGCGGGACACGCTCTCCTGGCGGGCGATGGAGACGAACACTTGCAACTGGCGCAGCGTAAAATGCATATCTATATAACCGATAAGCCATATCATTAATATTCGTTTAACGGATATTAACGATGCCGGTAGACTCTCGTAAATATCGAAGCGCCCATCGCGCGCGAGAAGGGGAATCCGTACATGAGCAACCTGAACGTCGAGCGAGTCCTCAGTGTGCATCACTGGAACGACACGTTGTTCAGTTTCAAAACTACCCGTAATCCGGGGCTTCGCTTTGAAAATGGCCAATTCGTGATGATCGGCCTGGAAGTGGAAGGCCGGCCTCTGATGCGTGCCTACAGCATCGCCAGCCCCAATTACGAAGAGCATCTTGAGTTTTTCAGCATCAAGGTCCCGGATGGCCCGCTGACATCACGCCTGCAGCATCTCAAGGAAGGTGACTCGCTGATGATCAGCCGCAAGCCTACCGGTACGCTGGTGCTGGACGATTTGCTGCCCGCCAAGCACCTCTATTTGTTGAGCACCGGGACCGGTCTGGCACCGTTCATGAGCGTAATTCAGGATCCGGAAACCTACGAGCGTTTCGAAAAGGTCGTGCTGATTCATGGTGTGCGCTATGTGAACGAGGTTGCTTACCGGGAATTCATCACCGAGCACCTGCCGCAGAATGAATTCTTCGGCGAGGCTTTGAAAGAAAAGCTAATTTACTACCCGACCGTGACGCGTGAACCCTTCGAAAACCAAGGCCGCCTGACTGACCTGATGCGCAGTGGCAAGCTGTTCAGCGACATTGGCCTGCCTCCGATCAACCCCGAGGATGACCGGGCAATGATCTGCGGAAGCCCGAGCATGCTGGCCGAGACCAGCGAGGTTCTGGACAGCTTCGGTCTCAAGGCTTCACCGCGTATGGGTGACCCGGGCCATTACTTGATCGAGCGTGCATTCGTCGAGAAATAGCCGCTCGGAGTGGAAAAAGAAAGAAGGCCGGCTGGGCGCGATGCGCTGGCCGGCTTTTTTGTTTGTTGCGCGCTTACATATAGGCGGCGCAGCACTTCTTGAATTTCTGGTTGCTACCGCAGGGGCAGGGATCGTTACGACCGGCTTTGAGCGGGACGGTCGGGTCGATGAAATACCATCGACCGTCATGTTGGACGAAGGCCGAGCGCTCATGTTGCGCATGTTCGCCGCTCGGGTCGTGCCAGCGCGCAGTGAAACTGACCAGCGCATGTTCCGGCTGCCCGCCGAGCAGCAAGCTTTCTTCGACCTCAAGCCCCAGCCAGACACTGGCCGCGCTCCACTCCGTCATTGATTGAAGATCCAGCGATTCTTGCTGAACAGGCAGTGTGGTGGCTTTGAGGTAGTCAATGAGCCCCAGCACATAGGCGCTGTAGCGTGATCGCATGAGTTGTTCCGCGCTCGGTGCCGGAAGGCCATCGTGATAGCGTCCGCAGCACTCGCCGAGTCGGTCACCACTACCGCATGGGCAGTTCACGCCACTTTGTGAGTGATCGCTAATCATTGTTTCACCACCAATATTTGCCGAACATCTGCGGATTGGCCCAGAACTTCGCGTTCAGCCAATCCGGAACCTGTTTGTAATCGAGCAGGTCGTAGGTGAAGAGGGTTAGGGTTTGCTCGTCTCGTTCGAAGCGGGCGCTGATTTGCAACGCGAGTGCGAAGAAGTCCGTGGCTTGCCAGTTGCATGCGCTAAGGTCCACTAGGACTGCCATACGGCTGGTATTGAGGTTGCGGATACCACCCAGCAGCTGTAGACCATCGCGCTTCGGCAGGTGCTCAAGGCAATCAGCGACAAGCGCCAAATCATATCGGCGACCAGCCAGATGTTCGGATAACGGTGCCGCTGGGGCGCGATCGATTTGGCTGTTTTCATGGCTGCGGCTGAATGCATCGACTGCTGGTATATCGCTACTGCCGACATGCAGCAGCCGTGTCGGAACATGGTGTTCGAGCAGGGCGGCCAATGCCTGTTGTGGCGTTTGTGATGTATTGGATGCAACCAAGCCGGGATCCTCGGTATCAGGTGACATTGATCGTAGAAATGCGATTCGTACGGTCTGTCAAAGCGTAAAGACTAGCGCGGCGGCGCGTGCCGTCCTAGTCTCGTTGTTACTGGAGCCGCTTATGCGGTCCGCATGGCGCTCTGGCCGATCCCAAACTAGGAGGTTTTACCAATGAGTAGCTTACGGACAGCAGTACCCGTGATAGTGATGACCACCGTCCTGGCCGGCTGTGCAGGGGTGCAGAAACAGGATTGGCCCACCTGTGCGGCTGTTGGTGGCGTGAGCGGCGCCGCATTGGGCGCAATAGAAAGCAGTACCTATGCTGGATACGGCGCGTTGATCGGCGGCGGTATGGCAGCAGCTTACTGCTGGGCCAACGGTACCGAACAGGAAACCGTCGCTATGGTCGAGACCGTCGAGCCGACCCCTGTTGCCGAGCCGGAGCCCGAGCCCATGGCAGAGCCTGTTCGCGTCGAGCTAGACGTCAAGTTTGACTTCGATCGTGCGGAGGTCAAACAGGACAGCATGGCCGATATCAAGGATCTGGCAGACTTCATGAAGCAATACGGGCAGACGTCGACTGTGGTTGAAGGACACACCGACTCGGTGGGTACCGATGCATACAACCAGCGTCTATCCGAGCGTCGTGCCAATGCCGTGCGTGATGTGCTGGTCAATCAGTACGGCCTGGAAGCAAGCCGTGTCGACTCGGTCGGCTACGGCGAGTCCCGTCCGGTTGCAGACAACTCGACGGATGAAGGCCGCGCCATCAACCGCCGTGTAGAAGCCGAGGTTGAAGCGCGTCCATGATGGGATGCTGAAACGAAAGCCGGGCTTTTTAGCCCGGCTTTTTTTGCGCTGCCGATCCTCCTTGGTCAGAACAGAGGGCGAGCACTGGCCAGCGCTACGACCAACAGTCCCAGCAACAGATTGATACCCACGAGTCGGCGGATCTTCCCTAGCGCTGCGCCGCCTTCCGGCCAATTCTGCGCGGCGATTGCGCGCTTGAGCTCAGGCAACTGCAGCAGCTGAATGCGCAGGAAAAGCGCCAGCATCACCAAAAATATTCCGGTCATGATGTGTACATAGCGGGGCGCCGCATTCAGACCGTCGAAGCGCATGTGCCACATGCCGATACCGCTGATCGGCAATATCAACACCGTGACCCAGACCCATTTGAAGAAACGGCGAAACACCTCGGCCCAGAGTTTAAGTCGTTCGGGTGCCTGCAGCTCGGAGACGGCGGCGGGGCGTAGCACCATCCAGGCGAAGAACATGCCGCCGACCCAAATCACGGCGGCCAGGACATGGAGTGAATAGGGCAGAGCGAAGGCGGTCATGGGAAATCTCCGGTGGCGATTGAAGAAACGCGCGCTATCATAGCCACCCACTTGAAATACTGAAAATATATACAGCTTCCGCGCCCATGCTCAGCACCGAACTCAAGTCCCAGATCCAGGGCGCCTACTCTCGATTTCTCGACGCCAAAGGTCTCAAACCCCGCTATGGCCAGCGCCTTATGATTGCTGAAGTGGCGAAAGTCCTGGGTGCGATCAAGGCTGACGACGAAGGTCGACGAGATGGGGAGCCTGCAGTGGTCGCGGTCGAGGCCGGGACGGGTACCGGCAAGACGGTTGCCTACAGTCTAGCGGCCATTCCCACGGCGAAGGCCGCCGGCAAGCGTCTGGTGATCGCGACGGCAACCGTCGCGCTACAGGAGCAGATCGTGCACAAGGATCTGCCCGACCTGATGCGCAACAGCGGTCTGAACTTCTCCTTCGCCCTGGCCAAAGGCCGCGGGCGCTATCTGTGCCTGTCCAAGCTCGATGTCTTGCTGCAAGAAGGCCAGGCGCAGAGCGCCACTGCTCAGCTGTTCGAGGAGGAAGGCTTTCGCATCGACGTGGACGAGCGCAGCGAGAAGCTGTTCGGCAGCATGATCGAGAAGCTTGCCGGCAACCGTTGGGACGGCGATCGCGACAGTTGGCCTGAAGAGCTTGCCGACCCGGATTGGGCCCGTCTGACCACTGACCACAGTCAATGCACCGGCCGCCACTGCCCCAATTTCCAGCAATGTGCGTTCTACAAGGCGCGCGAGGGCATGACCAAGGTCGATGTCATCGTCACCAATCACGACATGGTGCTCGCTGACCTGGCGCTGGGCGGTGGGGCGGTACTGCCGGATCCGCGCGACACCCTCTATGTGTTCGATGAAGGCCATCACCTGCCGGACAAGGCCATCGGCCATTTCGCCCACTTCACGCGGCTGCGCTCCACCGCGGATTGGCTGGCGCAGGTAGAAAAGAATCTGACCAAGCTGCTCGCCCAGCATCCGCTACCAGGCGACCTCGGCCGGCTGATCGAGGCGGTGCCTGAAATCGCTCGTGATCTGCGTAGCCAACAGCAATTCATGTTCAGCGCCTGCGAGCAGCTGGCCGATTTCAAGGCCGGGGAAGACATGGAAGGCCGCGAGCGGCCACGACACCGTTTTGTCGGCGGCGTGGTACCCGAGCACCTGATCGAACTGGGCGTCGAGCTGAAAAAGGGCTTCGCCAAGCTCAACGACCTGTTCACGCGACTCACCGAGCTGCTCAAGGAGGCGATGGATGGCGAAGTGGGGGTCGGCATTGCCAGTCACCAGGCAGAGGAGTGGTATCCGTTGTTTGGCAGCCTGCTGACCCGGGCGCAAGGCAACTGGGAGCTGTGGACGGCCTTTACCGCCGACGATCCCCAGGACAGCCCGCCGATGGCGCGCTGGCTCACGTTGGCCGAAGGTGGGGCGCTGTTCGATATCGAAGTCAATGCCAGCCCGATCCTGGCGGCCGAGACGCTGCGGCGCAATCTGTGGAATGTCTGCTACGGCGCACTGGTGACCTCGGCGACGCTCACCGCGCTCAACAGCTTCGATCGATATCGCATGCGTGCCGGTTTGCCGCGCTGCGCGGTCACCGCAGTGGTGCCTAGCCCGTTTCATCACGCCGACGCCGGTGTGCTGCGAGTGCCCAATCTCAATGCTGATCCACGCGATGCGGCGGCGCATACGGCAGCGATCACGCGCGATCTGCCTGAGCTGGTCGAAGCCTCGCGTGGCACGCTGGTGCTATTCTCGTCGCGCAAGCAGATGCAGGACGTATTCGACGGGCTGGAGCGCTACTGGCGTCGGCGGGTACTGATTCAGGGCAATCTGTCCAAGCAGGAAACGTTGAACAAGCACAAGGCGCGTGTGGATGACGGCGAAAAGAGCGTGCTGTTCGGGCTCGCCAGCTTCGCCGAAGGCGTGGATCTTCCGGGCGCCTACTGTGAACACGTGGTGATCGCCAAGATCCCCTTCGCGGTACCCGACGATCCGGTGGAAGCAGCGCTGGCCGAATGGATCGAGGCGCGGGGCGGCAATCCCTTCATGGAAATCGCCGTACCCGATGCATCGTTGCGTCTGGTTCAGGCCTGTGGGCGACTGCTACGTACCGAGGAGGATCGCGGCACCATCACGTTGCTCGATCGCCGGGTCGTCACTCAGCGCTACGGCAAGGCCATTCTCAATGCTTTGCCGCCGTTTCGGCGTGAGATCGGTTAGCAAGTTACGCGTCGGCCCGCCCGCCGCATGCATCGCTATTCAGACGATTAATGATCCGGCAATCGATGACGGGTTTGTTTCCATGATCCGGTGCGGCTGAAACAATGCATCGATCAATACCTAAGCGAGAGGCGCGAGCGTGCAGATCCAGGGATATTTCGATCTTCGTTTCGAGGCAGTCAAAGAAGCGTTCAGTGACCTGTTCGAGCAAACCCAGCAGCGTGGCGCCGCGGTCTGCGTGAAGGTTGGTGGCGAAACTGTCGTCGATCTCTGGGCAGGCGTAGCCGATAACGCCGGTGAGCAGGCCTGGCAGAGCGATACGCTGGTCAATCTGTTCTCCTGCACCAAGACCTTTACCGCGGTGGCTGCCCTGCAGTTGGTCGGCGAAGGCAAGCTGCAGCTGGACGAGCCGGTGGCGCGGCTTTGGCCTGAGTTCGCCGCCAACGGCAAGCAGGCGATTACGCTACGGCAGCTGCTCAGTCATCAGGCCGGGCTGCCCGCCATTCGTCAGCCGCTTCCCCCGGAAGCGTTGTACGACTGGGACGTGATGACCGCGGCGCTGGCCGCCGAGGCTCCTTGGTGGATGCCGGGCGACGGTCATGGCTATGCCGCGATCACCTATGGATGGCTACTCGGTGAGCTGATCCGTCGCGCCGATGGACGTGAGCCGGGGGAGGCGATCGTCGCGCGTACCGCTCGGCCCTTGGACCTGGACTTCCATCTCGGTCTGGCCGATTCCGAATTCGACCGTGTCGGATACCTGACCCGGCAGAAGAACAACTTCGGCGATGCGGCTGCCCAGCGCGTATTCAAGGCGTTGACCGGGGATCCGCAGTCGCTGACTGCGCGCGCCTTCACCAATCCGCCGTCGATCATGAACAGCGCCAACAAACCTGAGTGGCGTCGGATGGCACAGCCCGCGGCCAATGGTCATGGCAATGCACGCGCGTTGGCGGGCTTCTATGATGGGCTGCTACGCGGCGAGCTGCTCGATTACGACCTATTGACCGAGATGACGCGCGAACACTGCCTCGGCGAGGACCGCACTTTGCTCAGTCGCACACGTTTCGCGTTGGGCTGTTGGCTGGATCAGCCGGAGGTGGAAAACGCGACCTTCGCGATGGGTCCCGGCGCCTTCGGTCATCCGGGGGCGGGTGGTTGCATTGGTTTCGCTGATCCGCAACGTGATCTGGCGTTCGGTTATGTCACCAATACGCTTGGTCCCTATGTTCTGATGGATCCACGCCCGCAAGCGTTGGCGCGGGTCGTAAAAGCCTGCCTGGGTTGAACCGCTCGTCTGTTCGCCATGGAGGGACTTTTCATAACAATGACCTGCGTCCACAATTTGAGACAAATCCTTGCTTAAGCTCGTTGCCTGCTCCGCGCGGCTTGTATTCGCAAATTCACCTTTCACGGAACCTGGCTCATGAACCTGCTGAAAAAAAGCGCCTCCTTTATTCTCTGCATGGTCATTGCCGGCTGTAGCTCCAATAGCGACAAGCCGACCGAAGTAGCCGTTGTGCCAGAACCCGTGATTGATCCTGCCTGGGCGGATAATTATGAGTCCCGATTGCGTGATGCCTTGAAAGACAGTCGTTTCGAGCTTGAGCGTCGCGAAGGCATGCTGGTAGTCACCGCGCCTGTCGACGCATCGTTCAACCCGGACCGCCCTGGCATGTTGCTGCCTGTGACGCTCGGCCCCATCAGTCGAGTAGCGAAATTGGTGGAAGGTGACGAGAAAACCGCTGTGGTCGTGCTGGGACATGCCGACAGTACCGGATCGGCCGATATCAACCGTGACATCAGCCGTCAACGTGCCGGCGCGGTAGCGGCGATCTTCCGCCTCAGCGGTTTGAAGCACGACCGGCTGCGCATTCGCGGGCTGGGCTCCGATCTGCCGCGGGCCTCGAATGAAAATGAAGAAGGTCGTGCGCTGAATCGTCGTGTCGAAATGGTTCTGGCGCCACAGCCGACTCTTCTGACCTTGATTGCCCAGTACAGCGAGGCGCCCAAATCGACTCAAGTGGCCGCTGCAGAGGTAACCAAAGCCAAGTAAGACAGACTGAATCTGCTGCGATGGCTTGTTTTGCGTTGCGTCAAGTTGGGCTCGCGACCAAACGGGTACCCTCAGGCTTCGACTGTTTCAGGAATTGCTGCGATGACCCAGACCTTGGCCGATATGCGCCGCGACTACACTCGTGAAGGCCTCAGTGAGGCGAACGCACCCGATGAGCCCTTCGCGCTCTTTCGCCAGTGGTTCGCAGATGCGGTACAGACGGAGCAGCTTCCGGTCGAACCCAACGCCATGACCCTGGCCACAGTGGATGCCGAAGGGCGTCCGCATTGTCGTGTACTTTTGCTTAAGGCGCTGGACGAGCGCGGCTTCACGTTCTTCAGCAACTATGACAGTGCCAAGGCGGAGCAGATGCAGGCCTGTCCGTTCGCCGCAATGACCTTCTTCTGGCCGAGCCTTGAACGCCAGGTGCGCATCGAAGGACAGGTCGAGAAAGTCAGTGCTGCCGAGTCGGATGCCTATTATCAGGTGCGGCCGCTGGGCAGCCGTCTGGGTGCCTGGGCGTCACCGCAGAGCCAGGTTATTCGTGATCGGGCCGAACTCGAGCGATTGCTCGCCGAAACCGAACAGCGCTTCCTGGACCAGATGCCACATTGTCCGCCTCACTGGGGTGGCTACCGCTTGCTGCCGGAGCGAATGGAGTTCTGGCAGGGCCGTCCCAGTCGTCTCCATGATCGACTCAATTATCGACGCGTCGCCGCCAGCACCTGGCAGCGCGAGAGGCTGGCGCCCTGATTCGTTGAGAGGGAGCGGGACATCGCTGAGGTCATGGTAAGGGACCGTCCGTTATCATGACGTCACTTCGCGCTGTAACGCTCCAGGTCTCGTTCCAGCCAGCTCTGCAAATCTTTCCGTTTCACGCGGGCCGCCTTTGCTGCCGCGAGCCGTTGCAGCGCCCATTCACGTTTCTTCGGATCGTTACCCGCCAGGGATAGCGCCAAATCCCGGTCGGCCCAGCGCCTGAAACGAACGAACAGCCAGGCATGGAAAACCAGTCCGGCCAGGGTGGTAACGGTGATGATGAAATAGTCCATAACTAAATTCCGTGAAACAGCTCGGCGAGCGTCATGCATGCGAGGCGGGATCGCCTCGGGTAAAGTAGGGTCCTAATTGGCACGAATGCTGAGTCAGGTCGAGGCCGCTGCCAAGCGTCTCTTAGCCGCAGGCGCCTGTTCAACGCGGTCGGGGATGAATATCTGTTTCCCAGGAGAGTACATCATGCGCAACTCCTTTTTTGTGGCTTCCTTTACCGCTATGGCCTTGGCCGTAGGCGGCTGCACATCCAACCTCACCGGAGACTCCTATTCTCGTGACGAGGCGCGAACGGTGCAGACCGTCCGATACGGAACCATCGAGTCGCTACGTCCGGTCAAGCTCGAGGGTACGAAGACGCCGATTGGCAGTGGTGCCGGCGCGGTGGTGGGCGGTATCGCCGGTAGTGGCGTTGGTGGCGGGCGTGGTAGTGCGGTCGCAGCCGTAATCGGCGCTGTTGCAGGTGGCATGCTCGGCGCAGCGGCAGAAGAGGGCATCACGCGTGCACAGGGCGTCGAAATCACCGTGCGTGAGGACGACGGCAACATGCGCGCCTATGTTCAAGAGGTCGAGCCGAACCAGGTCTTTCGGGTCGGTCAGCGCGTACGCATCATGACGGTCAATGGCACCAGTCGCATTGCGCCCTGAAATGGCTTGCTTCGGTAGGCCAGCGACAGGTCTGTGATCTGAGGTCTTGCAACTATCTGCAGTTGTTACGGTGAGCAAACGCAGGCGGCTGGTTGCACCGCTGCGTAGTGATATAGGCGTGGCCTGAGTACCGTCTGTTACGGTGGTTGGGCTGCGCCTTTTGTTTTTCGAAATACATGAATTCATGACGTCGCTGCTATCGGTATGGATAATCGGCGCACACCGCCATGCCTGCTCGGGCTGAGATACGGTCGACCAAAGGATATAACCGCTGCGCGACTGCGCGGCTCAAGGGGTTTTTGCTCATGGCGCTTGCGCTGATAATCGCTTTGCCATTTCTAGGAATTTGCCTGCCGCTGGTGTGCGAGCGCTTTGGTCGTTCCGCCTGTGCATTTGGCGCCGGGCTGGCCCCTTTGTTGGCGCTGGTATTGCTGTTATCCAAGCGTGGCGCCGTGTTTGGTGGTGAAACGCAAGTGCTGACCATGCCCTGGCTCCCCGAGCTGGGGTTGAATCTCAGCCTCAGACTCGACGGTTTGGGCTTCCTGTTTGCGTTGTTGATCCTTGGCATTGGCCTGCTGGTCATTCTTTACGCGCGTTATTACCTTTCTAAAAGCGAGCCGATGGGCCGCTTCTTCAGCTTTTTTTTGTTGTTCATGGGCGCCATGCTCGGTGTGGTGCTATCCGAAAACCTTCTGTTGATGTTGATGTTCTGGGAGCTGACCAGTCTCTCCTCGTTCCTGCTGATCGGCTTCTGGAATCATCGCTCCGATGCACGTCAGGGCGCGCGGATGGCCCTCGCCGTAACAGGCGGTGGCGGTCTCGCATTGCTGGCCGGCATCCTGTTGATCGGCCATATCGTTGGCAGCTTCGAGTTGAGCGCGGTGTTGGCATCCGGCGACCTGATCCGGGCCAGCTCGCTGTATCCGCTAACGCTGATCCTGGTGCTGCTCGGCGTGTTCACCAAGTCCGCGCAATTTCCATTTCACTTCTGGTTGCCCCAGGCGATGGCGGCGCCTACGCCGGTATCGGCGTTTCTGCACTCGGCGACTATGGTCAAGGCGGGCGTGTTTCTACTGGCGCGGTTGTATCCGGCGTTGTCGGACTCGGAGTGGTGGTTCTACCTGGTCACCCTGACGGGGCTGGCTACTTTATTGATCGGCGCTGTGATGGCGCTATTCCAGCACGATCTCAAAGGGCTATTGGCTTACTCGACCATCAGCCATCTCGGGTTGATCACGTTGTTGTTCGGCCTCGACTCGCGGCTGGGGCCGGTGGCGGCGATCTTTCACATCATCAACCACGCGACGTTCAAGGCATCGTTGTTCATGGCCGCCGGGATCATCGATCACGAGACAGGAACGCGCGACATGCGACGCATCAACGGCATGCTGAAGTACATGCCGCACACGGCGGCACTGGCGATGGTAGCCTCACTGGCGATGGCCGGGGTGCCGCTGCTCAATGGCTTCCTGAGCAAAGAGATGTTTTTTGCCGAGACCCTCGATCAGCATTTGTTGGGCAGCTTCTACTGGACAATTCCGGCGTTGGCGACCTTGGCGAGTGCCTTTTCGGTCGCTTACTCGCTGCGCTTCGTGCATGACGTCTTCTTCAATGGCGAGCCGATCGACTTGCCTAAATATCCGCCGCACGAGCCCGCGCGGTACATGAAGATTCCTGTCGAAATTCTGGTGTTGCTCTGCCTGCTGGTGGGCATGTTGCCTGCCTATACCGTGGCGCCACTGCTGGCCGCTGCCGTTGCCGGTAGCCTGGGCGGCGATGTGCCCGAGTACAGCCTGGCGATATGGCACGGCTTCAACCTGCCCCTGGCCATGAGCTTCGTTGCCTTGGGGGGCGGCCTGCTCATCTATTCGATGCGTAAGTGGGCGTTTCGCTGGTACGAAGGGCTGCCACGGGTCGATTCCCTGCAAGTCTTCGCACGCGTAGTCAGCGACATTGCCGGAACGGCGCGCTGGGTAACCGAGCGCATGGAAAATGGATCTCTGCAGCGTTACCTGGCGCTTATGCTGTTCAGCTCATTGCTAGTAGTTGTGTATGCGTTGACACCTCTACGGTCGTTGCGCGGCTCTGTGCCGATGACGCCGCTGGACGGCATCACCGTGCTCGGACTGGTGATCCTTGGCCTGGCTTCGGTAATGACAGTTGTATTCCACCGCAGGCGCCTGATGGCATTGATGGTGCTGAGTGTCGTGGGCTTGATGGTTGCCCTGGTGTTCGCTCGCTACTCGGCACCCGATCTGGCGTTGACGCAGATATCGGTAGAAGTGGTGACCATCATTCTGCTGATCCTGGCCCTTTTCTTCATGCCTGACCGGACGCCGGTCGAGTCGAGCAGTCTGCGCAGTTTTCGCGACCTGATCCTCGCCGGTACTTTCGGCACCATGGTGGCTTTGCTCGCCTATGCGGTGCTGACGCGCCCCTACGACAGCATTGCGTCGTTCTTCCTCGAGAACAGCGTGGTCGGCGGGGGCGGGGCTAACGTGGTCAATGTGATTCTGGTGGACTTCCGTGGCTTCGATACGCTCGGTGAGATTGCCGTGCTGGCCATCGCTGCGGTTGGCATCTACGGCCTGCTTCACGGGCTGCGCCTGCCGCATCCGATACGCGACTATGGCGGCAGGCTATGGTCGACGGACCGGCATCCGATGGTGCTGGATACGCTTTCACGCGTGCTCTTGCCGATGGCGCTGCTGGTTTCGGTGTTTATCTTCCTGCGCGGTCACAACTTGCCGGGTGGCGGCTTCATTGCAGGGTTGATCACCGCGGTCGCGCTGATCTTGCAATACATCTCGCATGGCGTCGTCTGGGCGCAACAGCGTCAGCCGTTCAGTTATCACGGCGTGGCTGGGGCCGGTGTGCTGATTGCAGGCCTGACCGGATTGGGCAGTTGGCTGTTCGGTCGGCCATTCCTGACATCCGCCTTCGGCCATTTCCATCTGCCGCTGGTTGGCGAGTTTGAATTGGCAACCGCAATGCTTTTCGATCTGGGCGTTTACCTGGCAGTGGTGGGCGCCACCCTGCTGATTCTTTCCAACCTAGGTCATGTCAGCCAGGACGAGTCGTGCAAGGAGGTGCTTTGATGGAGTTTGCCTTCGCGATAACGCTCGGCGTGATGATGGCCAGCGGTGTCTACCTGCTGTTGCGTGCGCGCATATTTCCAGTGGTGATGGGACTGACGCTGATTTCCTACGCGGTGAATCTGTTCATCTTCGCCATGGGACGCCTCGCGACCGGGGTTCCGGCGATTATCGGAAAGAGTGCCGAGTATGGCGATCCCCTGCCGCAGGCGTTGGTGCTGACCGCCATCGTCATTGGCTTCGCCATGACCGCGTTCGTGGTGGTGCTGGCACTTCGCGGTCTCGGCGAGTTACGTACCGATCATGTTGACGGTCGGGAGCCGCGGGAATGAATCACGCATTGATCCTTCCGATCCTCCTGCCGTTATTGACCGGTTGCGTCTTGCTTTTGGCTCATCGGCAGGGCGCGCCATTCAAGCGTCTGGTGTCGGTTGCAGCGACTTGGTTATTGGTCCCGCTGACGCTTTGGCTGTTATTGCAGGCAGACTCCGGGGTGCTCTCGGTATACCGACTCGGCGACTGGCGGCCACCGTTCGGCATCATGCTGCTGCTCGACCGGCTGAGCGCGCTGATGCTGCTGGTCACCGCCGTGCTTGCGGGCTTCTCGGTGCTCTACGCAGCGCGCGGAGACGACGAGCGTGGTCCGAATTTCCATGCGTTGTTCCAGTTTCAGCTGGCGGGTATCAACGGAGCATTTCTAACCGGTGATCTGTTCAATCTCTTCGTGTTCTTCGAGATTCTGCTGATTTCCTCCTACGCGTTGTTGCTGCACGGTCATGGCGCGAAACGGGTGCAGGCTGGCATCCACTATGTCGTGCTGAATCTGCTGGGGTCGTCATTGTTCCTGATTGGGGTCAGCATGCTCTACGGGCTCACCGGGACCCTGAACATGGCGGACCTGGCGGGGCGAGTGGCTGCGGCCGACCCGGCGGATGCGCCGCTACTGGCTGCTGCGGGTTACCTGTTGCTGGTGGTGTTCGCCTTGAAGGCAGCCATCCTGCCGCTGTACTTCTGGTTGCCGCGAGCCTATGCCTCGGCGACCGCACCGGTCGCGGCCCTGTTCGCGATCATGACCAAGCTCGGCCTCTATGCCATCGTACGGGTGTTCACGCTGATTTTCGGTAGCGAAGCGGGCGTACTCAGCAACATGGTGCTCGACTGGTTGTGGCCGCTATCGATGCTGACCCTTGTCGGCGGCGTGTTGGGCGCGTTGGCTGCACGCAATCTGCAGATCCTGCTGTCTTATCTGGTGGTGGTTTCGGTGGGGACGTTGCTGGCCGGCGTTGCGCTGGGAACGGAAGCAGGGCTGGGTGCGGCGCTTTACTACCTGGTGCATAGCACCCTGGTATCAGGCGGTCTGTTTCTGCTGGCAGACATCATCGCGCGACAGCGCGGCGATACGGCATCCGAGCTGATATCGGCGCCAGCCTTGAGGCAGCCGTTGGTGTTGGGGGCGCTATTCTTCGCCGGCGCGATTTCCATTGCTGGGCTGCCTCCCTTTTCGGGCTTTCTGGGCAAAGTGATGTTGCTGCGAGCCGTCTCTCCAGGTATCGATGCCTCGATACTCTGGCCCGTGATTCTGGTCGGTGGGTTGGGCATGGTAATTGCGCTGAGCCGGGCCGGCAGCATGGTGTTCTGGCGCCCGAGTGACGCAGTCAGCGTAGGAAAGCCGGCTGACACGGTACGTCTTGCCACGGCCTTCGGCTTGTTGCTGGGCAGTGTGATGCTGGTGGTGGCGGCACAGCCGATCCAGGCATACGTGCAGGCGACTGCCACGCAGTTGTTCGATCTCGCACCCTATCTGCAGATCATTCGGGGAGGCGAAGTATGAGATCCCGTATGTTGCCCAAGCCGGCGCTTACCCTCTTGCTGGCCATGCTCTGGCTGATGCTCAATAACACCCTCGGCGTAGGACACCTCCTGCTCGGTCTGTTTCTCGGCTGGGCGATTCCATTGCTGGCGAAGGGCTTCCTGGTAGATCTGCCGGCGGTTCGGCGTCCGCTGAAGCTCTGCCTGTTTTGCGTCAAGGTTTTCTACGACATCGTCCTAGCCAACCTTCATGTCGCCAAGTTGGTGCTCGGGCCTCGGGGGCGTTTGCAGCCTGCGTTCGTCGAAATACCGATGGCGATCGAACACCCCTTTGTTCTCGCCGTATTGACCAGCATCATTTCGCTCACGCCAGGAACCGTATCAGCGGCATTGCGACCCGATCACAAAGTCCTTTTGATTCACGCGTTAGACGCCCCTGACATCGAGGCGCTGGCCGCCGAGGTGAAGAACCGTTACGAAACACCGTTGCTGGAGATATTCGAATGCTCACGTATGTGATTCCGCTGTGCATGGCGATCATCGGGCTTGCGGCGGTGCTCAATGTGATGCGATTGGTCCAGGGGCCTGACATGCCTGACCGGGTGTTGGCGCTCGACACGCTGTATATCAATGCGCTGGCGCTGATCGTGATGTTCGGTATCTGGCTGGCTTCCGATCTGTTCTTCGAGGCCGCCTTGCTGATCGCAGTGATGGGGTTCGTCAGTACCGTTGCGGTGGGCAAGCACCTGTTGCACGGTGAAATCATCGACTGAGGAGTCAGCATGCCATTCTGGATCGAACTGTTGGTGAGCGCCTTTTTGATCGTGGGCAGCGTTTTCGCGCTGGTCGGAGCGATCGGTCTGTATCGCCTGCCTGATTTCTTCACTCGGCTTCATGGGCCTACCAAGGCAAGCACCATGGGAGTGGGCGGTATCGTGATCGCGTCGATGATCTTTTTTAGTAGTCAGGGCGATGGCCTCAGCCTCCACGAAATGCTGATTATCCTGTTTCTGTTTCTGACCGCGCCGGTCAGTGCCCACGTACTGGCCAAAGCCGCGATGCAGCAGAAGCTGCCATACACGGCGAGGACGCGTGGCAAGCCCTGGGATTGACGAAGGCCGGGCGTGTCAGATGACGATGCTGCTCGGTGAAGGTTGTCGCTCATTTTCCTGTGACAGTTGTTTGATCATCGCCTGCTGCAACTGGATACACAGCTGCGGATCCGACAAAGGTTGATTATCGGCGTTGGTGACGAAGAACACGTCTTCCACGCGCTCGCCGAGCGTCGCGATCTTGGCGTTCTGCACTGACAGATCGAAGTCCAGGAATAGCTGGCCGATGCGTGCCAGCAGGCCGGGGCGATCAGGTGCGACAACTTCGATGATCGTCTGCGGGCGCTGCATGTCGTTGTGGATGGTGACCTGGGGCGGAAAGGCGAAATGCTTGAGCTGCCGGGGTACCCGCTTCTGAATGATCGTCAGGTAATCATCCGGATTGCGTAGTGCATCGATCAGGCCTTGGCGAATTTCCTCGGTACGTTCGGGATCGTTGCCAATGGGCGTACCGTCGGCATCCAGCACAATATAGGTATCCAAGGTGAACTGGCTGCTCGAGGTGATGATCCGGGCGTCGTGAATGTTCAGGTTCAACTGATCCATGGCCGCCACGGTTACGGCGAAGAAGTCATGCTGATCCGGCGCGTAGATGAAAATTTGCGTGCCGCCTTCGAATTCGCGCTGGGTGGTTTCCTTGATCAATACCAGCGGCCCGCCGTCGCTCGGGTGATCGATGATGGCCTCGGTGTGCCAGGCGACGTCGGTGGAGCTGTGACGCATGAAATAATCATCGCCCAGCTGCGACCAGAGCTGTTCGGCATCGTCCGGATCGGTGCCGTTGCGCACCAGATTATCGAGCGCGGCGCGTTGGGTCTGACGAATCTGTTCCTCGCGCCCCAGCGGATTTTCCAGGCCACGCCTGAGCGCCCGCTTGGTTTCGGTGTACAGCTGGCGCAGCAGGCTGGCCCGCCATGAATTCCAGAGGGTTGGGTTGGTCGCGTTGATGTCCGCCACCGTCAGCACATACAGGTAGTCGAGGTGGGTCTCGTCGCCAACCAGTTGGGCAAAATCGTTAATCACTTGCGGATCGGAGAGGTCCTTGCGCTGCGCGGTTGTGGACATCACCAAGTGATTTTCCACCAGCCAGACCACCAGGCGCGTATCCCATGCAGGAAGCTTGTGGCGCAAACAGAACTCCTGAGCGTCCACCGCGCCCAGCTCCGAATGATCCCCGCCCCGGCCCTTGGCGATATCGTGATAGAGGCCCGCAATGTAGATGAGCTCGGGCTTGGGCAGGCGTTCCACCAGCTTGCTGGCCAGTGGGTACTTCTCGGCGACGCCGGGTTTGCTCAGCTTTCGCAGATATTTGATGACGTTGAGCGTGTGGGCATCGACGGTATAAATATGGAAAAGGTCATGCTGCATCTGTCCGACGATATGGCCGAACTCTGGCAAATAGCGCCCCAGAATGCCGTAACGATTCATTCGTCGCAGGTTGCGATGGATGCCTTCCTTGCACTTGAACAGCTCGATGAACAGGCTGGTATTGCGAATGTCGCTGCGAAAGTCATCGTCGATGAGGTGGCGATGATCGCGCAGAAGACGAATGGTCTCGGCACGGACGCCCTGAATTTCAGGGTGTTGTGCCAGCAGTACGAAAATTTCCAAGATCGCGAAGGGTCTGCGCTTGAATACCGAATCATCGGTCACTTCGAGGTAGCCGTCGCGCACTAGGAAGCGGCTGTTGAGCGGCACGGCGTCACCGCTGTCGCCTTCCCAGAGAATGACCTCGGCAAAGTGCTGCCCGACCAGATCGCTGAGCTCGGAAATGCTCATGACCACACGGTAGTACTTCTGCATGAAACGCTCGATTGCCAGCTTGGCGTCGTTGTCTTTATAGCCGAGGAGGGCGGCCAGGCTGCGCTGGTGGTCGAACAGCAGGCGGTCCTCGGCGCGCCCGGCGAGCATGTGCAGCCCGTAGCGGACTCGCCAGATGAACTCCTGGCTGAAGGAGAGCAGGGAATATTCACCTTCGGTCAGAAAACCTTGGTCGAGAATTGCGCTTAAATTCAGGCTGCCAAGCTGGCGCCTTGCGATCCACAGGATCGTCTGGATGTCACGCAGCCCGCCGGGGGAGCCTTTTACGTTGGGCTCAAGGTTGTATTCGGTGTTGTTGTATTTGGAATGACGTGCCGCTTGCTCGTTGCGTTTGGCAAGGAAGAACTCCTTGCTCGGCCACATCTCCGATGGGCTGGTGACCTTCAGCATGTCCTGTCGCAGGCGCTCGGGACCGGCGATGGTGCGACTCTCCATCAGGTTGGTGATCACCGTCAGGTCTGCGCGTGCCTCTTCGGCGCATTCCGCCACCGAGCGTACGCTCTGGCCGACCTCGAGCCCGATATCCCAGAGCAGGGTCAGGAAACCTTCAATGGAACCGCGGAATTTCTCGTGATCACCGTTATCGAGCAAAATCAGCAGATCGATATCGGAATAGGGATGCAGTTCTCCGCGACCGTAACCGCCCACGGCCACCAGAGCGATATTAGAATCGTCGCACCAGTCGAAGCGGCCCCAAGCGGCTTGCAGAATCTGGTCGACGAACCAGGCGCGATCCTCGATCAGACGACGGATATCGTGGCCCGCTAGAAAGCGTGCATCGAGCACCTCTCGGGCTTTACGAATGACTTTCTTGAAGGCTGCGATGGGGCTTGCCTTGAGCGCCAGTTCGGCCTGGAACTGGCCTCCATCGAACAGCTCTGGATCAACCGGATGCATGCCTTCGTCCTCGTGAACTGCGGAATCGATCAGTGATCAGGCTGACGTGCGAGCGATGCTGTCATCGCTGCGCAGGGTAAAGATTTCATAGCCGTCAGCGGTGACCAGAATGGTGTGCTCCCACTGGGCAGAGAGCTTGCGATCCTTGGTGATAGCCGTCCAGCCGTCCCCGAGCAGGCGGGTCTCCGAGCGGCCCTGGTTGATCATCGGCTCAATGGTGAAGGTCATGCCTTCCTTCAGTTCCAGGCCGGTCCCAGCGCGGCCGTAGTGCAAGACCTGGGGTTCCTCATGGAAGACCTTGCCGATGCCATGCCCGCAATACTCCCGGACGACCGAAAAGCCATTCTTCTCGGCATGCTTCTGGATCACTTCACCGATGTCGCCGAGGCGCGCGCCGGGGCGAACAAGCTCGATACCTTTATAGAGGCATTCCTGTGTCACCCTGCACAGGCGCTCGGCCCATTCCGGAGTCTTGCCGACCATGAACATCTTGCTGGTATCGCCATGGTAGCCATCCTTGATGACGGTGATGTCGATATTGAGAATGTCGCCATCCTTCAAGGGCTTGTCGTTGGGGATGCCGTGACAGACCACATGATTGATCGAGGTGCAGATCGACTTGGGAAATCCCTTGTAGTTGAGCGGGGCGGGTATGGCTTGCTGGACGTTGACGATGTGGTCGTGGCAGAGGCGGTCGAGTTCATCGGTAGTGACGCCTGGCTTGACGTGCTCACCGATCATTTCCAGCACCTCGGCTGCCAGGCGGCCGGCGATGCGCATTTTCTCGATATCTTCAGGCGTCTTGATGGAAACGGTCATGCAACCCTCTTGGCGCCAAGAGGCGCAGGCGGAAAAATTGAAGGGATCAATGATAAACCAAAGCGCCCTTTGGCTGCAGGCGGGCCCGGAACGGGAACGTGGCGGGATAACTTTGAGTCCGTTTTGCTGACGGTGCCAATCTTGGGAGTGCGCTAGCCTCTGGCGCTTCTTTGTGCTATAAAACGCGCCGCTCTGCGGGAGTACCCGCCGAGCCTGACCCCACACACGTGTCGACACGGTATCCTGGGTGCTCGCAAGAGTTGGATATCGGGACGCGTGGAGGCCTAACCCGACTTATTCTGAGGAAGTCCCATGTCTCAAGTCACTATGCGCGATATGCTGAAGGCCGGTGTGCACTTCGGCCACCAGACCCGTTACTGGAACCCGAAGATGGATAAATACATCTTTGGCGCGCGCAACAAGATTCACATCATCAACCTCGAAAAAACCCTGCCGATGTTCAACGACGCGCTGCGTTTCGTTGAAAAGCTGGCTGCGGGCAAGAACAAGATTCTGTTCGTCGGCACCAAGCGTTCCGCTGGCAAGATCGTTCGCGAAGAAGCTGCTCGCTGCGGTTCTCCGTACGTCGATCATCGCTGGTTGGGCGGCATGCTGACCAACTACAAGACCATTCGCGCCTCGATCAAGCGCCTGCGTGAGCTGGAAACCCAGTCTCAGGACGGTACTTTCGAGAAGCTGACCAAGAAAGAAGCTCTGATGCGTACCCGTGATCTGGAAAAGCTGGATCGCAGCCTGGGTGGTATCAAGGACATGGGCGGCCTGCCGGACGCGATGTTCGTTGTCGATGTTGATCATGAGCGCATCGCGATCTCCGAAGCCAACAAGCTGGGCATTCCGGTTATCGGTATTGTCGATACCAACAGCAGCCCGGAAGGCGTCGACTACATCATCCCTGGTAATGATGATGCCATCCGTGCCGTGCAATTGTATTTGGGCTCCATGGCAGACGCTGTACTGCGTGGCCGTCAGAATGGTGCCGGTGGCGCTGACGAGTTCGTAGAAGAAGCCGCCCCTGAGGCTGCTCAAGGCTGAGCGCAACTGTCGCCTAGCTGATACCCGTTGAACAGAAAGGGGGCTATGCCCCCTTTTTGCCACTTCCGAATTGATCGTCCGATTGATGGGCGATGATCGAAAATCGAATCGAGAGGATTTGCGAACATGGCAGAGATCACTGCAGCCCTGGTCAAAGAACTGCGCGAGCGCACTGGCCAAGGCATGATGGATTGCAAAAAAGCACTCACCGCTGCCGGCGGCGACATCGAAAAAGCCATTGACGATATGCGTGCAGCTGGTGCCATCAAGGCGGCCAAGAAAGCGGGCAACATCGCTGCTGAAGGCGCTATTGCGGTCAAGGTTGCTGATGACAACAAGCGTGCCGTGATCATTGAGGTCAACTCACAGACCGACTTCCTGGCCCTGCAGGACGACTTCAAGAATTTCGTCAACTCTAGTGTCGAGAAAGCCTTTGCCGAGAAGATGACCGATGCGGCTCCGCTGATCGCCGCTCAGGAAGCCGATCGTGAGGCGCTGGTTGCCAAGTGCGGCGAGAACGTCAACATCCGCCGTCTGACGACTGTCGAAGCTGATCTGGTTGGGTCCTACCTGCATGGTCATCGCATCGGCGTTCTGGTCGCCCTGAAAGGTGGCAACGTCGAGCTGGCCAAAGAAATCGCTATGCATGTGGCGGCTAGCAATCCTCAGTTCCTGGATCCGTCGCAGGTTTCCGAAGAAGCCGTTGCCAAGGAGAAGGAAATCTTCCTGGCGCTGAACGAAGACAAAATCAAGGGCAAGCCCGCCGAGATCGTCGAGAAGATGGTTGCCGGGCGCATCAGCAAATTCCTTGCTGAAGCCAGTCTGGTCGAGCAAGCCTTCGTCAAGGATCCTGAAGTCAAGGTTGGCGATCTGGCGAAGAAAGCTGGTGCAGAAATCGTTTCCTTCGTTCGCTACGAAGTAGGCGAAGGCATCGAGCGTGCTGAAGTCGACTTCGCTGCCGAAGTTGCCGCTCAGGTCGCTGCTACCAAGCAATAAGACGCTCCTGTTGTCCTCGAAGAGGCTGCCCGCTCACGCGCGCGGCCTCTTTGTCGGACTGGGGCGCAGAAAGGTTTTTTTGCCGCGCTATAGTCAGCGCTTGGCACCAACTCGCGACTGCGCTGTCATAGCGCAGATATTTTCTGGCCATAGCGCCAATCTGATCATACGAACGCCGCAGGAGAAACAACGCCAATGGCTCAGCAGATGAGTGCACGCAATCCTCGCTATAAACGCATTCTGCTCAAATTAAGCGGCGAAGCCCTGATGGGGTCGGAAGACTTCGGCATCGATCCCAAGGTGCTTGATCGCATGGCCTTGGAAGTCGGGCAATTGGTCGGAATCGGCGTCGAGGTTGGTCTGGTCATCGGTGGCGGCAACTTGTTCCGCGGCGCGGCGCTTTCTGCGGCCGGTATGGATCGCGTCACTGGCGACCACATGGGCATGCTGGCGACGGTGATGAATTCCCTGGCCATGCGTGACGCTTTGGAGCGCTCGAACATTCCTGCGCTGGTCATGTCGGCGATTTCCATGGTCGGTGTCACCGATCATTACGACCGCCGCAAGGCTATGCGTCATCTCAAGAGCGGGGAAGTGGTGATTTTCTCCGCCGGCACCGGCAATCCATTCTTCACTACCGACTCGGCTGCCTGTCTTCGCGCCATCGAGATCCATGCCGACGTCGTACTCAAGGCCACGAAGGTTGATGGTGTGTACACCGCAGATCCATTCAAGGATCCAAATGCCGAGAAATTCGAGCAACTGACCTATGATGACGTGCTCGACCGCAAGCTGGGCGTCATGGACCTGACCGCCATCTGCCTGTGCCGCGACCACAACATGCCGCTGCGGGTGTTCAACATGAACAAGCCCGGTGCCCTACTTAATATCGTGCTCGGCGGCGCTGAAGGAACTTTGATCGAGGAACAGAACCAATGATCAACGAGATCAAGCAAGACGCTCAGGAACGCATGAAGAAAACCCTGGAATCGCTGGGGCATGCATTCGCCAAAATCCGCACCGGTCGTGCCCATCCGAGTATTCTCGACAGCGTGATGGTGTCCTATTACGGCAGCGACACCCCGTTGCGCCAGATCGCCAACGTAATTGCCGAAGACTCCCGCACCCTTGCATTGACCGTGTTCGACAAGGGCATGATTCAGGCGGTCGAGAAAGCCATCATGACTTCAGACCTGGGTTTGAATCCGGCCACGGCGGGCACCACCATTCGTGTTCCCATGCCGGCCCTTACGGAGGAGACCCGCAAGGGCTATACCAAGCAGGCGCGCGCCGAGGCCGAAAACGCTCGGGTCGCGGTGCGTAACATCCGCCGTGATGCTATCGCACAGCTCAAGGATTTGGTGAAAGAGAAGGAAATCAGCGAAGACGAGGAACGCCGTGCGCAGGACGACGTTCAAAAGCTGACCGACAAGTATGTTGCGGAAATCGACAAGGCGCTTGAAGGCAAGGAAAACGACCTGATGGCTGTTTGATGGTGCTGTACCGGACTTCGTCCGTACTGCTCACGTCGGAGCGCGCCGATCCGGTCGGGACCGAAGCGCGAGGGGCTAACCAGTCGTATCCCCCGGAAATTGCCGCCGGCAGTTTCTCCCATTGTTCGCAGCGTGATTGAGCGCAGGTAGAGTCGTTTCATGGAAAAGGTCAGGCAGACTGCCGGGCGGAATGTACCCCGTCATGTCGCAGTCATCATGGATGGCAACAATCGCTGGGCAAAACGGCGTCTTTTACCGGGCGTAGCTGGGCATAAGGCCGGAGTCGATGCGGTGCGAGCTGTCATCGAAGTGTGCGCCGAAGCGGGTGTCGAGGTACTGACGTTGTTCGCCTTCTCCAGCGAGAACTGGCAGCGGCCGGCCGAGGAGGTCGGTGCGCTGATGGAGCTGTTTCTGACCGCGTTGCGCCGCGAGGCGCGCAAACTCAATGAAAACGGCATCAGCTTGCGGATCATTGGTGATCGTTCGCGCTTCCATCCCGAGCTGCAGGCTGCAATGCTCGAAGCGGAAGAAATGACCGCCGGCCCTGGCCGTTTCGTACTTCAGGTTGCTGCCAACTATGGCGGTCAATGGGACATTCTCCAGGCCGCTCAGCGGATGGCTCGTGAAGCACAGGCGGGACACCTCGATCCGAACGAGATCTCGCCGGCACTTTTCCAGAGCTATCTCGCAACGGCTGATATGCCGTTACCTGACCTTTGCATTCGCACTGGTGGTGAGCGGCGCATCAGCAATTTTCTGTTGTGGCAACTGGCTTACGCCGAGTTGTATTTTTCTGATCTGTTCTGGCCGGATTTCAAGCACGATGCCATGCGCACTGCACTGGCCGATTTCGCCAAGCGGCAGCGGCGTTTCGGCAAGACCGGTGATCAGGTTGAAACGGAGGTCCGAGCAGAATGCTGAAGCAACGCGTCATTACCGCAGCTGTCTTGCTACCAATCGCACTGATCGGTTTCTTCCTGCTCGAAGGGCTCGCATTCGCCTTGTTCATTGGTGTTGTGGTGGTGCTGGGTGGCTGGGAGTGGGCGCGCTTGGCGGGATTTGCCAGTCAGGTTGCACGGATTGGCTATGCCGTAGTCGTCGCGCTGCTGTTGATCTTGCTGTATCGATTGCCGGCGGCTGCCGCCTGGCTGCTCCCTCTCAGTGTGGTTTGGTGGCTGGCTGCAACGGCCCTGGTGCTCGGTTACCCAGGTAGCCAGCGCCATTGGGGTGGTCGCGTGGGTAGCCTGGTGATCGGCTTATTGATTTTGTTGCCGGCGTGGCAGGCATTGGTGCAGCTCAAGCAGTGGCCGCAAGGCAACTGGCTGATCGTGGCAGTGATGGTCCTGGTCTGGGCTGCCGATATTGGGGCCTATTTTTCCGGCAAAGCGCTGGGGCGGCGCAAGTTGGCGCCTCAGGTCAGTCCGGGCAAGAGTTGGGAAGGCCTGGTCGGTGGGCTCATCACCAGCCTGTTGATTACGCTCGCTGTTGGGCTTTATCGGGGGTGGTCTCCCCGCGAGCTGGTATTGGCGCTGCTCGGTGCTGCGCTGGTCGTCGTGATTTCGGTCGTAGGTGATCTGACCGAAAGCATGTTCAAGCGCAGCTCGGGAATCAAGGACAGCAGTCAGTTGTTGCCTGGGCACGGGGGCGTGATGGATCGCATCGACAGCCTGACCGCTGCGGTGCCGGTTTTCACCGTTCTGCTGTGGCTGGCTGGGTGGGGTGCTTGGTGAGCGCACCCCTACAGGTCACGGTCCTTGGCGCGACGGGATCGATCGGGCTGAGTACGCTGGATGTGATGGCTCGTCATCCCGAGCGCTACCAGGCCTTCGCACTCACGGCGTTTAGTCGTATCGCCGAGCTGCGCGATTTGTGCCGCCTGCATCGCCCCCGATATGCTGTGGTCGATGGTAGCGACAAGGCTCGGGAGCTCCAGGGGCAGCTCGACTCCGACGGAATCAAGACTCGTGTGCTGGTAGGCGAGGGTGGACTGAGCGAAGTTGCGGCCCATCCCGAAGTCGATGTGGTGATGGCTGCGATTGTCGGCGCCGCAGGCCTGCGCCCCACTCTGGCGGCGGTTCAGGCCAGCAAGCGGGTATTGTTGGCGAACAAGGAGGCGCTGGTCATGTCCGGCGCGCTGTTCATGCAGGCGTTGCGCGACAGCGAGGCGGTGCTGCTGCCCATCGATAGCGAGCACAACGCTATATTTCAATGTCTGCCGGGCAACTATGGCCATGGGCTCGGCAGCGTCGGGGTGAGGCGGATTCTGCTTACCGCATCCGGCGGGCCGTTCCGTCAGCTACCGCCGGAGCAGCTTTCAGCGGTCTCCGCCGATCAGGCATGTGCGCATCCGAACTGGTCCATGGGACGAAAGATCTCTGTGGACTCGGCCAGCATGATGAACAAGGGGCTCGAGCTCATCGAGGCGTGCTGGCTGTTCAATGCGCGTCCCGATCAGGTCGAGGTGGTCATTCATCCGCAAAGCGTCATTCACTCGATGGTCGACTACATCGATGGCTCTGTGCTGGCACAGCTCGGGAACCCGGACATGCGCACGCCTATCGCTCATGCGCTGGCGTGGCCGGAGCGAATCGATTCAGGCGTGTCGGCATTGGATCTGCTGCAGACCGGCCGTCTGGATTTCGAAGCGCCCGACCAGCAGAGGTTCCCTTGTTTGCGTATTGCTCGGCAGGCTGCCCAGGATGGCGGAACGGCACCGGCAATGCTCAATGCGGCGAACGAGGTGGCGGTGGATGCATTTCTCAACGGTCGCATTCGCTTCACCGAGATCGCGAGTATCATCGAGGACGTTCTCGATCTGGAAGCGTCGGTTCCGGCCCGCTGTCTGGCGGATGTGTTTGCGGCCGATGCGCAGGCCCGAACGTTGGCGGCGCGTTGGTTGCATAGTCGCAATCGCTAACGGTTGAGGGTGTTCGCTTAGCAAAGCGATACAGGGCTCTGGGTTCGCCGGAGTCGGGAGCCGCTGAACAAGCCTTTCGAGGCAGAGGAAAATATGGGCGCGCTGTACATGATTATGGGCACCCTGGTGGCGCTGGGTGTGCTGGTAACCTTCCATGAATACGGGCATTTCTGGGTCGCGCGTCGTTGCGGCGTCAAGGTCCTGCGGTTCTCGGTAGGCTTCGGTCGTCCCCTACTGCGCTGGCATGATCGCCAAGGCACCGAGTTCGTCCTGGCGGCGATTCCGCTTGGCGGTTACGTGAAAATGCTCGATGAGCGAGAGGGTGATGTACCTCCGGCGCTGTTGGAGCAGACGTTCAATCGCAAGACGGTCAAACAGCGCTTCGCTATCGTATCGGCTGGGCCCTTGGCCAACTTTCTGCTTGCCCTGGTGTTCTTCTGGGCGCTGGCGATGCTCGGCACCGAGCAGGTTCGGCCAGTGGTGGGCGCCGTCGAGGCTGGCAGCCTCGCCGAGCGAGCCGGGCTGGCGGCCGGGCAGGAAATCGTCGGGATCAACGGCAAACCCACCTCCGGCTGGGCTGAGGTCAACCTTCAGCTGATCAGGCGGCTTGGAGAAAGCGGTTCGCTGGAGATTCTGGTGCGTACCGATGGTGATCGGACGCGGCGTCTGCAGCTGGAACTCAATGACTGGCTCAAAGGTGTCGAGGAACCGGATCCGATAGGTTCGCTGGGTATCCGGCCCTGGCGGCCGGAAATCGCCCCGGTCGTTGCGCAGCTGGATCCCGAAGGGCCTGCGCAGGCAGCGGGCGTGCGTCTTGGTGATCGTCTGGTCAGCCTGGACGGCGAGCCGCTGAATGAATGGCAGCAAGTCATCGATCGTGTAAAGCCCTTGGCTGGTCGATCTGTGCAGTTGGAGGTCGAGCGTGACGGACAGCTCGTCGACCTGCCTCTGACACTGGCCGAGCGTGGCGAGGGCGAAAGCCGTCGGGGCTATTTGGGGGCCGGCGTTGCCGCTAGCGAATGGCCTGCGGACATGCTTCGAAGCGTCCGCTATGGGCCCGTCGAAGCGGTGGGGGAAGGGCTTCGCCGCACCTGGACGATGAGCGTCCTGACGCTCGATTCGCTGAAGAAAATGGTCTTCGGTGAGCTCTCGGTAAAAAACTTGAGCGGTCCGATAACCATTGCTAAAGTGGCGGGCGCTTCTGCACAGTCCGGCGTGGGCGACTTTCTCAATTTCCTCGCCTACCTGAGCATTAGCCTTGGAGTGCTCAATCTATTGCCTATCCCGGTCCTGGATGGTGGGCATCTGCTCTTCTATTTGGTCGAGTGGGTCCGTGGACGTCCCTTGTCGGACAAGGTCCAGGGCTGGGGAGTACAGATCGGCATCAGCCTGGTAGTTGGGGTGATGCTGCTTGCGTTGGTCAACGCCCTGGGCCGCCTTTAACCGCCATATACCTTGATGTCGCCGCGCCACGCGCAGGTTCAATTATCAGGTTTGAAAAGAAAGGACTTCATGAAACGTCTGCTGCTACCTGCGGTAATTTCCGCACTGATGATTGCCGAAGTTCACGCCGAGTCCTTCACCATCTCCGATATACGTGTCAATGGCCTGCAGCGTGTCTCCGCCGGTAGCGTCTTTGGCGCCTTGCCGTTGAACGTCGGACAGGCCGCCGATGACAGTCGTCTGGTAGACGCAACTCGTGCGCTCTTTCGCACCGGCTTTTTCGAGGATATCCAGCTCGGGCGTGAAGGCGATGTGCTGGTAATCAATGTGGTCGAGCGGCCATCGATTTCTGGCATCGAGATCGATGGCAACAAGGCGATCAAGACCGAAGATCTTCTTTCCGGTTTGCAGCAGTCGGGCCTGGCCGAGGGCGAGATCTTCCAGCGTGCCACGCTCGAAGGCGTGCGCAACGAATTGCAGCGCCAGTACGTCGCGCAAGGCCGTTACTCGGCCACCATCGAGACCGAAGTGGTCCCACAGCCACGTAACCGCGTTGCGCTGAAGATCAATATCAACGAAGGATCGGTTGCTGCGATCAAGCACATCAATGTCGTTGGTAACTCGGTCTTCCCCGAGGAAGACTTGACCGACCTATTCGAGCTGAAGACCAGCAACTGGCTGTCGTTCTTCCGCAATGACGACAAATACGCGCGCGAAAAGCTCTCAGGCGACCTTGAGCGCCTGCGTTCCTATTATCTGGACCGCGGCTACATCAACATGGATATCACCTCGACCCAGGTATCCATCACGCCGGACAAGAGAGACGTCTATATCACGGTCAACATTGCCGAGGGCGACCGCTACACAGTCAGCGACGTCAAGCTCAGCGGTGATTTGAAAGTGCCGCAAGAGGAACTGCAGACGTTGCTATTGGCCAAGCCAGGGCAGGTTTTCTCGCGCAAGGTCATGACCACCACGTCGGAGCTGATCACTCGACGCCTGGGGAATGAGGGCTACACCTTCGCCAACGTTAACGGCGTGCCGGAAACGAACGACGAAGACAATACCGTCGCGATCACCTTTGTGGTCGATCCTGGCAAGCGGGCCTACGTCAATCGCATCAATTTCCGCGGTAACACCAAGACGGAAGACGAAGTGTTGCGTCGTGAGATGCGCCAGATGGAGGGCGGCTGGGCATCGACCTACCTGATCGACCAATCCAAGACGCGTCTAGAGCGCCTGGGCTTCTTCAAAGAAGTGAATGTCGAAACACCGCAGGTGCCCGGCACCGACGATCAGATTGACGTGAATTACAGCGTCGAAGAGCAGCCGTCCGGCTCGATCATGGCGAGCATCGGCTTCGCCCAGAACGCTGGTCTGATTCTCGGTGGCTCGATCAGCCAGAACAACTTCCTCGGCACCGGCAACCGAGTCAGCCTCGGGCTGACGCGCAGCGAATATCAGTCGCGCTACAACTTCGGTTTCGTCGATCCCTACTGGACTGAAGACGGCGTCAGCCTCGGCTACAACGCCTTCTATCGCACTACCGATTACGACGAGCTGGACTATGACGTGTCCAGCTACTCGGTCGACAGTCTAGGTGCGGGCGTCAATATCGGCTATCCGATCAGCGAGACGTCACGGCTATCCTTCGGCTTGTCCGCGCAACAGGACACCATCGACAGCGGTCGTTACACGGTCGACGAAATTTTCGATTTCATGGAAGAGGAAGGCGATAGCTACCTCAACTTCAAAGCATCGGTGGGCTGGTCCGAATCCACCCTGAACCGCGGCGTGTTGGCGACGCGAGGACACTCGCAGAGCCTGTCGCTGGAAACCACCATTCCGGGCAGCGACCTGTCGTTCTACAAGCTCGACTACAATGCGCAGCTTTTCGTTCCGGTGACCAAGACGTACACCATGCGGCTACATACCCAGTTGGGCTATGGCGACGCTTACGGATCGACCTCACGCCTTCCTTTCTATGAGCATTACTATGCCGGCGGTTTCAATTCGGTTCGTGGCTTCGAGGACAGCAGTCTAGGACCGCGCAGTACGCCGAGCCGAGGCGAGGACGTGACCGGGAATGAAGGCACCATTGCCGACCCGGACCAGGATGCGTTGCCTTATGGTGGTAACGTATTGATCCAGGGTGGGATGGAGCTGCTCTTTCCTATGCCATTCGTCAAGGATCAGCGTTCGCTGCGCACCTCGGTGTTCTGGGATGTGGGTAACGTCTACGATACGAATTGCCCGTCGGGCTCTGCCAAGTGCAGCGACATCGATATTGGCGACATGGCCAGTTCGGTCGGCGTCGGTCTGACCTGGATCACCGCCATGGGGCCCTTGAGTTTCAGTCTGGCGATGCCAGTGATGAAGCCGGACGATGCTGATACCCAAGTCTTCCAGTTCTCGCTGGGCCAAACCTTTTAATCACCTGGAGCGACGCTCCAGCGCATTTATGAAGAGTGGTATATACCGTGCGTAAGTTGACCCAATTGCTTGTTGTTGCCGCTGCCCTGGTGGCGACCCCCGCATTCGCCGAGATGAAAATCGCGGTAATGAACTATCAGATGGCTTTGCTCGAATCAGACGCCGCCAAGCGCTATTCGGTCGACGCGGAAAAGAAATTCGGTCCGCAACTGGAGAAGCTCAAAGGATTGGAAAGCGATGCCAAGCGCATCCAGGACCGCCTGGGCAAGGACGGTGACAAGATGCAGCAGGCCGAGCGTGAACGTCTCGAACTCGAATTTAAGCAGAAGGCCCGTGATTTTCAGTTCCTTTCCAAGGAGCTCAACGAGTCCAAGGCTGCCGCCGATCGCGACATGCTCAAGCAGCTCAAGCCGAAGCTGGACAAGTCTGTAGAAGAGGTCATCAAAAAGGGTGACTACGACCTGGTGCTCGAGCGCGGAGCTGTGGTTGATGTCAAGCCGCAATACGACATCACGCGCCAGGTCATTGAGCGCATGAATCAGTTGCGCTGATGAGTGAGGTTGTCTATACGCTTGGCGATCTTGCCGAGCGGCTAGGAGCTGAACTACGCGGCGATGCCTCGCTGCGGGTGTCGGGGCTGGCAACGCTGCAAGATGCCGGTCCTGAGCAGTTGAGCTTCCTGGCTAATGCGCAGTATCGGAAGTTTCTCGCCACCACGCATGCGGGCTGCGTGCTGCTGACCGCGAAGGATGCCGAGGGCTATGCTGGCGCCGCGCTGGTGGTCGTCAATCCGTATCTTGCCTATGCGCGGCTCTCTCATCTATTCGAGACACGGGCTCAGGCACCTGTAGGCATCCACCCCAGCGCCGTTGTTGATCCAAGTGCCGAGATCGACGCTACCGCGCGTATTGGTGCTCAAGTGGTAATCGAGGCCGATGCCTGGATCGGGCCCAACGTAGAAATCGGTGCCCAGTCGGTGGTCGGTGCGAGGAGCCGCATCGGCGCCGGTGGTCGACTGGCCGCCCGGGTGACGCTATGTCACGACGTGATCATCGGCGAGCGGGTGGTCATTCAGCCAGGTGCGGTGATTGGCGGCGAAGGCTTCGGCTTTGCTAACGAGCGGGGCAGTTGGGAAAAGATTGCTCAACTCGGCGGCGTTCGTATCGGTGACGACGTAGAGATTGGCGCTAATACCACCATCGATCGCGGTGCGATATCGGACACAGTGATCGGCAACGGCGTGAAGCTGGATAACCAGATCATGATCGCTCATAACGTCCAGATCGGCGATAACACCGCCATGGCTGGCTGTTCGGGAATATCCGGGAGCACGAAAGTCGGCCGCAACTGCATGATTGCCGGGGGTGCTGGGCTCGTTGGTCACATCGAAGTTTGCGATAACGTGTTCATTACCGGCATGACCATGGTCACCCGGTCAATCACCGAGCCGGGAAGCTATTCTTCCGGGACAGCCATGCAGACCGCCGCCGAATGGCGCAAAAGTGCGGCCCGGATTCGTCATCTTGATGACATGGCGCGCCGCCTGCAACAAGTGGAAAAACGCCTGGCCTCCGTGACCCCAAGCGGGGATGCGTCTTCTGATGCCTGATCCTGTCGTCTGATTGCCTCCTGCTAAAGGCTCGCGCCAGCGGGTTGCACGGCAGCGGTGCCGTGCTGGCTCCCATAATCCTTACGGGCTTTTTCTACATATGATGGATATCAACGAGATTCGCGAATACCTTCCGCACCGTTACCCCTTTCTGTTGGTTGATCGGGTGGTGGAGTTGGACACGGATGCCAAGCGGGTTCGCGCCTACAAGAACGTCACCATCAACGAACCCTTCTTTAACGGGCATTTCCCGCAGCATCCAATCATGCCGGGTGTGTTGATTATCGAAGCCATGGCGCAGGCCGCCGGGCTGCTCGGTTTCAAGATGATGGGGGTGAAGCCAGCCGATGGCACACTTTATTACTTCGTCGGTTCGGATAAGCTGCGTTTTCGTCAGCCGGTTGTTCCGGGCGATCAATTGATTCTCGAAGCAACCTTCATCAGTGCCAAGCGTGGGATCTGGAAGTTCGATTGCCGCGCCAGCGTTGATGGCAAACCCGTATGCTCTGCCGAAATCATTTGTGCGGAACAGAAGATATGAGTTTGATCGACCCTCGCGCCATCGTCGATCCTGCGGCCCGGCTGGCGGATGACGTCCAGGTCGGACCTTGGTCGATCATCGGCCCGGACGTCGAAATAGGCGAGGGGACGGTGATCGCGTCTCACGTGATCATCAAGGGACCGACCCGCATCGGTCGGTACAATCGAATTTTCCAGTTTTCTTCGGTAGGTGAAGATACGCCGGACCTCAAGTACAAGGGTGAACCGACCCGCCTAGTGATCGGCGATCACAACGTGATTCGCGAAGGCGTGACCATTCACCGCGGTACCGTGCAGGATCGAAGCGAAACTACCATCGGCGATCACAACCTGATCATGGCCTACGCGCATATCGGCCATGACAGCGTGATTGCCAACCACTGTATCCTGGTGAACAACACCGCGCTGGCGGGGCATGTGCACGTGGGCGACTGGGCGATTCTGTCTGGCTATACCCTGGTTCATCAGTACTGTCATATCGGCGCATACAGCTTTTCGGGGATGGGCACTGCGATCGGCAAGGACGTTCCGGCGTTCGTCACCGTATTCGGCAACCCAGCCGAGGCGCGCAGCATGAACTTCGAAGGCATGCGCCGCAGGGGGTTCAGCGCGGAAGCCATTCTGGCATTGCGCAACGCCTACAAAGTGGTCTATCGCAAGGGGCTGACGGTCGAAGCCGCATTGGCTGCGCTCGCTGACGATGCTCAGACGTTCCCGGAAGTGGCGTTGTTTCGGGACTCGGTGCAATCCTCGAATCGCGGTATTACGCGCTGATATGTCCAGGCCGCTGACAGTCGCGCTGGTGGCCGGCGAAGCGTCCGGCGACATCCTGGGCTCCGGTCTGATGCAGGCGCTCAAGGCGCAGCATCCGGATGTCCAATTCATTGGTATCGGTGGTCCTCGGATGGAGGCGCAGGGGCTGAAATCCTATTTTCCGATGGAGCGCCTGGCCGTGATGGGGCTGGTGGAGGTGCTCGGTCGGCTGCCTGAATTGCTGGCGCGCCGCAAGCGGTTGTTGAAAACCTTCCTCGACGTGCGGCCTGATGTTTTCATCGGCATCGACGCGCCGGATTTCAACCTGGACCTGGCACTTAAACTGCGGCGCAGCGGTATCAAGACCGTGCATTACGTCAGCCCTTCGGTCTGGGCCTGGCGGCAGAAGCGCGTGTTGAAGATTCGCGATGCCTGTGACCTGATGCTCACGCTATTTCCCTTCGAGGCGAAGTTCTACGACGCTCATCAGGTAGCGGTTCGTTTCGTTGGTCATCCGCTGGCCGATGCAATTCCCCTGGAGCCTGATCGCGCGGCTGCCAGGGCTGCGCTGAATCTTCCGCAGGAATGTCCGATCGTCGCGCTGATGCCGGGCAGCCGCGGCGGTGAGGTGGGGCGCCTCGGTGAGCTCTTCCTCAGCGCCGCCGACCGGCTTCGTTCAATGCGCCCGGGTATTCGTTTCGTGGTGCCTTGTGCCGGTCCCGAACGCCGTGTTCAGCTCGAGCAGATGCTGGCGGGGCGAGATCTTCCGTTGACGCTGCTCGATGGGCGATCCCACGAGGCGTTGGCTGCCTGCAACGCGGTGCTGATCGCCTCCGGTACCGCGACGCTCGAAGCGTTGTTGTACAAGCGGCCCATGGTCGTAGCCTATAGCGTCGCGCCGCTGACCTTTCGTATCCTCAAACGCATGGTGAAAAGCCCGTACGTGGCCTTGCCCAACCTGCTGGCTCAGCGTCTTCTGGTGCCGGAGCTTCTGCAGGATGCGGCGACTCCAGAGGCGATGGCGCAGTTGCTGTCGCCCTTGCTGGATAACGGCGACGTACAGACCGAGGGGTTCGACGCCATTCACCGAGCCCTACGCTGCGATGCATCCACTCAGGCGGCCAGCGCGGTGCTTGAACTGGTTGGGGCGAACTGATGCAGATGGGGCTGGATTTCAATCTGGTTGAAGAGCTGGTTGCCGGTGTCGATGAGGTCGGCCGCGGCCCGCTTTGCGGTCCGGTTGTAACCGCGGCGGTGATCCTCGATCCGCGTCGACCCATCGAAGGTCTCAACGACTCTAAGAAACTGACCGAGGCGCGGCGCGAGGCGCTGTTCGATGAGATCTGCGAGAAGGCGCTGGCGTGGTGTATCGCGCGCGCCGAGGTGCAGGAGATCGATCAACTGAATATCCTGCACGCTACCATGCTGGCGATGCAGCGTGCGGTCGAGGGTTTGAGCGTGACGCCGCGGCTGGCGCTGATCGATGGCAATCGCTGCCCGCAACTGGCGGTGCCCAGCGCTTCGGTAATCCAGGGCGACGGCCGGGTGCCTGCCATCGCCGCCGCCTCGATTCTGGCCAAGGTCAGTCGTGATCGGGAGATGTGCGCTCTGGATCTGTGCTATCCCGGCTATGGACTCGCCGCGCATAAAGGCTATCCGACGCCGAACCACCTGGATGCGCTTCAGCGGCTTGGACCGACAATTATTCACCGTCGCTCGTTCGCGCCAGTACGCATTCTGCTGGAGCAGGCCACACAGGCTGAGCCCGTGAGCGTCACGGTCGCATTGCCGGTCTGAATCGGCGCGGCTGGTGATGCAATCCATCACCAGCCGCCTTAATCGTCCTGGCTTTCCGGTACAATTCCCGGCTTGTCGTTTCGCCAGTCCAAGGTCCACTCATGCCCGTCTCCTTCGTCCATCTCCGTCTGCACACTGAATACTCTCTGGTTGACGGCCTGGTGCGCGTCAAGCCGCTGGTCAAGGCGGTTACGGGGGCGGGCATGCCGGCGGTGGCCGTCACGGACCAGAGCAACATGTGCTCGCTGGTCAAGTTCTACAAGGCTGCCCAAGGGGCTGGAATCAAGCCGATCTGTGGCGCCGATATCTGGCTCGCCAGCCGCGATGAAGATGGTCCACTTAGCCGATTGACGCTGTTGGCGATGAACAGCAAGGGCTATCGGAATCTTACCGAGCTGGTGTCGCGTGGCTGGACGGAGGGACAGCGTAACGATCAAATCATCATCGAGCGTGACTGGGCCAAGGCCGCAGCCGAAGGGCTGATCGCGCTGTCCGGCGCCAAAGAAGGCGAAATCGGTCATGCCCTGCTGGACGGCGAAGAGGCGCTAGCCGAAGCGCTGCTGGCCGAGTGGCAGGCGGTCTTTCCGCAGCGATTCTACCTCGAAGTGCAGCGCACCAGCCGAGTCAACGACGAAGAGCATCTTCATGCTGCCGTGGCGTTGGCGCAGCGCTGCAGCGTACCGTTGGTGGCGACCAATGACGTGCGCTTTCTTAAGCAGGAAGATTTCGAAGCCCACGAAACGCGCGTGTGCATCGGTGAAAGCCGGACCCTCGATGACTCGCGGCGCCCGCGCAACTATTCCGATCAGCAATACCTGAAGACGCCCGAGGAAATGTGGGAGTTGTTCAGCGATTTGCCCGAGGCGCTGGAAAATACGGTCGAAATCGCTCGTCGCTGCAATATCGAAGTGCAGCTGGGCACCTACTTCCTGCCGGACTTCCCGGTGCCGGCCGGCATGACCATGGATGAGTACTTCCGCAAGGTCTCGTTCGACGGTCTCGAGGAGCGCCTCGAGGTGCTGCTGCCCAAGGACACGCCCGACTACGAGGCGAAGAAGCAGGTCTATGTCGACCGGCTGAACTTCGAGCTCGACATCATTATTCAGATGGGCTTCCCGGGTTACTTTCTGATCGTTATGGACTTCATCCAGTGGGCGAAGAATAACGGTGTGCCGGTAGGGCCCGGGCGGGGCTCGGGTGCCGGCTCGCTGGTGGCCTACGTGCAGAAGATCACCGATCTCGATCCGCTGGCCTATGACCTGCTGTTCGAACGCTTCCTCAATCCGGAACGGGTCTCCATGCCCGACTTCGACGTCGACTTCTGCATGGATGGGCGCGATCGGGTCATCGATTATGTGGCTGAAAAGTACGGCCGCAACGCGGTCAGCCAGATCATCACCTTCGGCACCATGGCGGCGAAGGCCGTGGTGCGTGATGTGGCGCGCGTGCAGGGCAAGTCCTACGGACTGGCCGACCGACTCTCGAAGATGATCCCTTTCGAAGTCGGCATGACGCTCGAAAAAGCCTATGAAATGGAAGAGCCGCTTCGGGATTTCCTGGCCGTTGACGAGGATGCCCGGGAAATCTGGGACATGGCGCTCAAGCTCGAAGGCATTACCCGTGGTACCGGTAAGCATGCCGGTGGGGTGGTGATCGCGCCGACCAAACTCACCGATTTTGCGCCGATCGCCTGCGATGACGAGGGTGGCAGCCTGGTCACCCAGTTCGACAAAGACGACGTGGAACAAGCCGGTCTGGTCAAGTTCGACTTCCTCGGCCTGCGGACCCTGACGATCATCAAATGGGCCATGGAGACGATCAACCGTGAACAGGCCAAAAAGGGTCTGGAGCCGCTGAACATCGACTTCATCCCGCTGGATGACAAACCGACGTTCTCGCTGCTACAGAAGGCCGAAACTACGGCGGTGTTCCAGCTTGAATCGCGCGGCATGAAGGAACTGATCAAGAAGCTCAAGCCCGACTGCCTGGAAGATCTCATCGCTTTGGTGGCGCTGTTCCGTCCCGGTCCGCTGCAGTCGGGCATGGTCGACGATTTCATCAACCGTAAACACGGTCGCGCGGAAATTTCCTATCCGCATTCGGACTACCAGTACGAAGGCCTCAAGCCGGTGCTGGCGCCTACCTACGGCATCATCCTGTACCAGGAACAGGTCATGCAGATCGCTCAGGTCATGGGCGGTTATACCCTCGGCCAGGCGGACATGCTGCGCCGCGCCATGGGTAAGAAAAAGCCCGAAGAAATGGCCAAGCAGCGCGGCGGTTTCATCGAGGGCTGCGCCAAGAACGGCATCGATGCCGACCTGGCCGGCAACATCTTCGACCTGGTGGAAAAGTTCGCCGGCTACGGTTTCAACAAGTCGCACTCGGCGGCCTATGGCCTGGTCTCGTACCAGACCGCCTGGCTGAAGGCGCATCATCCGTCGCCGTTCATGGCGGCGGTGCTATCAGCGGACATGCACAACACCGACAAGGTGGTCACGCTGATCGAAGAATGCCGCAGCATGAAGCTGCGCATCGACGCACCGGATGTGAACAACTCCGAGTTCAAGTTCACCGTCAGCGACGAAGGGCGGATCATCTATGGGCTGGGCGCCATCAAGGGCGTCGGTGAGGGGCCGGTGGAGGCGATCTGCGAATGCCGCAACGAAGGGGGGGCGTTCAAGGACCTGTTCGATTTCTGCAGTCGCGTCGACCTCAAGCGCATCAACAAGCGGACACTCGAAGCGCTGATCCGCGGTGGCGCACTGGACCGCCTCGGCCCTTATTTCTCCGACGAGCCCAAGACCTATCAGGCCAACATCGATCGCAATCGTGCGGTTCTCCTGTCGGCCATGGAAGAAGCCGTCCAGGCGGCCGAGCAGACCGCTCGCAGCCTCGACAGTGGCCACATGGACCTGTTCGGCGGTCTGTTCGCCGAGCCGGAGGCGGACGTCTATGCCAATCACCGCAAGGCGCGGGAGTTATCGCTGAAAGAGCGCCTCAAGGGCGAGAAGGACACCCTCGGGCTCTACCTGACCGGACATCCGATCGACGAATACGAAGGTGAAGTGCGCCGCTTCGCCCGCCAGCGAATCATCGATCTGCGCCCGGCGCGGGGCGAGCAGACCGTTGCTGGGCTAATCGTCAATTTGCGTGTGATGAAGAACAAGAAGGGCGACAAGATGGGCTTCATCACTCTCGATGACCGTTCCGGGCGCATCGAAGCCTCGCTTTTTGCCGAAGCCTTCAACAGTGCCCAGGCACTGCTGCAGACTGACGCGCTCGTGGTGGTGGAGGGTGAGGTGAGCAACGACGATTTCTCGGGCGGTCTACGCCTGCGGGCCAAGCGGGTGATGAGTCTGGAGGAGGCGCGTACCGGGCTGGCTGAAAGCCTGCGTGTGAAGGTCGCCAGCGATGCGCTGAAGGGGGATCGAGTACGCTGGCTGGCCGATGTCTGCGGGCGTCACCGCGGCGCCTGTCCGATCACGCTGGAATATACCGGTAGCGACGCGCGGGCCCTTTTGCAGTTCGGCGAAAGCTGGCGGATCGACCCGGCCGACAACTTGATACAGGCATTGCGTGACCAGTTCGGGCGCGACAACGTCTTTCTGCAATACCGATAGCGGGACGTAGCGGATTTGCGCGCCGATACTGGCGTGCGGTCCGAGTGACGCCCGACCGGCCCGATCGTTGATCGGGTCATGATTGCGAACATTTTTTGTTCGACCTGAATGCGTCCGTCCCGTAAGGTAGGGCGCAAAAAACGGAACAGCCTCCCGGCCGCCTGGCCGTCGACGCATGACGGATGCCTATGAACCCGAATTTTCTCGATTTCGAACAGCCGATCGCCGACCTGCAAGCCAAGATCGAAGAATTGCGCCTGGTTGGTAACGACAACTCGCTAAACATCGGCGATGAGATTGCCCGCCTGCAGGATAAGAGCGAGTCGCTCACCGAGAGCATTTTCGGCAATCTCACCAGCTGGCAGATCGCCCGTCTGGCTCGCCACCCGCAGCGTCCCTATACGCTCGATTACATCAGCCACCTCTTTACCGAATTCGAAGAGCTGCATGGCGATCGCCATTTCTCCGATGACGCCGCGATCGTCGGCGGAACGGCTCGCCTGAACGGTGAACCGGTCATGGTCATCGGCCATCAGAAAGGTCGTGAGGTCCGCGAAAAGGTTCGTCGCAACTTCGGCATGCCGCGCCCGGAGGGCTACCGCAAGGCATGCCGGCTGATGGAAATGGCCGAGCGCTTCAAGATGCCGATTCTGACCTTCATCGACACGCCGGGCGCCTATCCGGGTATCGATGCCGAAGAGCGCAACCAGAGCGAGGCGATTGCCTGGAATCTTCGGGTCATGGCGCGCCTGAAGACGCCGATCATCGCAACCGTGATCGGTGAGGGCGGTTCGGGCGGGGCGCTGGCCATCGGCGTCTGCGACCAGCTGAACATGCTGCAATATTCCACGTACGCGGTGATCTCCCCCGAAGGCTGTGCCTCGATTCTCTGGCGTACCGCGGACAAGGCGCCGGAAGCGGCCGAAGCCATGGGTGTCACCGCAGAACGCCTGAAGGATCTGGGGATCGTCGACAAGGTGATTTCCGAGCCCCTGGGTGGCGCCCATCGCAATCCTGCGTCGACCGCTGCATCCCTGCGTGAAGAACTGACTGCTCAGCTCGATATGCTCAAGGGGCTCGACACTGAAGCCTTGCTCACGCGGCGCTACGAGCGTCTGATGAGCTACGGCATCGCCTGATAGTTGCGGTTATCGGGACATACAGAAACGGCGGACTATCCGCCGTTTTTTGTGCCTGCCGAAAGACCTCTGGCGCAAGCCCTCCTAAGGCGTGCGGTAAGCGAGCGGCTAATGCCAGGCCTTTCCGGTTTATGCTGTGTTTCCGTATCGGTATTCATGTTTGCAGAGCTGCTACCCCATGTCCCTCGAGTCACGCCTGCTTGATGCCTTGCAACCCTGGCGTACCGCGCCGCATTGGCGCGTGGCGTTTTCCGGGGGGCTCGATTCGACCGTGCTGCTGCATCTGTTGGCGCGTTTGTCGACTCGCGAGCAGCTGCCACCGATAAGCGCGATTCATGTTCACCACGGCCTGCAGCCCGCGGCCGAGGAATGGCCGACGCATTGTCAGTCGGTCTGTGAGCGGCTGGGGGTGACGCTACGCGTCGCGCATGTGCAAGTTGCGTCTGGACCGAGTCTCGAGCGTGCCGCCAGGGAGGCACGCTATGAAGTCTTTAGTGAGCATCTGAAACCTGCTGAGGTGTTGCTCACCGCGCAACATCGGGACGACCAAGCTGAAACCATGCTCTTTCGCCTGCTGCGCGGTGCCGGTGTACGCGGCTTGGCCGGTATGCCTGCGGTCCGAGCGCTGGGTGAAGGTTGGCTGGTGCGGCCGTTGATGGATGTTGGACGCAACGAGCTTGAGGTCTATGCACGTGAGCACGGGCTGGTTTGGGTCGAAGATCCAAGCAATCAGTGCTTCGACCATTCGCGCAACTTTCTCCGTCATCGGGTCATGCCGGTGCTACAGCAGCGCTGGCCGAGCGCTGCAACCAGCATGGTGCGGGCTGCTAAGCATCTGGGTGAAGCGCAGCATCTGTTGAACGACCTGGCCGAAATCGATTTGCGACAAGCCCATGTGGGGGGGCGCTATCCATGGCTAGGGGTGCCGAGCCTGTGCCTCTCTTCACTCAGGACGTTAAGTCCCGCACGTCAGCGTAATGCCCTGCGGCATTGGTTGGTAAATTGGACGACTCTCCCCGACACTGATCATTGGGCTGGCTGGGATGCGCTGCGTGACGCCGCTTCGGATGCCGCGCCGATCTGGCCGCTGGCTGACGGCGAGCTGCATCGGGGCGACGGGCGTATTTGGTGGCTTTCCGGGCCTTGGCTGGTTACACCGTCAGCGTCGGTCGACTGGCTGCGGCCTGATTGTCGCCTGCAGTTGCCGGGCAATGGCAGCGTGCGCTTGAAAAAGCATGGTACCGAGGGTTCGCTGCAGGTGCGTTACCGCCGCGGCGGCGAGTCGTTGAACTTGCCCGGGCGCGGTCACCGTGATCTCAAACGCTTGTTGAACGAGGCAGGACTGCCAAGCTTTGCGCGCGCGCGCCTGCCATTGCTCTATTGCGGCGACGAGCTAGTCGCCGTGGCGAATCTGCCGCAGTTCGATGTCCAAGCGCTATCGTTGTCCTGGACGCCGCCGGCCGACGCCAGGTTTGAGCTGATGGGGTCTTTCGAGTAGACTACGCTCCCGTCCCAATACAGCTTCTGCGGCTTTCTTCGAAAACCGTGGCAGTTGCGCTATTGCCGCCTTCAGGCGTAATGGCACCTTCGCTTTTCCCCGGCGGCGCTGACCGCTTAACGCAGACTTCTAGGGTTTTTCATGACGCGCTACATCTTCGTCACGGGTGGTGTTGTTTCTTCATTGGGGAAAGGCATTGCCTCGGCTTCATTGGCGGCCATCCTGGAGGCGCGGGGCCTGAAGGTCACGATGCTCAAGCTGGACCCTTACATCAACGTCGATCCGGGCACCATGAGCCCGTTCCAGCACGGTGAAGTATTCGTCACCCATGACGGCGCCGAGACCGATCTGGACCTGGGACATTACGAGCGGTTCATCCGCACGACCATGACCCAGAACAACAACTTCACCACCGGCCGCGTCTACGAAGACGTGCTGCGTCGCGAGCGCCGCGGTGATTACCTGGGTGCGACCATCCAGGTCATCCCGCACATCACCGATGAGATCAAGCGCCGCATCATCAAGGGCGCCGGTGATGCCGATGTCGCTCTGGTGGAAGTTGGCGGTACCGTGGGCGACATCGAGTCGCAACCCTTCCTCGAGGCGATCCGCCAGCTGCGCGTCGAAGTCGGCGCCAAGCGCGCCATGCTGATGCACCTGACGCTGGTGCCTTACATCGCCACTGCTGGCGAGACCAAGACCAAACCGACTCAGCACTCGGTCAAGGAGCTGCGTTCCATCGGTCTGCAGCCGGACGTGCTGGTGTGCCGCTCCGATCATCCGATCGATGTGTCTTCGCGTCGCAAGATCGCGTTGTTCACAAACGTTGAAGAGCGCGCGGTGATCAGCCTTGAAGACGTTGACACCATCTACAAAATCCCAGGCGTTCTGCATGCCCAGGGGCTGGATGACTTCGTTGTTGAACGCTTCGGGTTGGAGTGCGGCGGCGCGGATCTCTCCGAATGGGATCGTGTGGTCGATGCCAAGCTGAACCCGGAGAAAGAAGTCACCATCGCCATGGTCGGCAAATACATGGAACTTCTGGATGCCTACAAATCTCTGATCGAGGCAATGAGCCACGCTGGCATCCAGAGCCGTACCAAAGTGAACCTCCGCTATATCGACTCCGAAGACATCGAAAACCAGGGCACCGGCCTGCTGGAAGGTATGGACGCGATTCTGGTTCCAGGCGGTTTCGGCTTGCGCGGCGTGGAAGGCAAGATTGCCACGGTGAAATATGCCCGCGAGAACAAGATCCCCTACCTAGGGATCTGCCTCGGAATGCAGGTGGCGGTAATCGAGTTCGCCCGTGACGTGCTCGGCTGGACCGACGCCAATTCGACCGAGTTCGACAAAGACAGCAGCCATCCCGTCGTCGGTCTGATCACCGAGTGGGCGGATGCCACCGGCACTGTGGAAACCCGCACCGATGCGTCCGATCTGGGCGGCACCATGCGCCTGGGTGCGCAGGAGTGCGGCCTCGAGGCGGGCTCCAACGTCTTTGCTTGCTATGGCAAGGAGCGCATCGTCGAGCGCCACCGCCACCGTTATGAAGTGAACAACAACCTGTTGCCGCAGTTGCAGGCGGCCGGTCTGAAGATCACTGGCCGTTCCGGCGACGGTGCGCTGGTTGAAGTGGTCGAGGCGCCGGATCATCCGTGGTTCGTGGCGTGCCAGTTCCATCCTGAATTCACCTCCACGCCGCGTGATGGCCATCCGTTGTTCAGCGGTTTCGTCAAGGCAGCGCTGGATCATAAGGCGGGCAAGGCATGAGCCAGAAGACCATCCGCGTCGGCAATATCGAGATCGCCAACGACAAGCCGTTCGTACTCTTTGGCGGCATGAACGTGCTGGAGTCCCGTGATCTCGCGCTGCAGATCTGCGAAACCTACGTGAAGGTCACCGAGAAACTCGGCATTCCATACATCTTCAAGGCCAGTTTCGACAAGGCCAATCGCTCGTCGATCAACTCATTTCGCGGTCCGGGCCTGGAAGAGGGCATGCGCATCTTCGAAGAGGTCAAGAAAACTTTCGGCGTGCCGGTGATCACCGACGTTCACGAGCCCTATCAGGCGCAGCCGGTGGCTGAGGTCTGCGACATCATTCAGCTGCCGGCTTTCCTGTCGCGCCAGACTGATCTGGTGGTTGCCATGGCCAAGACCGGTGCGGTGATCAATATCAAGAAGGCTCAGTTCCTCGCGCCTCAGGAAATGAAGCACATCCTCGCCAAATGCGAGGAGGCCGGTAACGATCAGCTGATTCTCTGCGAACGCGGTTCGTCGTTCGGCTACAACAATCTGGTCGTCGACATGCTCGGCTTCGACATCATGAAGCGCATGCAGTATCCGGTGATCTTCGATGTGACCCACGCACTGCAAATGCCGGGTGGCCGTGCCGATTCGGCCGGTGGCCGCCGTGCTCAGGTTACCGATCTGGCCAAGGCCGGGCTCAGCCAGGGGCTTGCCGGCCTCTTCCTCGAAGCGCACCCCGATCCGGACAATGCCAAGTGTGACGGCCCTTGCGCCTTGCGTCTGGACAAGCTCGAACCCTTTCTCACCCAGCTCAAGCAGCTGGATGATCTGATCAAGAATTTTTCGCCAATCGAAACTGCTTGAAGCCTTGAAGCTATCTACGGAGTGTTAATAAAAATGGCAAAGATCGTCGACATCAAAGGGCGTGAAGTTCTCGACTCCCGTGGCAACCCCACCGTGGAAGCGGACGTTATCCTGGATAACGGCATCATCGGCAGCGCCTGTGCGCCGTCCGGTGCTTCTACCGGTTCCCGCGAGGCGCTGGAACTGCGTGATGGCGACAAGAGCCGTTATATGGGCAAGGGTGTGCTGAAGGCCGTCAGCAACATCAACGGTCCAATCCGTGATCTGCTTCTGGGCAAGAATCCGCTGGATCAGAAAGCACTCGACCGCGCTATGATCGAGCTGGACGGCACTGAGAACAAGGCATCGCTGGGCGCCAACGCAATCCTCGCGGTATCGCTGGCCGCTGCCAAGGCCGCTGCTCAGGACCAGGATCTACCCCTTTACGCACATATTGCCAACCTCAACGGCACGCCTGGTCAGTACTCCATGCCGGTACCGATGATGAACATCATTAACGGCGGCGAGCATGCCGACAACAACGTCGATATCCAAGAGTTCATGGTGCAGCCGGTTGGGGCCAAGACCTTTGCCGATGCGCTGCGCATGGGCGCGGAAATCTTCCATCACCTGAAAGCCGTGCTCAAGGCGCGTGGCCTGAGCACCTCGGTCGGTGATGAAGGTGGTTTTGCGCCGAACCTGGCGTCCAACGAGGACGCGCTGGCAGCCATTGCCGAAGCCGTGGCCAACGCCGGTTACAAGCTCGGCGACGACGTCACGCTGGCTCTCGACTGCGCTTCCAGCGAGTTCTTCGAGAACGGCAAGTACGACCTGGCCGGAGAAGGCAAGGTCTTCGACGCGGCTGGCTTCGCCGATTACCTGGCTGGCCTGTCCGAGCGCTATCCGATCATCTCCATCGAAGATGGCATGGACGAGTCCGACTGGGACGGCTGGAAGGTTCTGACCGACAAGATTGGCAAGAAGGTCCAGCTGGTTGGCGACGATCTGTTCGTGACTAACACCAAGATCCTCAAGGAAGGCATCGAGAAGGGCATTGGTAACTCGATCCTGATCAAGTTCAACCAGATCGGCTCGCTCACTGAAACCCTTGAAGCCATCCAGATGGCCAAGGCCGCCGGTTACACAGCCGTAATCTCGCATCGCTCCGGCGAGACCGAGGACAGCACCATCGCCGACCTGGCTGTTGGTACTGCCGCAGGTCAGATCAAGACCGGCTCGCTGTGCCGTTCCGATCGCGTTTCGAAATACAACCAACTGCTGCGTATCGAAGAGCAGCTCGGCGGAAAAGCAGCCTACAACGGTCGTGCCGAGTTTCGCGGCTGAGCCCAGGCATGCTAGAAAGGGCGGCGTTAGTCGCCCTTTTTTGTGGATAAGGATCAGCGCTGCTATGGTCGTTCGTACAAGCGGCGCTTGCAGACTGCTCGTTCAGCAAAGGAAGGCCCAAGCATGTCCCCGACCGCTGCCCATACACCGTTACTGGAAATCAATCGAATCCGTTCCATGCCCTCCATGCGCAGTCCCCACTGGTTGTTCGTCGTACTGATCCTGCTGCTGGGCGGGCTGCAATACCGCCTTTGGGTGGGTGAGGGCAGCCTCGCTCAGGTCAGTGGGCTGAACAAGCAGATCGCCGAACAGCAGGGCGAAAATCAACGCCTGCTCGAACGCAACCGCATTCTTGAAGCTGAAGTGATGGAACTCAAGCAGGGCATGGAAACGGTCGAGGAGCGTGCTCGCCACGAACTCGGCATGGTCAAAGAGGGCGAAACTCTCTACCAGCTCACCGAGTGAGCGTGGCCATGCTTCCGTCGTTCTGGGTTGTCATTCCGGCTGCCGGTGTTGGCAGCCGTATGCGTGCCGATCGGCCCAAACAGTACTTGCCTCTGGCCGGCAAGACGATCATCGAACATACCCTTGACTGCTTTCTCGATCATCCCCGATTGCTGGGATTGGTGGTCAGCCTGGCGCCCGCAGATCCCTACTGGCCCCGGCTGGAGAGCGCCAGTGATTCGCGCATTCAGCGTTCCGATGGTGGAGCCGAACGTGCCGAGTCGGTACTTTCGGGGCTGCGTCGTTTAGCGGAATTGGGCGCACGAGACGAAGAGTGGGTGCTGGTCCATGATGCGGCGCGTCCTAACCTGGCGCGAGATGATATCGATAGACTGCTCGGTGAATTGATGGATGATCCGGTCGGCGGTTTGCTCGCTGTACCTGCGCGCGATACGCTGAAACGGGCCGGGGACGACGGGCGCGTGCAGGAAACCATCGATCGCAGCGTGATCTGGCAGGCCTTCACCCCACAGATGTTTCGCCTCGGCGTGCTACGTGATGCGCTCGCCGGCGCGCTCGAAGCTGGCGCGCCGGTCACCGACGAGGCTTCGGCGCTGGAGTGGGCGGGGCACAGCCCGAAACTGATCGAGGGGCGTTCGGATAATCTCAAGATCACTCGCCCGGAAGATCTGCACTGGTTGGAACAGCGCTGGCAATCCTGATCGTCAGCGCTGTTCAGTTCGGTCGATTGGCGAGGGCCCGTCGTCTCCCGACTAGTAACGATAGATCGCAGCCGCGCCGCTCTGGGTCGGCATGCGTTCGGTTGGTACCGAGATTACTTCACCGCCTTGCTCAATCGTCCAGATAGACAACTCATCGAGCAGGTCGGGCGTGGTGGCCGAGTCATCATCGACCGCTAGCGCCTTGCCCTGCTGCTTATCCGCCACACCCGGAATCTGCCGCTCGGCTTCGACGAGTAATGTTGCTACGCGTCCTTCAAGGGTAGCCTGGCCGATCTGTTCGAGCTCATCGCTGGCCAGGCCCTGCCCGCGTGATTCTCCGTACTGGTCGATGAAGCCTTCCAGGCGCTTGAGGTAACGCGGCTGCATGACCATCCAGCTCTTCTCCCGCAACTCATCGTAGCTGAGCAGCGAAGCATCGTTCTCGATGCCCTCCGGTAGCAGGAACTCGTTGTGGCTGAGCTTGCGAAAATGAAACTGGTGCTCTGGCAGCGCGGCGAGTATCAATGGCAGCCGGGATCTGCGGCTATGGTGTTCGAGAATGGCGCGGTCCACCTCCCGGAAGAAGCGCTCGCGGTCCCGATCGATCTCATCCTGCCGGCCAGCACCTCCGCTTTCCATCTGCATCGGATCGCCGCGCTCGCTGGCGCGACCGTAGCCTTGAGGAAATCCGGTTTGGCCTTTTTCGGTCAGCTCACGACCAAGTGCTTCCTCCAGGGTTTTCGGAACGCCATCGGCGAGCGGCACTTCGTCGATGTCGTCACGGTTGCCCTCGAACAGGCGAACCGAGTCCAGTGTGATCGCGAGGATCTGATAACGGTCGGCGGACTGGGCAATGCGCAGCAACGGTTTGAGGTGCATACGGTCATTGGCGACGGCGAGCTCCGGCACGCTGCGTTGCAGGCGGAATACCTCGAAGTAGTCTGCCGCACCGAACACCGCCAGTCCGTCACGGTTGGAATTCCAGAAATCGATGTCGTCGATCAGGTCATGGAATGGTTTGAGCAAAGTCTTGGCCTGGTCTGCGCGGCCTTGCTGCTTGAGCGAGTCCTCGAGCTGACGGACCAGGTGCTTGAAACGGATAGGGTCTTGCTGGCGCTCGGGAAAGCTGCGATGGGTGGGCTGGTATAACGACAGACAAGGGGCTTCGCGCTTTGCCAGCAGTTGAGACATGGTTTCACGATCGAGCAATCTGTTCATGCACGGCCTCTCTAATAAATCAGATGGTTCGGTCCCTCGTGATGTGAACGGCCTGGTTCGGCAGGTCGTTATCAATGATGGTTGAACTTATCCAGCGCATGCGCCAGTGCATGGCTGAGCTTCTCTGCGGCACCATCGATGGCAAGTGTCATGGAGTCGGCCTTGTGGGTCGTCGAGATCGGCTCGTGGCCTTTGACCCTGGCCTCCATCTGGCAGCGCTTGTCCTGAGGGCCCTTCTTTCCGCTGTTCTCGTCGTTGAGATGAACTTCGACTCGGGTCAGCTGATCATCGAAACGCTCCAGCTCGCTCTCCACCGTTGCCTTTACGTGCTCCTCCAGGTTGCTGGTTACGTTGACGCTGTGATTGCTGTTCACCAGAATCTGCATGATGTCCTCCTGATTGAATCGCCGGATAGCTCCAGGCAAAGCGCAAAGCGCAAAGGGCACCGGCTACAGAATATCGACGTGGCCAGAATAACCGGGTTCCGCCTGAGCTTGGCAGTCGGACGCGCGGCGCAGTCGCAACTCAATCGCGTTCGTTACGGTACTCGGGGCGCATGGAAAGTCCTTCCTTGAGCGCATGGATCAGCAATCGCACTTTCGGCAGAGGGTACCGTCGCTGCGGATACACGGCCCAGACCGCCGTGTTCGGTGGCTGGTTGGCCTCCAAAAGCGAAACCAGTTCGCCACGGCGTAGCGGTTCTTGTACGTAATAGTCCGGCAGTTGGCAGAGGCCGAAGCCACGCAGCGCGGCGTCGAGCACTGCCTGACCGCTGTTGCAGCGCCAGTTGCCGGTGGGTTTGAAGGGGTGCTCGCGGCCGTCCACTTGAAGCATCCAAGTGTCACCCGTGCCGACCAGGCAGTTATGGCGCGCCAACTCCGACAAGGTGTGTGGCCGCCCGTAGTGCTCAAGATAGGCTGGCGCTGCACAGAGATACATGGCGCGAGGTGCCAGTCGCGTTGCCACCAGACGCGACTCGCTGAGCCGACCGAGGCGTATCGCCAGATCGTAGCCCTCCTGGACCAGGTCAAGGGTGCGGTTCGAGAGTTCGATCTCGACTCGCAGCTGTGGATGCTGCGCCATGAACTCGTTGACCAGCGGTACGATGAAGCGCTCGCCATAAGCCACCGCGGCGGTCATGCGCAGCAGGCCTGTCGGTGAGGCGTGCAGATCGCTGATGGCATGAAAGGCTTCGTCGCGCTCCTCGATCAACCGCTGGCAGCGCGCCAGAAACGTGTGGCCGGCCTCCGTCAGCGATACTCGCCGCGTGGTGCGGTAGAGCAGCCGAGCCTGCAGGCGTTCTTCGAGGCGCGCCACCTGACGGCTGATATGCGAAGACGAAACCCGTAACTGCTCGGCCGCACGCATGAAGCTTGCGCATTCGGCTACGGCGACGAATTCATCAAGACCTTCCCAGCGATTCATCGGTAACTCCTGCAGTGGTAGGGTGTGCCTGATTATCCCCATATGGCAATAATGTTTCCATAATCGAGCCATTAACCCTGGCGGCCAAGCAAACTACACTGCCTGGCACTGTTAACCACTCGCGAGTAGAGTCCATGACCATCAAATCCCGCGCGGCAGTCGCCTTCGCCCCTAATCAACCCTTGCAGATCGTGGAAGTGGACGTCGAGCCGCCCAAGGCCGGTGAGGTGCTGGTGCGTATCGTCGCCTCAGGTGTTTGCCATACCGATGCCTATACGCTGTCCGGTCAGGACTCGGAGGGCGTGTTCCCCTGCATCCTCGGGCATGAGGGTGGCGGTATCGTTGAGGCCGTGGGCGAGGGCGTGACCTCGGTGGCTGTAGGCGATCACGTGATCCCGCTGTATACGGCCGAGTGCGGTCAATGCAAATTCTGTAAATCCAACAAGACCAACCTGTGCAGCTCGGTTCGCGCGACCCAGGGCAAAGGCCTGATGCCGGACGGCACCAGCCGCTTCTCCTACCAGGGCCAGCCGGTCTACCACTACATGGGTTGTTCGACCTTTTCCGAGTACACCGTGCTGCCGGAAGTGTCCGTGGCGGTGATCCCGAAGGAAGCGCCACTGGACAAGGTCTGTCTGCTGGGCTGTGGCGTGACCACCGGTATTGGTGCGGTGCTCAACACCGCCAAGGTGGAGGAGGGCGCCACCGTGGCCATCTTCGGTCTCGGCGGCATCGGCCTGGCGGCAATCATCGGAGCCAAGATGGCCAAGGCTTCGCGCATCATTGGCATCGACATCAACCCGTCCAAGTTCGCCATCGCCGAGGAATTGGGCGCCACCGACTTCGTTAACCCGAAGGACCACGACAAGCCGATCCAGGACGTCATCGTGGAGATGACCGACGGCGGCGTCGATTACAGCTTCGAGTGCATCGGTAACGTGCAGCTGATGCGCGCCGCACTGGAGTGCTGCCACAAGGGCTGGGGGGAGTCGACCATCATTGGCGTGGCGCCGGCCGGTGCGGAGATCAGCACCCGTCCCTTCCAGCTGGTCACCGGGCGGGTCTGGCGTGGCAGTGCCTTCGGTGGGGTCAAGGGGCGCACCGAGCTGCCGAGCTACGTGGAAAAGGCGCAGAAGGGCGAGATCCCGCTGGATACCTTCATCACCCACAATATGGGGCTGGACGAGATCAATAAAGCGTTCGATCTGATGCATGAAGGCAAGAGCATTCGGACCGTCATTCATTTTTGATCAGTATGTCGCGCCGCATCGACCCGGCCCATACCGGCCGATGTGGCGTGCTGCCAGGAGGGCCTATGAGCCTTGAGAACATTTCCTGCCAGAAGAGCTTCGGTGGCTGGCACAAGCGCTATCGGCACCGTTCGACCAGTTTGAACTGCGACATGATCTTCGCGGTATATCTGCCGCCCCAGGCCGAGCAGGGCGAGAAGCTGCCGGTGTTGTACTGGCTGTCCGGCCTGACCTGCTCCGACGAGAACTTTATGCAAAAGGCCGGCGCGCATCGCTTGGCCGCGGAGCTCGGGCTGATCATCGTCGCGCCGGATACCAGTCCACGCGGCCCGGATGTACCGGATGATCCTGCCGCCGCCTACGATTTCGGCCTCGGTGCGGGGTTCTACCTCAACGCCACCGAGGAGCCCTGGGCTCAGCACTACCGTATGCACGATTACGTCGTCGATGAGCTGCCTGCATTGATCGAGGCCAATTTCCCGGTTTCAGACAGGCGCGGCATCAGTGGGCATTCGATGGGTGGGCACGGTGCCCTGGTTTGCGCATTGAGGAATCCGGGGCGCTACCATTCGTTGTCCGCCTTCGCGCCCATCAGCAATCCCGCCGATTGCCCTTGGGGCGAAAAGGCCTTTTCCGGGTATCTGGGCGCGGATCGTTCCCGTTGGCGTGAATGGGATGCCTGCGCGCTGATCGCCAAGGCCGAGGAAAAACTGCCGATCCTGGTGGACCAGGGCGACCGCGATGACTTCATGGCCAATCAGCTCAAGCCCGAGGCGCTCGAAGCTGCCGCCAAGGCTGCGGAGCATTCATTGACGCTGCGCATCCAGCCTGGCTACGACCACAGCTATTACTTCATCGCCAGCTTTATCGACGACCACCTACGCCATCATGCGCGGGCGCTAAAGGCGTAGAGTGTCGGGCGAAGCACCGTCCACGCCTTTGCCCCGGGCCGTCTGATTGACGGGCGCATGGCGGGAGTGATCGCTATGCCCAGAAGCATCACGTACTGTAAGCGGAAGAAAAAAGGCCCGACCGGGTAGCCGGTCGGGCCTTCCATCGCAAGGAGCTAGAGCGACGGATAATCGGTATAGCCTTCGGCACCTTTGGCGTAGAACAGCTCGGGGCGTGGCTCGTTGAGTGGCGCGTTCTGGCGCAGGCGCTGGACCAGGTCAGGATTGGCGATAAAGGGCACGCCGAAGGCCACGGCATCTGCCTTGCCTTCTGCCAGCCAGGCGTTTGCCTGGTCCTTGGTGAAACGTTCGTTGGCGATGTAAACGCCGCCGAAGATCTGCTTGAGTTGCGGTCCTAGGCTATCTTCGCCAACTTTTTCGCGGCTGCAGATGAACGCAATGCCGCGCTTACCCAGTTCGTGGGCGACGTAGCCAAAGGCCTCGGCCAGGTTGGTATCGCCCATGTCATGAAGGTCTGCCCGGGGTGACAGGTGCACGCCCACACGACCGGCTCCCCAGACACTGATCGCGGCGTCGGTCACTTCGAGCATCAGGCGCGCCCGATTTTCCAAGGAGCCGCCGTACTGATCGGTGCGCTGGTTGGTGCTGTCCTGCAGAAACTGATCAAGCAGGTAACCGTTGGCGCCGTGGATCTCGACCCCATCGAAACCGGCTTCGCGTGCATTTTCGGCACCCTTGCGGTATGCCTTGACGATGCCGGCGATTTCAGCCGTTTCCAGCGCACGCGGTATTTCGTAGTTCTTTATCGGGCGAACCAGACTGACATGCCCGGCGGGTTTGATCGCACTGGGCGCAACCGGTAATTCGCCTTCGAGGTAGATCGGATCGGAAATCCGGCCCACGTGCCAGAGCTGCAGCACCATTTTGCCGCCCTTGGCGTGTACCGCATCGGTGACCTTTTTCCAGCCCTGGATCTGCTCGGAGGACCAGATGCCGGGCGTGTCAGGATAGCCGACACCCATCGGCGCGACCGATGTGGCTTCGCTAATGATCAGACCGGCTTCGGCGCGCTGCCCATAGTACTCGGCGATCAGGTCACCGGGCACGCGGCCGGGTTCGGCGCGGCAGCGGGTCAGCGGAGCCATGATGATGCGGTTGTTCAACTCCAGATCGCCAATCTTGATGGGGTCGAAAAGTGTAGGCATAGCGAGGCTGCTCCTGGGGTAGGGGGCGGTTATAACGCTTAGAGTTCCTGACCGATGCGGGTCAGAAAGTCCTGGATGGCTGGCTCATTGCGCTTGAAGAAATGCCACTGGCCGATCTTGCGGTTGGTGATCAGCCCGGCGCGCTGCAGCGTCGCCAGATGAGCGGATACGGTTGATTGCGATAGCCCTGCGCGCTGGTCGATCTGTCCGGCACAGACGCCGTTTTCCAGGGAGTGATGCTGCTCGGAAAAATAGCGTTGAGGTTCCTTCAGCCACTTCAGGATTTCCCGCCGCAGTGGGTGAGCAAGTGCCTTGATGACATCGTCGAGTTCGTCGGGCATCGGTCCGCCTGATTCGTCTGGTTCGGTGTATTGCGATGGGGCGAACTATATATCGTGATTTTCCGATATGGGATCGAACCGGTTGATGGTGTTCATCACGCTCATCGATCCACGGCCGAGAGCATCGCTGCGTATCCGGCTTCACCCGGCGGTCGCGTCCTGTAGAATCGCGGGCTGTCTTTTCAGGGTAATCAGACTATGCGTATCGGCCATGGCTATGACGTGCACCGTTTTGGCGAGGGGGATTTCGTCACGCTGGGTGGCGTGCAGATTCCTCATGGATTCGGCTTGCTCGCCCATTCGGATGGTGATGTGTTGCTCCACGCTTTGAGCGATGCGCTGCTGGGCGCCGCAGCGCTAGGAGACATCGGTAAGCACTTTCCTGATACCGACCCCGCATTCAAGGGTGCCGACAGCCGGGTGCTGCTCCGGCATGTGCTCAAGCAGGTGCAGGCCAAGGGCTGGAAGGTTGGCAACGTGGACGCCACCATCGTCGCGCAGGCACCGAAGATGGCGCCTCATATCGAGATGATGCGCAGCCTGATCGCCGAGGACCTGCAAGTCGGACTGGACCAGGTCAACGTCAAGGCCACCACGACCGAGAAGCTTGGCTTCACCGGGCGTGAAGAAGGCATCGCCGTGCACGCGGTCGCACTGCTGGTCAATGCATGAACGAAGATCAGCTGCTTGGCCCGAGCGCTCACGGTGAGCCCTGTGGCACTGCGGTGCTCAAGGCCGTCGCCGAAGACTTTCAGGTGGACGAGGTCCTGGACATTCCCTTGTCAGGCACAGGCGAGCACCTCTGGCTCTGGGTGGAAAAGCGCAATTTGAATACCGAGGAAGCAGCGCGCCGGATTGCCCGGGCGGCTGGCGTGCCGGCGCGGAGCATCAGCTATGCCGGCCTGAAGGATCGTCAGGCGCTGACCCGTCAGTGGTTCAGCCTGCATCTTCCGGGCAAGGCCGATCCGCAGCTTGGCAAGGCCGAAGACGAAACGCTTAAAATCCTCCAGGCGGGCCGTCATCAACGCAAGCTGCAACGCGGCGCGCATTCTGCCAATGGTTTCACCCTGCGGCTGACCGAGTTACGCGCAGACCGGGCAGTGCTGGACGCTCGCCTCGAGCGAATCAAGACTCACGGCGTCCCTAATTATTTCGGCCTGCAGCGATTTGGTTTCGAGGGCGGCAACGTCCAGGGCGCACGTGAATACGCCAACCGCCAGGAACTGCCGGCTCAACGCAATCTGCGCTCGCGCCTGCTGTCGGCTGGGCGCAGCTACCTGTTCAATCGGGTGCTGGCCAAGCGGGTGGCCGCGGGCAGCTGGAATCAAGCGTTGGTGGGGGATCTGCTTGCGTTTACCGATAGCCGCAGCTTTTTCCCTGCAGGCGAAGCCGAGTGCGCTGATCCTCGGCTGGCACTGCTCGATCTGCACCCCACAGGGCCGCTCTGGGGCGCTGGAGAGTCGCCAGCTACAGGCGAAGTACAAGCGCTTGAGGCACGGACCGCAGTAGCGGAACCGTCAATCGCCAAGTGGCTCGCAGAAGCCGGAATGAAGCATGAGCGGCGCACTCTTCGCCTCCCCATCGGCGGCTTGTCGTGGCATTATCCCGAGCCTGACATTCTGCAACTTGAATTCGTCCTGCCGACCGGGTGCTTCGCCACTGCTGTGGTGCGTGAACTGGTCAGCCTGGCAGGGCAGACGGACATTTGATGCGTATTCTGATCGCCAACGACGACGGGGTGTATGCACCTGGGCTCGCCGCGCTTTATGACGCGCTGGCGGATTACGCCGAGTGCAAGGTGGTTGCCCCAATCCAGGACATGAGCGGCGCCAGCAGCGCATTGACGCTGGATCGCCCGCTTCATCCGATAACCATGCCGAACGGTTTCATCGGCGTGAATGGTACACCCACCGATTGTGTCCATCTGGGTATCAACGGACTGCTGGACGAAGCACCCGATATGGTGGTGTCCGGCATCAACATGGGTGCCAATCTGGGCGACGACGTGCTGTATTCCGGCACCGTGGCAGCGGCCATCGAGGGGCGCTTCACCGGCCAACCCGCGTTCGCGTTTTCGTTGGTGTCCCGGCTGCCCGACAACCTGCCGACCGCCGCCTATGTCGCGCGCAAGCTAGTCGAGCACCAACAGACGCTCGATCTTCCGCCGCGTACCGTGCTCAGCGTCAACGTGCCTAACCTGCCGCTCGATCACATCCGTGGCATCCAGCTGACCCGGCTCGGCCACCGTCGCCGCGCCAAGCCTCCGGTCAAGCAGGCGAACCCGCGAGGTAAGGACGGCTATTGGATTTCGGTCGCCGGTGACGTCGAAGACGGCGGACCGGGTACCGATTTCCATGCGGTGATGCAGGGCTACGTTTCGATCACCCCGCTACAGCTCGACCGGACCTTCCACGAGGCGTTCAAGGGACTCGATAACTGGCTGGAGGGTGTACTGTGAACCACCGCGGACCAGACGACCTGCTGCGCCACGGCACGGGCATGACCTCGCAACGCACCCGTGACCGCCTGATTCAACGGCTTTACGAGGAAGGCCTATCGGACGCGCGCGTTCTCGAAGTCATCCGACGCACACCGCGCCATCTTTTCGTCGATGAAGCCCTGTCCCATCGCGCCTATGAAGATACCGCGCTGCCAATCGGCCACAACCAGACGATTTCGCAGCCATTCATGGTCGCCCGCATGAGTGAACTGTTGCTGGCCAACGGACCACTGGACAAGGTACTGGAGATCGGCACCGGTTCCGGTTACCAGACAGCCGTGTTGGCGCAACTGGTCGAGCGGGTTTTCTCAGTCGAGCGCATCCAGGCGCTGCAAGATCGGGCAAAAGAGCGTCTGGTCGAACTCAAGTTGCGCAACGTGGTCTTTCGCTGGGGTGATGGTTGGGAAGGCTGGCCTGCATTGGCGCCCTACAACGGCATCATCGTTACCGCGGCGGCAGCCGATGTGCCACAGGCCCTGCTCGATCAACTGGCTCCCGGCGGGCGGCTGGTGATACCGGTCGGGGTTGGCGAAGTCCAGCAATTGATGCTGATCATTCGAGAGGAAGACGGTTTTTCCCGCCACCTGCTGGACACCGTGCGCTTCGTGCCGCTGCTCAATGGACCTGTAGTTTGATCTCAGCGGAAGGAAGCATGAAAAACGCGTTGATGTTGTACGCCAAGGGCATGGCCATGGGCGCGGCGGATGTGGTTCCGGGCGTGTCGGGCGGAACAGTAGCCTTCATCACAGGTATCTACGACGAATTGCTGCGTTCCATCGGTGCTGTGCCCAATGCGCTCGGCCCATTGCTGCGTGGTCGCATCAGCGAAGCGTGGCGTATCGCCAACGCGAGTTTTCTGCTGGTGCTGTTCGCCGGCATCCTAACCAGCGTGCTCAGCTTGGCCAAGCTGATCACCTATCTGCTGGAGCATCATCCGATTCCGGTCTGGTCGTTTTTCTTCGGTCTGATTCTGGTTTCGGTGCATCTGGTCAGCAAAGAAATCCAAAGACGCAGCGTGTCACGTCTGGTCAGCCTGTGCGCAGGGATCGGCTTTGCCTACTGGATTACCGTCGCGGCACCCATGCAATGGAGCGCGAGCAGCATCAGTCTGTTCTTTGCCGGCGCCATCGCCATTTGCGCGATGATCCTGCCAGGTATTTCCGGTAGCTTCATCCTGGTACTACTTGGGCTATATCCAGTCATTCTAGGGGCCGTCAAGGCTTTGGACCTGGGAGTCATGCTGACCTTCGCGGCGGGATGTCTTGTCGGCCTGCTGAGTTTCGCCCGCTTGCTGAGCTGGGTGTTGTTGCGTTGGCGGGATCTCACCCTGGCGTTCCTGACCGGGTTGATGCTCGGCTCGCTGAACAAGGTATGGCCGTGGAAGGAAACCTTGACCTGGCGCCTGGATTCCCATGGTCAGCGGGTGCCACTAGTCGAGCAGAACTTGCTGCCCGGTACTTATGGCGAGCTGACCGGACAGGATCCGCAGCTGTTGCTGGCCGTACTGTTGGCGGTGGCTGGCGTTGCCCTCGTGCTCGGACTCGAGTGGTTCGCCGGACGGCGTCAGCCACTGGCGGAAACGGTCTGAACAGTCTTGTCGATCAAAGGGAGCGAGCAGTGAAGCTCACAGCCACCATGCGGTGGATAAGCACTTCGTCCATCCGTTGCGCACTTGCCGCCATCGTGGCGGCTACCTTGCTTGCCGGGTGTGCCAGCTCACCTTCGGGTGGCGTGCATGTCGTGGATCGTAATAGTCGCGATCGTGTGACCAGTGGCCAGTATGTCGTCCAGCGCGGCGATACGCTGTGGTCGATCGCCTTTCGCTTTGGCTGGGATTGGCGCGATCTGGCACGGGTCAACGGCATCAGCCCGCCTCATGTCATTTATCCGGGACAGACGATTCGTTTCAGTGGGCAGGCACCACGGACCGTAGCCACCCGTCCGGCTCCTCCTGCGCCAAGTTCTAAGCCTGTGGTGGTCGCGACACCGGTCCCGACGCCACCGCCTTTGACCCGGCCCAGCGTGCCGGCGCCCAAAACGCCCGTGGCGACCACACCGGTCACTCCTGTAACCCGCTCCGCAAGTGGCTGGGCCTGGCCTGCGGGCGGTACTGTAATAGGCCGGTTTTCCTCAAACGGCAGTTTGAATAAAGGCATTGATATCGCCGGGGAATTAGGACAGCCTGTTTTAGCTGCTTCTGATGGGGCTGTTGTGTACGCCGGTAGTGGTTTACGGGGTTACGGCGAACTTGTGATCATCAAGCACAGCGATACCTATGTAAGTGCCTACGGTCATAACCGCAGGCTGCTGGTTCAGGAGGGTCAACAAGTCAAGGCTGGGCAAAGAATTGCCGAGATGGGATCGACTGGAACCGACCGGGTGAAGCTGCATTTCGAGATTCGCCGCCAAGGCAAACCCGTAGATCCTCTGCAATACCTACCCAAGCGCTGATTTGTATTATTTTCCTGTTCCGGCACTAGGAGGGGCTTGAGCGTTACCAGGGAGTGCGTGTCGCCCGAGCCTGTTGTCGAACTCAGAACAGGAAAACAATAATGGCTCTCAAAAAAGAAGTGCCGGAGTTTGACGTAGACGATGCCGTTCTACTCATGGAACCTTCCGCGGAGGTCGAACCGATCGGTGACCTGCCTCGCGTCGGTTCAGCTGGCACCCGATCCAAGACCGCAACTGTCAAGCAACACAAGTTCATCGATTACACCCGGGCGCTCGACGCCACTCAGCTGTACCTCAACGAAATCGGATTTTCTCCTCTCCTGACTCCCGAACAGGAAGTGCATTACGCACGCCTCGCGCAAAAGGGCGATCCGGCGGGGCGCAAGCGCATGATCGAAAGCAACCTGCGATTGGTGGTGAAGATTGCTCGGCGCTACGTGAACCGGGGGTTGTCATTGCTGGATCTGGTCGAGGAGGGCAACCTTGGGCTGATTCGGGCTGTCGAGAAATTCGATCCCGAGCGTGGTTTCCGTTTCTCCACCTACGCCACTTGGTGGATTCGACAGACCATCGAGCGGGCGATCATGAACCAGACCCGCACCATTCGCCTGCCGATACATGTGGTCAAGGAACTGAACGTCTATCTGCGCGCCGCCCGTGAGCTGACCCAGAAGCTCGATCACGAACCCAGCCCGGAGGAGATCGCCAATCTGCTCGAAAAGCCGGTTGCAGAGGTTAAACGGATGCTGGGGCTCAATGAACGTGTGACTTCGGTGGATGTATCGCTAGGGCCAGACACGGACAAGACGTTGCTTGACACACTGACCGACGACCGGCCGAGTGATCCTTGCGATCTGCTGCTCGACGATGACCTGTCAGAGAGCATCGACCAGTGGTTGTCCGATCTGACCGAGAAGCAGCGTGAAGTGGTAATCCGCCGCTTCGGTTTGCGTGGTCATGAGAGCTGCACTTTAGAGGAAGTTGGCCAGGAAATCGGCTTGACCCGTGAGCGGGTACGGCAGATCCAGGTCGAGGCACTCAAACGCTTGCGTGAAATTCTTGAGCGTAACGGCCTTTCGAGCGAATCCCTGTTCCGTTAACGCCCCCGTACTACCCCTTGCCGAGCGGCAAGGGGTGCATTCTCCTCACTCCTCACCCGTTATGGACACTTTGCCATGGCGCTTTTGAATGCGGAGGTGGAGGCGAATCAATCGATAGGGTTAACCCTCGCTCCGCCGTCTTTCCGTTGAAGCTTCTCGGTATGTAAGCATTCGCTTACAAGATGTGTAAGCAATGCCCGAAAAAGCATCCAAGACGATCGCCTTTGAGAAAATTTAAACAGCTATGTGTATGATTTATAAAGAATTTTATAACTAGTAAAATAAAGACCAAATTGCCATCATGCATTTTTCCGAGTTGCTGTTGTCGTCCAAAGCCTTAATATCGCACCCGTACTTAAGGACAAGTACAGCCGGCAAGGATGTCGGTCTGGAACAGCCGCTGGATGCGGTTTCATCAGGACGATGAGTAGGAAAAAAGGGAAGTAGGGAAGGAGGCGGGCGGGGCTTAAACCCCGCCCCTTTTTTTTGCCTACGATTTGGCGGTGCCGGTTTGCCGAACGACCGGTCTCTTGAGAGGCCTAACGTGGGTGACACAACTCAGAGGAATTCACCATGAACGGCAACGACCCGAACGAACCTACCCAGCCCGGGCAAGACCAGGAAGACCAGATCAAACGCCGCCCAGACGAGGCTGATGAAGATCACCTGGACGAAGCACTGGAAGAAACCTTTCCAGCAAGCGATCCCATCTCCCCATAGGCTAGAACCGCCAGGGATTGCCCTTTCAGTTTCTCTCCTCAGCCAGTCGCTGAATTAGCGCGGGGAGCACCTGTTCGCGCAGCAGTGGGGCGAGATGTTCCTGTTGCTGTGCCTGCAGTTCAAGCCAGTCCAGTGCCTCGATCTCGGCCTGAACCCGTACCTTGTCTACCAGCCGACCGACGAAGACATCGGCCTGCACCCAGTGATCCGGCTCGTTGGCTGCACGCGCCTGGAAGTGGCCCAGCGACCGCAGCTGCGACGCTTCTATTGCTAGATCCAACTCCTCTCGAAGCTCACGTTTGAGTGCCTGCAACGGAATCTCCCCAGGTTCGATCTTGCCGCCAGGCAACATGAATAGGCGAGTGCCGCGTTTGCGTACGACCAGTACTCGACCGCTGTCATCGAGCAGACAGGCCGTAGCAATTTTCAGAACAGTGGAGGTCATGCGATCTCTCTCGTTATCGTGCCATAGGGCCATGAGCGTCTTGTTTCGGTTGTAACGATGTAGGCGGGAGGCTAATGCCTCGGGCAGTGTCGTGGCTTCGCTGAAGCCCAGATGTTGATAAAACGCCATTAGCTTGGGTTCACAGAACAGCCAGACAGGGCCTCCGCACTCGGCTAAGACCCGGGTCACTAAGCGTTTCGCCAGACCTTGGTCGCGCCGGCTGGGCGCGACCAGTAACCCAGTCAGCCAGTGGCCGTCATCCACGGGACTCAGGCACAGCCCTGCGACAATATCCGGATGCCCCGCAACCCAACAGCGGGCGCGGGCTGGCACCCGCATGTGGGTGCCGTGGGCTCGGTAGAACTTATTGAGCAACGGGTGGCAGGCAATTGAAAGCTGACGCAGCTGGAGTTCGGACATGAGTGCTCCCTGACGACGCTGCGCATGGTAACCGATGCTTGTCGTAGGGGGGGCTGCCAGCGCTCTACGGCTGGCTGAGGGGGCGTTCGTTCCGTTCATCCGAAGTATGCAATTTTTCGCCGTTGCGCAGGTTCTTAAGCGAACAGCCCTCCAACAAGGACATAACAATATGTTGGATCTAGCGATAGTGGCGGCCTTCATTCTCTATGGTCTGGGTTCTGGCTTGCGCGCACGGGGCAAGGCGTCCCAAAGCCTCGACGAATATTTCCTTGCGGGTCGAACGATTAAAGGCTGGAAGGCGGGATTTTCCATGGCCGCGACCCAGTTCGCGGCCGATACGCCTCTGCTGGTAACCGGCCTGGTTGCTACCGCCGGCGTCTTTGCCCTTTGGCGCCTTTGGATCTACGGCCTCGCATTCCTGCTAATGGCATTCGTGTTTGCGGTGTGCTGGCGACGTGCCGGCGTATTGACCGATGCCGAGCTGACCCGCGTGCGATATAGCGGCAAGGGCGTCACGCCGCTGCGCCTGCTCAAGGCGATCTACTACGGTACGGTAATCAACTGCGTGGTGCTGGCGATGGTATTGGTAGCAGCCATCCGCATCGCCGAGGTATTTCTGCCTTGGCATCTTTGGCTGCCGGCAGGGCTCTACGAGCCCATTGTGAGTTTCGTTTCCAGTGCCGGGATTCAGCTTGGCGAGAGCATCACCGGACTGAGCCCGGCGATGATGAGCGCCAATAACCTGATATCTATTCTCCTGATTCTCTCGTTCACCGCCATGTATTCGATTACCGGTGGATTGCGGGCCGTGGTCCAGACGGATGTGATGCAGTTCAGCTTGGCCATGATAGGCACGTTGCTATATGCCTGGTTCGTCGTTGATGCTGCTGGTGGCCTAGGTGGGCTGACGGATCGCATTGTCGAGCTTTATGGCGCCGATCAGGCCAGCAAGATGTTGTCCTTCGCACCGCCCGCCGATGCAGGCGAGGCACTAATGCCGTTTTTGGTGATTGTCGGACTGCAATGGTTTTTTCAGATGAATTCCGACGGCACCGGCTATCTCGCGCAGCGAAGCATGGCGTGTCCGACTGACCGCGATGCGCGCATTGCCGGCCTGGTGTTCACCTGGTTGCAGATTTTTCTGCGCAGCCTGTTCTGGATGGCTATTGCGATCGGCCTGTTGGTGCTCTATCCGTTCACGCCGGGAGAAATGGCCGGCGACGGTTTCACCGCAGGGCGTGAAGCGCTTTTCGTGCAGGGTATCGAAGACCTGCTGCCGCCGGGTGTGCGCGGCTTGATGTTGGTTGGCCTGCTGGCTGCACTGGCCTCCACCGTCGATACGCATCTCAACTGGGGCGCCTCCTACTGGAGCAACGACGTTTATGGCGGTGTGTTTGCACCACATGTGCTGAAGCGCAAGCCACGGGACCGCGAATTGGTGATCGTGGCGCGGTTGTCCAACGTGCTGATTCTGATCATCGCGATGATTATCATGGCGAATCTGGGCTCGATCCAGACTGCCTGGTTCATTTCGCTATTGTTCGGGGCGGGTATGGGGTCGGTATTGGTGCTGCGATGGCTCTGGGAGCGTATCAATCTCTATTCGGAACTGACCGCAATGGGCGTTTCGCTGATCACTGCGCCTTTGCTGCTTTACTATCTGGGTACTGATCCGGAGCGCGAGTGGGTGCGCCTCGGCATCATGGCGCTGGTCACCACGACCGCAGCCATCCTGGTCACCTTCGTCACGCCTGCGACTGACGATGCAACGCTCAAGCGCTTCTATCGCCGGGTGCGCCCGTTTGGTTTCTGGCAGCACGCGGCAATGCTCAACGGCGTAGCCGCAACGGTGTCGGTCAAGGCGCTTGGTACGCGGCTATCAGCCGTTGCGATCACGGCAATTTCGCTATTCTCCTTATTGGTCGGTGTGGGTCGCTTGATGTTTCCTTCACCGGAGAGCAGTGCTTTGCTCGGCTGGGTATGTGTGGCGCTAGGCCTGTTGCTGATACCGGTATGGCTGCGTATTGCCATGGGGCGACAGTTCGACAGCGATCCGGAAGATGAACCATTGCCAGACGATTCGACGCAAGGTATTAGCGCTCGGGTTGACTGATATTGCCGTATGGTTTGCGTTATTAATCGTTTCGTTAGTTTCTGATTTGCTGTTTCGTTTGATGTGTGGAAGAGCACTTGGAACGGTCAGGTCGGTGTGGTTTTTATAACTAGCGAAACGGATAATCTAAAATAAATATCGTTAATAATCAATAAATTGATAGACATACCTAAAATAAAGTGAACAGTTCATACATGCCCATGTCACTAACTATGCGCATCGCGCAATTGCGTATTCCGCCATAGCTAGAACAAGAGGTGTTGTCATGAACCGACTTTTCAAAACTTCCCTCCTGGTAGCCGCCATGTTTCCAGCGCTCGCCGTTGCCGCTCCGGTGGCAGGTGATCGCGAAGTTACCTTAAGCGGCGCGGGCAGTAGTGATAAGGACTTCGACGATACAGTGTTCTCCGTACAGGGTAGTTGGGGTACTTATCTGGATGAGGCTTCCATGTGGGGCATCCGGCAAACCGTAAATGCACGAGACTCAGAGGGAGAAAGTGTCCAGTTCGACGGCTCGACCCGTGTGTTTTACGACTATCACTTTGGCAGTGGCAAGACTCGTCCGTTTATCGGTGTGAGTGCCGGCGGCATCTACGGCGAAGAGGTTGACGAGACGTTCATGGGCGGGCCAGAGCTTGGCATCAAGTATTGGGTGCAGGATAAGACCTTCGTCACCGCAATGGCTGAATATCAATTCCTGTTCAAAAGTGGGAGCGATGCGCGCGATCGTTACGACGATGGCGCGTTCTTCTACAGCGTTGGTATTGGTTATAACTACTGAGGCCGACGAGTGCGATGCCCCTGTGGCATCGCACTCAGCCGTTCCATTACCTGCCTGGCGAGCGGTTTGATCAGTTCTCCGTCAGCATCTTCAAAAAGTTTTGCAAGGCCAATCCAGGTTCATCATCTTCCGAGGTGATCATTCGGATACCCCATTGGCTGAGAATTTCTTCCTGCACCGGATTGGGCTTGTGCGAGAAAACATATGAGATCGGTCGGACTCCAACAGTCTCATGCTCATTCCACATTTTCGATAGTTTGTAGAATAACAATCGGATATTGGTATCGGAGAGGCTGTAGCCGATAAACAGAACGGCTTTACTCAAGGTGTCGGCGCGTAATTTGATATCGAGTGGTGTTTCGAACTGCAACCGTTCGTAATAGCTTGTCTCATCCAGCACGATCGAGTCGTCATCATCGAAGTCGCCGTGAAACTTTACGATTTGCCGGACGCCGTCGCGGGCCTTTACCAAGTCACTTGCATTGGCGATCTTGATGTAACCGACGCCATGCGCATCGTGGGCGTTCTCGAGCCAGCGGTCGTAATTGGTTGTGTATATGGCCGGGAATCGGCCCTGAACGATCAGGCGGTGAATCTCAGAGTTGCGAATCTCGATGTTCTTATGCCATTCACGGTCCATCCAGCTGCGCAGCGGGCCGATGTTGCCTTTCTTGATCCGATAATATTCGGCGAGCGAGAGGAAGTTTCCATAGGTATCGAAAACGTCCGGGTCGTAATCAAGCTGTTGAGCGATTTCGTCTATCAGCTTTCGCCATGGCGGCAGCCCGATATTCGCTGATACGCCGGAACCTACGAAAAGGATCAGACGGTTATTCCGATACGCCTCCAACAGCTTCTGCATCGACTACCTCTCAGATCCCACGCAAATGAGTGATAAAGGCTTCCAATGCCTGCTTGCGCATGGACAAGTCGTTATGCACACCACCCAATTCGGCGAAGGTGCAGGAATAGCCGTCCGGAACGAACACGTTGTCCCACTCGAAGCCTTCTTCTCCCGCCGGCTCACGGGAAATCCTGCCAGCGACCTCGCCCTTGAAAAAGTGCCGCTTGCGGCCGTCGCAGTAGCCGATCAGGGTGCGTGCCACCGCTGAGGGATCCTCCAGATTACCGATCAGTTCAGAGAAGCGCACCGCATGCAAACGGTCCCAGAACGTTTGGGTCAGCCCACCGGGAAAACCATTCAGGCTATTGATGAACAGACCGGAATGCTCTACGAAAACCGGCTTGCCTATCAGCTTGAAGGCTTGCAGCAGCTTATCGCTGACCAGCAGGTTCAGATCCTCGGTCTGCGTTTCAACGATGCGTACCGGAAAGTTGATGATCTCGACGCCGTTCTGCCTAAGAAACTCTCCTGTCTCGCGAATTTTCTGCTCGTTGACCGAAGCAAAGCGGATCTTCATGTCAGTTACCTGGCTGCGTTATGCGGAATTCCGGATGCCGCAGGACGTGCGTCTTGCCCCACACAGGTATGACGCAGCGATATGCCCAGGGTTCGGCCTTCAGCCCATCGGGTCGCTTGGGTATAGGCGGCGACTACTACGGATGCACTGGGCAACCTCGCCGCCCGGCTTGGAGAATGCGCTCTGCCGGCACTCGTAACTGCACCAGCAGATAGTCAGCAAAGTCCGTTGAATAGCCCTGCCTGGCAATGGCCTGGGCCATGCATTCGAGCCAGGCATCACGCTCGATTTCGCCTACCGTCCAACGCGTATGGAATTGCGGGATGCTGATGCTGCCGAATTTCTCCGCGTAACGGCGCGGCCCTCCCAGCCAGCCGCTGAGAAACGCCGCCAGCCGTTCGCGTGAATTGCTCAGGTCCTGCGGGTACAGGCGACGCACGCAATTGGCTGCTTCGGTTTCGTCCATGATTCGATAGAAATCGGCAACCAGCCTCTCGATGCCGGCCTCGCCGCCAGCGGCCTGGAATGAGGCGTCACCGACGCCAAACGGAACGATTGTATTCATAAGCTGACCTTGAAATGGAGGCTTTACCGCCGGGGATTGATCCAGAGCAATGGATGCGATTCCAGCAGTCAGATCCTGTTGGGTGTTGGTCTATGCTGTTTTCATTACTTGATGGAGGCCCACTATGCGCAACATTCTTCTAGCTTACGACGGTTCGGACAACGCCAAACGAGCACTGCAGTACATCATCGATTTCGCCACCGATGCGCCTAAGTCGCTCCAGGTGCATGTCTTGAATGTGCAGCAGGAGCCGGTGCTCTATGGTGAGTTCGTCACGGCGGATACGGTTGAAGAGCTGAACAAGAGTTTTCTCGACAAGTCGCGCCGTACCCTGACAGAAGCCGCTGCGGCGTTGCAGACGGCCGGGATCGCGCATCAGACCCATGCGATTCTGGGCAACGTAGCCGAGCAGGTGAACGATGCGGTGCAGCGGTTCGGATGCGACACCGTGGTGATGGGTACACGCGGCCTGGGCAGTTTTACCGGCATGCTGATGGGTTCGGTTGCCAACCGCGTGGTTCATGAGGTCTCGGTGCCGGTACTGCTGGTGAAGTGACCGGCACCAAGATGCCCGACTGGGATCAGTCCGGTTTTTTCTTGAGCAGATCGCCCAGATTGGCGAAGGCCTTGAAGGTTTCCTTCGGACCCAGGTCGCTGCCCGGCCTGGCTTCGGCGTGATACTGATTGTCCGTATAGCGTGAGTGCTCGTTGTCGTGGCAATACAGGCAGAGCAGTTCCCAGTTCGAGCCATCTTCTGGGTTGTTGTCGTGGTTATGGTCCTTGTGGTGGACCGTCAACTCGCTCAGCCGCTTGCCGGAGAACTCCCTGGCACAGCGACCGCAGACCCAGGGGTACATCTTCAGTGCCTTTTCGCGATAGCCCTGTTCGCGTTGGGCGTAGGGCGTGTTCGGTTTGTTCGTGCTCATCGTTCGCTTCGTCCTGATTTGTTCCGCACCGGATCGCCTGTCACCCCGCTAGACCGACGTAGACATTCTGTACGTCATCATGGGCGTCGATAGCGTTGAGAAAGGCTTCGACTTCCTCAAGCTGAGCGTCGGTCAAGGTCGTGACCGGGTTCTTCGGACGATAGCCGAGCTGCGCCGATTGCACATTGAAGCCGTGTTCGGGCAGGGCGCGGCAGACCACATCCATATCGGCGACATCACTGATGAACAGCGTGGCACCGTCTTCGGCCGCTTCGAAATCCTGCGCGCCGGCTTCGATGGCGGCCAGCTCCGGATCGGCGTCCGCGGAGGCCGGTGCCGCTTCGATCATGCCGCAATGATCGAAGTCCCAGGCCACCGAGCCGGACGCGCCGAGCTGACCCTTGCGAAACAGCACGCGGATCTCGGCCACGGTGCGGTTGACGTTGTCGGTCAGGCACTCAACGATTAGCGGCACCTGATGTGGGGCGAAACCTTCATAGGTGGTGCGTTCGTAGTGGACGCTTTCGCCGAGCAGCCCTGCGCCTTTCTTGATCGCACGTTCCAGCGTTTCGCGCGGCATCGAGGCCTTCTTTGCCTGCTCGACCACCAGACGCAGGCGAGGATTCATGTCCGGGTCGGCGCCACTGCGCGCGGCAATCATGATTTCCTTCGACAGCTTGCCGAAGGTGCGACCCTTCGCGTTAGCTGCTGCTTCCTTATGTTTCGCTTTCCACTGTGCGCCCATGGTTACTCTCGTGATGTGTACGGATTGATGGTTTCGCCGTCAGGTATCAATTCTAGCCCTTGCAGGGCATGCAGGCACGGCCTGCGCGCAGTCTTCAAACGCCGTGGCATTCGGTTACCGGGGGCCACCGGATGGTGCCGACTGTATGGTCAATTTGCGCGCTTGCTGTATGTGTGCACGCGCATCGTGCTAAGGCTTTAATGAGGTCTTTGCCTGCGGAGAAGCTTGCCATGTCGCCCAAGGACCTGCTGCTGGCCCTGGTCGTGATCATCGTCTGGGGCATGAACTTCGTGGTGATCAAGATCGGCCTGGACGATATCCCGCCGATGTTGCTCGGGGCGCTGCGTTTCATGCTCGCAGCGTTTCCCGCCATTCTGTTCATCAAGCGACCGCAGATGCCGCTGCGCTGGTTGCTCGCCTACGGCGCGACCATATCGCTGGGGCAGTTCGCCTTCTTGTTCTCGGCCATGAAGGTCGGCATGCCGGCTGGGCTGGCTTCGCTGGTGCTGCAATCGCAAGCGTTCTTCACGCTGTTCTTCGCGGCATTGTTTCTCGGCGAGCGGCTGCGCGCCACCAACCTGATCGGACTGATGATCGCCGCAGGCGGCCTGGTGTTGATCGGTATGCAAGGCGACCGCAGCATGACCCTGGCGGGGTTCGTGCTGACCATCTGTGCGGCGTCGATGTGGGCGCTGGGCAACATCGTCACGCGCAAGGTCGGCAAGGTGAATCTGGTGGGGCTGGTGGTGTGGGGCAGCCTCATTCCCCCGATTCCGTTTTTCTTCCTGTCCTGGCTGCTGGAAGGTCCACAGGTGATAGAAAGCGCGCTGCGCGGGTTCGGGTTGAGCTCCATGCTGGTGCTGATTTACCTGGCCTTCGGCGCGACTATTCTTGGCTATAGCTTGTGGAGCCGGTTGCTGTCGCGATACCCGGCCAACACCGTGGCGCCGTTCTCGCTGCTGGTGCCGGTCGTCGGGCTGACCTCGGCGGCGCTGTTGCTGGACGAGCATCTGGGCCTGTTGCAGGCCATCGGCGCGTTACTGGTGATGCTGGGCCTGATGATCAACGTGGGCGGGGGCTGGCTGGCAGGCCGTCTGCGCACTGCATTCGGTGGCTCGCCGGCCTGACAGTAAAATGCCCCGCACCGGGAGCCGGGCGGGGCATTTTGGGGTCGATCAGCGGGCCGCGTGACTGCCTAGCAGAGGTGTCGCGCCGTTAGCTTTCTCTCGCTTGGCCAAACGCTTTTCCTGTGCGGTCTTCAGCGGCTTCTTTTTCGCATTCTTCTTTGTGTCCATACCTTTGCTCATGGTGTCGCCTCGCGGATAGATGGCTGGGTTGCGCGTCCCTGCATCGGTCTGCTCTGTGGTCTTTACACCTCGAAGAAATATGGAGAGGGGATCGAGACTACGCCTGATTGGTGGGGCTGGATAGCGACACTTTCTGTGCCGCGACCAGCCCCCTGCAGAGCAGGTGTCATCAGACCTTGAACCGACTTATCAACGTCTGAAGCTCGTTGCCCAGATGAGCCAGTTCGGCGGTGGAAGTGGCGGTTTCCTGGGCCGCTTCGGCGGACCGGTCGGCCACGTCGCGCACGCTGAGTACGCTGCGGTTGATCTCTTCGGCAACCGAGCTCTGCTGTTCGGCCGCCGTGGCGATCTGCAGGTTCATCGCCTGGATGACCGATACCGTCTCGGTGATTGACTGCAGCTCGTGGCCGACTTCCCTGGCCAGCGCGACGGTTTCCACGGCGAGGCGACTGCTGCTGTCCATCATGCCGGAAGCGTTACGTGCCCCTTTCTGCAAATTGCCGATGAGTTCTTCGATCTGCGCAGTCGACTGCTGCGTGCGTTGCGCCAGGCTGCGAACTTCGTCTGCGACCACGGCAAAGCCTCGGCCGGCCTCACCGGCGCGCGCGGCCTCGATGGCGGCATTGAGTGCCAGCAAGTTGGTTTGCTCGGCGATACCGTTGATGACGGTCAGCACGGTACTGATGCCATCGGTCTCTTGATTCAGTCGGGTCATCGCCGCGGCCGATAAATTGACCTCGCTGGATAGATGGTCGATCTGCGACAGCGCACGTTGCACCACGGCATTTCCCTTGGTTGCTTGCTCGTCCGCGCGCTTGGCTGCCCCTGATGCTTCTTCGGCATTGCGTGCCACTTCCTGCACCGTGGCGGTCATTTCATGCATGGCCGTGGCGACCTGATCGGTTTCCTGCCGCTGGCTGTTTACGCCCGCGCTGGTCTGCTCGGTCACGGTCGACAGTTGTTCGGAGGCGGTCGCCAGCTGCGTAGTGATGCCACCGATATGGCCGATCAACTGCTGCAGATTACGGCGTGTCTTGCTCATGGCCTCGAGCAGTCGGCCAAATTCGTCGTTACGATTCTCGATCTCCTGCCCGGTCATGTCGCCGGAGCCGATGCGCTCGGCGAGACGTACGGCCTGATCGAGTGGTCGAGTGATCTGGCGAACCATCAGCGCACTGATCAGCACACCGAACACAATAGCGAGCACGGTAATGGCCATCACTTGGAGCTTTTTCATGCGCGCATCTTCTGCGCGCATCTGCGTCTGGTTAGAGATGATCCCCTGAGCATGATCGTAAAGCGTGGCGAAAATCGCCTCCATGTCCTGGCGCGCCTGATGCTGTCGAGCAACGATCGGCGGTAGTTTTTTAACCAGTTCGACATATTCGTTGGCGCTCGCTTTGAGCGTTTTCAGACTTTCGGCTTGAGGACCGATCAGCTCGTCCTCCAGTGGCGCGATGGCAGCGTTAAGCGCTTTGAATTGCTCGTTCAGTGTCTGTAGCGCCGATTCGGACTCCTCCATCAGATAGCCTCGGACGGTGAAGCGCAGCAGGCGGTTCTGTTTCGACAATTCGGTGGTGAGCAGCGCGATGTTCGCGATATCGCCGCTCGGGTGCAGGACCGGGTTGCCGTGCACCCCGTTCCAACGACGTTCCAGATCGGCGATCAGCTTGTCGGTGGTGTTGCCGGTGTCGACCCAATTGGCCCGGGTCTGTTTCTTCAGATCACGCAACGCCGCCAGCTTGGAGAAGGCCTCTTGGTAACGGATTGCTTCGTTGGCAATGCTTTCCAAGTACCGCCGATCTTGCGGTTCGGAAAAGTCGGCTCTTTTCTGCTCGACCAGCTGGGTGATCTTCGCTACCGCGTCGGCTGCGCGAGTGGCATAGATGGCATCGCCGCGTTCTTCGAAGCGCACCTGGGCATAGCGAATTTCATTGGCTTCGTTGAGCAGGCTTTCAGCGGTTTGCGCTTTGTCGCTACGTGAAATCAGTGCGTCCATGCTGAATACGCCGATGGTGGCGACGCAGATGGTCAGCAGCAGAACCGCGGCGAAGCCTAGAGCCAGCTTGGTGCTGACCTTGAGATTCTTCATTGTTATTTTTCCTCAGGCGGGCAGGTTGCCAATGGCAAAGTCATATTATGACATCGGCTATTTTTACCTAAACTTAAACATGTTGTCAGACAACATTTTCGCCAGTATCGGCTGTGACCTGTTCTGTCGCTGCGGGAGCTGCTACTGCCGGTACGCTCCGCCGGACGGCTGTGTTGACCTCTGATCGCTTGGTAAAGCTGACGGGCCGCGCTAGGCTCGCGGTTCCCACCTAAAGAACGAGCCTAGCCATGCCGGAGCCGGTGAATTTCAAGCACAAGATCTCCCGCCAGCGGCCCTACGGTCGGGTGGAATCGGGTCTGAAGGCGTCCGATGGCGATCTGTCGTTGGTGATCGATCAGCTTGAAAGCGACCGCGGACGCATCATCAACTCCGCTGCGGTGCGCAGGCTGCAACAAAAAACCCAGGTCTTTCCGCTGGAACGCAATGCGGCGGTGCGCAGCCGACTGACGCACTCGTTGGAAGTCCAGCAGACGGGACGTTTCATCGTCCGCACGCTGTACAAACAGCTCGGCAGCAAGGCTGGCGAGTATGGTCTCGATGGGCTCGAGGGGGCGCTGGAAAGCCTGGTGGAGATGGCTTGCCTGATGCACGATATCGGCAATCCACCCTTTGGGCACTTCGGTGAATTCGCTATCAGCGAATGGTTTGGCGGCAAGCTGGAAGGGCTGTTCGATGTAGCCGTCCCGGCGGAGCGGGGCGATGCAGCGCTACGCGCCCGGATGCTCGCCGACCTCAAGCAGTTCGAAGGCAACGCCCAGGCAATTCGACTCGTGGTCAGCCTGTTGCGGTTGAACCTCACCTATACCCAGACGGCCGGTTTGCTCAAATATGTCCGAGCGGCCTATGCGCCCAAGCCGGGGAAGGGCACGCCTGGCGCCTACCTGCACAAGAAGCCAGGCTTCTATCTATCCGAGGAACCGTTCATAAGGGATCTGCGAGCTTCGCTGGAACTGCAATCAGGCAGCCGTCATCCGATTGCGTACATCATGGAGGCGGCAGACGACATCGCCTATTGCCTGGCGGACATCGAGGACTCTGTGGAGAAGGGTATTTTCACTATCGAACAGCTGTCGCAACTGCTGTTGGCCAAGTTCGTCGAGCACGGTTCGCCAGACGAGCCGATCGCGACAACCGGGCGCAGTTTCCGCAGCATGGTCACCTACGCTCAGTCGCGTGCCGAGAAAGAGCCGATCAACAAGGTCGGCGAGTTTTTCATCTGGCTGCGAGTGAACATGGTCCATCCGCTCGTGCAGCATGCGGCTCAGCAGTTCATCGAGCATATCGAGGAGGTGTATCACGGCACTTTGGACCGTGCCCTGCTCGAAGACGCCAGCCTGGCCAACGCCATCGTGCAAACCTTCAAGGACGTGGCGATGGAGCGGGTCTTTTGCCATCGAGAGGTGGAGACCCTGCAGCTCCAGGGCTATCGAATCCTTCAAGGGTTGCTGGATACCTATGCACCATTGCTGCGCGTGGCCCCGGCAACCTTCCAGGCCCTGACCGAAAGCGGATGCCGCAGCGAGCCGCACCTGCAAATGCTCGCGCGGCGCTTGCCCAGTCAGCTGATCAAGGCTTATCACGAGGCGCTAAACGCGCATCCCACAGGTTCGCCGGATCAGCCGTTGTGGGAGTTCTATTATCGTTGCCGCATGCTGCAGGATTTCGTCAGCGGCATGACCGATCAACTCGCGCAGGACGAATTTCGCACCCTCTCCGCGCTCTAGTCCCACTTGCGCTGCGCAGTAAGCGCGCCTTCCTCTTGGATTTCTGCACTTGCACGCGACGCTGCTATGACCGGCCTGCGCCATATCGGCTCACAGAAGGCGTTTCGCTGGTACGGGGCTTGCAGTTGTTTGGTGCGCCTTTACTCATCGTCGCACCCAAATAGCGCGCGGTAAGGCGCAGCTTCAATGAGCGATTCTCATAAATCGTTGAATCAATAGAAAAAGATGCCCGAATTCAATGAGCCCTAGAGATCGCTTAACGGAGATGGTGGCGAGTTGCTAATCAGCTTGTGACGCATCATGGTGCGTGCGGCTGGGAAGGCTTGCTGTTTTGGTGCGTTTCACTCGGCAGGAATGCAGTTAATGGAAAACCCGAGTAGTGCGGTGGAGGTGCTGGTTCACGGCGCCAATACTCTTTTTATCCTCATGGGCGCCGTCATGGTGCTAGCCATGCACGCCGGCTTTGCCTTTCTCGAAGTCGGCACCGTGCGCCTGAAGAATCAGGTCAATGCCCTATCGAAAATCATTGCCGATTTTGCCGTGTCGACCCTGGCGTACTTCTTCATCGGTTATTGGATCGCCTATGGCGTGACCTTCATGGAGCCGGCCGACCAATTAGTCGTCGATAATGGCTATTCGCTGGTGAAGTTCTTCTTTCTTCTGACCTTTGCCGCCGCGATACCGGCGATCATTTCGGGCGGCATCGCCGAACGGGCTCGGTTCGGGCCGCAGCTGTGCGCGACGCTGCTGATCGTTGCGTTCATTTATCCGTTCTTCGAGGGGCTGATGTGGAACGGCAACTTCGGTCTGCAAAGCTGGCTGGAAGCACGTTTCGGCGCGCCGTTTCACGATTTCGCCGGCTCGGTGGTGGTGCATGGCATGGGCGGCTGGTTGGCGCTCGGCGCGGTCACTCTGCTAGGCCGGCGCAACGGCCGCTATCGCGATGGTCGACTGGTAGCCTTTGCGCCGTCCAATATTCCGTTCCTGGCGTTGGGCTCGTGGATCCTCATCGTCGGCTGGTTCGGCTTCAACGTAATGAGCGCGCAGACGCTCGAAGGCGTCAGCGGGTTGGTAGCGATCAATTCACTGATGGCGATGGTCGGTGGGACTGCGGCGGCGTGGGTCATCGGTCGCAACGATCCAGGCTTCCTGCATAACGGTCCTCTGGCCGGGCTGGTGGCGGTCTGTGCCGGGTCCGACGTGATGCACCCGGTCGGGGCGCTGATCACTGGGGTGGTCGCTGGGGTCTTGTTCGTATGGACCTTCACCGCAGCGCAGAACAAGTGGAAGATCGACGATGTGCTCGGCGTTTGGCCGTTGCACGGTTTGTGTGGTGTCTGGGGCGGGCTGGCCTGTGGTGTCTTCGGTCGACAGGCGTTGGGCGGGCTGGGCGGTGTCAGTATGGCCAGTCAATTACTGGGCTCGGCGTTGGGCGTGCTGGTTGCATTGGCTGGAGGGTTCCTCGTGTACGGCCTCCTCAGGGCGATCGTTGGGATACGCCTGAGCCAGGAAGAGGAGTACAACGGCGCAGATCTGTCCATTCACCGGATCGGCGCGCTGAGTCACGACTAACACCGCTGATCGAACGCCATGCAGCTGGCGCCGAGATGAGTCACCCTGACGCTCACGCATACCCAAGGGGCTTTCGGCGCTCTGGTTTCCTCGAACGAGCCGATTTGACTCAGCCTTCCGGGGTATCTGCCACCCCATAAGCTCGCATGAACAAGGCAACGCAGTCCCGTACGTGCTTATCCGCTTCGGCGGTATCGGGCAGCTCCGCGTAGCCAATCAGCAGACGGAAATGCGCGGCGCCCTTGATCAACGAGCAGAAGTGCTCGGCGGCGCGCATGGGGTCGTCCGTGTTCAACATGCCGCGCTGGTTGGCCTGGGTCAGTAGCTGCTCCAGATCCCACAGCAAGCGCTGCGGCCCGGCATCGAAGAACATCCGTGACAGAGCGGAATTCTGCGGCGCCATGGCGACCATGAGACGGTGCAGGCCAATGGATTCAGGGCTGTTGACCAACTCATGGAAGGCACGACCGATATCCAGCAGCACCTGCCTGATCGAGCAATCTTCCTCGAGCATGAACAGCTTGCGCGGCAAGCGCGTCTCGCAGGTGGTCTTCACCGCTTCGCCGAACAACGCCTCCTTGTCCTTGAAGTGGCTGTACAGGGTGAGCTTGGAGACGCCCGCTTCTGCGGCGATAGCGTCCATGCTGCTGCCTTCGTAGCCGTTACTGAGAAACAGCACCTGAGCGGCGGCGAGGATGGCTTCGCGTTTGGCGAGATCCTTCGGGCGGCCCGGGCCAGAGGGTACGGATGGGTTTTCTGTCATATCGGCTTTTTAATACTAGACTGGTGAGTTCGGTATTTTTACTATACCGGCAAGTCAAAACGAAGGGCTGTGCGTCTAGTGCCGTGCGGCTTTGACGGTTCGCCGCTTCGTCTCTGTACCAATTCCGTACCGTTTAGCTGTTTTTCAGCTTATCCAGTTCGGCCCAGTCTGCGCTCGAGGAGATCCACTTTGCGTAGTGCTTGAGCAGCGTTTCGATGCTGTTGCCGAGCTGCTGCGCGATGAAGGCCGGAGCGATACCAGCCGACAGGCAGACCGTCGCGTAGGTGTGCCGCGTATCGTACTGCCGACGTGGACGAATGCCCAGCCGCTTCATCGACTGCTTCAGATGATAGGCCGTGCTGACCACGTTGCTGATGTTTCCCTTCGCGCCGCTGGTGGGTGCAAACACGAACTCATTCCAGTCGCGGGTGAGCTCGGCCATCTCTTCCAGTGCCTCAATGGCCTGGTCCACCAATAGCACCTTGCGAATGCGCTTGGTCTTCGTGTTGTCCCGCGCCTTGCCCTTCTCAAGCGTGGCCCGAATCCGAATTGTCCTGTTCTCCAGATCAACGTCAGACCAGCGCAACGAAAGCTGCTCGCCTGTACGCAGTCCGGTGTAGAACGCCAGCTTGAAGAAGGATGCGTAACTCCTGCGAATGCCCGTCAGGCGCCCGTACAGGTCGGCCAGGATGGCGTCACGCTCAGCCGGGGTGAATGGATCGATGTCGCGCTCGGCCTCCCTGGCCTTCTCGACTGACCGCATGGGGTTCTCGGCAATCACGCCATCTTTGGTCGCCGCCTCGAAGATGGCCTTCGCTGCCTGTACCGCGGCGTTCCGATCGGTCGCTGAGTTCCATTCGATCTTGGTCATCAGCACGCGCACGTCAACCGGCAGGATCTCGTCCAGCCGCTTCGTTGCCCAGTGAGGCATCCAGTATTTGTTGAGGACTCGCAGGTAGTTGCGGCGGGTGTTGAACACGATCTGCCGGCTGTCCAGCCAGAGCTGTGCGAAGTGGCCGAAGGTAGGCGTGATGCGTGCCAGGGTGTAGCGGGAGGAGGGGAAGAGCTCGGCATACTTGTCGTCCGTGAGCATACCGAGCTTGATCAGCTGTGTTACCTGAGCTCGTAAACCGGCTGCTGCTGCAAATCCCTTGGGCGTTTGAGGATAGGGGAGCGTTTCGCAACGTCGCTCTTTCTTCCATGTGAAGCGGATGCGGACGGAGCTCCCAGCGATCTCGACGCCCTGGGGGAGCCCCACTGACTTTCTGCCCATTCGTTGTACCTCTCCACGCTGTACATGATACAGCCGTCAATCTTCTCCCATACGCCAGGCGGCAACACTCCGCGCTGACGCTTCCGCTCCAAGGCCTTCGGCGTCGTGCCGATCAGTTCGGCCAACTTCCTCTCGTACACCTTGTCGACCTGCTGGCCTTCAATCGGCTCTGGTTTCTCTCGTGCGCCCATCCCTCACCCCCTCACCGTTACGCCGGCTGCTTCGATGGCGGCGCGGCAAACATGACGCATCCCGGTTGCCGCGTGGTAGGCGTCCATCCAGCTATCGTCGAATGCATGTTCAGGCTCATCGGGCATCGGGTAAGGAGGCGGCAGCTCAATCACCAGCTCCCTCCGCGACGCCAGCCACACATTCCGCATCTGATCCTTCACGTCCTCGAACTGCTCGCGGTGAGGCTGCCTGTCCCACCACGCCTCGAACTCTGCTATCGCCTTGTCTGTGTGCTGCATGTCTATCTCCTATCGGCAGGCCCGCACGTTGGCGTCAGGGTTGGCAATGCAGGCTTCCAGGTAGCGCGCCACGAACGGTACGAAGTGGACGTAAAGCCCCCAGCCGTTCGGCGAGTTGAACTGTTCAAAGTGGGTCGGCCTCTCGACTAGCTGAGCCAGCCCGGCGCGCAGAGGCTCGATCAGCTGGCTTGCCTTAGCCACGCCGATCTCATCCGGGCGCCAAAGGTGCTCATAGATGCCGGCCTCGCCAGCCATTGTGTTCAGGTTGTGCGTGATATTGGCGTCGTACAGGCATCGGTCTTCGTCGTCAAAAAGCGAAACGTCTAAGCTCATGTCTATCTCCTCCCGTGTGTGGGGCTAGGCGTTTACATAGCGAAGTGGAATTTCAAGAACTTCCCTTTCGGCAGCGGTATCCAGATTTCGCCGTCATGGTCATCACCTAGATGGCCGGTTCGCTGGACCAAATAGACGTAGCGGAACGCGTAACCCGAGCAGTCTTCCTTGTGTCCGTCGTGGCTGTCCGTGATTTCGAAGTCGCTTGTTACCTCTGACTCAGCTATGTATTCCTTGATGTGCTGCAGCTTGCGTGGGCTGACTAGACTAGCTGCGTAGGCCAGGGCTTCGTCGTGCTTACGTGATTGCTCCAAGCGATACGCGGTTTCTGCCTCGTTGGCTTTGCGCATGATCTCTGTCACATCAGATTCAGCGAACATGACTTCTCCTATCCCGCCCGACTCTCGCCGGCAGGCTGTGATGTGGTGTGTGGGTTAGGGGGTGGTTGGCTTATCAGCAATAACGGCAAAAGCTCTTAGCAAATCCATCTTTGCCTGAAGCACGTCATTTTTTCGGGCTCTCTTATCGGCTGGCTTTGCATAGATTTGCATCCTTACCGCCCACTCAAGCTTATCTACAAGGCCGCGAATCCTTGGTGGCGTGCTCATTGCGGTCTTTTCTCTTCGTCAAAATCCATAGGAGGGTGCGGCGTAGCATCGTGGACGATCACGCCGTGCTCGTCGGCATGAATGAAACGACTGCACACAACGCACCAGTAACCGTCAACCTCCTTTTCTCCCTGCATATCACGCCTCCTTCGCAGCCATGCATCACCTCGTTTGGCGGGGCTGGGTGTGGCGAGCAGGGCGTAATGGGTTTGGCGCATACCTTCCGCAGCAGTAGAAAGATAAAAACTGCCACCCTCGCTGATGTATTTGAACTGCTGATGTGCGCGCTTTATTGCCTCCACCAGCCCGCTCTGCTCCCGCTGCGGGGCGGTCTGCGCGATGGGGGCCGGATCATGTGCGCCGATAAAGCCATCAAGAAACGCCGCGAGGTAGCTCTGCCACTGGGTATTTCCTGTGGAGTAAGCGTAATCCTCATAGAACCTAGTAATGTCCCGGTGCGGCGTGAAGCGGAACGCATCAGTGATTTCCGTAGCAATATCTTCCGGCGCACCTGCCTCTAGGAGGCCTTTTCCCAGCGTGTCGGGGGTACAGCACTGGCGCGCCAAACACAGCGCGTTCCAGAATTTAGCCACGGTATTGGCCTGAGCGGGAGTCTGCTGCTCGGTCTGCGCGGGGCGTGCTTCATCCAGTTCGTTGCATAAATGCGCCACGATTTCAGACGGGCACTCAGCCGGGGACCAGCCAGGAACAAATAGGGTGATTGCCTGCTCCAGTGCCCGACCGACTTCCGCATAGCTCGCCTCCCGCTCATCCTGCGCCGGGGCTGGCTCGGCCTGTGTAACTTCCATTTCGACCTCGACAGGGTGAACCGGGCAAGGGTGCATCAGCGATGCGTTACCGGTATGGCAGAAGCACTCATCTGGCTCGGCCTGCTGGGATAGCGTGTTGCGAACGCGAGCGATCACTAGCCCTGGGGCTGGATGATTCCCCTCGAAAACATAAACCACATCCCACAGCAACCCCGTCACCTGCTCAAGCTGCGTCCACGTCTCGCGGTGCCGCTCGCGCTCGAGCTGTAGTTCGTCAAATTCCGTCGTCATGATTGCATCTCCGTTCGGCGCGTGGCCTTGGTGATTTTCAGCCTGTATTTGGATTCGAGTCGTTTCAATGTCGCGTAGTGGACGCAGGCGCGCTCGCAGATGGTCAGGTAGCCGACTGCGCCGCCTGCGATAGCCTGGCGGACGCGGGCGAGAGCTGGGCCGTCGTCGAACCGTGATTCGAGAAGGCCGCGCGCTTCCTCGCCGAAGTGCTCCATGAGCAGCCGTCTCGTAAGGTCGTCGCTGATGCCGAGGGCTTTGGATATCGCGGCCCGGTTCGGTACCGGGAGAAGCTGGGCTATCTGCTCGACCAGCTTCGCGTCACGCTTTGACTTCCGCCGCTCGGCCGGCGCCATGTGTTCGAGGTGTTCGCCTCGGCTGAACTGGGTAGTTGGGATGACGCCGAGCAGACGCTCGGCCTTGCTGTCGGGCTTAGTCCGCACACCGGCTGGCACTTCGTGGATCTCTCCGCCGTGCGCCAGGTAGTCCTGGGTCAGCATTTCCAGTTCCGCAGACTGCTCGGGGTGGGCAGCAACAAAACACATTGCCCAGGCGTCGGCCGGGATGTGCACGATTTCTTCGATCGGTTCCATGACAACCTCCCGGCCTACGCTGTAGTCCAAATTTCGGCGTTGTTTAGTTCGTCCTCAGTCACGTACCGGTGTCCGCTGACGCCCTGCATCAGCGTCTCGGCGCCATTGCTAACTACCTTCACGTATCGGGTATTGGTCGGCTTGTGCAGCCAGATGACGCACTGCCGGTTGATTCGCTTGACTGTTGCTGATTCGGTGAACATGGATCACCTCATGAGGCTCTGGCCTCGTCTTGTCTGAATAGGCGTTCCCAGGGGGAGTACATGGGGCCCGTAGCCGTACGATCTTTGCGCGATCGGTAGGTGGGCGACTCGAAGAAGCAGGCCTTGCAGCTGTAGCCGAGGCCGTCTTTCGTCCTCATGTTCCTGAAGAAGAACTCGGTATCTGCCGGCCACCATTCCTTGCAGCACGAGCACATTTTTTCGTGTTCGGTCATGCGGCCTTCTTCCATCGTCCGGGCGCCGGCGTGGTGATGGCCTCAGCTGGCGACATGCCCTGCCGGATGCGTCGTCGCGCGTGGCCTGCGCTGCATTGGCCGAAGCGCTCGCAAAGTTCTTCGATCGATCCGGTAACGCCGTTTACTGTGCGGAGATGCTTGGCGCGCCGGGTGGCGATTCCCTTCTTCGCTCCCGCGATCCGTGCGGCCCGTTCTTCCGGCGTCTGTTGCCAGTGGATATCCGGAAGCATCTTTGCGATTTCGGTGAACTTGTTGCGTGGAATGCCCAGGGCTTCGCGCACCTGGCCTTTGCTCTGGCCGAGTGCGGCCATCGCTCGAATGGTGTCATCGAGGTTCATGGTTATTGTCCGGGGAGGAGGGCGCCGAGGGGCGCCCGGGTGGGTCAGTCGTCGTCGGCGGCTTGGCTGATGAACTGTTGCAGGTCATCAGGGCGGGGCTTCTTGCAATTGAGGATATGGCCCGTTTCGATATCGATGTTCAGGATCAGATAGTCGCCGTAGTGCTCGCCCGGGAAGAAGTCAGGCACGTAGCCTTCGTAACACTTCACCGTGTCGCCTTGCGCGTCCACAAGGTCGCCGCCGAAGCTGTCACGAACTTTGAGATGGATACGAAACTCTTTCACGTCGACCGGGACTTGCTTGGTCATGTTGATTTGCATGTTCGTCTCCGTCAGATCAGAAGGGAGCGGTCGCCGCGATAGGGGTCGGCAAAGGGGATGTCGTCGTCGAAGCTGTCGTAGTCCGGCGCTGGCTGCTGCTGCGGCTGGCTCTGTGGGCGGGGCTGGTTCTGCTGCGGGCGTGGCTGCCGCTGGGCATCCTTCTCCGGCCAATCGATGATCTCGGTTCCCTGGCCGACATGAATCTCTGTCACGTACCGCTCGACACCATCCTTCTCAAACTTCCGGGTCTTCATCTTGCCGCAGACCAGAATGCGCTTGCCCTTGTGCAGCCACTCGCCCAGGAACTCGGCTGTCTTGCCGAAAGCCACGCAGCGCACCCACTCGGTTTGCTCGACCTTCTGGTTGGTCTGCTTGTCCTTGTAGCTGTCATCGACCGCGATATTGAAGTTGGCGACGGCGTTACCGTTGGGCATGAAGCGAACTTCAATGTCGTTTCCAAGCCGGCCGATGCCGCGCCATTCGTTGAGATTTGCCATTCTGGCTCCTTACTTGATGCGGATGGATGATTGGCCGCGCTCCAGGCGCGCACCGGGCACTTCCTCGCCAGCCTTGAGCTTGGCGGAGATGGCAGTTTTGTCTGGCGAGATATCGGTCTTGACCTTCATCAGCTCGTCAGGGATTGAGTTCTCGTCATCCACCACAACCGATTCCCGGCCTTTGGCGAGGGTGATGGTGAATAGCGGGCAGCTGATCTTCGTCAGGCCGGCCGCTTCCATGTTCTCGCGCAGGTATTCCTTGATCTCGCGCTGACGGTTTGTGACGAGGCGCTTGCGCTCCTGCAGTCGGTCGATTTCCTTATCCAGCGCGGCAACGTCGGCGTCGAAGTTGAGGATGACGTGCGAGACGGCCAGCGCCTTGTCGTTGAACTCCGCTTCAATGCCTTGCAGCGTGTCGCGGATGGCAACGGCTACGTCCTCGTCTGCCGTCTCCTGCAGCAGGGCCAGCTCCTTGAACTGGCCGGTGATTTCGTAAAGGGCGGTCATGCGGCCTCCTTCTGCTCAAACTGGGCTTTGCGCTCCTCAAAGGCCATCGCTAGGCGCTTGACGAACTTCTCTTCATTGCGGCGGCTGGCGCTGCGCACGTAGGTGGCGTGCAGCTTGTTCAGCTCATTCATGGTGACGGCGCCGGCCATGGTTTCGAGCGCCGCCTTGAGCCAGTCGAGACGCTCCAGGCGCTGCCGCTCGGCCTCGTCCTCCTTGTTCTCCGCCTGCTCCAGTGCTGCTTCCGCCTTGCGCTCTGCCACATAGTCCTGATCGTCGTAGAGACCGAGGAAAATGTCCGCGCTGAAGCCAAGCATCGCCAATCCCTTCTTGATGGCATCGGTGAGCGACTTCTTCGGTGCCTCCGCGTCGACCGACATTCCGTAGCTCGACTTGTAGACGGCCTTGGTGCAGCCGTACTGCTCGATCTCGCCGCGCTTGTCATCCTGCATGAACCAAAGTTTTATACGCACCGTGTGGCTCTGGATCCGGCCAAGCGAGAGCCCTTTGTCGTTCAGCACCTCCGGCCCTTCGTCGAAGCGCTCTTCGATTACGCTCCATCCCCAGCCGATGCCGACGGGTCCGAAGATCTCCGTGGCGCGTTTGATCATGTGCTGGCCGCTGATACTGGTGATGTTCTGGCCGTCGACCTTCGCTGACTTGGTGGCCTCCGGAGCGGTCTTCTCGACCTGGCTCCAGATGCTCATGTTCTGGTTGCTCATTGTTCAAACTCCGAAAAAGTGATTCAGCGCGGCTTCGAACGCCAGGCCGAAGAGGAACACACCGGTTAGGCCGAATATCCAGATGGTCCACAACGCAGCCGCATAGCTGTGGCCTGATGGGGTGTCGTCGTGTGGGATGGGGAGGGCGCGGTTCATGGGGTCACCTTGCGGTAGCCGGCTTCATAAACTCGCTTAGCGATGTAGCGGCACTCAGGAGACAGCGACAGATCGTCTTGGATGGCGTCGACGGCCTTCTCCCGCTCTTCCGCCGCGATCTGCTCGGGCGTGCGGATGGGGCGGAACGAGTAGTTCTCAGCAACCGAGCACTGCTCGTGCTTCAGCTTTACATTCCAGAGAACCATGCAATCCCCGGCGTAACGCACCTCAACAACTCCTTGGGCTGATCCGTTGTGCCATGCCTCGCACACCGTCCCAACTGGCGGAAGGCCTTCGCCTGACCATGGCGCCGGTCTGTGTTGCTGGAAATGGATTTCCCCAATGGCCGCGTTTCCGTCGCCAAATGGATAAGGGCCGTAACCCCCGCGACAACGCATATGCTGGTACTGGTACTGCTCGGCGTTGAACCACACCTGCTCTATGCCAAAGCCGCCATTCATGAGGCCGTGACCAGTTGCCCACTCGGGAGCTTCGTTCCAATCGATATTGTTCATATTCCCGTCACCCTCCCTGCAAGTCCGCTAGCCATGAACCACAAGGCGATGCCGGCCAGAGCCAGCACACCGCCGCCGATTGTCTTGAGCACATCCATCACACACCCCCCAACAGGCCGACATGGGCAATTGATCCGATACACGCTGCTGTGAAGGCGAAGAAAACCCAGCCGGCTGCTGCCTTGGCTATGTGCATGGCTGCGCTCCTTGCAGGGCGTGTTCAAGCGCGTCGATAACGGTGTAATCAAGGCGCTCATCGTTGGTGGCGAAGTCTTCTGAACCGTCTGGGCCGATCAGCTCAACCCAGCCAGCGTGATGCTCAACGCATAGCCGGATTTCCCACCCTTCCGGCAGATCGCCAGCCGCACGCTGGATCGCGTCATGCAGCGGAACCTGACGATCCAGCACCTTCTTCAGCGCATCCCGCTCCTCCATTCTGCAGTTTCGGTCAAATGTCATGCCGGTGAGCCGAGTTTGGAGGTTTGCATTTTCATCCCGGAGCGCATCCCGCTCAGCGATCAGCTCGTCCGTGTCTCTTACGAATAGCCGCCTGGTTTCAATCAGTGTGCTTCTGAGTTGATCCCGCTCAGCGAGAAGGGCTTCGTAGTCATCCGCGTCAACCCAGTTGCCAAACTGGTGCTCGACCATTCCGTTTTCCGAGTCCCACGGCGCGTACCGCTTCACTTCCTTGATCATGCCGCCTCCTCGTGCGCTGGTAGCAGAAACTCACGAACCTTTCCCGCCAGGGCGTTGAGGTTCGCCACGATCTGCTGTGGTGTGCCGCCCAAGTTGCGGCAGATGTACACGTCCTCGTTCAGCCTGTAGTCGCGGTCGGCCAGCTGGTATTCGGTGTCAGCCGGGAGGACGTAGACAGCCACGCAGTTGACGTGCGGCGAATAGCTCATGTGGGCGTTGAGGCGTCCGGCGCCGTTAACTTCGAGGCACACGCTGAACAGGCCCAGCAGGGCGTTCTGGATGTCTTGGTTCATGCTGCGCTCCGTTGCTGGCTCACCAGCTCTGCGTGAATGCGGGCCAGCCGGCGAAGGTCGCCGACCGTGATGTATCGCTCTTGCTGGCAGTCGAAATCCTCGTGGCTGCTCACGGTGATGATTTCGCGGTCATCCTTGACCTTGCCGTGCCACAGCGCCGCCTCAAGGGCGAACGGCTCCAGTGCCTCGATTAGCTCGCTCATGTTGAATCCTCGCGGAATGGCACCCACTGCAAAGCCCCCGTCCTGTATCGCAGGACCAGTGGTTACAAGGGGAGGCTTTGCGGTGAGTGCTGGGGTGTAGGAGGGGTGTTACTTGGTGCGCTGAGCCAACATTGCGTCGGCCATTTGGTAGCTCTGGATGGCTATGTCTCGCTGATCCCAGCCGCCAACTTCATAGGTGCCGCTGTTCACCATTGACTGCATCGCCTTCGCTGCGAAGTAATCGCGAAGGGTCATGCCTGATCCGTCTGATACGACCCGATGCGCGTATCGGGTTCCAGCAAGCCGCTCCAGGTGTTGCTTGCCGGTAGGAAACGCCGGCCCGCCTGTCTCAACCTCTTTCGCTTCCATCATCCTTCTCCTTCCAATTCCTCCCCCACCACTCCCTGACAATCCATACGATCCAGATAGCGGTGAGGAGGAGTAAGCCGTGATAGGGGGTCATGCTGTGCCGCGGGCCTTGGCGATGGCTGCGTTTGCGCGAGCGGCCGGCATCCCGGTGTGCTCTGCGTACCAGTCGCGGAGCTCTATAAGCGCCTCCAGCAGGTCAGGCGCAGCCGCTATCAGCTGTGCGTTAGCCATGGACTCAGTCACGGGCATGTCTTCATCCTCTCCGGCTGCGTTCGTGCATGCCCATGGATTGATGCTGGCAACGTTCCAGCCGTCAGTCTGATGTGCGCGCGATCCAGCTCGGTTAAGGGCCCCCAGCTTCGTGTAGACGTGCGCGCCTACAACCTCCCAAGGCCCCGGCGTAAATCCTTCGCTCATCTCATCCTCCTATGTGCTGATGGGTGCCCATGGGGCGGGGTTATTTACGTTCCCGGCGCCAGTCATAAACCAGGGTGGCTAATAGAACGGCTGCCATTAGGTACAGCTCGGGGAGGGTCGGCATGGGTTAGGCCGCTTCCCAGCCCAAATTCTTGATGTAGTCGCCGCCAGCGCAGATGCGCAGATCTTCTATTGCTGACAGATCCTTGATCTCGTCCAGTGCCGCGCGCGCCCTTTCGGTGGCTAGCTCTGCGTGTCGTAGCTGCCAGCGCTTCCGCGACTTGTAGGACTCAAGCGCCTTGGCTTTTTCTGGGTACGCAAAGCGCCGGCCTGATTCCTTCAGCACGCGCTTGGCATACTTTGGAATGCCGCCACGCTCAAGGCGAGCCTTGGCGACATAGGCGTAGCTGGGAACTACCAGCCAGTAGCAGTGTTCGGTTTCGCGAATGACTACGTACCGCTTGCAGATGATCGAAACCCCTTCAGGGCCGATCTCGTCGATGTACCGGAAGTGATCCGGCCAAACTGGATTGCTCATCCTGATTACCTCCGTTCGTTGTTAAGCCACCAACTCCACCTCATCCACTCGCTTAACCCTTGTCAGCGTCTGCTGCCGGGGTGCGTCTGGACGGCGTATGGGGCGGGTCTGTGAACTCCTAAGGAATCCTCAGTAGTTCGAGCTACACCCAACCGTTCATCACGGCGGCTATAGCGAAAGCGATTAGCAGCCCGACCATGAAGCCGAGCGTGTTTTTTAGGTTCTGAGACATGGGATACCTCAACTCAGGTTGAGCAGAAGGACTGCCACGGCCAGCGATAGCCAGCAGAGGCCTAACTTTTTGTCAGGGGTCATGCGATCTCCTGCCGCTGCGCCCGCATCACGCTAGCCACCTTTACGGGGCGTACTGGGCGCTGAACGGGGCGATCTATTGAGCTGATGCCAGTAGATAGGCAGAGCAGCAAAACAAGTGGGCTGATGATTCCGCGCTTCATGGCTTCGAGGCATAGGCCTCGGGTGGTGCGGGCGCCCAACTTGAAACGGGCGTCGTCGAGCTGCTGCTTGACTGTGTAGTGGCTGCAATCCATGCGGCGGGCGATCTCTTTCGCGGTTTTGTCTGTCGCTGCCCAGAGAACTGCCAGCAGTTGGCGCGGGGCCAAACCTTGGCCGAGGTGTCCTTGCCAACCATCAATTTGAATGGTGTCCATGGTTATCTCCGTTGTCTGGTGTTGCTTTCCGCGAAGCCCTCTGCGAAGGCTTCCTGGAGAGCATCCCGGCCACCGTGGCGACCGGGTCGTCTCTTTTCCGTTACTGCTGGCGGCATATTCGCCAACTGATTTCGCGCACGGAGTCGTCTCAAGGCGCGGCCCGCTAGGGCATCGGTAACGGCGCTCTCGGCATAAGGCCTTCAAGCGGCTGCGCATCTCGTCGCAGCGCGGGCTGTCGTGTTTAGCCTCCGTCGCTCGCATTTCTGCGTCGGGACAGCGGAGGGGTTCCAAGTTGTTTAAAGAGCATTCCGGGTAAGCCCGAGGCCTCTCGGCCTGTCGTCGCTGTGTTTCGCTTCGATGGGTTCAAGATAAGCCAATGCCTAATTCTTGTAAATAGCTAATGCCTAATTTATTCGACGAATTTTTGCATTGCCTAATCGAAACGGCCCTGACTACTGTATGTGCATACAGTACAAAGGGGAGGTTTTAAGATGGCAAAGCAGAAGGGAATGCAGGAGGCAAGGAAGCCGAGCCCAGCAGAAAAGCTGGGGTTGCGGGTTTCAGCGATGATCAACTCGCCTATTGCGCAGCTGGGGAGGAGGGTGACGATTCACCGGCTCGACGATGATCCGCAGGAGGCATGGGATTCGGTGATGGAAATGCTGGCCGAGACGGACGGGCTGAACATGGTTTTCAACGACGACGGCACCGTCACGCTGGAATGGGAGAAGTCGAGCGATGACGACCAGGTCGTCGAGGGGGAGGAGGTGACGCCGATTTTGGAAGACGCTCCGTTCTGACGCGCATAAGTTTGCGGCAGGTATGGCTCTACTCGATCGCCATGAGCGTCGCGATTAGATCGGCGATGTCGTCAGAGCTATCGCTGATCTGCTTGAGATGGCTTTTGACGATTTGAGCAGTATCGATCGAGCCTCGTTGCCCAACCCAGATGGCCAGCTCTTCGACGGCCGCGCCTATGGCGAGTTGGTTCATGTGGAGCTTGTAGAGCAGGGCGGGGAGCGCATCGGCATCTTTCATATGAACCTCCAGGGTAGAGGTTCAGCGTAGACCAGATACAAAAAGCCCCGCCGAAGCGGGGCTCTATTGCATACGTTTCTGCTTGTTCCTTTCGGGCCCTGAAGCTGCACTCCTCACAGCAATCCTTCGGCCTTCCTGGCTCGGTGCGCGTCCTGCGCTAATGCCAAAGAACTATGGTTTAAGACGGTATGGTTATCTATGGCTGAGGTTCGCTTGGTCGTGTAGGAAAATGCTGACATGGCGTAAGCAAAAAGCCCCGCTAGGTGCGGGGCTTTGGTTACATCGATGCGGCAATCTTGTGGAAAACCCTAGTCTTCATCCCAGCTTGGGATGCCATGGATTTTATCAGGTCAGGACCGAACGGAGATTTAGGACAGTCGACCGTCACGATCCATCGCTGCCCGCCTTCCGTTTTAACCCACTTCTCGTGGGATGTTCCTGTGCGCTCTCTTGGCTCAAAACCCAAAAACTTCAACGCGTCCTTAACTTGCTTGCAAGTCAGTGGATGTAGCCGCCCCACTTATGCCAGCTTAAGTGGCATGGCATCCTGGAAAGTGCAGCGATCCTTGATGCGGTGGAAATGACATAGCGCAGCAATCAGATAGTAGCGTGCGCGCAGAGAAATCGGTGCCTTGCGCGTAAGCAGCTGCGCCGCGAAAGGGCGATCCTCACCCTCGAAAATGTCTTTCAGGTAATCGTAGACGTGAGCATGTAGCTTGCGAGTAACCTCGTCGCGAGAATCACCCTGCACGGCCAGATTCAAATCAATACAGAAAGCCTGCCAGTAACCTTCCTTCCGCTCAGCGAAGCAACGAAGCAAGATATTGTCGGGTTTCATTTTTTTTCCTCAGCGTATGCGCGCTATTTCTGCCTAGGTAGCAGTGAAGCTATGACCGCATCGAAAGCCTCAATGTTCCGGCATTTTCGAAGGGCGCGGGAGTATAGCGATTCTGCACTCAGAGTGTATAGCAGGTGCCGCAGTGGCACTACTGGGCGGTTATACAGCAGAGGTACACGGATAGTGCGATTGTGACTCTGATCAAACCCTAACCTTTCCCGGCGGCAACATGGCGCCCACGGCATGATTTATTGCGCGAGAAATACCCATGCGACCAGAGATCCAACAGCTCCGAGCAACGTTCCTGAGACGGCGGTAATGCGAACAACCGCAACAAGAGTTGGCCGCCCCATCGCTGCATAGAAGTCGTCGATCATGCCGGCATCGAGCCCTCGCTCGATCATATGATTCGCTTCAGCCCTGACTCTTTGGGATAGGACAAAGAATCCCACCAAGAACGCCGCCAGATAGCTAGCCAGAAAAATCCATATGTACATAGTGATTCCTTTGTTCGGTCAGAGCTTCCGCGCGTTCCAGACCAGCAGGACTTTGGCATGGATCGTTACGTCATCGATCCGTGCCTCCAAGTCCTTATTGCTCGGGTTGTCGGAGATCAGCCAGAAATGGTCGGCGTCCTTCTGCTGTATCCGCTTTATGTAGAGAAGGCCATGCCAGGTCAGCACGTAAACGCCTTCGCCAATGAACTCATTCACCCCTCGATCAACGATTACCGGATCCTTGTCATTGATCGTCCCTTCCATGCTCTGTCCCCAGCCAGTGATCATGGCCAGCGCTTCGGGAGAGGTGTAGTTGACGCCTTTCTCGCGCAGGACATCTTCACGAATGACCAGATTGCGGACGGCCTCGTTGTAGTCGGCCGGTACCTGGCCGTGACCCATCGCCGCGCGAACGTCGTACTGAGGGATCAGGATCTCTTCGGGGCGAGCACGCAGCCCGGAAAAGTCATGGGAGATGACGTTGCCGGTGGATGGCGACTCCGACACCTCTGCCACTGCCGACAGGATTCGCTGGCGACCCTCTGGGGTCAGCTTTCCTGCCTTAGCCAGCATTTTGAGGACGCTATCCGCTGCCGTTTCGGGCTCAGCACCTGCGATTCCCTGGGAGCCCTGGGTGCCTGGGCCTGCGAATACCTGAAGCAGCTCGGCATCTCTCCCTGAAAGGCCCCAGTGCTCAGGGCCTACGACGTCAGAAAAATACCGCATTACTTCGATCAGCTTCGACTTGTCGATCCGTCCAGTGGCCACCCAACCGTTAACTGAAGGCGCAGAAATCTTGAACTCCCTGGCGAGGGCGTTCTTTGGAATGTTCTTTTTTACGCGCGCGGCCTCGATGGCGGCGCCGAGTTCGGGACCGGTAAGCATTGCCTAATATGCCCTCAGCGACTATTGGTTAGGCAATGGCTTGCCTTGTGATTAGCTAATGCCTTATTCTGTTCTCCAGTTCAGTTGGAGAACTTGTAATGACACCCACCGAAGCGATGGAAGAAGCCACCAGGATTGTTGGCGGTAAGGCCGCGCTGGCAAGCCTCCTGAGAGTAAGCCCCCCGACCGTAAGCCAGTGGTGCTCTGGCTCCCGCCCCGTTCCTGCTGAACGCGCCCTGCAAATCGAAGAAGCGACAGCCGGAAAGATACGGCGCGATTTGCTGTGCCCGGCGTTCCCGTGGAAGGCGGCAGCTGCTTAAGCGGGACATCCCTGTCATTGGTTTCCATGGTTGACATCTTAGGGCCACCACGAACGACAGGTAAGCGCAGCGGAGAGGGTGGGGATTTATCCAGTACCCGAAAGACAGGCAACAAAAAGCCCGCCGGGCAAGGGCGGGCTCTCAACAGCAACAAATCACGGGAAGGAAGTTACACATGAATTCCGAAATTATCAACACCATCAAGCGCGGGGCCAGGGTATGAGCTTTCAGGCAATGGCCTGGGCAGTAGATGTAAAGCTGCCCACTCGCGAGAAGTTTGTTCTCTTGATGCTGGCCAATCGGACCAATCACGACACTGGCCGCTGTGACCCTTCGCACAAGCGTATCGCCGAAGATTGCGGCATGAGCGTATCGAGCGTTAAACGCGCTATCGAAACGCTTGAGCAGAAGGGTTATCTGGTCACTGAGAACCGCGCCGCTAACGGCGTGAAACTCCCGAACAGCTACCGTCTCCTAATGAACCAGGGGGTAGGTTCACAGGGAACCTACCCCGTTCAGCCTGAACCTACCATGGGTCAGCCTGAACCCACGGTAGGTTCACAGGGAACTGAGGGGGTAGGTTCACACAGACCTATAAACCAGGAATCTTTTAACCAGGAATTTAACCTGGAAGATAACCTGAAAAACCTACCGGCTGCGGCAAGCGCTGCCGGGGCGGTCGTGATTCCATTCGAGGCGCCGCGTGTTGATATCCCTGCCGACATGCCCGGCCCTAAAGACCAGACCTGCAAAACCTTCAAGGCCTGGGCCAACTACGCGATGGCCTACCGCAAGCGCTATTCAGCGTGGCCGGTGTGGAACGCGAAGGTTGGCGGCCAGATCAGCCAGCTGATCGACCGTCTTGGAGCTGAGGTCGCGCACAGCGTCGCGGCCTACTACGTCACGATCAACGACGCCCGCCTGATCAACGACTGCCACAGCCTGAACAACCTGCTCGCCAAGTGCGAGGCCTACCACACCCAATGGCAAACCGGCCGCCAGATGAACTCGGCTACCGCCCGCCAGCTCGAGCAGACCCAAGCCAATATCAACGCCGCGCAAGAAGCCGCCCAGCGTATTCGTGACAAGGGAGGTAAGCGCAATGCTTTCCTGTGAAGATCAAGCCGAACTGGCCGCAGCGCTCTGCGCCACAGCGGAAACCCTGGGTCACGCGATCAGCGCCGGTGCTGCCGAGCTGATGGCTGAAGACCTCGCTGATTACCAGATGGAAGACATAGCCGCCGCGCTCCGTGCCTGCCGCCGCGAACTGACCGGCAAGCTGACACTGGCCGCGATCCTTCAGCGCGTTCAAGCCGCCGATGGCCGTCCTGAGCCGAACGAGGCTTGGTCACTCGCCCTGGCTGCGTCCGATGAGTTCGACAGCGTTGTCCTGACTGACGAAATCCAGCTCGCCCTTGGTGCCGCCCGCGCAGTGCTGGAAGCCGGCGACAAGGTTGGGGCTCGCATGTCCTTCCTGTCCGCTTACCAGCGCCAAGTCGACACCGCCCGCCGTGAAGGCAAGCCGGTGTGCTGGAAGCTGTCGCCCGGCTACGACACCCAGCGCCGCCTGCTGGCCGTGGAAGAGGCTGGCCGCCTTGGTCGCTTGCCTGCTCCGGTCGTTGAGGAATACCGCGCTCAGTTGACGCACGAGCCAGTCACCCAAAACGGCGCCGCCATTGCTGGCCTTATTACCGGACGCGTAGCGATGCCGAGCCCGGACGTTCGCGCCAAGTTGAAGCTGGTCAAGGCGTCCGTAGAGGAGAGCCAAGCAGCGAAAGAGCGGGAACGCCAAGCAGCAATCAGGGCGCGTCAGGAGGAGTTCGAGCGCCGGAGGACTGAGCAGCTGGCCGCGCTGAAGTCGCTGGAGGTAACCCCATGAACCGCTCTCACTCCCTCACCGGCCCCCAGCTGGCCAAGGTGAACGAATACAAGGCACAGGGTTACGTCATCGACCAGTCCGCCTCAGGCGAATCGGTAGAGATGACCAAGGGTGCTCGTCGGATAGCAATCTGCTGGAACGGAACTGTTAAGGCATCGGGGGCGGGGAAATGAACTTCGGATCAGTTTGTTCTGGCATCGAGGCCGCTTCCGTGGCTTGGCATCCGCTGGGTTACCGCGCCGCATGGCTCGCTGAGATCGAAGCCTTTCCAGCTGCCGTACTGGCTCACCACTACCCGGAAGTGCCGAACCTTGGCGACATGACCAAGATCGCTACGGAAGTTCTGACCGGCACCGTGGCTGCCCCTGACGTACTTGTCGGCGGCACTCCATGCCAGGCGTTTAGTGTTGCAGGGATGCGAGCGGGCCTACAGGACGCACGCGGTAAGTTGACTATCGAATTCGTGAGGCTCGCAGATGCAATTGACCATGTTCGGACTGCCCGGGGAGAGCAGTCAGCAATCACCGTCTGGGAAAACGTACCAGGGGTACTTTCCGACCGAGGCAACGCCTTCGGCTGCTTTCTTGGCGCGCTGGCTGGGGAGGACTGCGAACTGCAGCCTTCAGGGAAGCGGTGGACGGACGCTGGTTGTGTGTATGGACCCAAAAGAGCAATCGCGTGGAGGGTTCTTGACGCCCAATATTTCGGCCTGGCCCAACGCCGCCGCCGTGTGTTCGTTGTGGCAAGTGCTAGAGAAGGGTTCGATCCCGCATCGGTACTTTTTGAGCGCGAAGGCGTGCGCCGGGATACTCCGCCGCGCCGAGAAAAGAGGGAAGTCCCTACCGTCTGCCCTACTTTGCGCGCTGGAGGAAACAGCACAGGTGGAGATCGTCCGCCAGGAACCGACGTAGATACGGCAGACAGCCTGATTGTCTGTCATGGCACGCAAGATCCCTGCACCAGCACGACGACAGCGTTTGCGCTTGGCCGTAACAGTGGAGGTGAAAACGCTGTATGCGCATTCACGCAGAACAGCCGTAGCGAGGTTCGCCAGATCAATGGCGACGGGCAGATCGTTGGGGCGCTTGCCGCAGAAGCGGGAGCTCAGCAGCAGAACTACATCGCATGCCGCGAACTGGCTCAGACCATCACAAGCAACTATGGCAAGCAGGTGGATAACAGCGACACGGCACTTGGGCCAAACGTGGTCGCCAGCACTTCAGCCGTTCGGCGCCTAACCCCTACTGAGTGCGAGCGCCTTCAGGGCTTCCCTGACGGCTACACCCTCGTCCCATACCGAAACAAGGAAGCCGCAGACGGCCCCCGCTACAAGGCGCTGGGAAACTCTATGGCCGTGCCCGTGATGCGCTGGATTGGCGAGCGTATCGCCCTGGTCGCGTCTGCCCAGATGCAGGAGGTTGCATAAATGTCTGATTTCATGGAAATCACCGAAGCCTTCCACCAGGCCCGCACAGCCCCCGATGTAACAGATCGCGCTACTGGCCTAGAGGAAGCGGATCGTATAGGTGGCGTGGCGCTGGTACAGGCCAGGCTGCAGGGCGATGGCCGGCCGGACTGCTTGGATTGTGGCGAGGACATCCTCCCGGCTCGCCGCCAGGCCGTGAAGAACGCCGTGCGCTGCGTGCCGTGCGAAGAGATCCATGCACAGATGGAGGCGCGCCGCCGTGGCTAATCCAGCCTTCCCCCTACGCAACGAGATGGACCGCCAGCGCGCTATCAACTGCCTGCAGAAGATCGACCTCGACGCCGGCTGGACTTGGACCATGCGCGAGGAGGTTCGCAGCGACCAGCAGAACCGCCGCATGTGGGCCATGTTGCGCGATATCTCCCGCCAGGTTGAGTGGTACGGCCAGATGCTGAAAGACGAGGACTGGAAGCACATTTTCAGCGCCTCGGTCGAGCAGCAGCGCGCCGTGCCGGGCCTGAATGGCGGATTCGTCGTCCTGGGCATCTCCACCCGCAAGCAGAGCAAGAAGTGGTTCAACGACATGTTCGAGGTGATGGAAGCCTTCGCAGCAGAGCAGGGCGTGAAGTTCACCACTGCTGATCATTGGGGAATTGCAGCATGACTCAGGTGAAGATTTCCGTTGTTCCGCTCGCTGATCTTCCGGCGCACATCGAAAGCATGAATGCCAGTACGCGGATTTGGACGGATCAAGCAGCGCGAGGTGAATGCGGCTGGATCTGCTCTGACTGCTGCTGCAGCGACCCAAAAGGAATGCCAGACGAGTGCTTCCACGGTCACGAGGCATGCACGGCGATCATTCGGCGAGACAAGCATCACGCCATGCGAGATGGGGTTGAGCCGCAATGACCAAGGCCGAGAAGCAGCACCTCAACCGCGTTGCCGCCCTGGGCTGCATTGCTTGCTACCTGCAAGGCACGCCCGGCACGCCAGCCGAGATCCATCACCCACGCGCCGGTCGCGGCAAGGGTCAGCGCGCAAGCCACATGGACGGCATACCACTCTGCCCGGCGCACCATCGCGGCACCCATCACCCGGCCGTGCCAAGCATCCACCTGGCAAAGCTGGCCTTCATCGAGCGATTCGGAACAGAGGAGAAGTTGTTGCAGTTGGTGCAACAGCTCACCGGACAGGAGCAGGCGGCATGAAAGCCCACGAGTTTCTTGGTAAAGCCCAAGCCCTGATGGAAGAGCGCGGCAAGCAGTACGACGCCCAGGACGGGGAGCGCTCCATGTGGCGAACCGTTGAGGCGTTCAACGCGATCACCGGCCGGAACCTGACTGAGGCCGAGGGCTGGCTATTGCTGCAGGTCCTAAAGGACGTGCGGCAGTGGCAGAACCCGAGCTACCACGCTGACAGCGCCGAGGATTGCGTGGCCTATGCCGCGCTGAAGGCTGAGGCACTGAGCGGGCTGGCAAGCGCATGAAGGTATCTCGAATCGATCTACAGGCGAGGCTAGGCGATGACTTCCTCTGCGGCGAGGCGCGGATTAACAGCGGACGGCCTGATTGCCAAGGCCAATGCGGAGCAGCTTGCCGGGGTAATCGCGGACAAGATGCGCGCCCGGTGCAAGCCGATGGGGATTCAGCCCTGGCGCAAGTGGGTATCGGCCGAGCTGTCGCGGATGAGCCCGCTGCTCCGGTCGATGGTTCGTGCGGCGCTGGAAGCGAGGGCAGGTAAATGACCGAAGTCCTGCTGCCCTGGCCGCCGAAGGAACTCAGCCCGAACTCGCGCAAGCACTGGCGGGCCAAGGCGCCAATAGCCAAGAGGTACCGCGCTGACTGCCATCTGCTGTGCAAGGCGGCCGGAATGGTCATGCCTGAAGGTCGCGCACTACTGGCAATCGAGTTCCTGCCTCCCGACCGGCGTAAGCGGGACGACGACAACATGCTCGCCGCGTTCAAAGCGGGCAGAGACGGCCTGGCTGACGCGCTGGGCATCGATGACAACCGTTTCGTTACACAGCTCAGCGTAAGCGACGAAACAGTCTCAGGCGGCGCCGTACGCGTTCGCATCATGAAGTACACCTCGGGGGAGGCCGCTTAATGGTTGCTCGCAAACACGACGACGCAGCGCTAATCGAAGCCATGACCGGGCGCAGCAATGCAAAAGCTGCCGCGCTGCTGGGGCTGAACATCCGCAACGTGGAGCGGCACCGGACGCGCCTCATCGGGCTAGGCCTGCTGCAGCCAAGCTCGGCGCCGGCAGAAGCCGTGAGCGCCGCAGGCGAGACATTCGTGGTCACCTGTGCCGTAAACGCGACAAAGGCCCATGCAGGCTTCATGAAGACGCTGCATCTATACTGCTCGAAGATTGGCGCGCGCCTGATGGTCATCCCGCTCCGGTACCAGAACCCGACGAACCGAGACGCTAAGCGCGATGACGAGTGGTGGGATTCTCGTCTGGTACCGTACCTGGTCAGCGAGCGGACCAAGATCGCCCGCGACCTGATCGTGCTGGCCGACATCAAGACCCAACCGACCGCAGTCAATCCGCTGCAGAAGTGGCAGACCGTGACTGGTACCGCCTCGGCCATCATTGGTCACCCGAAGATCGCGCTGAAGACTGTGGCCACCAATCCGGGCGTGCCGGCCAAGTTGGTAATGAGTACCGGCGCCTGCACAGTCGAGAACTACAGCGACACCAATGCGGGCGCCTCTGGCAAGTTCCACCACACGCTCGGTGCGGTCGTGGTCGAAGTGGATGGCCCGCGCACGCACATCCGCCACATCTGCCCGATGAAGGACGGCAGCTTTATCGACCTCGCCACCAAGTACACGGTGAAGGGCGCAGAGCCGGCGCCACGCGCTGAGGTGCTGACCATGGGCGATATCCATGCCGAGATGGCTTCACCGATCGTTACGCAGGCCACCAAGGAGCTTGCCGAGCTGATCCGCCCGAAGGCTCTCGTGCTGCATGACGTGCTGAACTTTGGATCGGCCAGCCACCACGCCAAGTTCTTCGAGAAGTTCCGCCGCCATGTCAGCGGTACCAGCGGCGTACTGCATGAGCTGAAGGTCACCGCCCGTCACGTCGATCTGCTGTCCGGGTTTGCCGACAAGACAGTGATTGTCAATTCGAACCACCACGACCACTTCACTCAGTGGCTCGAGAAGGCAGAGCACGCCCTCGACATGGAGAACACCCTTGTTTTCCACGAGACGAAGGCCGCCATGCTCCGCGCCATCCATGAGGGAAGCTACTGCGACCCGTTCCAGTACTGGATGGACAAGCTGATGAAACACGGCGACCGACTGCGGTGGCTCAAGCCAGGCGAGTCGTTCATGCGCCACGGTATAGAGCACGGGTGGCACGGCCACAAAGGGCCTAATGGGGTCCGGGGATCGACCAAGAGCTTCGCCACAATCGGCGCCAAGGTCGTGAAGGGCCATTCACACGGCGCAGAGATCATCGACGGTGCCCGATCCGTCGGTACCAGCTCACAGATGGACATGACCTACAACGCCGACAGTCCGAGCGGCTGGACCTGGACGCACGACATCACCTACGCCAACGGCAAGCAGACGCTGATTCACTGCGTCGGCGGGACATTCTTTCGCCGCGATGCGGCAGCAGCACGGGGAGCAGCAGCATGACCGAGCAAATCACCATGGCGCCATGCCCGTTCTGCGAGGGGCCGCCCTGCGTCATCGCGAAGGACTACATGACGGGCAAAGAGGTGGAGTTTGACCGTCCGCTGGACGAGTACTCCGAAGAAAACTACTCAGCTTACGTCTGGTGTCACGAATGTGGGGCGCAAGGGCCAGTAATCGACAGCTGCACGCTGGGTATCTTTGAAGGGCTGCATGACTTAACTGTTATGGCTGTAGCGCGCATCGCCGTGGAGCGGTGGAACGAGCGCGGGAGCAAGGCGAGGGCCTGCTATGACGGCGGCGCGAAAGATGGGCTCAACCTGTTCCCGAGGAGCGAAGCATGAAAGACCTAAGCACCGAGTATCTGCTGAGCCAATGGGGCATATGGGTCCGCTGCCAGACCGGCTTGCCGCGCTACGTATCCCCGACATACGCGCTGATGTGCAACAAGATGGGCAATACAGGCGGCGAGGTTCCTCAGATCCAAGAGGAAACGGCCATGATGATTGATCGCCTGGTGTGCCGGATGGCTGCTCGCTACCAAGAGGCCGCCTATGCGCTGTTCCTCTGGTATCGCCACAGCATGACTAGCTATCGCCAATTGGGCCGCGCTATGGGCGTTCACCACAACAAGGCAGAGATGTATCTGACTGCCGGAATCGCCTGGGTAGACGCGATGCTTTGCAGTTATGCTGAGGCCGCTTAAATTTACATGTAAAAGGACTAGACGTGGCGCCAGTTGTATGTGAGTATTCCCACAGATTGCGGTTTTACCGCTTCACTTGCTAGCAAGGTCGACTGTCTGGTGATGTCGCGAGTCTCATAAGCTCGTTCAGCATGGTTCGATTCCATGCCTTGCTACCACATTCAAGAGCCCAGCCTAACCGCTGGGCTTTTTTATGCGCGAACGGTCAGATCAGGGCTCACCTACCCAGCGCACCCATTACAAGCCTCGGCCATGTGTCGGGGCTTTCTTGTTTCCGGCCCCATGCCTTTGACTGCTTCCTAGCACCGAGCGGATAGCGATAGGCATGTGAGGCCGGACTAACTACGACACCACCAGGCCGAGGCCGGGAGTGCCCTCATGAAATTAACGGGTATCACCATGTCCGAACCAGGCCCGCTCACTACCCTCGGTGGTATCGCGCTGTACAAGCTGGGCGCCTTCGGGTTCGTCGCTGTACTGGCTGCAATCGTCGTAATGGCCATGACGCTGCCTAAGACGGTACGCGAGTTCTGCGTGGCCATGATCAGTACGACCGTATCGAGCATCGGCGGTGGCGCCTTCGTAGTTCGCTGGCTCGACCTGGGCCATTGGGTGAATGACGACCTGGGCATGATTGCCATCGGCGGCATCATCTTCGTGTGTGGCTTGCCTGCATGGGTATTGGTTCGAGCCCTGTTCGCCTGGAGTGAGGCCAAGAAGGACCGGCAAATCACCGAGATTGTGGATGCGGTTCTCGAGGCTAAGCGGAAGGCAGGCATATGAAGCGCGACGACCACGAGGGTTTCTGATGAAGCGCATCACCTGGGTAATCGTCCTCTCATCCTGCGTTCTCACCCTCTGCCTGTTTGGCTGGGGAGTGATAGAGACAATTCGCTGGGTGGGATCGCTGATTAGTTGCACCTAATCGACGCGGCGGCTCACAGCTGAGCACGGTGCTCGAAATAATCAAAGAAGAGAAGAGGGCTCCTAGAACTGATGCAGCAACATCAGCCCTAGGCGCCGACCCGCAGAACCAGCCTGCAAGCCAGCCAAGGCCCTCCGCACTCGCGAGTGCTGGGCGAGCCTATCAGAAAAGAAAAGGCTATGCAGACCATGAAAGACCAACGTTGTGGAACCTGTAACAGACTCCTGGCAAGGACGGGAGCGTTCACGACTATCCAAATCAAGTGCCCGCGCTGCGGAACCTTGAACCACCTGAAGACCGAGAGTCTCGATATATCGCCTCAGAGCGACCTCGATGCGGCTGAAGCCGGCCAATCCATCCAAGCATATGAGGTAAATAAACATGGCTCTCACTCCCGAACAAATCGAAGTCACCAAAGCCCTGGTAGCGAGCATCTGGAACCAGTCCATTGCCGATAGCCTGAACTACAACGAAGAGGTCGAAGAAGTAGTCCGCGTGGCTACTCAGCAGATCGGCCAGTGCTCGGCATACATCTACAACCTGTTCGCCGCGCTGACGCTGGGCGCGATCGGTGGTGCCGCTGTGATCTACAGCAAACAATGGCTACGCGATCTGGGCCTGGACGTTGCCAAAGCGGTGGCGGACAACAAGAATAACTTCCAGGCACGTGCTTGCATCAACTCCGCTGCAGCCAGCTACCGGACTCCACTCGAGATGGCTTCGCTGGGTATCTAAAGCGCTTCTTTGAGGGCCTAGAGCCCCATTTATCGAGACATTCGGTTGAATAGAACCAAACAGCCAGGCAGTACGGCGGGAAGGATATTCTTGCTCGCTTGCGCACTGGCAATCATTGCACTCATCGGAGCGAAGTGGTCTGCATCTCGCTCCGATGCTAATAGTCCCGCTCAGCTCAAGGTTGAGTCTGCTGCTCGGTCCGCGCTCCTCGCTCACGTTAGCAACCCTGACACCGTTGAGATCCGTAACCAGATCGGGCGCTGTGGTCAGTTCAAGCACCGCGACTTTTACGGGCGCGAATCTGGGTATAGGCGGTTCATTGCCACGAACGGAAACGATGTCATGGTAGAAGCTGAATACCATGACCAAGCCTTTGAGCATTTATGGACTCGCTTTTGCCTAGGCCAAGACTAACTGTTGTCCTGACAACCATTCTGCTAACGGTGTTGGCGGTCAGCTCATGCGGGAATGGCGGCAAGCCTGACGACGCTGCCATGCAGGCACGCCATCAGGTTCAGCAGCGTCTATCGATTCCCGAATCGGCAACCTTCACGAACGAGCGCAATGGATGCGGCGAGGTGAGCTATCTCACCGAGTCGGGCCTTAACGTGAAACGCAGGCGTTTCATCGTTCTCGATAGCGGGCAGGTACTGCTGCGTACGGCGGACGCCCCTGTGGAGTTCGCGCTGATTTGGGATAGCCGTTGCAAAGAGTAGTGACTTCGCTCGTCGATCTAAACAGCAGCCGTTGTGCCTTGCTCATCTGGAGGTCATCCGCGCGAAGAAGCCCATCGAGCTGCTGATATAATCCTAGCCCCAATCATCCCGCGGACGAGCTATGAGCCATACGGATTCTCGCAGCGTGCTTTTGCACCAAATCTACAGCGAACAGAACTCCCAGTTCGATCGCTTTGTGCTTGGGGCTACGCTCGCCGCCTGTGCATATCTAGCCCAAACCAATCCGTTCGGGAAGATAGCCCTAAACATCGAAAGTCTCTATTTGCTATCGCTTCTTACCCTTGTTGCAGCTGCATACAAAGGGTTCAGACGCATAGAAACATGCATCACCGCTATTCAAACCAATGGGGTGATGCTGGGCCATCTAGAAATGCAGCGGAATTGGGACGCGGATGCCCTAAGAGGATCTCTTGAGATTTGGCGTGACAAGAGCTCGAGCGCATATCGCTGGAGAAACCGGTTGCTGCTGTTGAGCTTCATCCTTTACATATTGACGAAGGTGGTCGAGGCGTATGTGCGCTGAACCGCGCTGTGATAACAACCCCACGTAAACCTGTGAGATCCATATGGACGCTAGGCCAATACCTCCTGCTGACTTGGCAGAGCTGGCCGAAGCAGGCTTTGGCGTGCGACTTGAGCCGGCCGTTGGGGTTTGGGAATGGATTGAATCCCAGATCCTGACCGAGTCCGGCAGCATCCATAACCCCGATCACGCACACCTGATTGACGCTGATATTGGCGTGCTGTGGGCATCTGCCTCATTCGCCAAGAAGGGTAGGGTAGTAGTTGGTCAAGCCGAGCAGGTAGCTTTCCGCGCCGGAGGCTGGCAGAAGGCTCGCCAAGAGCAGCAGATGCTGGATTGGTTCGGTCGAGTGCCTGCTTACCTCATCACCCTATCTGTGGACTACTGCGCCAAGTGCTCAGACGCTGAGTTCTGCGCCTTGGTCGAGCACGAGCTGTACCACATTGCGCAAGCGAAAGACGGGTACGGCGCGCCCAAGTTCACGCAGGAAGGTTTGCCCAAGCTGGAGATGCGCGGCCATGACGTCGAAGAATTCGTCGGGGTCGTTCGTCGTTACGGGGCAAGCCAGGGTGTGCAGCAGCTAATCGACGCGGCGGCTGGTCCGGCAGAGGTGGCAAAGATCAACATATCGAGGGCCTGCGGAACCTGTCTGCTCAAGTCGGCCTGAAACGAGACAGGCATGAGACGGATGGAAATCTATGGCAGCCCTGAAAAGCGATGTGAAAGCCTTCATCGTTCAGGCTTTGGCGTGCTTCGACACTCCGACCCAAGTCTCACAGGCGGTGAAGCAGGAGTTCGACATTGACGTTACTCGCCAGCAGGTTGAGCAACACGACCCAACCAAGCGAGCTGGGGTCAACCTCGCCGCTAAATGGGTGACGCTGTTCCACGACACCCGCAAGCGCTTCCGCGAAGAGACGGCAGAGATACCGATTGCCAATCGTGCTTATCGGCTCCGCACGCTGGGTCGCCTGGCTGAGAAAGCTGAGAATATGAAGAACATGGCGCTGACTGCCCAGCTACTGGAGCAGGCCGCCAAGGAATGCGGCGATGTGTTCGTGAATCGCCAGCCGAAGAGCGATGGCGGCCCAACTGACGTTCCGCCATCCAGTGTTACGGTCAGTGTGGTGGACGCGAGGAAGCGTGATGCCGACGCTTAATGTCCCGCAGGCTCAGTTCCTGGCAATGCCGCACAAGTTTCGCGGGTTCGTGGCTGGGTTCGGCTCTGGCAAGACGTGGGTAGGCTGCGCCGGCCTCTGCAAGCACGTATGGGAATGGCCACGGATCAACTCCGGCTACTTCGCTCCGACCTATCCGCAGATTCGAGACATCTTCTTCCCGACCATCGAGGAGGTGGCGTTTGACTGGGGGTTGAGGATCAAGATCAAGGAGTCCGACAAAGAGGTCGACTTCTACAGCGCCGGCCAGTACCGGAGCACGGTGATCTGCCGCTCGATGGAGAAGCCGGCGACCATCGTTGGCTTCAAAATCGGCCATGCCCTGGTCGACGAGCTGGACGTGATGGCCAAGCTCAAAGCTGAGCAGGCCTGGCGCAAGATCATCGCCCGGATGCGCTACAAGGTCGACGGGCTGAAGAACGGCGTCGACGTGGCCACCACGCCCGAGGGCTTCAAGTTCACGTACCAGCAGTTCGTGAAGCAGATCAGCGACAAGCCGGAGCTCAAGACGCTGTACGGGCTGGTTCAGGCCAGCACCTACGACAACGAGGCGAATCTGCCGGACGACTACATTTCGTCGCTGGAGGACTCATACCCGCCTCAGTTGATCAGGGCTTACCTGCGCGGCCAGTTCGTCAACCTGACATCAGGCGCTGTCTATCCCGACTTCGACCGCACAGTGTGCCATAGCGATGAGGTAGAGAAAGAACGCGAGCCGCTGATCGTCGGCATGGACTTCAACCGCCTGAAGATGAGCGCGGCGATCTACGTCCTGCGTGACGGCTGGCCTGTCGCAGTAGCAGAGGTGACGGATGGCCGTGACACACCGGACATGGCCAGGCTGCTGCAAGAGCGCTACGCCTCGAAGGGCCACCCGATCCAGATTTTCCCGGATGCGTCCGGGCAGAACAGCAGCAGCAAAAACGCCAGCGAGTCCGACCTGAGCATCCTCAGGCAGGCCGGGTTCTCGATCCGGGTCAACACGACAAACCCAGCCATTGCCGACCGAGTGAACGCCGTCAACGCGCTGATCCTCAACGGCAACGGCGAGCGCCGGCTGAAGGTGAACACCAACCGCTGTCCGCACCTGACTGACGGCCTGGAGCAACAGGCCTACGACAAGAACGGCATGCCCGATAAGTCGAGCGGCGTTGACCACCTCAATGACGCCGCTGGGTATCCATTGGCGTTCCTGTTCCCGATCAAGAAGCGCGCCGCTTCCAGTACCCCACTCAGGATGTAACCCATGAGCAATGACCCAAGCCAAACGATCCCTGCCGTGGATGCCATGCGCGAGGATTGGGCTATCGTTGCGCCTCTGATGGGTGGCACGAAGGCTATGCGAGCCGCTGGGCGTGCTCTGCTTCCTCAATACCCGGCCGAAGAGGGAGACACCTACAAGGAGCGGCTACGTCTCTCCACGCTGCTCCCTGTCTACGCCGAGACTGTCGGGAACATGACCTCTCGCGTGTTCGCCGACCCGCTACAACTGGGCGATGACGTGCCTGAGCGCGTGAAAGAGCTGTGCAAGGACGTCGACCTGGCCGGCAACGACCTCAACAGCTGGTCGGTTGACTTGTTCCGTCACGCGCTGAGCCATGGCCTCTGTCACGTGCTGGTCGAGTACCCGCGCGCCGAAGGGCTCCGCACGCGAGCTGACGAGATTGCAGCCGGTGTTCGCCCTTACGCGGTCATCGTCAGACCCGAGCAGGTGCTGGGCTGGCGTGTAGAAGGAGGTGAGCTTGCTCAATTCCGCTACATGGAGACGGTCGAGGAGGCTGACGGTGAGTTCGGCGTGGAGTCGATTGCCCAGGTGCGCGTGCTGGAACCTGGCATCTGGCGCACCTACCGCAAGACTGAGAATGGCGGCGGATGGGTAATTCACGAAGAAGGCTCGACCAGTCTGGGCTATGTCCCGCTGGTCACCTTCTACACCGGACGCACTGGCTTCCTGACGGCAAAACCGCCTCTGCTCGAACTGGCGCATCTCAACGTCAAGCATTGGCAGTCGCAAAGCGATCAGGACAACCTCTTGCACGTCGCCCGGGTGCCGCTGCTGTTCATGTTCACCGATGACGAGCAGTTCAAACTGGTCATCAGCTCCGGAAGCGCGACCCGTATGCCGAAAGACGGCGATGCAAAGTACGTTGAGCACACCGGGGCGGCGATCAATGCCGGCCGAGAGTCACTGCAAGACCTGATCGAGGAGATGAGGATGGCCGGCGCCAAGCTGCTGCAGAAAGAGAAGCAGCAGACCAAGACGGCGACCCAGGCGAACGAGGAAGCGGCACAAGAGCTGTCCCCGCTGGCTCGCATGGCCAGCCAGTTTGCCGATGCCCTCGCGCAGATGCTGCAGGTGATGGCCGACTATCTGGCTCTACCCGATGGCGGCATGGTCGAGATGCGCGGCAATTTCGATCAGGACTACGCGCCGGAGACGACGCTTCCGCTGCTGCTCAATATGGCGGTTCAGGGCAAGCTGTCTAGTGAGACCTTGTTCGCCGAGATGCAGCGCCGTAGCGTAATCAGCGATGAATACAGCTGGGCCGACGAGCTCGAGCGAATCGAGCAGCAAGGGCCAAGCCTCGGAGCGATGTGATGGCGACGGCAAACGAGCGGCTAGCGGATCTCGCGATCGCCCACGCTATCGATCTGACGCGCTACAGCAACGGCGTTGTCCGACGCATGATCGGCTTGCTTAATCGGGTGGATGAGGATCTATTCGCACAGCTCCTCGTTGCGTTGGATGGCATGTCGCCGGAATCCTTCACGGTCCAGCGCCTGGATTCGCTGTTATCCGGCGTCCAGCGCCTCAACGCTCAGGCCTATCGCCAGATCGGCGTCGAGCTGGACGAGGAACTGCTGCAGCTTGCCGGGTATGAGGGCAGCTACCAGCATCGGGCACTGCAGAGCGTGTTGCCTGATCAGGTGGCCGAGGCGTTGGTCCTGAACACCATATCAGCCAATCAGGTTTATGCGGCGGCGATGGCTCGTCCTTTCCAGGGCAAGCTGCTATCGGAGGCGCTGGCTGGAATAGAGGCGGCGCGCGCGGCTCGGATTCGCGACGCAATCCGGATGGGATTCGTGGAAGGTGAGACGGTCAGTCAGATGGTTCGCCGGCTGCGTGGCACGCGCACGAATGGCTACGCGGACGGGCTGCTGGAGATCGATCGACGGGGCGCTGAGGCATTGGTGCGAACGGCGGTGAACCACACGGCCAACTACGCCAGGCAGGCGCTGTTCGAGGTCAACGACCATCTCGTCAATGAGTGGCAGTTTCTCGCCACGCTGGACGGGCGCACGACAATTACCTGCGCATCCCTGTCGGGCAAGACATTCCCAGTAGGGCAGGGGCCGCAACCGCCGCGCCATTGGAATTGCCGCAGCACGTCCGTCCCAGTGCTCGAATCAGCATGGGCATCTCTGGGTCTGAGCAAGAGCGACATCGACCCAGGCACCCAAGCGAGCATGGACGGGCAGGTTGCTGCTGACATCAGCTACGGACAGTGGCTCAAGGGCAAACCGGCGGCGTTTCAAGATGAAGTGCTCGGCCCGGAGCGCGGCAAGCTGTTCCGTAGCGGTGGGCTCGCAGTCGATCGCTTCACCGACTCGAAGGGCAAGGTCTACACGCTGGACGAATTGCGCAAGCGAGACGCTGACGCTTTCGAGAAAGCTGGGCTATGATGGCCCAATGACAGGAAAACCGACCCTTCACGTCATCGATGGCACAGCCAAAGAAGACGATAACCGCCAGAAAGCCCGCAAGGTGATGCAGAAGCGTCCCCAGGCGGCTCATCTGCTGCGCTGCCATCGGTGCGGCGGCGGCGAGGTGTTCGAGACGAAGGTTGGCGTTATCTACAAGGGCGGCAAGGCTAGCGGCGGCACGAAGCAGCACCTTTGCGCGTCGTGCTTCATGCGTGGGGAGAGGGTGGTGCTTTGTTAGCAATTCATACGAACGTCGCCCTATAAGCTATGTTCTGGCCCGCTTGCGCTGCATTCGGCGCGATAGCTATCGCTGCCTTGGCATTCGCCCTGGGCGCCGCGTTTGGTGCCGGTTCGGGCGATGCTGACCAATTCGCGATGCTGTTCCTCCCGGCGCTTGCTGCGCTCGGCGGCTGGGTCTCTGGCGTCGGCGCGTTAGCGGCAGTCCTTGCTACGCTCTGGTTGGCGGATCGGCAGCGATCGGAGGACGTTGAAGCGTTAGATATTAGAGTTTCGACTTTAATATTGAGCGATGTCCCCTTCCCGCTTCTGGGAGTAACAATCACATCCACTGGAAAGCGGCCGGTGCTGGTTTCTGGAACAAGTTTTCGCATTAACGGCGCACCTAATTATCTGCAGCCAACGGGCTATTACCCAGGTAGTGACGCGCTGCCGGTGCGCTTGCTTTACGGTGAGAGGCTCAATCTTTTCTATTATCCCCGGGCAGTCGTTAGGCTGAGCCAGATGCTTGGCGATACCGCCGACCAGCCAGCCAAAGTTTTCGTATCGGTTCGTTCAACGACGCGCGAGTTTGAGGCGAAGGTTACGATTAACGACATCAACTCGCTGGCGTCTCGCTATGAGCGCGATCATTTAGGTTGAGTCTGAGCCGGCCTAGCGCCGGGTTTTCCATTTCTAGAGCCTCGACTTCGGTCGGGGCTTTTTTATGCCTGCGGATCGGATGGTCGGGGCGTCACCGGGCCGGATGGCTCACATCAAGTTGGGCGGATGCCCGGAGATCCACATGAAGTTGAAACTCGACGAAAACGGTAACGCAGTGCTGCAAGACGGCAAGCCGGTCTATGTGCACGACGACGGCAAGGAGGTGGCATTCGATGCGCCTGCGACCGTCGCGACCATTACCCGGCTGAACGCTGAGGCCAAGACCCACCGCGAAGGCAAGGAAGCTGCTGAAAAGCTGCTGAAAGGCTTTGATGGGATAGAAGACCCGGCCGCAGCCCGTAAGGCGCTGGAAACGCTCGCCAACCTCGACGCGAAAAAACTGGTGGATGCCGGTGAGATCGAGAAGGTGAAGTCGGAAATCAGCAAGGCCTTCCAGGCTCAGCTGGACGAAGCCAACGGCAAGGCGCAGACCCTCGAACAGCAACTGTACGGCGAGAAGATCGGCGGCAGTTTTGCGCGCTCCAAGGTCATCGCCGAGAAGCTGGCCGTTCCTGCGGACATGGTGCAAGCCACCTTCGGCAGCTGTTTCAAAATCGAGGAAGGCAAGGTTGTCGCCTACGACGCCAACGGCAACAAGATTTTCAGCCGTGCGCGCCCTGGTGAGCTGGCCGACTTCGATGAAGCGCTGGAAACCCTCGTCGACTCGTACCCCCACAAAGACCACATCCTCAAGGGTTCCGGTGCCAATGGCGGCGGCGCCCCGACCGGCGGTGGCAAACAGACCCCTCAAAAGGGCAACTTGGGCGGCACCCGGGAAGAACGCCTGGCCGCCATCAAGGCCCGCACCGAAAACGCATAAGGAGGCCCAATGGCCCTTTCCGATATGAAGGTATTCAACGAATACCTCAAGCAAACCACCATCGAAACCCTGGCCCAAGACGTCGACAAGTTCAACGGCGCGTCTGCCGGTGCCATCCGCCTCACCACGCAAGGGATCGACGGCGACTTCCTGCAGGAGTCCTTCTGGGCTGGCCTGCATGGCGCTCAGCGTCGAGTAGATCGTTACGCCGCCAACGGGGACCAGGCGGCCACCGCGCTGGCACAGAAGCAGTACGACGCGGTGAAGATCGCGGGCGGCTTCGGCCCGATCCTGTGGGAGCCTTCCCAGCTCGCATGGATTCAGAAAAGCCCGGAAGAGGCGCTGGAGGTCATCAGCCGCAACCTGTCCGAAGCTATCGTCGCGGATCAGCTGAACACCGTCATCGCGGCTCTGGTCGCTGCCATCAGCAATCAGGCCGCTGCGACGAACGATGTGTCGGCTACCGCAGGCATCACCTACGCCGCCATCAACGCCGCGCACGCCAAGTTCGGCGATGCGTCGGCTCGCCTGGTTGCGCAGGTGATGAACGGCACGACCTTCCATGCGCTGATCGGGCAGAACCTGGGCAACGCGCAGCAGCTGTTCCGTGCCGGCGACGTGACAATCGTCGACATTCTCGGCAAGGCCGTGATCGTCACCGACTCCCCGGCGCTGTACTCGGATGCCGTGGTCGACCCTGCCGCTCCGGCCAAACAGCGCGTGCTGTCGCTGGCAGACGGCGCCGGCATGGTGATGGATGGCTCCGACCTCATCACCAACATCTCGGTATCGAACGGCAAGGAGCGCATCGAGACGACCTTCCAGGCCGACTACACCTTCGGCCTGGCGATGAAGGGGTACACCTGGGATACCGCCAATGGCGGCAAGTCGCCGAGCGATGTCGAGCTGGCTACGGGCTCCAACTGGGATCTGGTCGCCAACTCGATCAAGGCCAGCGCAGGCGTTATCACCATCGGTGACGCTTCCAAGTAACCGATAGGGGCGGGCTTCGGCTCGCCCCGTTTGCTGGAGACTGAAATGTCCGAACTGAAAATCGCGTACGAGCCGCATCCGGTCACGCCGGAACGCAAAGCTGAACTGCGCAAGCAGGGCTTTAAGATCATTGATGCGCGGTTCAAGCCTCAGGATGCAGACGGAGAGCCGGAAGCAGGTGGCACCGGCCGTAAGCCTTCCCATGGCCTGCGAGTCGATGACATCAAGGCAAAGTTGACCGAGAAGGGCATCACCTTCGACGAAGGGGCAGAGCGTGCCGAACTGGCAAAACTGCTCGACGAAGCTCCTTAGGAATAAGCCATGACCGAGTACATCACCATCGCGCAGGTAGATAGCCTGCTGGGGTCCGACTGGACTACCGAAGACAAAAAAGCCCGCGCGGTGCTGATGGCAAACGTCTGGCTTACGGAGCGGCTGTCTGTGACGTTTTCCACCGTCCCGGCTGACGTAGTACAGGCGGGGGCGGAGATCGCGCAGCTGGCGGCGTCTGGCGGGCTGTACGGCGCTCAGGATCGAGAGGTTACGAGCACAAGCGTGACCGCTGGCCCGGTCCAGTCGAGCAAGACGTTCCGCGAAGGCAGCAAGGCGCTGTCGGCTGCCGAGGCGTTCGCGCTGGCTCTCATCAGGCCGTGGGCGAACAGCGGCCAGATTCGATTGGTGAGGGGCTGATATGTCTCTGCGCGACGAGATTCTAGAGGGCGCCGCCGAGGCGCTGGCTGTCGTCGAGGAAATCGGCGAAACAATCACGCTCACGCTTGAGCAAGCCGGCGGGTATGACCCGGTTACGGGAGAGATAACGCCGCCTCAGACGCTCACGCAGACGACGAAAGCCATCCTCGACAATTACACCCTGCAGTCGTCAGGTACCCAGTACGCGGACGGCTCGATGATCCTTCGCGACGACAAGAAGTTCTTCTTCGGTGCTGCCGGCCTTGAATGGGCGCCAACGCTGGAAACGACGATCACGGCTGCCGGCCTGGTATGGAAGGTGGTTGCCGTCTCCACGCTAAATCCAACCGGTGAAGTTCTGGCCTACGAGGTCCAAGGGAGGCGCTGATGTCATTCTCCGAAGACATTCGACGGTTCAACGAGAAGGCTGTATCGGCTCATAACAAGATCACCAGATTGGCGACGTTGGAGTTGTTCCGGGGCGTAATTCTTGCGACGCCAGTAAAACACGGCCGGGCGAGAGGCGGCTGGACTACTTCTGTTGGCGCTCCTGCTGCCTCCCCTGAGCGGCTTGACCCTTCAGGTAGTGCGGCTGTCTCCGAGGTTGCTGAGAAAACCCCGGACGGCGCAGGGCAGGTCACCTACCTTTCCAACAACCTCCCGTACATCATAGCCTTGGAGGAGGGCAGCTCGAAGCAGGCGCCTGAAGGGATGGTGAAACGGAACATGGACCGCGTAGAGCGCATGGTCGACACGGCAATCCGCAAAAACAAGGTGTGAACATGAGCGAGAGCAAAATTCACTCGGCGCTGGTGTCGGCCTACATCGCGTCCGGGGTCATGCCGATCGAGCGCACGGCATTCGAAGGTCGCACCTATGATCCGGTGCTGGGCCAAAGCTGGGCGCGCCTCACTGGCCTTCCTACTGGTCGAGTCCCGGCCGCCCAAGGCAAGGATGCGGCGCAGGAATGGACGGGCATTCTGCAGATCGACCTGTTCCATCCGAAGAACACCGGCCATGCCGGACTGCTGGCTGACGCTGACACGCTGCTGGCGTTCTTTGCGTCCGGCAAGCGCCTGGATTACCAAGGTCAGGGCGTACTGATCCGCCGCGCTGAGCGCTCTCAGATTCGCCAAGAAGACGTCTGGCAGTCCGTCAGCGTCAGCATCTACTGCACCGCCTGGTCATTCCCGGCGTAACCACAACCCGAAACACCGCAGCCCGCCTTGAGCGGGCTTTTGCATTTCTGGAGATAGCAAATGCCCTATGCGCAAGGCGTCAACCAAAACACGTACATCAAGATCGAGGGCGTCGGCGGCGCACTGGACCCTGCGGTGGCCTGGATTCCGCTGCGCCTGATCAACAACGGCTTGAGCCAATCCGTCGAGGAGCTAGAGTCGGACGAGATGCTTCCGGGCCGCCATCAGGCAGAGTCGCGCAGTGGCGTCTCCAGCGTGACCGGTGACCTCGAGGCCGAGCTGACCTACGGCACGTTCGACATGCTGCTGGAGGCCGCATTCCATGGAACCTGGGCTGCCAACGTCCAAAAGACCGGATCGCCCCGCCGCAAGTTCTCCATCCTCAAGCACAACGAAGATATCGGCCGCTGGCTGATCTACCGAGGCTGTGAAGTTGGCACTGTCGCCATCGACTGCCCGCTGCAAGGCAAGATCGGCGTCACCTTCTCCATCATTGGCACGAAGGAAGAGGCCTACGTCTTTGATGGCGTCACCGAGAGCATCGCTGATCCAACCGAAACCGTGATGATGACCACGTTCGAGGGCTCACTGTTCGAAGGCGGTACCGGCCTCAACCACGCTACCGCGCTTAGCGTCAATCTCGACAACGGCATGGAGGCGATCTATCGCCTGTTCTCGCGCGATGCCTACGACATCAAACTGGGCCGCATCAATGTCTCCGGAAGCCTGTCGGCGTACATCGAGGATGATCGCCTAAAGGCCAAGTACCTCGGCGAGACGAAGACTCCGCTGGTTGTGACCCTGACCGACGGCGACAACAGCTACGAAATCAGCATGACTCAGGCCAAGCTGACCACATCGAGCGAAGAAGGCAGCGGCGACGATCCAATCATTCAGTCCTACGACTACCGGGCATTCAACGATCCGGCCGTCTCGACAGAAATCACCATCACCCGCATTCCGGCACCGTAAGGACATCGCATGAAACCGAGTGACTTTTTCACTCGTGCCAAGGCGAACGAGGGGGAACGCATGCCGCTCTCCCTGCCGGATGGCACGCCGACAGACGAATGGCTGCTGATTCGTGGCGTCGACTCCGATCAGTTTCGTGCCGCCCTGGACGAGTTCCGGCGCGACCTGTTGACCTTCGCATCAGTGAAGGATGAGAAGGAAAAGACGGATCGGACGGAGCAGTCCAGGCTCAAGCTCAACGCAGCGCTAATCATCGGCTGGTCATTCGAGGACGAGTTCAGCGAGCCGGCCCTACTGGAGTTCCTGCGCGAGTCGCCTTACATCACCGCTGAGGTTGACCGTTTCGCGAGTGATCGCCGCCGTTTTTTTGGGAAACGCTCGACGGGCTCAGCCAAGGCCTGATCGAGTACGCAGAACATCAGTTGGGTTTGCTCAAGCCTGCCGGCCCGAGGCCGAAGAAAGGGCCGGATAAGCGCATCACTATTCGCGCACAGCTGGAAACAATCGCCGAGAAAACTGGCAAGCGGCCCTCGCGCCTCGATGGCCCGCCATGCCCGCCTGAACTGGGCTATGTGTGGGAGTGGTACTGCTCAGCCAGGCCGATCGGCTCTCTGGTCGAGATCAAAGCGTGGGCGGACCTGTACGGGCGCACGCTCAAGCCGCACGAAATCACGCTGATGCGCCGGCTGGCTTCGGTGGAGGAGCGGGTGGCGTTGAGCTGAAAGGCTGGCCGCATATGTGGCAGTTTTCAATTGGCTCCCCATATGGATAACGAAACAAAACCCCTCACTACAAGCCGGTGAAGCAGTAACTACAGCGAGTTGAGATGAATCACCATGGGGATTTATTTCTAATCGCTCTGCCGGCCAGAAAAGAAAAACCCCGAAAGCTGGCCGGCTCCGGGGGCTTGCTGCGGACTACCGGTCGCCTTCTTCGAGATCCAGTATCTGATTATCACCAAACCGAGGGTGTATCCGGTTCAGCTTGCTGATGAAGTCAGGGTAGTCATTCGAGAGCTTCATCGCGGTGACGACGGATGCCAGATGCTCTCGAAGGCGCGGGTGACCAACTTCCTGAGTAAGCCTGCGGTGCAGGTGTTTTTTCTTCTCATCTTTTGCGGCTTGTTTTTTCAGCTCCTCTAGCAGCCCTGGCGCTAGGCGCTCATAGACTATGTCGTTGGTGAGCAGGCCGAAGTACTGAGGGCGGAACTTAGGGTTCTCCGGGGGATACTTCAGGCCACGAAGCCGGAACAGCTCTTCGTAGTAGTCAGCAGGAAATGCTCGAACGTATGGCTGTAGCTCTTTAGCAACAAAGGCCTCTAGGATTTGAGCAAGGGCGTCCTTGGCACGATCCTTCTGGTAGCCGGTTGCTTCGTCCACCAGCGCGATGATGCCTACACGAGCGAAGCCGCGCACGAGGATTTCGGCTTGAGCGGCAATGTGTTCTTGCTGCTTTTGGATGCTGCCATTCTTTCGTGCGGCAAGGATGGCGTCGCAGAGATCAGCAAGGAGAGTCGCAGGATAGCCAAACGCTACGCCGCCGCCGCCGCTGTGAGTGAACTTTATTGGGTTTTCGATCAGCAGCATTAAGTCATTGTTAATAAAGGGAGAAATTCCTTTTCCTCTCGCAAAATTCGTGAGCCGGTCAGCGCCACCTGCACGAGTGCCGTATTTCATGTCCAGGCCAGAGAGCATTCCTCTCTGTGAAATCACACGGGTTCCATCGTCAAGGACATAGCATGGTATCTCGATGTCTCCGATCTTAAGTGGGTGATCTGCTGATCCGTGGGTTGCGCGAGGAAGTTTGGCAATATCAGCTTTTGCCAGCGCAGCCTTCCTGGCGTTCTCGCTGCGCTGAGCTGGCGTTTGACTGGCCTGGCGTGCAGCACCGCCCTTGGCGCGTCCGGTTGGTTTCTTGTTGGCTTCTTCTGGCATGGAGGTCCGCTCTTCAGGTTGTTGGTGTACGAACAATATCCGCTAATGCTTGCACTATGCAAGCAAAATGTATTTTGCTTGCAGGATAGGCTGTGCTTGTTGCTTGAACCAAGGCAACCGCCTAACCATTCAGTCCACCCAGCCCCAGCCTAGTGCTGGGTTTCTGTGCTGGCGTTTTGGTAGAGTCAGCGCTTTCTGACAGGGAGAGGACTTCGTATGTTGAAGTTTTTTACGATCGCTTTGACGGTTTTGCTTTCTGCCTGCGCGACTTCAGCCACGCCAGAAAGCGAAGCAAAGCCGATTCCTTCCACAAGGGTCTATGAGCCCCAGTTCGTTACGCCAGCTGAAGGGCTGAGTGAAGTTGTCTTCTTGCGCGACACTGGGATGACGGGCGCTGCTTGCGATCTGCTGGTCTACGTAGACAACACCCGTGCTTTCACAGCTAGGCCGGGCGAGGGCATTACCGTTTACCTGAAGCCCGGCGAGCACTTCGTTCGCATGGAGCTAGGTGAGGGATTATGTCCGAAAGCCTCCATGTCAAAGGACATCGAGCTTTCGTGGGGCGAAAGCAGGGTGTACCGCCTCGGTTTCGAGGCGTATAGCGGAGCGCGCCTTGTTCGGCTGAGGTAGAGTTGTTCCAATCCAAAGTCCGAGGTATTGAATGGAATTCGTGCTGCTCGCGCTCGCCGTAGCGCTCTACTTTGTGCCCACAATTGTTGCGTCCATGCGGAATCACGCGAATGCCGTGGCGATAACTGCCCTGAATCTGCTGCTTGGGTGGACGCTGATAGGCTGGGTTGCGGCGCTTGTATGGTCGTTGACCGCGCAAAAGCAGGCAAACGCGTAACTAGAAGGGAATCAAATGGCTATTTCAAAGTGCAAGGAGTGTGGTGGTCAGGTTGCTAGTAGCGCTAAAGCCTGCCCGCACTGTGGGGCGAAAGTGAAAAAGAAGGTCGGCGTGCTGGGCTGGCTATTTGTTTTAGTAGTAGTGCTCCCGATTGCGTACAGCATTGGCAGCGGAATGGGGAAGGCGCCGACAACAACTCCTGTTACTTCAACTCAGGCGTCAGGCGAAGCTCGACCTGACCTGCCTAACTTGCCCTCTCAACCAAAGCCAGAAGTATCTCCCTGGACGCTTCACGAGTACACCGAAGCGATGACCGACAAGAAAGCTAAGGTGTTACGAATCCGCTCGAAGAACACAACAAACTTTGAGTTTCCCTACAACGTTAGCGGAGGGTCAGGCCTTACCTTGTCGTTCCGCAGGGTCGAAGGAGCGCTGGATGCGTATCTCCAGATCGATAAAGGGCAGATGCTTTGCCACCGAAACGATTGCCGATTCAGCCTCCGCGTAGGAGACGGCAAGGTTCAGCAGTGGACCGGCCTTCCAAGTAGCACGCACGACAGCGACATCATGTTTGTGCGCGATGCGGCTCAGCTAGAAGCTATCGTCAAGAAGGGCGGAGCAATCCGTGTTGGCATCGACTTTTACCGGGCAGGCACAAGGGCGTTTGAATTTGACCTGGGTAAATATCCTGGGATGTAGTAAGCCAGAATTAACGAAACCCGCTTCGGCGGGTTTTTTATTGCTCAAGGAAAAGTGATGCGACCCCAAGACTTCTACACGCGCACTCGCTCAAGCCGAGGCGTGCGCGCTGAACTCGCAGACCCGGACGGTAATCGTGAGTGGGTATTGGTGCGCTCTGTGCTGAGCGCAGAGTTCGTGGCAGTTGCCGCAGCAGTGGCTAGGCGTGCCGAGCGTTACCGAGCCCTTATTGATTCGGCGGGTCCCGTCGAGCGCAAGCGCCTAGGAAGGATGCGCCGGGCGACTCTGGCATCCGCTCTGGTTGCCGAGTGGTCGCTGCCTATCAAGACGCCGGCAGAGGTTGCTGATCTGCTAGCCATCAATCCGCGCCTTCGTCGGCAGATCGAGCGCATATCCGAAAACCATGCTTTGCACTTTGGAGTTGCCGAATGACTGAATATGCAAAGCTGGTCGTCAGCGTTGACAGCACGCAAGTCGGCAGGGCCGGAACGGCGCTCGGGCAGCTCGAGAAATCTTCTCGGCGCACAGAGCAGAGCATCGGAAACCTCGGCGGCGTGGTTCGCTCGGTTGCCGCGCCTCTCGCTGCGTTTCTTAGCGTCCGCGCCGTCATTCGGGCTTCCGACGAGTACGGCCAGATGGCTTCGCGTATTCGGAACGCCACGAGTAGCACGGAGGAGTACGAGACGGTACAGGCGCGCCTGTTGGAGACGGCGAACGGCACCTACCGCGCCCTCAGTGAAGCGCAAGAGGTTTACCTGTCCACTGCTGACACTCTGCGCGACCTCGGGTATGCGACCTCTGAAGTGCTTGATATAACCGACTCCTTCTCATACGCCTTAGTGCGTGATGCGGCCCGTGCAGATCAAGCAACCAGCGCAATGGATGCCTACTCCAAGGCCTTGATGAAGGGCAAGGTCGATGCGGACGCCTTCGCGACGATCCTTGCGGCCACGCCTTCCATCGTAAATGGTATTTCTGAGGCGACCGGCCGTAGTACCGAAGAAATCCGCAAGCTTGGCGCCACCGGCAAGCTATCGGTCGAAGCGCTGAATGAAGGGCTGCGGCGTAGCCGGGACGAAAACAAGGCGTTCGCCGACGAGATGGAGACGTCTGTCAAAGACGCGCTCGTTAACCTCGAAACTCAGTTCGGCGTCTTCATTGGAAGGGTCAATGAAACCTCCGGCGCAAGTGGCGGCCTAGTTGATTCCATTGGGGAGCTGTCGGCCATTCTGGCCGACCCCGCTACGGTTGAAGCTGCTCAGCAATTGGCGGGAGGAATTGTAAGCGCCTTTAACGCCATAGCATCTGGAGTGAAAGGCACCGTTGAGGTTGTTCGATGGGCTGCTGAGGAAATGGCGGCCACGTTTCACGGCGCAGCATCGGACGATATTGTTCGTCTTGAGGATCAGCTACAGACCTACCAAGACATGCTCGCCAATCCACTGAAGCGGCTGCGCATCGGCGGCGACAATCAAGCGATCAAGCTGTTCGACGAAGAAGAGATCAAGGCGAACATTGCTGCCACACAGCGACAGATTGACGAGTTTTGGAAGTCGGCGCGTACACCGCCGCCAGTGCCCGCATCAGGCGGCCCTGAAGCAGTGATCAAGGATTCCGCGGCGATGGTTTCTGCCGTCGTGCAGGACACCAAAACAGCCGACGCAGCCATAAAGAAGCTCACCAGCTCGTACGACTCAATAGAGAAGTCGCTCTCTCGCCAGCTCGCTCTCTACGGGCAAACAGGCGAAGTCGCAAGCCTGAGATTCGAGCTTGAAAACGGGGAGCTTAAAGGAATCGTTGGCCAGCAAGCCGAGTACCTCATAGGTCTGGCCCGAGAACTCGACACCAAGCGCGACCTGACCGAGCAGGAACAACTGCGCATCGACATCCTGCGCGAATCCGGCCAGTTGCGCGCTGCCAACGACGCACAGTTCCAGCTGGAGTACGCCGCCAAGATCGCCGAGTACGAGCGCCAGGGTAACGTCGAGGCATTGCAGAGACTTGAAACCCTGCGTCGCATCCGTGAAGTGCAGATGAATGCCGATCAGGCGCCGGGGACCGTCGAGGGCGTAATGCAAGCCCCTGGCACTCGCGGTGTTGATGCGGTTGTTTCCGGGCCAAGCGGAGAGCTGATGGTGCTTGAGCAGGATGCGGTAGCGCTAGAGCAGTGGCGAGCCACAGAGTTAGAGAAGCATCGTGGATTCCTTGAGGCAAAGGCGATCACTGAGCAGGAGTATCTGATTCGCGAGCAGAATGTCTACCAGCAGCACCAGAACCGGATAGCAGAGATCGAAGCAGCGCGGCAGCAAGTACAGCTTGCGGCAGGCGAAGCGTTCTTCAGCAACATGGCGGGGCTTACCGAGGTCTTCGCCGGAGAGCAGTCGAGCGCATACAAAGCGATGTTCGCCATAGAGAAGGGGTACGCGCTTGCTAAGGTGCTGATGAACGCGCCGAAGACAGCATCGGACGCCTACTCGGCGATGGCAGGCATTCCCTACATCGGCCCAGCCCTGGGTGTTGCAGCAGCTGCTGCCGCGCTCAGCTATCAAGCCGCTCAAGCTTCCGGCATCCGCTCTATCGGCTTGTCCGGCATGGCCCACGACGGCATCGACTCTATCCCTAGCGAGGGCACATGGCTGCTCGACAAGGGAGAGCGAGTTGTTGACCGGCGAACAAACGCTGACCTGAAGGATTACCTATCTGGCAAGGGCAGTGGAGAAGGACCGAAAGCGGGCGGCATGACGGTGAATCAGAACTTCAACGTGGCAAGCGACGTAAGTCCACAGGCAATCCAAATGATGACCGATATGTCGCGCCAGGTGCTGGAGCAGGTCATGCGTGACGCAAATCAGAACGGGCCGATCATCCAGACGATCCGACGGAGGATGTGAAATGGCTGAAAACTGGCCGTCCGAGCTGTACCCCAGCCAAATGACGTGGGGCTGCGTCTACAACAGCCGAGCATTTACATCGTCACTTTCGAACGCGCAGCAGATAGTGAGCTATCCGGGAGCCTACTGGCGCTGCTCCATGCGGTTCAACAGCATGAGCCAAGAGCGTGAGCGCCGCCTGACAGCAATGCTGGGACGCCTGCAGGGAATGGCGGGGACAATCAACGTCCCCACTGATACGCGTACTCGGGCTGACGACATAGGCACCCCGGCGGTTTCATCTGCAGCCACGAACGCATTCGCGATCGGCATGACTGGAATTTCTGTCAATGGGCGAGCCTTCAGTGCTGGCGACTACATCACCATCGGCGGCCAGCTGTTTGAGGTCGTCGAGGACGCGATTGCCAGCGGCGGATCAGCTCTTGTGCGAGTTAACAAGCGGATTCGCTCGACGATCGCACCAGGCACTCCGGTCGAGTATAAGAACCCGTATTGCGAGATGCGTCTGTCGAACGATTCGTTCTCGGTCGACATGCAGCAGATGTCTGCTGGCAGTGCAATTGAGATGAGAGAGGCCTTCTGATGGACGGGTTCCCAATCAGCCAGGCCGTTGTAGACATCATCGGTCAGGGAAACTTCACAGCGTTCTATGCGGTCGAGCTTCACTTCGCAAGCGAGGTGGTGCGGGCGCATACCGGAACCGGCGACGTCATCATAGGCGGGCAGGTCTATACCGGAGTTGGCCGTCTCGGAGAGATCGGACCCGCGAAGGAGACAGACAGCCCGTCCGGTCCGATGAGTGTCGACCTGACCCTAAGTGGCCTGGACAACACCATCTTGCGGCAGACGCTGGTTGAGCGGTGCCGTGGAAGGCCGGGGCGCGTGATGTTCGTCGTGATCGGCCAAGACGGCACTATGGCCGCAGACGTCCTGTTTAGTGGCCGCATGGATGCCGCCAAGTTCAACTACGGCGGAAACGACGGGAAGAACTCGATCAGCGTGACGATCATTGATCGCATGGCTGAGTGGAGCCGCCCCGGCTCGAAGCGATGGACGGATGAAAACCACCAGCTACGCTACCCCGGCGACCGAATCTTCTTCGCCATCGCCCAGCTGAGCGAGTCGCCTCTGTTCTGGGGTAGCAAGAAAGACGCTCCGACCTTCAGGTATGAATGATGCGAAACCCAGACTGGGCTAAACGCCTACACGAAACCATACAGGCCGCCATTGAGCGGCCTTTTTTGTGGGGGGAAAACGACTGCTGCCTGTTTGCTGCGGACTGCTGCGCGGCTGTTTGCGGCGTCGATCCTGCTGCGGACTATCGAGGGCGATACAGCACCGAGACTGGAGCAAAGCGCGCCCTGGCCAAGCGTCATGGTTCGCTCGAGGCTGCTTGGGATGCTTGCTTTAAGCGTGTTCAGCCGGCCATGGCGCAGCGCGGTGACGTATGCGTGCACGAGGCTCCTGAGGGGCGGGCCGTTGCGGTCCGCTGGGCAGGGGCATGGTGGGGGCTGACCGTACAAGGCGCGACCAGCGTTCAGGCCGAGCCCTTGATTGTTTGGAGAGTTGAATAATGCCACCAGCAATAGCCGTAGTAGCAATCGCAGCGGGTGCCGCCGCTGTCGCGGGCGCCAGTGCCCTAGCCATTGCCGGGGTGGCTTTGGCGGCCGGCGCGATCTTCTCGATGATGAAGCAGTCGCAGGTCTCCCAAGACGGCTACACAGCTGAGCCATCCGGCCAGACACTGCGCTCTTCCAAGGCTGCGGCGCGGTACATCGTAGGTCGGATCAGTACTGGTGGCGTTCTGCAGTGGGCGCAGGAGCAAGCTGGGGGTCAGACGGATAACGAATGGCTGCATCTCGTCTACACGCTGAGCGAAGGAGCCATTGCAGGCGTTGACGAGATATTGCTGAACGATCAGCCTATCTCCAGCTACGGCAGCCACGCATCGTACGAGGTAATCATCAACCCAACGACGCCAAACGCATTTCTGCTTGCGAATTGCCCGGATTGGCGCGAATCGATGATCGGCGAAGGTCTGTCATTCGTGCGCGTATCGCTGAAGTACAGCAACGAGAAGTTTCCGAGCGGTATACCAGACGCAAAATTCATCGTACGCGGGCGAACCGATATATACGACCCACGAACAGGGAACACTGGCTACAGCGACAACTGCGCGCTGATTGCCCTGTGGTATCTGCGCACTGTGCTTGGCGTGCCGGACGACGAGCTTGTGATGGAATCGTTCATCGATTCCGCGAACATCTGCATCGAAAGCGTTAGCAACCCTGACGGGTCCGGCAGCGCTCGGTATGTGATGGGTGCCGTGATCGGCGACGACGAGCGCCGGGGCGATGTGCTGAAGAAGATCGAGGCCGCGTGCGGCGGGAAGATCTCCCGCGTCGGTGGCCGATGGATGATGCGTGTTGGCGCTTACTATGGCCCTGCCAACTTCACCATCACCGAAGATATGGTGATTGGCGCGGTGCAGGGGTCGGTGGAAGTTGACAACGATAGCGCGATCAACACCATCACCGGCCTGTTCGTCGATCCGGAAACATGGGCAGAAACTGATTACCCGCCTGTGCAGAGCGCAGCATGGCTGGCTGAGGACGGAGAAGAGCTGTCAGAGACGCTCGATCTAAAGTATGTGACCAATCCATACCAGGCCCAGCGCCTGGCGGATATCGTCCTTCGCATGCGGCGCACCGGCGGCGGGCTTAAGCTGCCTCTGAATTTCGCGGGCTACAATTGCCGCCCTGGCCGTCCTGTAATGGTGTCTCTGCCATCACTCAATATGGCCGGCGAGTTCATCGTCACCGACTGGTCGATGGTGGCAGATAGTGCGTGCTCGGTCACCATTGAGCCATACGGCCCAGAGATATTCGATGACCAAGCGGGGCGCGAGTACACGCCGATTGGGTTTATCGATATCCCGGTCGGTGGTGTTGCGCCTCCAACTGGTCTGGCGTGGGATGCTGATCGCGAACCAGAGGTGCGCCAGGGCGTACTGAGCTGGACGCCGCCATACGGCGAGATCAGCTATTACGGGGTGGTTATCCGGGACGCTGAGAACAAGGCGGTTCAAACCTACCAAGTCCCGGGCGCAACCTCGAATTGTCAAGTACAGGGTTTGCCCGCTGGCAATTACGCGATGTCAGTTTATGCCAGCTCCGCAAATGGCCGATCGGCCGAATCGACTATTAGCGTAGCGATCATGGGCCCGCCGCAACCACAATCGGTCAGTATTCAAGAGGGGTTTGATTCAATCACCCTCATCCCGTTCAACATCACCGGCCTGAACGGGGGAACATACGAGTATTGGTATGCACTGACGCCAACCGAGAACCCAGAGGCGGCAACCTATTTAGGACGTGGAGGCACGTTCACCCACACAGGTCTGGCATACAACACGGTCTATCACTACTACGTGCGGACGGTGAACGCATACGGGACCAGCGCCTTCTTTTATCGGCAGGCTGAAACAAGCAGCGATCCCGAACTGATTTTGCAGATTATCGCTGGGCAGATAAGCGAGACCGAACTCGGCCAGCACCTGGCCGACCGCATCGACCTCATCGACGGCAATGGACCGGGCAGCGTCAACGAGCGGATCAGTGAGGCTGTCAGCCAGATAACCGATGCGCTCGCATACGCCCCCGACCTGACCTATGCCGATGGTGATGTAGTCCGCGGTGGTGCAAACGGACGCCGGCTGTACCAGGCGTTGCAGGCCGTCCCTATCAACACGCCTCCGCCTAACGCAGCCTATTGGCTGGACATTGGGCAGGCGGTTGAAACCGCGAACGGCCTGGCGGTGCAGGTTGAGCAGCACACGGTTGCCATCGGTGAGATCGATGGCAAGGTCACGGCTCAGGCGTCCACGCTGGAGGCCTTGCAAGCTACCTATCGCGACGACAACGGAGAGGGCGAACTCGCAGATGCTTTGCGCGGCGCCGAGGCTACCGCCCAGTTTGCACAGGAAGTGCGGACGCGGGCG
>NZ_JAKOEN010000005.1:0-35029 GCF_022355455.1 Pseudomonas sp. KSR10 | reverse complement strand
GACTTGAACGGCCAGGCGGTTGGCTCGGTGACAGCCGCTCAAGCGCTACACGCGAAGCAGCAGGCTAAGCGGCAACGCGGACAAACGCGACGCACTCAGTCAAAGGTGAAAGAACCTATCCCCGCAGCCGATACCATTGCGGAAAAGACCGCGGATTAAAAATCGATTGCGCCCGGTACCGAGACGCCCAATCAGTCCGGCCACTGGCAGCGTGTGACGAAAATGATTAGGCGACTCGTGGGGAACGCTGATGTCTGGCTAGCCCATTACTACCGTTAAGGGGCCAGCTTCGGTTAAGCCTTGGGGTCAGCTTCCCCTTCCGTCACGCTGCGCTCGTCAAACTTCCTTACGATACTGGAGGGAGGTAGGGGAGACGACAGGCTACCGGCAGGTTAAACGAAATGTATGCCTACGCCCGCAGACGCTACTGGATATGCCTGATCGGCCCCGAGTATTTAGCGATCGCCTGGTCCTTGGTTACCAGAACGAAACCCTCCGTAAGTGCTTGCCCAATCAACATGCGATCGAATGGATCGTTATGGATGGGCGGAAGGGCGGCCGCGGCGATGCCATGTTGCCCGGTCATCGCCAGCTCCCGGTAGTCGGCGTCCAGCAGTGCTCTTCTGAGCACGGCTGGGTCAAACCGAAAATTGGCCTTGCCCATGGCGCTCTTAATGCCAACCTCCCAGATGCTGGCTGCGCTGAAAAACAGCTCGTTGCTTCGGTCTTCGATCAGATCAATGGCTTCGGCAGGCAGCGACGCGGGCTCGGCGCAAGCCCATAGGAGGATATGGGTGTCGAGCAACAACTTCATATCTGGAACATCGCCTCGATTTCATCCTGAAAAGGCGAATCGATGTCCTCGGGAACCACGTAAGCCCCGCTGAGCATGCCTAGCCGCGGCTTGGGCTCCTGGCTGATGGCAATTACTCTCACCATCGGCTTTCCGGCCTTTGCGATCACGAAGGGGGTGCCCTGACTGGCCTCCAGGATCAGCTGCGACAGGTGCGTCTTCGCGTCATGAATATTGACGGTCTTGAGTCCATCGCTCGGAGTGTTTTCGGCCTTCATGTTAGTCTCCAGGTTAGCTAACTTGGTTAGTCTATCTATCAGGCTCTAATTCAGCAACGGCGTAGTGCTTCGATTATTCGGCCCGAATTGTTTACAGGGCACGAGCATGTCCTAAGAGCTAGCGCTGGTCGCACGCTGCCCACGCCTGGTTGTTTGCATCATCAGGAAAGGGGGCCGAAAGCCCCCGCTGCCTCTAGAGCAGCCCCAACTCTGCGAAGGACACCCGCTACAGGACGACAGCGCGGCCCGGCAAGGCCGGGCGACGCCAACCGTTCGTCATTGGCTATCGGGCGGCTTCGAGGCCTGTTTTGCGCGAGGTTCCAAGTGGGCTGTTAGTCGAGTATCGAATTGCTGTTTTCGGACGATTCTGTTGAAAAAGTCCCGCCTCGATATTGGTCCACGAAAGAGCGTGAACGACGTTGAAATCTGGTTCGCTCAGAAGGCGGGGTTGTTTTGGTTTTTACGTAGCAACACCAAAATCGAGCGTTTTTTGAGCAGCCGAAAAGCAACTCCCTCGGAGAGCGACTTTTTCAACAGAATCGGACAGCAGCGGTCAGCCGATCCCGCTCTTCAATCGGTGCTTGCTTAACGGTTGTCGGAATCAGGTCAGCGCACTGCGCAGCTGGATTTGACCTGACAGCCAAGGGCTTCGAACAGGAGTTGTCAGGTCGAATCGTGACGGGGCGACCTCACGCCTGAATGGTTCTCGCACGAACAGGTGTTTACCGGCAACAACTTGCTGAGACGTGGGTTATGCCTGGTCAAAGAAGCTGTCCTGAACGTTGTGTTCTGCGGACGTAAAAGGTGCGCCTTCGATGTGCCAGACCGTCGGTTCTTCCGAGAAGTAGTCCTCTAGAGCGTCCATGAACACCTGATGGTCTTCACCCGCTTCGAAGTCCTTGTGGTCCGTGAGCGAGCGCCAGCGCACGATGAGGTTGAGGACCTGGGGCGTTTCGATGCCTTGCGCGAGCAGGTGGCCGCCGTAACCCGTTGCCCGCTTGAGCAACGGTTCGACCTCGGCAAATGCACGTTTGAAACGCTCGACGCGTTCCTGGTGAACGGGGAGCATTGCGATCTCGTAAATCATGGGTTATCTCCAACGTGACGTGAACGGTCCAACGGGCGCTTAAGGGTAGAGAGAGGGCTCGACGGCGATAGCGATCTTTCCGCGCAGGCCGTTGTTCGGGCTTTCGAGCAGGGCGTGGGCACTCGGGATGTCGGCGAGCGAAAAAACCGCGCCAATGTGTGCCCGCAGCTGACCGCGCTCGATCAATGCGCTCAGCTCATCGAGCTTGCCCCGGTTCTGCCGGGTGAACACGAAGTGGTAACTGGCGTTCTTGCCCCAGGCCTGAATGACGTTTTGCGGCTGGGCGATGTCCACGATGGAGACCACGCGGCCCAGTTGTGCGAGGGCGTCGGGGCTGCGCGACAGGGTGTTGCCGCCGATGGTGTCGAACACCACATTGACGCCGCGGCCATCGGTTTCGCGCAGGATGGCGTCGACGTAATCCTCTTGCTCGTAGTCGATGACCACGTCGGCACCCAGGTTCCGTGCGAACGCGAAGTTCGCTTCTCGCACGGTGGTGAACACCTTGGCGCCAATGGCTTTTGCCAGCTGGATCGCCACGTGACCGACGCCGCCAGCACCGCCGTGCACCAGGATGCTTTCGCCCACACGGAGCGCCGCACGCACGACCAGTGCTTCCCACGCGGTCCCGCCGACCAGGGTCAGGGTGGCCGCTTCGAGATGGCTCAGCGAGGCAGGCTTCTTACCGACAATGCTTTCGGCTGCCACGTGGTACTCGGCATAGCTGCCGGGGCCGTCGAAAATTTGCGGGGTGTACCAGACTTCGTCACCTGGCTCGAAGCTCGTCACACCCGGGCCTACGGCTTCGACGACACCGGAAACGTCATGCCCGGTAATGCTCGGCAGGGCCACGTAGTCGGCGTAGTCGCCACGGCGGACCTGGAAATCCAGCGGGTTGATGGAGGTGGCGTGCACACGGACCAGTACTTGTCCTGCCTGCGGTACGGGCTTGGAGATGTCACGCAGTTCGAACGATTCCGGGCCGCCAAACGCTTTCAGTATCTGTGCTTTCATGGATAAATCCTCGCTTCGGTGAAAAGGGATATAGGGAAATCCCGATATTAAGTTGCAAATAAGTGCGTAGATTTCGCTACTGTCTCATTGTGTTGCGAATTCCTTGTTTTGGTAAAAAGGGATATCGCGATTTTCCGATTTCATGAGTTAAAAGATTACAGCTCCTTGCCTATCAGCTCGGCAAGCTCACGGATGTTGGCTTCATTGCGCTTGTAGTAGGTCCACTGCCCGATACGACGAACTTCGACCAGACCCACCCGTTGCAGCGTTGCCAGGTAATCGGACACCGTCGACTGCGACAGCCCGACGCCTTCCTGAATACTGCTCACGCAAACGCCCACCGTATGGACGTCTCCTTCATCCTGTGGAGGGAAGTTCTTCGAGGGATCCTTCAAGCCGTTCAAAATCTTGAGGCGTGTCGGATTCGAGAGGGCCTTGAATGCGTCGATCAGTTCCATGGCGCAATAATATCGAGATTTACCGATATGTCAATTCAAGGTTGTTCCCCGTTCGTCGGGCATGCATTCCAGGGAGTTACCGTCTGAAGGGCAGCCAGATTTCGTCGTAACGTTCAACGACCACTGGAGTCACCTAGCTGCTCCCTTCCGGCCGTTGGCAGCCAATCATCAGGAGCCGCTTACGGCCAGACGGGGACATAGCACAACTCACAGCTCAAGCTCCATCACCTGTGCCATCAAACTGGAGCCCTCACGCAATGGCTCCAAGGCTCCAGCGGGGCGAAATCCATGAGCTCGGTATAGGCGCATTGCAGGAGAGTCTGCGGCAGTAACTGCCAAGCGAATACGGTGCACATTAGTGCTTGTGGCCCAAGCAACAGCTTCTTTGAGCAGCTCGTGCCCCACCCCAAATCCACGCGAAGAGGGATCTACCCACATCTGAAACAGCTCTGCCACTCCGGGCTCAGAAGCTGACAACTTGCACCAAACCAGGCCGCAAACCTTCTCACAGTTGAAAGCGAAAAGAACCTGGTTTGTGCCAGAGGAGATAGCGTTATTGATTCGGGCCGACCAGATATCATCCGGTCTTGTTGCCTCTATGTCGTAGGTGCTTCCGAATGCATCAGGAGAGTCACGAAGGGCTCGTAGGCGCACATCTCGGTACTCCCGCCATTCACTAGGAGTTATCGAGCGTACAGAAATCATGGCGTTTCCTTTTCTGCCTAACTGCGACCGCAGGCTAGCCTGCTTAGGGTATCGGAACAACGAGTAGATCAAGTGCCCCCAATGCCGCTCTTAGCCGATTGCAGCTCTGACGATGGGCGGCTTCTGGCCGATAGTGGACCTCCGATTGTGCGCGCGTATTTCGGGTATCGCCGTAAACCAGGCATCACAGGGCTTCGCAGACTATGTTGTCCGTTTCTCCATCGCCTGTTTGGGCATGGCTTGGCATAGATTGGCACTCCGATTGCCCCAATTTTGCGCCAGATCCTACGTGTTGACGCGCGCCACCCCCGTCAAATCTGCCCCTTCAAAAGCCCTCACTTAAACCAGTAACGTGGGTACATTGTAATACTCATAGAAATGTATTACATTGTGCCCACGCAGCCATAAAAGCAGCTGCGTGCGTCACATAAACCAGCCCTGAAGGAAGGGCACGCCTGGTGGGGCGTTTCCACCCATGACCCATACAAGGGCATGAAAATTACAGAGGTCCACAAACAATGATTACGCAAATCAGAAAGGTCGGTAACAGCGCTGGCGTTGTGATCCCTTCCGTGATGCTCAAGGAGGTGAAACTTGCGATAGGAACAGAAATTGATCTAGCCGTTAGAAACGGCGCACTAACAATTCGACCATTGGAGGATCAACGACGAGGGAAGCGAGAGATTTCGCTAGCTTGGTTGCTTGCTGATTTCCAGGACGTCGAGGAAGACTTAATCCCAGGCGCATTTGGCGCAGAGGTCCTTGACAATAATGATTCAGATTACCGAAACAACCCGCAAAACTCTTAAGCCGGGCGACATTATTCGCGTCGCCCTCGACCCTACCGTAGGGTCCGAAACGCAGAAAACAAGACCCGCTATTGTTCTCACCGAGGAGCAACTTAACTCGGTAAGCCGAACGGTTGTAGTAGTGCCGCTCACGAGCGGGACTGGCTCCATAATGCGTCTATTTCCCCAGGTCAATCCGACCCAAAACGACTGCAACGTACACGGGACTGCCATCCTCACTCAGATGCGCGGGCTCGATCCTGCTGCGCGTGGCGCAGAACTAATCGGCGCCATCACCGATCAAGCGCTTCTTGACTCGATCCGTCTTCATCTGGCGGCAATGCTTGGGATAACGCTCAATCTCCTCGATCCGATATAGATGCTGCATCGCCGACGGGCATAAGCTGAAGACGAGTCAAGTAGTTTTAGCCCAAACGGAGCGCTCATGGACTTCGCACCTTAAGCAAGGTGCGCTAAGGACATTTGTCATGGCTCGGGGACCGAGTTGCCGCTCATCCCCTTGTCTGCCCCCTCCAAAACTCTCCATGTACGGCTCTCGAAAAATTTTTCGAATCGACACACCTCGGCTGCGCGTAAAGCATTGGTCGATCTGCTCAATTTCGCTAAGTGCAAATACGCTCTGAGCTACGCCCCAGATAGCCGCGTCGAGCAACTGAGGCAAAGACTCCCGGGTCGAGCATGGAAGATGCATGGCTTGGACGCAGAGTTGTTCATCGGTTACTGACCTGAGATCGCCAGAGTCGCTCGCTGAAATATTGGCATATCTGTCGGTGCCTGGCTGGCGATAAGTTGTTCTTGGTCAGCAACAGTCCGGAGCTGTTCGGCTGACGCTCGTTCAATCTGGGGTCGGTCGACGCTTTGATCGTTAGGGTGCAGCCCTTTTGGTCAGACTCGTGTCAATAAGCCGGCCATTGTTGCGTCGGAATTGATGTCGATGGTGTGTGCGGTCAAGTTTCGTTGACTTGCCTCACTCGGGGGAATGGGCGGAACGATGAAAGATGTCTAGCTCGGCGGGGGCTGGAAGTCTTTAGGCAACGACGTTACTGAGGACGAAATTGTCGACACACCGCACGCGCCATGTTTCCCTGTGCCGTTTCACCGAGAATTCCGTAAACGACCGGCTTCGGTAGTCGGCCGTTATTGCTTACTGATAGTCGTCTACGCTGAATGCCGCGTGCTGATGGGTTGTGAAGAGGCTGGTGTCTGACAGTTACGGCATCTTGGTTCACTTTCCGGCACGTCCGAACAACGCTTCGCCTAAGAATGGCTTCGAACGATATAGCCTTTGGGTGCCGCTCACCGTGGCGTTTGATCCAGGGCATGAATCAGGAATCATGCAATGTCGAGTATCCAAGAATTTCCCGAACGGCTCAGTGAGTACGAAAGCCTGATCTCGATGAGCACAGACACGCTCGATGCCTTTCCGGGCGCCGTTTATCTGTGCGACAGCGAGGGCTGGGTCGTCAGATACAACACGGAGGCGGCTCGGCTGTGGGGAAGGGTACCCGTGCTCGGGCGTAATGGAGATCGTTTCTGCGGGTCCTATCAGCTCTTCTTGCCCGATGGAACGCCGCTCCCGGCTGACGAGTGTCCGATGGCGACGGCGCTCAAAACCGGCGTCGAAACCAGGAATGCTGACGTGGTACTCCAGCGACCAGACGGCTCGCGGCTGGTGGCTCTGGTAAATATTCGCGCGCTTAGAGATAGGCATGGGGTAATACAAGGAGCAATCAATTGTTTCCAGGACGTGACGGCGCACCATGCCATGGCGCAGGAGCTCGAAGACTTCTTCGACAACAGTGCGGTGGGGCTGCACATCGTAAGTGGTGAAGGAATCATCCAGCGTGCCAATAAGGCCGAGCTCGCCCTGTTGGGTTATACGGCAGAGGAATACGTAGGCCGCCGTATCGCGGATTTTCATGCCGATGCCCCTGTTATCAATGACATTCTTCAAAAGCTTGGCAGCGGCGAGAGCCTGGAAGCCTACCCAGCACGACTCCGTGCCAAGAATGGCACCATCAAGCATGTGCTGATCACCTCCAACGCACGTTTCGAAAACGGGAAGCTTTTCAACACCCGTTGCTTCACGATTGACGTGACTGATGTCCATGCAGCTGAAGCTGCACGGCGTGAAAGTGACGACAGGCTTGCAGCTACGTATGAGGCGGCCACGGTCGGTATCGCTGAGGCTGATTCAGACGGACGTCTCCTTCGTGTGAACGACGCCATCTGCAACATGCTGGGTCGCACGCGCGAACAGCTGCTGGCGATGAGCTTTGTCGGGTATACCCATTCGGATTTTGTAGATGAGGATGCGGCCCTCTACGCGCGGCAGGTCGAAGGCGAGATCGATAATTACGTGCTTCGAAAGCGAGCCTTCAAGCCTGATGGCGAAGTTGTCTATCTCGAAATTCACAGCTCGTCGGTAAGAGATGCTTCCGGCAACTTCCGCTACGGAGTTCGCGTGATCCAGGACGTCACCCTCGCGCATCGCATGGAGCAGCGGGTCCGGGAAAGCGAACAGCATATGCGCGATCTTCTCGAAGCGTTGCCTGCTGCGGTGTATACAACCGATGCCGAAGGCCGTATTACCTTTTACAACCGAGCCTGTGTGGAGCTGGCGGGACGGACACCTCAACTGGGCGATATGTGGTGCGTCACGTGGCGTCTGTTGAACACGGATGAATCGCCGCTTCCCCATGATCAATGTCCGATGGCATTGGCGTTGAAGGAAAACCGGCCGATACGAGGCGTCGAGGCAATTGCGGAGCGCCCTGATGGCACCCGCGTGCCCTTTATTCCGTACCCGACTCCGCTCCACGACGCCAACGGCAAGCTGGTCGGCGCGATCAACATGCTTGTGGACATTACAGAGCGTAAACAGGCGGAAGACAGGCAAAAGACCCTTATCGATGAACTCAATCACCGGGTCAAGAACACGCTTGTCACCGTGCAGTCATTGGCGGGCCAAACGGCACGTAGTGCTGACAGCGCAGACGAAGCATATCAGCGGTTCGAAGCCAGGCTGCTAGCATTGTCCAGGGCGCACGACCTCTTGACGAAACGGCATTGGGGGCACTCACCTCTGGGCTCGTTGGTACGCGAGGTGGTCGTGCCAGTGTTTGGGCTCGACGCCAACAGATTGAAGATTGACGGGCCACCGGTCGAGGTTAGTGCTCGCGTTGCGCTCAATCTCACCATGACGCTCAACGAGCTTGCAATCAACGCGTTGAAACATGGGGCCATGACGGTAGAGACAGGCATCCTTGCAATTAGCTGGACCACGCAGCCGCACGCGGATGGTGTGTTGCTTTCACTGGACTGGCGCGAGCATGACGGGCCGCAGGTATCTGAACCAAAGCGGCGGGGCCTGGGGTCGCGTCTGATGGAGCGTTGCATCGAGCGTGACTTGGATGGAAAGTTCGAGCTTATGTTCGCTTCCGAGGGTGTCGTTTGCCGCTTCTCATTAGTCATCGGAGCCTAGTAGCAGTGACACCTCTGCATGGACTCAGGGTGCTTGTCGTTGAAGATGAGGGCGCAGTCGCGATGTTGATCGAGGAAATGTTGGAAGACCTCGGATGCGTTGTTGTTGCGTCTGTTGCGCGGCTTGCCAAGGCGAGCGACGTTGCGCGCTCTATTGAGGTCGACTTAGCGGTGCTGGATGTAAACCTGGCCGGCCAGCTTGTCTTTCCTGTCGCTGAGATTTTGCGCGACCGCAATATTCCCTTTTTCTTCAGTACGGGATATGGCGCCAGCGGATTCCAGGGTGAGTTCGCTTTGCGTCCCGTACTGCACAAGCCGTTTTCGCAAAAAGAACTGGAGGCAAAGATCGTTGTTGCGCTGGCAATGACGCGTGGCGAATCTATCAAAACTAGTTCGTAGTCCAATGCTTGGACAGGGTTTGTGCTCGCGTCAAATATTTATCAAACAAATCCAATATGGATTAGAAGCGAAGAGTCCGCCCCTGGGACGGTCGCCCAGCGGTACGCTTGGAACTTGCTTAAGGTGCCTTCTTGCGAAATGTCGATCCGTTCCGCAATACCTTTATATAGGTAACAGCCATTGAAAGGAAATGCCGCCACTTCGTCGCCCTGAGCCTGGCCTTTCTCCAGGTCGAATCGTTCATGGCGTCGGTTGCCGTTCTCGTCGGGTTGCTCGTACGGAAAAACCAGACTGGGCGTGAGTCTTTGCTGGCTTTCGATCACCGATATCGCCCTGGTTTCAACAACACGAGCCACCCGTCGCCATTCTTCACGCCGGTTCCCCATGATGCCCGCCATTACTCGGCGGGCATCATAAAGGCTCCGATATCGAGCTTGGGTCATGCGAAAGTCTACCAACCCCAGCGCGCCCTTCAGACGCGACGTTAGCGTCGTTCATGTTGAATCGCTTCAGGCCGAATAGAGGCGAGTCCCCCTGATCCACGCTCGTAGCCGTAACTCGCGATTGTGGTATCGAGTCAAGCTCCGGTGCCCGCGCCAGGATGGGTTGCCAAGTTGCTTGCCACTGCAAGAGCGCTTCCTTGTTATCTTCAAAAATTAAGTCGAAGAACGCCAAAGTCAGTTCCGCAGTTGCGAGCTTCACCTTTGGGTTGAGTCGCGCGCCGCCGGTGAAAGAGCGATCGGTGAACATGCTGTGGGAGCCGCCATGAAAAACGGCAAGCAGCTTGCGTGGATGGGTAATCGCATCGAAGACCGCTAATCGATCCTCCACTCCGGAGTGAAAACCAGGTATCGCAATTACGTCATCGGTCGCTGTCACGTGCAGAGTTGGTATCGAAATGTCTCCTAATACTGCCGCCAAATCTTGTTCACCATAGAACGGCGGCGCGGAGATAACGATCGCTGCAGAGAAGCGTGAATCCAAGCGGTCAATCGTGATACCGCCTCTCACGACCTGCGCTCCGGCCGTGAGCAGTGCAGTGTTCGCGCCGTATGAGTGACCTGCCACGACTATACGTTGCCGATTCACGGCAGCTCCTCGGCTACCTGCATCGACCGAAAGCATCTGGTCGAGCGCAAAACGCACGTCAGCAGCACGGGAGATTGCCTCGGTCTCTTGAGCAGCCGCTTGCAAACGGCGGATTACTTTGTACGGATTGCCTCTCCAAAGCGCCTCATCGCTGCCGACGTGCTGGACGTGCAGACTGGCAACGCCATTGGTTGATAAATGCTTTCCAAGATAGCTGTAACCCTCCCGCGAACCGCCGATGCCATGTGAGAACACGACTAGTGGGACCGACGTTTGATGAATGGCGTGCCGTGGCCAGTACAATCGCGCGGGAACCGGTCGCGAACGAGCGTGATCCATCCAATTAAAATCCGTCACAACATAGGGGCGCTCGTTTAGTTGCTCGCTCATTGCTGAGTGAGGCGCTACCAATGCGACCAACAAAAGCAGTGCGTTTACTTGCCGACGAGTCATAGTCAATAGGCTAAAAGCTGAAGGAATCCGCTTAGAGTTCAACGCAGTCATCGCATACACCCATCAAAAAGTTATGGAGTTTTTAGTCGCAGCGTCATGGGGCCGGTCCTCTCAAGGCCGAGCTAATCCGAGTGGTTTCTCCCCCGGCAAATGCCACTTCAAATACAAGTCGGCCAGTACCCAGTGACCACAGCCGTTTGGCCAGGTTGGAAAGGGGTATCAGACGGGGTCCGGTTAGTCATGAATGCTGGTCCTGCTATCCGACTTGCATTGTTCGTTTAGCGTCGTTCGGAGCTGGAGGCCTTAAGTCGATGACTAAGCGATCAATAGCCCGGTGAAGGAAAACGAGTGCCGGTGAGCTCTTCGGTGATCGTCCATAATCTTGCGGCGAGCTCTGGGTCGCTGGCCTCAGCGGGAACGGTTGCCAGTCCAAGCGGCCCCGCAACCTCTTTCTCGCCAATCGGTCCGTAGTACGCCCCGCCTTGCGCCTCGGGTGCGGTAGCGGCATAGAGAGTGGGAATGGCTCCCTGTGCGGCGGTTGGGAGGCGGGCACGCATGGCCGACCACTGACGCCCCTGCGGGCTGTCAAGGCCGGGACCGCGCTCAACCAGCTCGGTCACCGCGACGCCGGGGTGGGCAGCCAAGCTCCGGACGCCCCAGCCTGCTGCATCGCCGCGCCGTTGCAACTCCAGCGCGAACATCAAACAGGCCAGTTTTGACTGTGCATAGGCAGTCATCGGCTCGTACGTCTGAGTGAACTGCAGATCGTTGAAGTTGATGCTGCCTAGATGGACCGCGATGCTGGACAGCGTGACGACGCGAGGAGAGTCGCTTTTACCCAGGAGCGGAAGCAATTCTGCGGTTAGGACGAAATGCCCGGCGTAGTTCGTGGCGAACTGCATCTCGAAGCCATCCGCGGACGTACTGCGGTCCGGTGGGGCCATGATTGCCGCGTTGTTAATGAGGCCGTCGAGTCGAGGCAGTGTGCTGCCAAGGCGTGCGGCGAGTGCGCGTACCGAGGACAGATCGGACAAATCGAACGATTCGAACTGCACCTTGGCGTCGGGTATGTCTTTTCTGATCTGATCGATCGCTTCTTGACCGCGCTGTGGATTGCGCGAGGCGATGATGACTCTCGCGCCCGCGGCAGCCAGCGCCTTAGCGTCCTCGAAACCCATGCCGCTGGTTCCACCGGTCACTAGGAAGATTCGCTCCTTCTGTGAGGGCATGTCGGCCAGACTCCAATCGGGCTTGGGTTGAGTCTGCGCTAGTGCAGTGTCCAGGGCAAAGGCGCAGCTCAACATTGCACTAAGAGCGGTGATGCGGCCTAGCCAACCATAACGCCGTGGGATTTTTCTCAGCTGTACGTTGATCATTATTTTTTCTCACTTGACCGTAAAAGTTCGAGCTGCGGATCAGGCGGCACACCAACGGGGAGGATCGGCCATGCGTCTTTGCCTTGTGAGGGTGGTAAAGCTATGCTGGGTGCATAACTAAATACACCGAGTGCAAACATTAGTGCACTCGGTGCTGATGTGCAATAGGCCGTTAACATGTCGAAAACTTTTTCACCCGTGAGCGCTGCGCCCACGGAAGGCTTGCGGGAACGCAAGCGTCGCGAAACCCAGCAGCGTATTGCCGAAGTCGGTCAGCGGCTGTTCCTAAGCCAGGGGTACGACAGCACAACACTGGACGCGATTGCTGCGGAGGCAGGCATCTCGCGTCGGACGTTCTTCTCGTACTTCAAGTCGAAGGACGACATCATCTTTTTCTGGGTGGAGGCCGATAGGACGAGTCTGATTGCCAGTCTGCTGAGCGTATCGCCGGACGTGCCGCCACTCGATGCGGTTCGCGACGTGATGGTGAAACATATCGCGCGCTACACAACGGAGCAGATGATCGCTCTCGACAATCTGATGTTGTCGAGTGAATCGCTGCGTACGCGCAAGCAGGCGTATTACGTGGAACAGGAGCAGTCGCTTTTCAATGCGCTTTGTGAGGTGTGGCGGCAGCCAGAGCGCCGTCAGGCGCTTCGGATGGTGGCCATGGTGTCGATAGGTGCTATGAGGCTCGCGCTTCAGGCGTGGCGGGAACAGGTCGACCAACGGAGGCCTGTGGCCGAGTTCCTGCGAGACGCATTCGAAAGCCTGAAGTCTGAACTTTGATCGCCCCGCCTGGGTAGCCCGACTGCTTCGTTTTCGCGCTAAGTAACAGGGGTGGCTACGGCTGTTGCTGCGGCTTGGGTGTGCACCTGGTCGCGGCCCAGCTCTTGAGTAGGCTGGCAGTATCTGGCGGAGGTTACGCGGGGTGATCCAAGCTCGCTCCATTGACGGGGGAGGCGCGATCAGTCGAGATCGCGATCGGACGCTGCCCATATTGGCGAGGGGAGGTGCCCATAACTCGTTTGAACGCCGTGCTGAACGCGCTTTCTGACTCGTAGCCAAGCGAGAAGGAGATGGCGGAAACGGGATCGTTGGAGTTCTCCAACTTATCTCCTGCTAAGAGCATGCGCCAGCGCGTGACGTATTCCATGGGTGAGCTTCCAATCGTTTCCCGGAATTTTTTGGCGAAAGCCGAGCGCGACATGCAGGCACATTCGGCGAGCGCCTTCAGGGTCCAGCGATACGAAGGATCGGCATGGATTGCGCTAATGGCCAGGCCTAATTGCTTGTCTGCCACCCCGAAGAGCCAGCCCGTGCGGTCCGCGCCTTTTTCATCCACATGTAGTCGAAGTGCCTGAACCAGCATCATGTGGGCGAGGTGCTGGGCGATGAGAAAGCTACCTGGTTCGGGATCGCGCAGTTCCTTCATCATTCGTTCTACGGACCAACGCAGTGCAGCTTGTTCTGTTTCGCTGTGGATATGCACGACTGGAGGAAGCATGCCCATTAGAACTGCGGCGTGCCCTCCGCTGACTCCAAACCGGCTGCCGACGAGAGAGAAATCGCCTCCTCCGTTGATCTGCACGACAGCTCCAGGGCGCGGCGGTGGAAAGTAATTGCTGGCAGGCTCTGCTGGTAACGTCATGTCACTGGCCAGGCGGAAGGGGCGTCCGCTAGGCAGGACGAAGCAGTCGCCTTTCTTCAGATGCGCGGCTATAGAAACGCCCTCGACGGCCAGCCAGCACTCACCTGAGACCACGGCATAGCATTTGATGAGTTTGTTCTGATCCGGAAACTGAATCGACCACGCCCCGCCGGCATCGACGCCTGAGGACACATAGCTGCGCGGCTTCAGCAGTGAGAGGACGTCTGAAAGCGGATCCATGGTTCTGCTCGACGATTGAAAGCGACACCGGACTTTACCGCGCAGACAGTGAAGCGGTAAGCACCTATGTTTCTGCGCGACAGATCGGGCAGCTACCAAATCGGTGTTTTGCGAGCTCGGACCACTGGCTGGACGCTCGCGAAGATGAAACGGACTTTCACGCATAGGTCATACAAGGCTGCACGCCTAATCTCCGCGGTGGCGTCGGTATGAACCGTATCCGACTGAACCTGGAGATACCTATGACTAAGAAACCAACTTCTGATCCCGATCAGATCATGCCGGATATGGAGCGGCGTCGACTCCTTGGTCGGCTGGCGCTGGGTGCAGGGGCGGGCGTGCTTGCGGGGCTCGGCGTCTCACGTGTTTCGTACGCTGAGCAGTCTTCAGCCAGCAATAGGATTGTCATCACAACACCTGCGGGAAATATCGGCCATCAAGTGCTTGAAATCATTCTTGCCAGCGGCGCTCCTATCAGAGTGATTGAACGCGAGCCTGCGCGTCTTCCTGCGACAGTGCGTGGGCGCGTCGAAGTCATACACGGCTCGCACGGTGATCCGGACATCGTGGACAAAGCGTTCAAGGATACCGATACCGTGTTCTGGTTGTGTCCTCCAGACTCACAGGCTGACAGCGTTATGGCTGCATACGTGGACTTTAGCCGCCCGGCGTGCGAGGCGATCATTAGAAACGGCGTGCGCCGAGTCGTCAGCATCTCGGCGTTGGGTAGGGGGTCGGCACTGGCGAGGAATGCTGGGTACGTCACCGCCTCGTTGGCGATGGACGATATGATCGCGGCCACTGGCGTAAACTTCCGAGCGCTGACCATGCCGTCCTTCATGGACAACATTGCCCGGCAGGCGATTCCCATCCGGGAGCAAGGTGTGTTCTTCATGCCTATCGACGGCGACCGCAAGCTCCCGACTGTCGCCAGTCGCGACATCGCAACCGTTGCCGCAGGGCTGTTACTAGACCCGACATGGAGGGGATCCAGTGAGGTGCCCGTGTTAGGTCCAGAGGATCTTTCGTTCAACGAGATGGCACGCATCATGTCCGAGGTGCTGGGCAAGCCCATACGCTATCGGCAGATCAGCTATGAGACCTACAAGGCCGGCTTTGTACAGCGCGGTATGTCGGACGCCATGGCCCAAGGTATGACTGACATGGCCAGGGCCAAGAACGAAGGGCTCGACAACAGGGTGCGCCGTACGAGTGGTAACAGTACGCCTACAACCTTCATGCAGTGGTGCGAAGAGGAATTGCGACCGCAAATCCTCGTGTAGCGGCCCGTTCGCGCCCGGCCACGATGATGTGGCCCAGCGTCTCGTCCGCTTGGCTTCAGACGTCGCTTTCAACCGATCATGCTGTCTCTCCACGAGGGTGGCCACAGCTGGGCAAAGCTTCATAAATTTGGCGAGAAGCGTCGAACGTTGGCCACATTGCTGTTCGATTTCCTGGTTAAGATCCCCGTAGGCCTTCGTGGCAAAGACCTGCTCGTGGAAACCAGAGGTCAATCCCGAAAAGCGCAGCGGAGTCCTCAATGACGACTGCCTCAAGTCTACGAGCGCTACCGAGGAAAACGCATCCAGGTGCACGTAATGCACGAGTACGCCGGGGTCGCATTGGGCGAGATGGCCGCTGCCCTGAGCCTGGTGAGGTGATGCACTACTTCAGCGATTCGAAACAGGACTTTATCAAGTGCGACTCCGAGGGGCGCGTAGAGGTCCCGAAACTCGCCACCAACTGGACGCCAGCCTCGGCACGCACCCGTACGCGCAGCACTCCCCCAACTTTAGCCGGCGATCCGCTTACGCTGGTCCCCAATGAGGACCGGAATCTCATTCAAACAGCCGCGGCCAAACCCCTTGGCCGTACGGCGAAAACCTCCAAGCTCCCGCTCGAAGTCGAGCAATACGAGGTCGCCGGCATTCTGGTCAGGCAATCAGCGCACTGCAAGGAGCAGAATCGGGCCTGGCATAAGTGCGAGTGTTGGGGGATGGTCGTGGCGAGCGTTGTGGGATACGGCCCGACCCAGGTCAAACCTATATCGAGTCTGCGGCCGAACGCTGCGCTTACGGCTTCGTTGCGCAGTAACGTGTACTGAAGGGCGTTTTGGTTCTAGCTATGACGGCAGTAACGCAGCCTGCGTTTGGAGCAATAAAATCAAAAAAGCCCGGCCAGGCCGGGCTTCGCTAAGGCATCCTTACATGTTACATGCCCAGTGCGTTTGGAAGTGCCAACGACAACGCCGGGATATAAGTGATAAGCACCAGGAAGCTGATGAGCAGCATCAGCCATGGCATGGCTGCGCGAACCACTTGCGGCACTGACATGCCCGTCACCGCTGAGGTGACGAACAGGTTCAGGCCAACCGGCGGCGTGATCAGTCCGATCTCCATATTCACGACCATGATGATACCCAGGTGGATCGGATCGATCCCCAGCTCCACGGCGATTGGGAACAGGATCGGCGCCAGGATCAGGATGATTGCAGAAGGTTCCATGAAGGCACCCGCTACCAACAACACGATGTTCACCACTAGCAGGAACATCCAGGGCTGTAGTCCCGCCTCAAGCACCATTGCAGTGATCTGCTGCGGAATTTGCTCGGTCGTCAGCACATGCGCGAACAGCATGGCGTTGGCGATGATGAACATGAGCATGATCGAAAGCTTGCCGGACTCGAGAACGACCTTCGGACAGTCGCGCAGTGTGATGTCCTTGTAGACAAACACTGCGACGAAAGCTGAATAGATCGCGGCGACCGCCGCGGCTTCGGTCGGCGTGAACATGCCCGAATAAATGCCGCCCAGGATCACTACCATCAACAGCAAGCCCCAGATAGCTTTGCGAGCAGCCGAGAGCCATTCCTTGAACGTAGCGCGTGGCAGGGCCGGCAGTTTCTTTTTGACAGCGATGATGTAGATGGCGGCCATCAGCACCACGCCAAGCATGATTCCGGGTACCACACCGGCCATGAATAGCTTGCCGACCGAAGTCTCGGTGGCAGCGGCGTAAACGACCATCACGACCGAGGGCGGTATAAGAATTCCCAGTGTACCGGCATTGCAGACGATGCCTGCGCCAAAGGCTTGGGGGTAGCCGGATCTCACCATGCCTGCAATTGCAATCGATCCTACGGCCGCCACGGTAGCCGGACTTGATCCAGACAGCGCAGCGAACAGCATGCACGCCAGAACCGCACCAATGGCCAATCCTCCACGGATGTGGCCGACGCACGCGTTGGCGAAATCAATCAGTCGGCGGGCGACGCCGCCGGTTGTCATGAACGCGCCGGCGAGCAGGAAGAATGGAATGGCCAGCAGGGTGTAGTGCTCGGACGTCTCGAACAGCTTGATTGCCAGGGATGTTACCGAGTCAGGACTGAACAGCATGATTGTGAGCGAGCCAGCCAGCCCCAATGAGATTGCGACCGGCACACCGATAAACATGAGTGCGAAGAGCGCGACGAAGAGGAAAAGTATGGTCATTTACTTCGACTCCTCTGCGCCCAGCTTCACCGCTTCGGCGGCCTCATCTGCCAGGCCGAGCCCGGTTTGCTCGTTACGCAGAAGGCGTACGAAGATCTCGGCGAAACGGATGAACACGAGGGAAAAGCCGACCGGAACGATCATACCGATGTGCCATTGCTTAACGCCGAAATGTCCAAGGTCCTCGGCCCCGATGTTGGCGTTCAGCAACGCCGATATCCAGCTGAAGCTCGCCGAGGCCAGCAGACCGGCATAGCCAAGGCAAAACAGGCACGCGAGGACACCGATATAGCGCTGGACATGGCGCGGGGCGAGTTTGACCAGAGCGTCGACCCCAATGTGGCCGGCGGTGCGTACGCCATAAGCCAGGCCAAAGAAGATCAACCACGCAAATAGCGCTTTGGTCAGGGCGGTACTCCAGGTCATCGACTGGGCCAACCCGATGGTGAAGTCGCCCATGGCGAAGAACAGGTTTTCAACAGACGAGAAGCGGTCTCCCAAGTTGTAAAACAAGGTGTACAGGTTATTGAGGATGACGTAGACAAAGGTGACTAGCGTCATGGCAGCAAGCAGGAGGGCAATGAAGCCCTCTTCAAAGTGATCCCAAGCGCGCCTGAGGGCGTTCATGGATGTCTCTCCAGTAGTACCAGCATTGTTATATGGCACTTGAGGCGTGCCGTTGATTAGCCGCGGCAGGCGTGAATAGGGATGCTCATAGCGGCTGCCGTGAGCGGCGTACTCAATGACCTGTCGGGAATCTGGAGAGCAAGGCATATGCCAGAAGACCACATGTAATGCTGCGATGGCGGAAACGAAATCGCCTGAATGAGGCGCCACGCGTCAATCCTGGGTCAGGCAGTAAAGTGTTCGTTTTGGCCGTGACGCGAATGAGAAACCCCAACAAAAAGGCAGGGCATCCTGGGCAGCAAAATCGATAAATAAGGCGGCTTTCCGCCCTTGGTCAGAGCACGAAGGCGGAGTTCCGCCATGAACCGCGCCAGGCAATAGAAGCGAACAGGTGTGGGCGGTCATCGCTGGGGCCAGGTGAGGCAGCCAAAGAGGGCGCACGAACATTGTAGGCGTGGCGAAACGAGAGCAGGCCGCTACGTCATCGCTCACGTTTATCGTCTCATCCGCATTGCTCGGCCAAGCAAGCCGATGCAGGCCAAGGGCAGGTTATTGCCGAATAGTTCGGGTTTCGGCGCCTGCTTGCAGGCGCCTGCATTTATCGGGCGGTACAAGCCCTGCCTGTCATCGAGGCAGTCCTGCCTTCTTTTGATTGGCACGCCGCGCCAAAATGTTTAACACCTCGACGCCCGCGGAGAACGCCATTGCGGCATACACATAGCCCTTGGGGACGTGGGCACCGAAACCTTCCGCGATCAGCGTCATTCCGATCATCAGCAGAAAGCCTAGGGCAAGCATCACGACAGTCGGATTGTCATTGATGAACTTGGCTAGCGGGTTGGCCGCGACCAGCATCACGGTTACCGCGACAACAACCGCGATGACCATGATCGCCACATGGTCAGTCATGCCGACCGCCGTGATGATACTGTCGACCGAGAAGACCAGATCGAGCAGCAGGATTTGCGCGATCGCGGCGCTAAAGCCCATCACCGCGGAATTCTCTACGGGCTTGCCTTCAAACATGTCCCCTCCCGGGGTGGGGTCCATGCTGTGGTGAATCTCTTTTGTGGCCTTCCAGAGGAGAAATAGCCCTCCCGCTATCAGGATCATGTCTTTCCACGACAAGGCATTACCAAACAGCTCGACTACCGGTTCGGTGAGCTGGACGATCCAAGCCACTGTACCCAGCAAACCCAGGCGCAAAATGAGCGCGAGGCCAATACCAATACGCCGCGCTCGCTCACGCTGATGCTCGGGAAGCTTGTTGGTCAAAATCGAAATGAAGATCAGGTTATCGATACCGAGAACCACCTCCATCGCGATTAAGGTGGCCAGGGCCACCCAGGTGGTGGGTTCGGAGAACAGCTGGATAAGCGATTCCATCAAGGATCTCTAGGCTAGGGGGGGGGATGGTCCCAAAACAGGGATACCAAGGCGGCGAGAGCATATCCGGAACCCCTCTTGGCTGAGAGCAATGAGGCTGGTCCGATTTGTTTCAACAAGATTCAACCCGAACTCGCCGCCAACAAACCTTGCCATTGCACTAAAAGCCAGTTGATTGCCGGTCCAAATAGGAGTGGGATACGCGTCGATTGCTACCAATCACACCTTCTTCCCACCTCTCATGAGCTTTTTTACATGAACACCTATCAAATAGTCCTTTGCGCCATCCTCAGCTTAGGTGTCTTGGGTACTGGGGCCCTGCTCGACTATCGCAATGCCGATCGTGATCGTGCTGCGCGTACGACGGACTATTCGAACCCCAATACCCTTCTGACGGGACGGTCCAAGCCACGAAGCGAGGGTGTGAAAGAGAAGGTCTAGGAATTCACCATTTGACGCGAGACTGGTGACCCCAGCTTCGACCGGCGCGGCAATAAGCCGAATGAACGACATGCGCTCCACTCGACCTGGTTAAGCGGACTGAGTATTCCGCTTAGCCTCGCTGCCTTCTCCAGGCTCGGCTGGCAATCACCAGCAACGTCACCGCGGTGAGCGGCAGGACATAGCCGAGCATCGCATCGGCGAAGGCTTCAGCGAACGGCTCGCTGGAGCTGGTCATTACCAGATAGGCCGTATATGCGACGTAATAGACCAGGAACAACAGGCCCTCCCACCGGCTGATGCTGTAGCCGGTGAAGAATATGGGCAGACATGCCAGCGCAACAGCAATCATCACTGGAAAATCGAACGCCAGTGCACTTGCGGCCACCGCAACGGCCTGTGGTGCGACCAGTGCCGATAGCCCTAGCACGCACAGTAAATTGAAGATGTTGCTGCCAACGATATTGCCTACCGCGATGTCTCTTTCTCCGCGGATCGCGGCAAGTATCGAAGTGGCCAGCTCCGGCAGCGAAGTGCCAACGGCAATGACCGTCAAACCGATCACCAGTTCTGACAATCCCAGCGCACGCGCCAGCGATACTGCGCCCTCAACCAGGAAGTTAGAGCCGACCACAAGCAAAACCAAACCGAAAATGATCAGAGCTGCATTCATGTAGCTGGAGTAGGGCTTGGCGTGCGTGTCGGCAGCAAACTCTTTGGCAAACTCGTCATTTGCAATGGCTTGGGCATTTGCGCGACGGCTGCTCTGGATCAGGAAAAGCGTGTACCCGATTATCGCGGCAAACAGCACGGCTCCATCCAAACGGCTTAGCGTGCCGTTCCATGCCAATGCATAGGTAACTAAGCTGGCGGCGATCATGATCGGTACGTCGAGACGGATCAGTTGACGGGAGACGATCAGCGGAGCGATCAATGCAGTGAGGCCCAGGATGAACAAGACATTTGCGATATTGCTGCCTACCACGTTGCCGATCGCGATATCTCCGCTGTCATTGAGTGCCGCCTGTACGCTCACTGCGGTCTCCGGCGCGCTAGTGCCGAATGCAACCACAGTTAGACCAATGATCAGCGGGGGGATGCCGAATTGCGCCGCGAGCTTCGCCGCGCCACGCACCAACACCTCGGCGCCAGAAACTAAAAACACTAGACCGGCGATGAGATAAGCAAACGTTAACAAGGTCACGGTACGGGTTGCTCCGAATATAATGTTGGGATATCCATAAGCTAGATCACCTCTGTCAATCCGTAAGATTGGCAGTCATGTGTATCTGGATGGAACTGCCATTGGCTGCTTTTGGCCGATTCTGTTGAAAAAGTAGCTGCTTCCCCATGCCTTCGGCAAAATTGCTCTGTCAGTGAGCGTGGGGGCGAACAGCATGATGGGACAGTTACCGGGAGGGCAGCAGCGCCTGTTTTACTCGTTCAATCTGGAAGATCACGTCCCGCCCCAACACTCCTGCGCAGCATCGACCAATGCCTGGATCTCAGTGATCTGCGCGCCTACCTGGCGGATTTCTATAGCCCCATCGGGCGTCCCTCGATTGACCCGGAATTGATGGTGCGTATGCTCGTCGTCGGCTACTGCTATGGCATTCGTTCCGAGCGTCGATTGTGCGAAGAGGTGCACCTGAACCTTGGCTATCGCTGGTTCTGCCGGCTGGGTCTGGAAGACGAAGTACCCAATCACTCGACCTTCTCGAAGAACCGACACGGCCGTTTTCGTGACAGTGGCCTGTTCCGCTGGTTGTTCAATGAGGTGCTGCGTCGCTGCATGGCGGCTGGCCTGGTCAAAGGCGAAGGCTTCGCTGTGGACGCCAGCATCATCAAGGCCGATGCTAGCCGCCAATGTGGCATGGCGGGTAATGAAGTCGATTGGAACGATCCAAAGCTCAGCAGTCGCGCCGTGCGCGAGTACCTCGAAGCCCTTGATGAAGAGGCGCTGGCTGAGGCTCTTCCTAAGAAAATTTCGCTCACCGATCCTCAGTCCCGTTGGACAGCAGCACCAGGCGGCCCGGCCTTCTTTGCCTACTCCACGAATTACCTGATCGACACTGAGCACGGTGTGATCATGGACGTGGAAGCTACCTCGGCGCACCGTACCGCCGAAGTCGATTCGACCAGGACGATGGTCGAGCGTGTCGAAGCGCAGTTCGATCTCACACCGGAACGCCTTATCGGCGATACCGCTTATGGCATCGCCCCGATGCTGGCCTGGATGGTAGAAGAAAAGGACATCGAGCCGCATGTTCCGGTGTGGGACAAGACCGAGCGCAAGGACGACAGCCTCTCCAGTAACGACTTCCACTGGAACCAGGAAGCCAATGAATATCGCTGCCCAGCCGGCAAACCACTACGCAGTGAATGGCGCGCCTTCACCCAGAAAAGATCGCGGGTGACCAAGGCCAACACCATCATTTACCGCTCCAGCCAAACCGACTGCGCCACCTGCTCGTTGAAAGCGAAGTGCTGCCCCAACACGCCGACTCGGAAGATCGTCCGCAGCATCCATGAGGCTGCCCGCGACGTGGCTCGACGTATCGCCAAGACACCGGAATACCTAGTCTCTCGCTGCGAACGAAAGAAGGTGGAAATGCTATTCGCCCACCTCAAGCGGATAATGAAACTTGATCGCTTACGGCTGCGCGGTCTGACGGGTGCGACTGATGAATTCACCCTGGCGGCGACGGTGCAGAACCTGCGCCGCATGGCCAAGCTTTTGCCTCAAGGGCCACCATTAATGGGATAGGTACGCCTGCTGCGAGCAGAAACCCTCAAATTAACCCTCAGAGCTGAGCAATGACGCTCAGCGAAACGCCGAAAGGCAACTTGAAGTGGCTTGCAGCCACTTCGACAGCCGGTACATCCGACCGCCTGGCTGCCGCTAAACCTGCTTTTTCAACAGAATCGGCCGAAACCCGCCATCGACACTGCCCCTCGCGTCAGCGATGAGCGCCCCTCAGGGTCGAGAAGGCGCCGTCCGGCTCGATGCACAGCACGCCAGCGCGACCCGGCCCAGCCGGGTGATGCCCAATCCTTTGCTCCTTTGCTCCTTTGCTCCTTTGCTCCTTTGCTCCTTTGCTCTTTTGGTCCTGCCGTTGCTCTAACTCACACCCGCCGGAAACACACCCCACCGCGACCTCACGCACCTACCTACACCGGGCATTTGCCGCTACAGTGCCAATAGCCCCGTAATTTGTTGCAAGGATCGCCGTCCGGATGGCTTCACCGTCTCAACCCAAAAGCCTGATCTTCGAACTGGAAGTCGCCCTCGGCAAAGCCGATAATATCCCGACCGGATCTTCATGCTCGGTGCCCTGCGCCCCGACACAGGCGCCGAACTCGAGCGCAAGGTCGACCGGGACTTACCCGCCGTTCTCGATTCGCTGGACTGCCTGGGGCAGGACGCAAGCTTCGTGCGCCGGGCAAACTCGTCGGCTACGAATCTTTTTCCGCGCTTGGAAACCCTACTGTTAAGCGACTCGGGATTTGCCAACGCTTAGGAAGTGCCTCGTTCTAACGCGAACGGTTGCGTATTACTCCAGCCAGTCAGAAACTTCAGGAGTTTCATAAACTAGCTTCAGCCGTGGCGCGCAGAAAGTAACATTTAATACTTACTATTGTGGAGGATGGGATGAGTCCGGTGGTTCGTTATATTGAAGAGAACAGGTTCAGATCATTGGTCTTGCTCACAGCTCTAATGGTAGTGGAGTTGTTGTTGGTGGCTTTTACCAATTTTTGGTTGTCGTTCTGTTTTGTATACATTCTTTATTTTGCTTTGTCATTGTACATGTTTGTCGTCATAAAGCCGCGAGAATGGGAGGTCGGTGCCTTATTTGTGCTGTATGCGCTGGCTGCATTGCTGGTAATACTACTTTTTGTAGTCGTGTCGTGGAGGTATGCAGGAGATATGACTTTTGGGGACGGTAACGCCCCGGACTGTCTTGAGGATCACCTTTACTTTGCGGTCTCGATGTTTACGTCTTTGGGGTTTAGTACGTTTGTACCGATGAACGACGCTGCTAGATTCTTCTCGGCTGGATTAAGCCTGCTTGGGTCTGCTCATAGCGTCGTATTTGTCTTTATTATGCTTGGGCGGGCGCGATGGAATGGTTCGGCATCTACGGATGCGATAGTTTATCGGGAAAGTTTCGCCAGTAGGATCCAGAAGTTGGAAGAACGCGTCGGTGACGTCTCGCATGTACTAAGCTGGGTGGTATGCTTGTTGGTGGCTAATTTGATTTTTCTGATGGTCTTGATATTACGTTAGGGCGAACTAGGAAGCATCGAGGCAGCAAATGTGTGGAAGTCCAACCGTTGGTTCTGTGGAACACTCTGTCGAAGCAAGGCATGAAAAATGTCACTTCGGCTTTCGCAGGTTTTCGCTGAGTCTATAGGTAAACGCGTCGCCATAAATAGAACGGATCTTCAAAACAAAATCCAGTCGAGACCAGTCGGCTGTTTTTAACCTCTTAGCGCCAGTTGGAAGTTTCAGTATTATAAAAAGCGCCAGCGCGCCCCATAGCTCTGCAGCGGCTGTCTCCCACATCCAGCGAAGGAGCGCCATTAGATCAACTTGCATAAATTTGAGCCTAGCGGTCAATTTCACGCGGCGGTGCAAGGTTAGCCCTGAAATACTCAGCCGTCTCCGCATCCGTGCAATACACGTAACAGCCTTCATCACGCGCGTCATGAGCGTGCGGTAGGTGTTCTTGATGATCAGATCGATTTCCTGCATGGCCAGGTCGGGATGCGTTGTCATGAGCTTCTTGTATCCCCGTATCGAGCGGGTTTGCTTGTCGCGCTGATCGGGGGGTGACAACCTCACCGTTGCGCACGATCAAGTCTGGTCCGATGATCACGCCGATGTAGTCGACCTCGAGCCCCTGGCAGGTATGGAAACGGTGGCCTCGCTTCTGCTTTACATATGTGAGCTCGTTTTGTCTACGCACGAAGCTATTTCCGGGGTCAGTTTGTAGGCGCTGCACCAACCTGAACGCTGTGCCGGTACAACCTGACGCCCTGAACCGAAAAAGCCTGAACAGGCTGCTGGGGAATTTGATACAGCCGGAATGAGTTGTACCTTCAGGGTTATTGAGAGCCTCCCTCTTTGCCCTGAGATAGCGACTGGCCTTGGAGGGCTATGAGCATAGCCCTCCGTTAACTACAAAGTTATATCCCCTAGCTATTAGCTCAACCTCTTCGTCCAGCTCAGGGTAGTGAACTAGTGTCGAATCCTTCGTAAGTATAAGGAGGCCCGCCCTCAGATATGCCATTACTTCTGCAGAATATCCATGGGCAAATAAGCGGGCATTAATTGATCAGCGTTCGGTGAGGGTCTGGCTAAGCTGCCGTCCCTGTGCATCGTAGGTGTAAGTCGTGATCTGGTTAGGTTCGGTGACGGTGACGGGCAAAAAGAGAGTTGGATGCCAAGCCGTGGTGATCGTCCGAGCTTCGGGCGTGCCTGCCGCTTCTGTTCGGGAAACTTCAAGGCCTCGCTCGTTGTAGTCGTAGGTCGTGACGTTGCCCTTGTTGTCGGTCTTGGTCTTGAGCAGGCCGCCATCATCGTACGTAAAGGCGGAGTTGCTGCTGGGGCAGTTGGAGGAGGGTTCGCCTTTGATGGCCACAATTCGCCGCGCGCCCCGGATGGTTTGGAAACTATATTTGGCTACTTTGCCAAGTACATTGGTGACCGAAACGGTGCCATCACTGTTGTAGGCTACGGTGACTCGATCTATGCCATCGGAATGTTCGCTGAAGATGGCGCGGCCTTTGTCATCGTAGGCCCAAGTGGCGTAACGCACGCCACGCTCGTCAGTTATCCCAGTCAGTTTTCTAGGAAAATCATTAGACTCGTAGTGATAGCTACGACGTTGAATATTGCCATCGGTTAGTTTCAACGCTTCAGCAAGGCGGCCCTTAGCGTCATATTTGAACGAAACAGTCATATTTCTCAAGGACAGCGTGAGGGGTTGAGACATTCCGTCCTGGGTAAGGCGAAGTGTCTCCCTCCCCCTACTTGTTGCTGTTATCCCGCCAGATGAATAAGTTATTTTTTGTGTATCGCCGCTGAGTAAGAGCACATCGGTTAGCTTACCGTCTTGATCAAAACGCTTTTCAACTCCCTGACGTGAACGATACGACCAGGAACTGCCGTCCTGTATAAGTAGACCAAACTCACCTTGTTCGGGCACGTAAAGAGTTCCAGTTTTTGAGAAAATCACCATCCGCCCATTGTTTTCAATTAGTGAAACTGAGTCGCTACCGATTACTAGCTTTGTAGAATAGGAGTGCCCCCAGATGGTGCTGCTTGAATTATAATAGCGAGAAAATCCTGTAATCCCTACAGCGGGCGCATAGTCAATCTCTACTTGAAATTTATTGCCAGTTATAATATTGATTGGATTTCCAACGCAGGCAAGTCGAGGCGGCACTCCGCGCTGCCTTCTTTCTTCCGATTCTTCGGGTGATTCGCACACGCCGGAGCCGACGCTGTATTGATAGCCGCCATCGCAGCCCGCCCCAAATCTGTAAGCATAAATACCACCAGTCTGATTTGGTCGCGTAAAATAGCACAGTGCTTTCTTCTCAGATAAAAAACTACAACCGGTCCAACTTACTTCGCTCATATCCCAGTTTTGCAGTTTTAGCTCTTCATGCGCAGCATTCAAAGGGCTGTCATGCTTTCCTGAGCAATGAGTATAAAGACAGCGCCAATGGAATGTTTCCGACGCTGATACAGATGCTGACGAGAGAACGGCCAGCCAATTAACCGCAAAGAGGAGCATGCAAGTTTTCCATCCATTCTTATGTCTTCTGCTCATTTATTATTCATTCCCTTTAGACTAGAATGCTTATTCTGACGCGTAGATCGTAGCCAGTCCTTGAGGTCGTGACGAATCGTGTCTTCCGAAACTCCGAACCGCTTACTGAACTCGGTTGCCGTTATTCGTTCGTCACGCTCCAGTAGAAGCTGGATTTCCTAAACTGAAAGCGGAGCTACTGTTTGGACAATCAACTGACGCTTCGCCTCAATACGGTGATGTGCTTACCCCACCGATGCGGGCAAACCCAATGGTGAGGCAGAGGGGGGCACGGGATTATGACTAGATGCGCTGTGCACGGCCCATTTAGTTGGCGTGTCGACGACAAGCGACGACCTTCGCAAGCGCTAGTCGTGGAGTGTTGAAGTAGTCGTGCAGATAGAATGCGATGCTGCTGGCGGCGCCACCCTCAGCATCGTGTGCCACAGTGGATGCCACCCAACAACAGGCCGTCCAGCCACAGGCAGAACTGGCTGCTGAGCTTGTCGCCTCCCATAGGATTTTGAAAACTATCGTCAGAATACGGTTTTCCAGAAGCCTTCAGATCTTTATGGTTCTAAGTTACAAGCTTTTTAATTACCCTGTCAGCAATTACGGCAAGCGAAAAGAAGACCACAAATTGCAACAATTTTTTATTTTGAACAGCATCGCCAATAACTATCCCAAAGATGTATGTGAAGGCTGCAATAACCAGGTAAACCAAAATATAAATTACTCTTACTCTCATCAGGAAGGCTCTCATTATGAGAAATTTCATGCTGGCCAATTGGCCCTATTTACTACTGCTCGCGTTAGGGGGCCTGCTGATAAATAATGGCTCAATTTTGGAGCTTGGCCTGTCAAGCAGAATCATGAATAGCAATGGAGGATTTCTCCTTAGCGTAGGGATGCAAAGAATACTTGGGGTAATAGCAGTCGCGTATTCGCTTTTAAAAATGTTTAGAAACCGGACATGACCGCGACTGTACGGCGCGACTAGTGTTGTGTGGTTGGGCATGATGCAGACTCCAAAGCTCCACATTCCAGAGAGCACTGCGAGGATTGAGTACCTAATTCGCACAACTGGCTGGCTGCGGAGCCAACTTTTTCATTTCTAAAGAATGCAGCTGCCCCACCTCCTGGGATCAGACATAAGGCGGTGATAGCGTTATCAATATCGCGATTGATGCAGGCGTTATAGCACTGGTCATATCTAGAGCTATTAAAGCTCGCAGGTCTGGAAGCGCAAGCACCGGAAGGACAGAATCCTGCTGGGTAGGGGCTTCCCCCGTCACATATTGTATGGCCATCCTCGTTCCTCCAGCATTTGCTAAGGCCATATATATCCACGAAGCTCAGCGGGTTCCCCCCGACATACCCATAGGTATTTAGCCCTCCTGCTAACCCAATCGGATCGCTCTCGACGTAGCGCCCAGTCTCTGGGTCGTAGTTGCGGAAGTAGTTGTAGTGCAGTCCGCTTTCGCTGTCGTAGTACTGGCCGGGGAACCGCAAGTTGATGGTGGCAGTTCCGGCAGCAGCGCCTACACCAAAGGCATCGGACTTCCACCGCCAGACCTCATTGCCGGATTGGTTGGTAGCGAGCCGCGGCGTGTTCAGATGATCAGCGTGAAGGTAGAAGGCGCTGCTGCTGGCGATACCACCTTGCGCGTCGTAGGTCAGCGTGATTCCACCTAAAGGTAGGCTATCCAGCCACAAGTAGAATTGGCCGCTGAGCTTGGCGCCGGTGGGACTGTAGAGCGTTTCGCCAATCAGCTGGCCGTTCGGGCCGTAAAGAAAGGTTGTTGTCGCGGTGCCCGTGATCTTGTGGGTTCGCTGGCCCAATGCGTTGTAGCGGTACTGAGCGATCACGTTGCCGCCAATCTTTACGTGGGCCAGGCGGCCTCGGGCATCGTACTCGAAGGTTCGGTTATTGCTGTATTGCGTCAGGCTACCGGTGGCATCGCTGGTCACGCCCAATCCGTCGATGCTTACAAGCTGATTGCTGTCGCTGGCATAACTGAGATCGGTGACCGCGCTGCCCATGGGCTGGCCTTCGCTCAGGCCGATGAGCGCTTTGCTGGTCCGGTTGCCCACCGCGTCGTAGCCATACTGCAAGCGCTGGTTGCCTTCATCCTCACGGGTCAGCCGATCGAGCGCGTCATAGCCGTAGAGCAGATCACCGAACAGGCCGCTCTCCAGGCTCTGGATATTGCTGTTGGCGTCGTAGCCGTAATTGGCCTGCCAGGGCCCTACGCTTTGCTGGGTGAGTCGATAGTCCTGATCGTAGGCGCGTGAAAGGTTGATGCCGTTGGCCCAGGTTAGACTCTTCAGCGGCCCGAACGGCAAATAGCTCAGGTCGCTGGCAAAGGCAGCAGGCTGTTCATCGATAACGATGTCGACCTCGCCAACTTGCCCGGCAGCATTGCGTTGGTATTGCACGGCAAAGCCTGCCGGGTAATCGATGCGCGTGAGCTGTCCAGCGCCATCGTAGCTGTACTGCAGCGTGTCATAGACATCGCTACCCGCCACCTCGAGTGAGCGAAGCTGATGCACCAGGTTGCCACGTGCGTCGTAGCGATAGCCGAGCACGCCGCTGGCATCCTGCACGGCGGTCAGCCGACCTATCCCATGATTGCCGTCGGCGGTCATGTCGTAGTGGTACTGAACGTTGAGCGCCGGGTTGGCGGGGTACGTTTTACTGGTCAGACGATTCAGGGCGTCGTAGCTGTAGCTTATGACCACGCCGCGGGCGTCGGTCTTGCGGATCACGTTGCCGGCCGCGTCATGTGCAAAGGTGGTCGTGCCGCTGTCTGGACTGATTAGTTGAGTCAGGTTGCCTAACCCATCGTACCGGTACTGGGTGGTGACGCCTCGCGGGTCGCTGACCTGAGTCAGGTTGTCCTGCGCATCGTAGCCAAGGCCAGTAACGCCATTGAGCGGGTCGGTGCTGGTGACCAGGCGGTCCAGCGCATCGTAGCTGTTCGTGGTGCTGTGCTGCTTGGGCGTGGTGCCAGCGGCGAGATTGTCATTCAGGTCATAGCCGTACTGCCGGGTCTGGCCTTGTGCACCGACGGCGCGCAGCAGGCGTCCGAGTTCGTCATACGCCCATGTCTGCTGCTGAGTCAGTACGCCGGAGGCATCATTGAGGCGCTGAGCGGTGCGGTTACCCATGAGGTCGTAGTCATACTCGACCTTCTCGCCTAGGTTGTTGGTAACCGCTTTCAGGCGACGGGCGCCGTCCCAGGTGTACTGCAACCAACTCCCGTCACCACGGGTCACCTTGGTGATCTGCCCGATGGCGTCGTGCTCGAAGCTCGTGCTGCTGCCGGCAGTGCTTGTGGAACTCAGCCAGCCCTGCGGTGCATAGGTCAGGGTGGTCGTCACACCGTTGGCGTCTACCAGGGTCTGCGGGTTGCCGTAGGTATCGAAATTCGAGAGCTGCGTGACATGGCCAAGGGCATTGGTTACCTGTGTCAGGTGCCCTTGGGCGTCATAGGTGTAGGTGGTGACGTCCGACACGTCGGTGCGAGGGCCGTCGGCCGTCTCGATCAGTCCAAGGCTGTTGTAGGTGTAGCTCCAGCTGCGCTCAAGAGCCTGAGCGCCTGGTACGCCCAGTGCCGTCGCGAGCGTTAGCGCAAGCAGACTTATGCGATGCGATGATTTCATTGGTCAGTTCCTTCTGATCAGCGTTCGGTGAGGGTCTGGCTGAGCGGATTTCCGTGTGCGTCGTAATTGAACTGCACGATGCGCTCGGGCTCGGTGATGGTGATGGGTCTGAAGAGCGTTGGGTGCCATTCAGTGATGATCGTACGGGCCTGCGGCGTACCGGCTGCTTCGGTCCGACTGATCTCTAGGCCGCGATCGTTGTAGAGAAATGTCGTCTGATTACCCTTGTTGTCAGTGCGGGTCTTGATCAGACCGCGGCTGTCATAAGTGAACGTGGAGTTACTGCTAGGACAGTTGGCCGACGCTGCACCAGAGAGCGAGGTGATGCGTTTGGCACCCGCGATTGTTTGGAAGCTATAGGTGGCTTTCTTGCCCAGTGGATTGGTGAGTGTTGTCGAGTTGCTACCGTAGGCGAACTGGTAACGGTCGGCACCACTGGCATGCTCGCTCTTGGTAGCACGTCCCTGCGCATCGTAGGTCCAGGTGGTGTAACGCACGCCGCGCTCGTCGGTGATGCCGGTCAGCCAGCCGCCTTCACGTGCGTCTTCGTAATGGTAGGTGCGAGAAAGGGCCTGCCCATTCTGGGTTCGCGTCGCCTTGGTCAGACGGCCGGCCGAACTGTAGGTGTAGCTCACCTGCAGATCGTCAACCGTCAGCGTGGCCAACCGTTGAGCCGCGTTGAACGTTAGGTTCATCGAATGGCCAAGTGAGTCGGTGACTACGATGCCGTTGGCGCTGTATGAAAGGGTCTCGTACGTGCCGTTCGCACGGTCGATACGGGTCAGTTGTCCCGCGCTGTCGAAATGCTGGTGCTCGCTGCGTGGAGAGTCGTAGCGCCAACCTTGAGCCGTCTTTTCAAGACGCCCCAGCTCTTTGGGAGATGCGGTTACGGTCGTACCGGTTACGCTGAACAGGCTTTGGCGTCCGTCAGCGGCGATCAATAGCGCCTTGGTCGGAGATAACCTGAGTCGGGCCGCGTAGGTGTGCGTCCAATTGGCCGTTCTGCTGTTGTAGTAGCGTGTGAAGCGCATTTCGCTACCGGAACGACCGGAATAGTCTATTTCAGTCTGGAATTTGTTTCCGTAAGCCACATCGACAGGGTTACCCGCGCTCAGGCTTGGGGAACCCTGCCCAGCAAGCAAGGGCGCAGTCGATGGCACAGGGCAAACGCCGGGCAAGTCCGGTGCGCCGATACCGGGCACTTCGGGGCAGAGGAGTTCGGCGGGGCGGTTGTAGAAGACTGGGCCGGCGAATATCCCGTAATGCGTTTGCTTGGCCACGGCGAAGTTCCTTGCGGAGACGCCATCGACCGAGCCGGTGAAGTTGTCATGGAGCAGGACTGCGTGTGTCTTGCAGTCATTAGTAAATACCCGCTTCATGTTCGCATTGCTCGATTTCAGGGTTTCGAGCATCTGGTCCGGTGTGTACCACGCGCTACTTTCTAGCCACTTGATCACCTTGCCGCCGGAACATTGCAAGGCCGCGATCTGGTAGAGGTACTGACCTGCGCCGTCCGGGGGCTGAGATGCGAACGCTTCAGTTCCGAAATAGCTAACGCCACCTGTCGTGCAGTTAGCGGCGGCGCGGGCGGATTGGTTTAGAAATGCGGTGCTAAGAAGGGCGAGAGCAAGCGTGCTACAGAAACGTTCCATGTTCCGAAAATCCTGCGTCAGGGATGATGCAGGTAGGCTAGATTCGGGTTTGCAAAGTGTCAGCCGCCGCTTTGTGGCCGAGTCCGCAAAACTGACGACCGCCTGTCGGATCCGCTCTAAAGCGGGTTCTGGTTAACGCGACCCAGAGGTTCTAGACGAAGCCCCGTTGCACGTTCGGAGGGCGTCGGTTGGAGTTTCTTCAGATAAGAATCCGTAAGATCGGCATAGCGTATGACCTGTCCAACTGGCTTGGTTGGAGCTTTCATTGCGTCGGGAAAGTAAAGCGGATCAAGCGATCCGTTGCGCGACAGGACGACATGGCTGGGTTGCACCTCGTTCAGGATCGCACCAGGGACGATCTGGTCACCCGACTTGAAGAGGCGAGGGGGGCGGCCCGAAACCACAATAATGGCTGAGGAACGTGCGCTCACCGGATGCACAAAGCTACCCACCAATGTCATCGGAAGCGGAGAACGTTCGTGTACAGCCTGTGTCGGCTGTCGAGGTTCGCCGAACAGATTTTCGCGATATCTGGCAGGCGCTTTCCGGGGCTCAAGCAGCGCCTGTTCGTGGGCAGGCTCTTCGCGCAGAAGCTCGCTGAGTTGCTGCCATTGGTTAACAAGATTCACGCTCATTCCTAACACCGCGACAAGCGACACCGCCCACGGCAGGGAGCGATGTCTGAGAATCGTGAAAATCAAGCGAGCTTTCATGCGGGGCTGCAATCCATTACTGCACAGTTCATTTTTCACGATTTTGCGAGAAGGTCGAACGGTTTGCGCGCCAGATTTGAAGTGGTGGGCAAAGCAGTGGCGGTCGGTCGAACAAATCACAAGTCCGTCTTCCCTGATGATCGATTTTTGCCCGCCACCGGCTGCGACGTCGCTCCATGCTCGTCCTATCGCGGGCTCCTTAACCCCTGGGTAGTCGAGGGTTTTGTTTGTTGTGTCGCGCACCAAAACAACAGTGCGAGAAGGCTGACCGCCGCTCCCAATGCACATACACCCTGCCAACCGGCATGGGCATAGGTAACGGTGGTGCCGATCGCCCCCAGCCCGCTGCCCGCTGCGTAGAACAACATGTAGAGGCCAACAAGCCGGCTGTGAGCCTCGGGGCGGGTGCGGAAGATCAGGCTTTGGTTGGTAACGTGCAGCGCCTGACCACCCAGGTCAAGCAGCACGATGCCGATCACCACCGGCCAGAGTGACCATTCCAGTAGCGACAGCGGCCACCAAGCCAGCAACAGCGCCAAGAGCGCTCCTACGCTGATGCGCTCGGCATGTCCACGGTCAGCCCACTGCCCGGCACGCATAGCGGCCAAGGCACCGACAACGCCGACCAACCCGAAAGCGCCAATCAGGGTGTGAGAGAAATTGTAGGGCGGGGCGCTCAGCGGAAGTACCAGCGCGCTCCAGAAGATGTTGAACGCGGCGAACATCAACAGCGCAAGCATGCCCCGCACCTGTAGCACCCTATCTTGGCGTAGCAATGTAAGCATGGAGGCAATCAGGCGTGGATAGGTCATCACGCTCGGAGCTGGCGGTAGGGCCGGTAGCCACCTCCACATGGGCAATGTGATCGCCAGCATCAGTATGGCGGCGAAGACGTACACGCTGCGCCATCCCGCCAGGTCACTCACTCCACCTGCCAATACCCGCGCCAGCAACAGGCCCATGAACACACCGCCTTGCGCAGCACCTATGACGCGGCCTTGCTCATGGGGCGCCGCGGCGCGGGCCGCATAGGCTATGAGCCCCTGCGTCATCGCCGTTCCCAGCAGCCCGACCGCTAGCATGGCTACCAATAGAACATGAGCGGACTTCGCCATGCTGACTGCCATAAGTGCCACAACGAGGCCCAACAGTTGCACTACCATCAAGCGGCGGCGGTCAAGCCGATCCCCCAGCGGGACAAGCAGCAGCAGGGCCAAGGCGCAGCCGACCTGCGTGGCGGTGACCACACCGCCGATAGCGGCGTGGCTGATGCCAAAGTCATGGGCGAGCGCATCCAGCAATGGCTGGGCGTAGTACACGTTCGCCACGCTCAGCCCGCTCGCGGCGGCAAACAGCAGCACCAGCCCGCGCGGCATATCAGAAGCCCGGGTTTGCACCGTCGGCCGAGAGACCGGCGCTATCGATACTTGGGATGACTCCATGGTTTATCGCCCACTCAATCCGGTTTCAAAATGAAACTGGTTGAATGCTAGGGTGGGTGGTTTTAAAATGCAACCACTTACCAAGTTGGGGCTATACGCCTGGAGAGGGCATGCCAAGCCGTCAGTCCATCAACGATGAACCCTGTCCCGTCGCCCGGGCCGCCAATGTCATTGGCGATCGCTGGTCGCTGCTGATCGTACGTGACGCGTTCGACGGCACTCGCCGTTTCAGCGACTTTCAGCGCAGCCTGGGCGTGGCCCGCAACATCCTGTCCAACCGTCTGCGCAAGTTGGTCGATGCAGGCATTCTCGAGACTCGTGAAGCTTCCGATGGTACGGCCTATCAGGAGTACGTGCTGACGCCGGAGGGCAAAAGCCTGTTTCCGGTGGTAGTTGCGCTGCGCCAGTGGGGTGAGGGGCATCTGTTCAATCATGGCGAGAGACACTCAGAGCTCGTCGATAAGCGCACCGGTAAGCGGATTCCGTTTATGGCTCCCACGGCAAAGGATGGCTCCGTGCTCACGCCGGACTTGACTGTGGTGCAGAAGGTCACATAAGGCCGCAGCTTGCGGCCGGCCATTTGGCTAGCGGCCGGTGTGCCGTGAACAATTGCTTGATCGTGTTGCCGCCTGGCGAGGCTGATCCGAATGGCTGGAAGGGATAATTTGCGTCACGATCAACCATGAAGCGGCGAGCTGAACGATGGGTTTTGAGCGACTAGCTGTGCTACGTGACCGCCTGCGGGCTGAAAAGCAGCAGGTAAAGACTGAAAGCACGGATTCTCAAAGATGCCGAGCAACACTTGGAGCTGCTCGGAATATCCAGCGAACGACTCAAGTTGGGCATCGCGACCTGATGCAGGGGGAGCCGATATTGGGCAAGCATGATTGAGAACGCTCCGCGTCTGGACTTGAACGGCCAGGCGGTTGGCTCGGTGACAGCCGCTCAAGCGCTA
>NZ_JAKOEN010000018.1:0-2031 GCF_022355455.1 Pseudomonas sp. KSR10 | reverse complement strand
CGGCTTCATCGATCTGGAGGGGCAGCAGATCATCGCTATGGCTACGACCGTGCGCGCTCATGTCCAGGCTGCGTTCGACCGTGAGGCCTATCTGCTTGAGGCGCTGGCAAACGGAACGTTCACAGTCGCAATGCTCGATGAGGGGTGGCCCAATGAGCCGGTTCCCGAACACGCTGCAGGCTGAACTCCAGCCGGACCGCAAAACATGGCGCCTGTTGGCGCCTTTTTCATATCTGGATCCTGACCACGGGTTGATCGAGGTGCCGGCCGGCTTCATCACGGACTTCGCCTCGGTACCGCGCTGGCCGCTCACCTTCGCGCTGCTCGGCCAGTACGGCCACGCCGCTGCGGTGCTGCATGACTGGCTCTATGCAACCGGCAACCGCAGCAGAGAGGCAGCGGACAGGGTGTTCCTCAACGCCCTGCGGTCGAGCGGCATAGCCCGGTGGCGGGCATATTTGATGTTCGCCGGGGTCAGGTTCGGCGGCGCATTCCGCTACCGTCGTTAACAGCGATAAACTGAAACCAATTCCGGCCATATGGCGGCTAGACATGATTAAAGACTGGTTCCCCCCTGACGCAACAGCTGCAGAAAGAGAGCAGTTTGAGCGCGATTTCGATGCGGAATTTCGTCGAGACATGAGCTTTTCCGGTTCGGAAATCCCGTATCAGTCGAGAGACTTCGTGTTCGACGGAAGCCATGACGACTGCCCGGGACAAGCTGATTCCGTAGCCATGATGTTCAGGTTGTGGCGAAGAGCGCGGACGATCGGGCAATAGCCAATCCTCGCAATCGATATACATCAGGCCCGCCACTGAGCGGGCTTTTTTTCGTCTGGAGAAAACCATGCACGTATCACAGCGAGGCCTTGATCTGATCAAGGAGTTCGAAGGGCTGCGCCTGTCCGCGTATTTGTGCCCGGCTGGCATCCTGACCATCGGCTACGGAACGACCGCAGGGGTGAAGGAAGGCCAGACCATCACGAAGAAGCGCGCCGAGGAGCTGCTGCGCGAGGATGTGACTCGATTCGAGCAGCAGGTCAGCCGCATGGTCAATGTCCCGCTGACGCAGGGCCAGTTCGATGCGCTGGTGTCCTTCACTTATAACCTGGGCGCGGCGAACCTCAGCAATTCGACCCTGCTGCGCCTGCTTAATGCCGGACTGTATGCAGACGCCGCGCTGCAGTTCCCTCGATGGAACAAGGCTGGCGGCCTGGTGATGGCGGGGCTGTCTCGCCGGCGCGCTGCAGAACAGAAGCTGTTCGAGGAGGGGTTGTGATCGACAAAGCCCGCCTCATCGCTTACGCCGCCGTCGCTGCCGTGTCATTCGCCACCGGCTGGCAGGTTCACGCATGGAAGGTGGCTTATGACCTTGAGCGCGACCGTGCCGCACGGGAGGCCGCTGCCGCTCTGGTGAACGAGATATCCAATAAGACGCTCAAGCAGATTGCCGGCATTCGCGTCGAGAACAAGACCATCTACCAGCAAGGCCGCACGGAGGTGCTGCGTGAAACTATTTATCGCGACTGCATTGTTCCTGAGCCTGGCCGGGTGCTCCTCGAGTCAGCCCGCAAGAATTGACGCAGGCCTGATGCAGTTGTGTCCGCCGATGCCTCCCGTACCTGAGACGATCGACATGGGCGAATTGCTGCTGATGGATATCGAGCTGGCTGGCATGTACAAGGAGTGCGCTGCGGGGAAGGCCGGCCTGATCGAGGCCCTTAACGGGCGGTGACTATACCTGCCCCGCTAGCCCCGCCACCTAAACCGCTCCGGCGTCTCCGTCACGAATCCCTGGCCGGCGCATTGCTGGCAGTCGTCGCGCTGGCTAAACGAATCGTTGCAGGTAGGGCAGGGCATGAATATCGAAATGCTTGCCCGCCTGACCAGCGCCGTATGGCGCGCTGTGTCGCCCTGTTCTGCGGCGTCCTGGATCGCATCGAGCAGCGCTCGGTAAATGTCCGGATCATCTATCGCGGGGTGCTCCGTACCTATGATCCGCGAGGTCTCGACCAGTTCGTACTGCTCGCC
>NZ_JAKOEN010000004.1:0-313838 GCF_022355455.1 Pseudomonas sp. KSR10 | reverse complement strand
GGTCGAGCCACTGGTGTTCACCTTGCCGGCATCACCGGCCACCACGCCAATCAACTGCACATTGCTGAGGTCTGCGGCTGTGGTGCCGTCGTAGACCTTGTCGGCCACATCGGCCGTGGCCGTCAGAGTTTTCCTGTCAATCGTCCCGATGTCGCCGCTGACGCTCGAGGCATCGACTTGATAGCCGTAAACCTTCACATCGCCGTTGGTTGCTTCGGAAACCTGGACATTGTCTACCGTGACCCCTTTGCCCGCCCCGGCGTTTTTGTCTGCGTAATAAGCGTCACCGAAGGAGATGACATCGATGGTGTCTCCGTCGATTGCACCACTCATTGCGAAGTGAGTCGAGGCATCGACGGTTGCGTCCGTGTTGCCGTCATAGGTCTTGCGAACCTCTCCGGTCAATTCGACCGTGACCTTCGGTGCGTAGGTATAGACATGGCCGTTGCCAGTGCCAAGTATCGGCTGACCATACCCAGTGGCGTACTGCTTGAAGTCGATGCCGAGCCCGCCCCGCACGTCATCCCATGGATTGGTCGAATACGTGAGCCAGCGACCACTGCTGTTGGTTGCGAGCAATGCGTTGGCCCCAGCGTTGTTGACGAAGTTCCGCGCCGCAACCAGCACCACGGCGTCACCGCTACCCTGGGCGGTGACGCTACCGCCAGCGTTGATGACCACATCGCCCTCGCCCGCCTGGGCGATGACATGGCCGGTCGCGTTGCTGTTGCGCAACTCGCCGTCGATCCGGATGTTGCCGTTAAGCAACGTCAGGTTGTCGTTGGCATTGAAACCGAACCCGGAGGCGTCCACGGTGGTGGTACCGCTGCCATCCTCGCGGCCAATGGTAAGGTTCTTGATGCCTACTAGGCTGCTGATGTCCGTAGCCGGCGCACTCGCATCGAGGAAGATGCCGCCGCCGGCGTTGCCACTGCTGCTGTTCAGATTGATATTGGTCGTCGCGTCGTAGGGCTCCAAGCGGATGCTTGCCGTAGACAGGTTTTGCAGCGTCGCACTGGTGAAATCGACATTATTCGCCCTGAGTGTCAGCAGGTCGTCGCCGGTGTCCAGATTGACCGTACTGGTGAAATTGATCGCGCCGTTGGTATAGATCGAGGCGCCCCCGAGCATGGTCAGCGGCGTGTTGAAATTGACATCTCCACTCAGACTGAGCAGGCCACCCAGCTTTTTCTCTCCAGTGGACGAACCGAGTTGCTTGGTGATGCCACCAGGAATGGCATCGCCGAAGTACAGGCGCCCATTGCCCAACGTGATGTCGCTAAGCAGCGTAGCGCTATACCCATTGCCGCCGAATGACAGATAAAGATTGCCGTCATGAGTGGTGATGTCAGCGCCCTTGTTGATCACCAGGTTTCCGGCACCACCTTTGTTGACCCCGGCATCCGAGTCCACGGAAATGCGCACATAACCGCCATTGGTCTGGAGCGTGCCGGCCAAGGTTGCCCCGTCCGCGCCGAGAACGGTGATGGTGCCCGCACCTGGCGTGCCGTTACCGATCTGATCGACGAGATGTGCCGGGATGTCCGCCACGTCTGGATTGTCACCTGGGCCATGAGCGATCAGATTGAAGACACCCAGATTGCCGGTCAGCCCAGCGGAATTACTCTCCCCGATGGAGCCAGTACCGCCCCCTCCGGCTTGCAGATAGATGCTCCCGGTGCCGAATACCTCCAAGGTGTTCTCGGCGTTTTCAAACGTAATCATGGTGCGGGTGCTACCGCTGTTAACCACTTCCGCGCGGAAACTGACGTCTTCCTGCATGGAGATCTTGCCATCACCGCCGTTCTGGGCGAGATCACCGAAGTGAATACGCTCGGTCGCCTGCAGCAGTACGTTAGCCGCCTGGGCTTCCAGCGCCTTTTCAGTGACCGTGGCGCCCGTAATCGAATCCCCAGCGTTGCCGCCGCCGACAATATCGATCCGCGTCGGATCGAGCAGCAGATCGCCCGTGCGACCCTTGGCGGCGCGAGCATCGGTCAGGCCGGCGTAGTGCAGCGTCTGCTTGCCAGACACCTCGGCCTTGCCGCCGTCGCCGCCCTGCTCGCCGCCGCGCACGGAAATTTTGCCGGCAAAACGGTTGTCACCGTCCGACCAGGCGACCACGGTGCCGCCATTGCCGGTGCCAATGGCGTCCGCCTTGAAAGTAGCGTCCTTGCTCACGGTCACCTGGCGAGCGTTGGCGACGCTGGCGTCCCGTCCCTGCCAGCCACCGCCGACTTTTATAGTTCCGCCGCCAGTAGCGCCGCTGGCATCCAGCGTTGCGTTGGCGACGGCAATGTGTTCCCCGGTCACGAGGATGTCGCCGCCCTGGCCCTGGTCCGAGGAGACATCGAGCGTGCCCGCCACCTGGGTCAGACCGCCCTCTGCGTCTCCATCGAGCAGAATGCGTCCGCCGCGCTCGACGAGCCCTTTGGCCTCGATAATGCCGGTATTGTTGATAACGCTGTTGAGCGCGGCGTCGGCCGATCGCGCACTGAGCGCAACCATTCCGCCGTCGGCGCTGATGTGCCCATCGTTCTGCACCAGGGCATCGAGCACGCCTCGCTCGACATTGACGCTCACCAGCCCGTCGCCATGGAAGTCGAGAGCAACCTTGTCACCGGCCGCCAACACCGCGCTACCGCCTGGTGTATGGATGCTGCCGCTGTTACTGACCTGCGGACCGATCAACGCGACTACACCGCCCTCCGCAGCGTTGATCGTGCCCTGGTTGATCACGGCACCGGCACCCGTTCCCGCGTTCAACGCAGTCTTGCCGGCCAGGAAATCCTCGTCGCTGATCTGCAGTGATGAAGCCACCAGGCCACCGACATTCACTTCGGCGCCGCGGCCGATCACGACCCCGTTGGGGTTGAGCAACCAGACCTGACCGTTCGCATCGAGCTTGCCCAGGATCTGACTGGCGCTACCGCCACCGATCACCCGGTTCAAGGCGATGCTGTCGGCGCCCGGCTGATGGAAGGTGACGCCTGAACCGGCGCCCACATCGAAGCTGTTCCAGTTGGTTACTAGCTTGCCGCTGGACTGGTTGATCACCATCTGATTGCCGTTTTGGGAAATAGCACCGCTACCGCCGACTATCGTCCCTCCGGTAGGGAGATCGGCGGCATGGACGGCGCCGATGCTCAGCAGACCCAGGGCGGCTAGAAAACCAACGACACCACCGCGCTTGCCACGGGCAGCGGTATGTTCGGAAACGGCAACGAAAGCCTGTTCGGCATCGCTCCAGACAAGGCGGTAAACATGGTTCAACGAAGCGCTCTTCATGCGTTATTCCTTTTTCGAAAAGACCGATACGGTGATGTCAGAAAGCCAGCGATGCCTGTAGCCAGGCGCGCCAGTCGCTTGAGCGTCCGTCGGCGTCCAATCCGGAGATGCCACGGCCTGGGTTGTTGTCCAGAGTGCGAGCTACAGCGGTGCGAACAGTGAAATCGCCCACCCATACATTGGCCCCAAGACCTACAGCGTGCAGGTCGTAGCGGTTGGTATCGCCCGCGTTGTTGATCGAGCCCGCCCATTCATCCTCGTGCAGCCAGATACGGCCGGTGTCGACGAAGCCGAGCGTCTGCAGCTTGACCCCCGGAAGCCCCAGGTCGAGATTGCGCCGTAGCTCGAGGGTGGCCAACCAGCCCTGGTCGCCGGACGCCTCGCCCACGGGATAGGCACGCACTCCGGCAGGGCCGCCCAGGAGGAATTTCTCCGATGAGTCCAGATTGCCGCTAGCCCATTGCGCGGAAGCGCCGGCGAACAGCGTCCAGTCGCTTGCCGCCCCAAGGTTCTGCAGACGCGACAGTCGCAGATTGAGCTTATGGAAGCCGCCATCACTCTGGGCTCCCATGCTGTCGGCGAATTCATCGCCACGGTTGCCGGATAGATCAAGCTGGCCGACAGTCAGAGCGATTCCAGCATCGGTAACGCCGCCCCCACCCAAGCCATCGAAGCGGTTACCAGAAAGCGCGACGTTGAAGTTGTTCAGCTCCCGGTCGCGCAAGTTGATGCCCAGCGCCCGATCTTCCAGAGCCTTGTATTCGTACGTCCCGGAGAGATTGAGGTTCTGCAGGCGCGAGCGGATCAGTGGATAGCTCAGGCCCAGGGATCCGCTCTCGGCGGTGCCGCGCAGGTTCAACGGGCGGAATTGCTCCTGGTCGACGTGATAGCGCAGGTACGACCCTGCGGCATGCAAGCGCAATCCGCTCGCCGTCAGCGGCAGGCTATAGCCGGCACCCACCACGGTGCTGCCGGTGGTCTTGCTGAGACCCAGGGAAAACTGGTCGCCGATACCCAGCGGATCAGCGAGGTTGAATTGAGCATTGGCGCGAGCACTGCCCGTGCTCCGGTTTCCGTAATTGTCGCCCGACACGCCACCGCTGAAGACCGGCCCTTGCTTGGCGCTGATCAGCAAGCGGCTGCTGCCGGGCTCGGTGCCGCGCTCAAGGGCGGATTGCGCGGTTATGCCGGGCTGGTCGTTGATGAGCAGCAGCGCACGTTCAAGATCTTCGGCGCGCAGTGCTTTGCCTTGGGGCAGCGCTGCCTCGGCAATGCCACGCAGGCGACCGGTCGAGCTGCGAGTCGCCCCGCCAACCTCGATGCGCGCCGCATCCGATTGCAATTTTCCCTTGGTCAGCGCGATTTCCAGATTGCCCTCGGTCAGGTCCTGACGCGGCAGGTACGCTCTGGCCAACACATAGCCGCGACCACGTAGATAACGGGTCAGGCTGTCGGTTAGCTGTTGGAGCCCGGCGTGGTCGAGCGTCTTGCCCACCATGGGGCTAACCAGACGCTGCAGATCTTCAGTCTCGGCCAACTCCGTGTCGCCGGAAAAGCGGATCGAGCGAAGGGTCACGCGCAAACCGGACTGCCCTTCGCGCACGGCATCGGATGGCAGTTCGAACGCAGGCGGCGGCTCGGTGGATTGCGGTGCGGATGGCTGGCTCTGCTGATGCTCGTTCAGCAACTGACCGGCATCCGGCAGACTTTGAGCAAAAATCCAGGGCGCAGCAGCCGAGCCAGCCAACGCAACGCTCCACCGCAGCAGACGCTTGCCCACATAAACGAAATCCTGTTCACGGACTGCCATCGCCAAACTCCATAAAAACCGTAATGAATGCCCGTCCCGGGTGTTCGGCCGGTCGAGTTGCGGCGAATTATGCGTAGAGTTCAACAGCGCAAAGTTTGCGAGAGCGGACGTGAGCTTTGCTGCAGCGGATGGTCGAGGATTAATCCGTTGCGGCCTGACGAACGGCTATGACGCGGGGGGGCACGGTACCGAGCGTGGCGCCTATCAGTAGCGCGCCCTGACCGTCATGCCTGCCATGCGGGGCTCCCCTGTAAGCACACCGTAATCGCCCGCGCCAAGCAGGGCATAGACGGCACTGACGGAATGGCGGTCGAACAGGTTGCGCACCCAACCTTCGACCTCCCAGCTACGGTCCGAGCGGCGCAGGCCAAAGCGCAGATGGGTCAGTCCGTAGCTCGGCTGATAGCTGCCCTCACCACCTTCGAGGGTGCCGTAATAGCCGCTTCGGAAGCTGTAGTCGACGCCGCCAAAGCTTTCCAGCCCCGGCACCAGCGGTTGCCAGTAATCGAGCCCGGTCGACACATTCCATTCGGGTGCGTTGTACAAGCGTTTGCCGCTCAGGTCGCACACCCATTGGCCCTCGCCGGGTGGGCAAGGCGCGTTGCGAAACGCGCCATAACGCGCATCGCTCCAGGCGACGCCCAGCCGCAGGTCAGTGCGAGGATGCACGCGCCAAGCGGAGTCGAGCTCGATTCCCCTCAGGCGTACCGCGCCGACGTTGATGAGATTGTCACGCAACGGAGGCGCGAATAGCGTGGCCGGAGGGCTATAGGTCAGCGCCTGATAATCGTCGACATCCGTCTGATAAAGGGTCAGGCCGGCCCGCGCACGGTCGTCCCAGAAGCGACTTTCAAGTCCCAATTCGAACGATGTGGCCCGCTCTGAGCCGAACGTCGGTGCTGCCGTAGGGCCCACCACGTCGAAATTGATCCCACCCGTTCGGTATCCGCGTGACCAGCCAGCCCGGCCCGTAACGGCATCGGAAAACTGGTATCTGAACCCGAGTTCACCGGTCAGGTGTCGTTCTTCGGTGGAGTCACGCCGGTAATATGCTCCACCCAACGCAATTTGCCGAAGTAACTGACCGCCACCCTGAATGACTGGCGGCAGACCGTTCAGAGAGGCCAGGTCCGCAAGCTCCCGGGACATCCAACCTTGCTTGTGTTCTCGCCCGTAGCGAAGCCCTCCCTTCAGTTCGACGCGCTCAACGGGACGCCACGCGAGCGCTCCGAACACCGCGCGGCTTTCCGACTCCTGTGCACCGGCATAGCGCTGACTCGCACCGTTGAGCAAGGACGTCGGGATCTGAGCTGGATTTTGAAAGCGGATGCCGAACAACTGCTCGATTTCATCCAGACGATCACCGACGAACCAGGCAGCCGCATCGTCGCCAAAGCGGACAGCGGTCTCACGCCGAGCGTCCTGGCTGAGGTAATAAGCACCCGTTGAATAATCCAGGCGCGGACCGACCGACCCGCTCAAGCGCAGCTCCTGACTGAACTGCCGGTGCCGCAGATCGACATTTCCCTCGGCGACCCTAAGCGGCGTACTGTCGCCATCTCGCTTGCTGAGATAAGTCCAGTCACGATGCGCGCTGATGCTGGTCAGCTGCATCGTCGGCGCCAGCGCCCAGTTCAGCTCCAGCGAAACGGCATCCTGCGACACCCGACTGCCGGTCGGCGCGTCATGCTGGACTTCCCGCTTCTTCGGGTCGGTCGCCGGCAGATCGTAGCCGACAAAAGCGGCCCGGCGGCGTGTCTGGTCGCTGTAATGGCTAGCCATCAGTACGCTTCCCGAATCATCCGCCCGCCCATGCTCGCCCACCAGACGCGCACTGAACGCCTCGGTGGGGGTCCACAGCAGCTGTCCCCGCAGCCCTTGTTGATCCTTGTCGTTCAGCCCCGCGCCGCTGTAACGATTCTCGACGAGCGCATCGCGCTCGGTATGAAAGACGCCCAGCCGACCGGCCAGCACCCCGTCCTCCAACGGCCCTGAGAAACTTCCGCGATGCTGCCGCAAGCCCCGAGAACCCACACTTGTTTCGCCACGTGCCTCGAACTCCGGACTCGGTGGTCGGGTCACGATGTTCAACGCCCCGGCACTGCTGTTCTTGCCAAACGCGGTGTTCTGCGGCCCACGCAGCACCTCGACTCGCTCGATATCCAGCCAGTCGCCGAGGGCCATGCCCTGACGGCCGAGATAGACTCCGTCAACGAAGACCCCAACGCTGCCTTCCAGCCCATCGTTGAAGGCCGTCGCGCCGTATCCGCGCATCCCGAAACCGATATCACGGGCGTTGTGGCCAGACAGCACCAGACCCGGGACGCGTTGCTCGAGTAGGCTGGGCGCGTGTCCACCAGGGCGCTCCACGGCCTCTCCCTCCACCAAGACGACGCCACGCCGCGCGTCCTCGTGCAAGGAACTGTCAGCGTCTGCGGTGACCGTCATGTCGTCGAGCAACAGCTCCTCTCGTCGAGAATACCCGGCATCGCCTGAAGGTACGGTCTCCGCCATGGAGGCAGATGAGACTGCCAGCATCACAAACAGCATCATTACGCGCGAAGAACTCAAGAGCCAACCTCGGTAGTGATCGTTTGCCTTTGACGACATGCCCGCTCATCTATGCAGCGAAGCAGCTCACCGTTCGAAGCCGGTTTGATCAGCACGGCATCGAACTCGAGCTGTTCTGGGTAGCCAGACGGCCGTCGCGCGGGCGCCGCCGAATAAAGCACCACCGGTGTCCCTGGCCACTCTCTACGCACCTGACGCAGGAATTCCCAGCCGTCCAGATCAGGCATCATCTGATCGGTGACGATCAGGTCGACGGGATCATCGGCGAGACACCCAAGCGCCTGGGCAGCGCTGATCGCCGTCGAAACTTCGAAGCCATATCCGCCCAGCAGATCGGCCAGCCATTCCACGTTCTGCTCGATATCGTCAACCAGCAGGACGTGCCGCCCCGCTCCGTTCAGTGCCGTTGGTGGACCGTCCGAAGCGGAAAAATCGATGTCCTGCTCGGTCGCGCAGGCGAGCTGCACGGTGAAGCTCAGCCGGCTTCCGCCTTCTGCGGGCGCCTCGATTTCCAGTTCGCTGCCCATGCGCTGCAGCAAATCCTGGACGATCGATAACCCAAGCCCACTGCCCTCGTACCGCTGCGCGTTGCGACCACGCCCGAACGGCCGCATCAGTTGCTCGCGGTCCTTTGGATCGAGTCCTATGCCGGTGTCGGTGACGCAGAAGCGCAGTTGCACCTGATTCGGACGAATATTGTTCACGCAGCACACCTCGAAGCGGATGCTTCCCTCGGTGGTGAACTTGGCCGCATTGGCCAGCAGATTGATGAGAACCTGCCGCAGCCGCCGAAAATCGGCATGTACCAGTACCGGGAGGTCCTGCGCGAATTGGGCTTCGAACGCGTTGCGCTGGCGGGTAGCGAGGAAAGCGGCCTCGTCCTCCACTTCACGCAAGAAGCCATAGAGATAGCCGGGTGCGAGCGACAATTCCATTTGCTGCAGCTCGCCAGAGGAGAACTCCAGCAAGTCGTCGATCAGTTCCAGCTGCCGCCGCGTGTTGCGCTCGATCTTCTGCGGATAGTCATTTTCTGCGCCCGTCTGTAACAAGCGGGCATATTGGATCACGCTCACCAGAGGCGAACGCAGATCATGACTGATCCGAGCGATCAGCCCGCTGCGCGCGCGCAGCGATTCGCGCAGCTGTTCGGTACGCAGGGCCACCGTTTGCTCGAGGCGTTCGTGCTCGGCCTGTTTGAGATGATCGAGGTCGAGCAGCGCTCGCTTTTCCCTGGATCTGGCGCGGCTTACCTCGACCGCAAGGGTACATAACAGCAGTAAGACTCCCGGTAAGGTCGACGCCAGGCTGTAGCGCTGCTCAGGCGATTGCCAGGGAATGCTGCTCAGTTCGAAAAAATAGCGAGCAGCCAACAGCAACATGAATATCAACGGCAGCAACCAGGCCAGCCAGTCGTAGCGCACACCTCTACGCCAACCGACCAACAGCGTCAGCGGAAAAAGCAGATAGATGCCTTTCATTACCATCAGGGCGGCATCGCCTCCCTGGGCCGGGTCTATCAACGACCATAGGCGTGCACCCGCATGCGCAACGAATTGCAGCCCGAACAATACACCGATGGCTCTGGGTAACTGACCGACACGCAGTACCACTGCGGCGTAGCCCAGAAAGCATGCAAACGAGATCACGCTGGCCAGCACCGTCAGCTCTCGCGTCCAACTGAGCGCCGCCGGCCAGAGCACCAGATAGCCATTCAGAACACACGTCAGCAGAATGTAAGAACTGACGGCGCCGGCATGCACCACGACCAGGCAGGAGCGGAAGATCGCACCGATCATCAGGCTGAACAGGGCCACCAGACATACGATGCCAAGGGTGATTCCGTCCCACAGGTCCGTGGACTGCCGATGTTGGAAGCGCGCCAGATCGGACCAGAGTTGGGGGTTGATCAATATCTGCGTACCGCTGGCGACCCGAGCGACCAACACGACCGATTCACCAGCCTCCAGCGATACCGGGAAGAGCGGCTGCCGCGCCGGATACGACCATTCGTTGAGCGGATAAGCGCTTCCCGCCCGCATCGATTCCCAGCCACCCGGCACCGGTTTATAGACGCGCACGTCTTCCAGACGCGGCGCACCCACCGTCAGCCAGCGCGAGCAGCTGCTCGATCCCTCGTTCTTCAATTCCAGGCGGAACCAAAACGCCGAGTGGGTATAGCCCGCAGGCGGCACCTCCGCCTGGGCGCCGGATTCACTTTCAAAACGCGCCAGAACGCGGGCTAGGCTCAACGTCCCGCTACGGTCTTCGATCATCCGAGTAACGGGCAATAGTTTGACGTGTTCGTCTTTACATGCGTCCACGGAGACCGTGCCATGCGCGAGGCCCGAGATCGAAAGACAGAACCCGAGCAGCAGACGGCAAAACCGCGACCCAATCATGCGGAACGGACCGAGTCGGCCTCGCAGATGCCGTGGATCTGTTGACGGAACTGGGTAGGCGTAATCCCCAGCCACTGGCGGAATGCTGTGGTGAAATTGCAGGCGCTGCGAAAGCCGACCAGCTCGGCGATATCCTGGATGCTCATGGAACCGTCGGTGAGCAGTTTCTGACCGCGACGCAAACGAGCTTCGCGGATATAGCCGAAAACGGTCGTGCCCAAGTGCTCACGAAAAATCATCGACAAGCGCTTCTCGTGTGTCCCTACCATCCTCGAAATGACCGACAACGACGGCAGATCGTCCAGCCTTTCCTCGACCAGACGCATCGCCGCCCGAAGAATCACCTGATCGGGTTGGTCTCCATCGGCCGTCTCGTGCGAGGGTGCGGCGCAGGGCTCATCACGCCATGTCAGTTGCAGATGGATGCGGATCCGAGCGAGCACTTCCTCTGGTTCACAGCACTTGAGTACGTAATCGACTCCACCCAAGGTCAATCCCTCCAGCCGCTCTTCCAATGCACCCGAGGAGGTCAGAAACAGAATCGGAACGCGGCGTGTCACCGACGCTTCGCGCAATAGGCGACACAGACTGAAGCCGTTCATCTGAGGCATCCTGACGTCCAGCACGATGAGATCTGGTCGAGTGGCCAACGCTCTCTGATAGCCCTGGTAGGCCTCGGTTGCCACCGAAACTTTCCATGCCTGCGCTCTGAGAAGCGTGAGCAATCCTCTGAGTTCATCCGGCGTATCGTCGATCACCAATACATGCGGCGCGCCTTGCTGTGGCAACCCGGTCTTCTGAAGATCCACCATGCTCCCTGCCTCTTCATTGTGTGGATGTCACGTATTCACAGCGGCATCACCCAAAGCGTGAGCGAAGACGCGCCAGTCATTTGATTCATCGAGAAAACGGGCTGATCTTATCGGGCCGATCATGCGCGTGCCATTTTAAGCTGTCGGCAGCCTAGCGGTTTACTGAAGACTTATCGCGCTGATTGGTGCGATGTCTGCAAACGACGCCAAACGCTCCAACTCACGCCGCGAAGGCCGACTCCTCACTCACGCCGTGCGAAAACCTCATGGTTTCCGAGTGGCTCCTATACTGGACTGGCGGGCCACTCATCAGGAGATCGAATCATGCGTCGTATATTGCTATTCATCGCAGCCGCTGTCGTCAGCACGCCGCTCTGGGCAATGCACTGTCCCATGGACATGGCAAAGATCGACGAGCAACTGGCAACGAATCCACCAAGCGATCCAGCCGTTCTGACGCGAGTCAAAGAACTTCGCGCCGAGGGGGAAAAATTGCATAAGGCGGGCGAGCACGAACAATCGCTCGAAGCGCTGGGAGAAGCGCAAGAATTGCTCGGCATGAAACAGTAACTATTGTCACCGCGCCCTACCGAGCAGTTGCTCTGTCAGAAGTCGCTCGGTGGGCTCGATCAGCTGTCTTCGTTGCCTTTCTCCGTACAACGAACGCGCAGCTCCTTACGATCGAAATTCTCTTCGCTACTCAACGTTTCGTAACCCTTCGGACAAACCGCGCGCGCACGGGCCTCGCAACCCGGCTGTCCGGCTGCCTTGTTGCAAGCGAATACATATTCATCGGTACCGTCCGGTGGCGGTACCGTTTCTATTCCACTGCAACCAGCCATGAACGCCGTCAGCCCGGCTATTACAGCGTATTGCTCGGTCAGTTTACTCATCGTCAGTCCGAATATGATGCCAATGGAACGTGACGCCCTGGCCAGGCGCTACGCAATGTGGCTGAGCGCAACGACACGTCGCAGGTGCCGGCGCACGGCGGTGCTGCTGACGTGAGTGGCGAAACAAACCTCGAAAGATATCCGGCGAGCGGCCCAGCGGCACTAAAGCGCGTGCAGAGCGCGTAGCGCGCCAACGCTAGCGCGGGTTGGGCACGTCATCCATCTCGGCGTTGTCCACGTCGATGTCGGGGGTCTCACGCTCGATAGGCGCGCCATCGTTGCCATCTCGTGGACGCTCCAGCTCATTGCCCGGCAACTCATCGACGCCCGGCTGATCGTCAGGGTTTACATCGGTGCGTCCAGGACTCAACGGCGGTGCCGAACCGGGAATCACCACCCCATCGTCTTCGTTCTCGGCACGGGTGCCGGTAGGGAATTTGCTCAGCGGTTGGCGATCTTCACGCTCGATGCTCATCATTCACCTCTCTATTGCCCTGTACAGGTAAGAGGATCGACCAGCCTATGCGTTCAGGCGGATGAGCTGCCATTGGTCACTGTACGGGCCGGCCGGCCGTAGAAACGAAAAAACCGGCTGCAAAGGCCGGTTTTCGAGATGTCGCAACTATCGGATACGCCACACGTTTTGGTGCCCGGAGCGAGAATCGAACCCGCATACCCTTTCGGATGAGGGATTTTAAGCGGCAGCATGGCACTCGCGCCGGGTATTCCTTGGGCTTGGATACAGCTTGCTGCAGCAGGTTTTGCGGGGAATCCATGAATTAGATTATATGCCGGCGCGCGACGCAAACCGCTCCGGTTCCCTTTCGCCTGGCTCCTAGCAGGCTCCTGGAATCGGAGCCTTTCGGGAGAGCGCCTCATGGCAAAGATCAAACTGACTAAAAGCGTAGTGGTCATGGCTCAGGTCCAGACCGCGACGTTAAGCTCGGGACACAATCGTTCCGGGCTTCATGTGCAAGGTTACACCAGCCGACCGGAAGGTCTTTATGCTTCAGTACCGAGCGAACTCAGGCGTCCGCCGAAAGCCTGCGCTTGGCCAGTTCGGCGAGCTTACCGTCGAGCAGGCTCGTTCACTGGCTCAGGATTGGCTGGCCGAAGTCCGTCGTGGTGGTGATCCTGGGTTGACCACTACAGTGTTCACCATAGAAGACTCGGCAGTTAGCCTGATATTAAAGCGCCTCTGAAGACACCGTAAGGCGGTTGGCAAGCTGCTTGGTTGGAGCCATGCAGATGAAAGCTATTGCTTCGACAATGTGTGTGGAGTACGTCCCATTTGTCTTCATCCAATTCGTGTGAATCGACGGCTTGTCCCATGCGCCCCCATTCCTGCACATGCATTTGCCGAGTTGATAGTTTCTTGGGGCTCTCCAGCGAATTCAGCCAAGGCAGCGAGTCACATGCTTGACAGCCTGGTAGGCGGCAAGCCCCCAGGGGCCTAGTTCCCGGCCGATGCCGCTGCCCTTGTTGCCGCCCCATGAAGTTTCGACGAACACCGCTTGGATCGAGTTGATCCACACATGGCCGACCTCCATCGCCTCAGCAACGCGTTGGGCACGCTGCAGATCGGCGCTAGCGATGGTGGCAACCAGACCGAAACGACTATCGTTGGCCAAAGATATCGCCTCTGCTTCGCTGTCGAACCGGCGAACACAGAGCACCGGGCCAAAGATCTCCTCGACCCATAGACGGCTTTCGGTAGGCACGTCGACATAGAGCGTCGGTGCAACAAACCAGCCCTGCCCGACCTCAAGCGTGCCGCCAGCCAGGCATTTCAGATGTTCGTTCCGTCCGATACTGAGGTATTCCCCGACCTTTCGCCATTGGGCTTCGCTGCTCAGCGGCCCCATGTCGACTTCTTCATTGAGTGGGTTGCCAACGCTCAATCTGATCATCGCCTCTGCCAAGCGAGGCAGGAGTGCATCGGCAATGCCGTTCTGGATAAGAAGGCGGGAGGTGGCCGAACACATCTGACCCGCGTTCCAGCAGATACCTGCCATGATCCATTCGACAGCCTCATCGACGTTGCAGTCGTCGAATACGATGATCGCCGACTTACCGCCCAGCTCCAAAGTCACCGGCCGGCAATGCTCAGCAGCGCTGTGCATGACTCGGCTGCCCACGGCATTGCTGCCTGTGAAGGACAACTTGTCGAGCCCACGATGGGCACTCAGCGCACTGCCTATATCTGCCTTGCCGCCTACAACATTCAGCACGCCAGCAGGCAGGTCCAGCTCATCGGCAATCTCGCCATAGGTCTGCTCGATCAGTGGGGTGACCTCCGAGGGCTTCAATACCACTGTACAACCGGCAGCCAAAGCCGGTGCGATCTTCCAGGCGCTGGTCACCAATGGAAAATTCCAAGGCACGATCAGTCCAACCACCCCAATGGCTTCCAACCGGCTATGAGAGCTGAAGCCGGCTGCCGCCAATGAGACCGCACGGTTCTGCTGATCGGCCAAGCCATCGGCGAGGTCTGCGTAATAGGCGAAGGTCGCGACGGCGTCGTCAATGTCTACCTCGGCCTCGTGCCGCGGCTTACCGTTGTTGCGCATCTGCAGCTCGATCAGCGCATCTCGCCGCCGGCCTAAGCCATCAGCAAAACCTCGTAAGTAATATGCTCGCTCGCCAGGCTCGCTTGTTTTCCACTCAGGCAAGGCTTTGCGAGCCGCGGCTACGGCCTGGTCGACCTGGCGTGTGCTTGCGGCACGCAGCTCAGCAAATGGTTGGCCAAGGGAAGGATCGTAAACGCTGATGATGTCAGCGCCCTCTCCTTCAACCCAGTGGCCTCCGATGTAATGTGAGTTGCTCATGTTTGGCTCCAGCAGCCACGCCTGAGCGCGACGGAATATAGGATGCAATGTTAATAGCACCTGCCGGTGCATGACTCACAGGTAAAAACATATCCTTCGATAGCCATTCGCGTGCCAACCCAGTGGGTCGGCACGACTCATCACGGTGGCGCCTGACCCAGGCCACACTGGTGGTACGGCACCTGTGGCCGCGTCAGCAGGTTGCCCACAACAAAGGCAGTAAGTCCTATAGCCAGGCCGTTATATCGAGGATCATGATCCCGCCCCCATTTTACTAGTGGGGACCTGGGCGTTCCGCGCTACGTCGGAAGAGCGGACGGCGACGCGATCAGCAATTCCGGCGTCGTCCAATGGATGCCTAGTGCCGCTTTTCAGGCGTATCCAGCGCGGGCCTGAAGGGCCGTAGACGTCGACCGGCTCAGGGAACAGATAGAGCAGGCTGAGATAGAGCACAGCCGCGATGCCCAGAGTGATCGGCAAACTGACGTCGATACCGCCTGCCAGCTCGCCCAGCGGTCCAACGAATTGACCAGGAAGATTGACGAAGCACAGTCCCACCGCCGCGCTGGGAATCCAGGCCCCGAGACCGCGCCAGTTCCAGCCATGCTGGAACCAGTAGCAGCCACCGTGCTCACCACGGGTGAATACCTGTAGATCATCGGAGCGATAGAAACCGCGTCGCACGATCAGACCGAGGATCATGATCACCATCCAAGGGCTGGTACACGTCACGATCAATACGGCGAAGGTTGAAACGCTCTGCACCAGATTAAAGGCGAACCGGCCGATGAAGATGAACGCGATGGCAGCCACACCGATCAACAAAGTGGCACCCGCTCGGCTCATCAGACGCGGGAACAGGCTCGACATGTCCAGCCCGGTACCGTACAGCGACGTGGTACCGGTAGACATGCCACCAATTACGGCTATCAGGCAGACCGGCAGGAAAAACCACGTCGGCGAGATGGCCAGCAAGCCGCCAACGTAATTGCTGGCTTCGATGTACTGCGGGGCCTGGGTCGCCACGAGGGTGGCGGTGCACAGACCGAACAGAAATGGGATCAGTGTGCCGGTCTGGGCGGCGAGCACTGCCAGCATGATGCGGCGCTTGGGTGTGTGCCGTGGAATATAGCGGGACCAATCGCCGAGAAAAGCGCCGAAGGAGACCGGGTTGCTCATGGCCAGCAGCGCACCACCGATGAACGCGGCCCAGAAACCTGACTGTTGGACGCTGACAGTTCCAGCGTAACCAGCGTCGAACGTCCCGGCAAAAGCAACAATACCGAGCAGAAATAACAGGCTGGACGCCCACACTGCGATCTTGTTGACCCATAGCATGAAGCGGAAACCGAAGATGCACACCACCAGTACCAGCATGGCGAACAAGCCGTAGGCTAGGCCAAGTGTTAGGTCTGTTTCTGGCAGGCCAATCAATCGTTTAGCTCCGCCAACCAGAGCGTCGCCAGAGCTCCACACCGAGAGCGAGAAGAACGCCACAGCGGTGAGCAATGAGAGGAAGGAGCCGACTATGCGTCCGTGTACACCGAAGTGGGCACCGGACGAGACAGCATTATTAGTGCCATTCAGGGCGCCGAACAAACCCATGGGAGCGAGAATCAGTGCGCCCACCGCTACGCCGAGGACGATTGCCCAAACGCCTGCCTGGAACGACAGACCGAACAGAACCGGGAAGCTGCCAAGTACAGCTGTGGCAAAGGTATTAGCACCGCCGAATATCAGGCGGAACAGGTCAGAGGGAGTAGCATCGCGTTGGTAATCGGGAATCTGCTCGACACCAAAGGTTTCGATGCGCGTCGAATGGCTCATGTGTATCTCCAGTGCCTATCACATTTTTATTAGGTTGGCGCAGGCACGCCGACCCGTTATTCACCCCCGACAGCCGCCAGGTGGTGGTGCATTGGCAGTACGGCTAAGCCGCGTGGGGGCCTAAAGGGCACCCGAAAGGTGTGTTATTCAGCACGGCGAGCTTCAGCTGGCTCGCTCGCGCACGTCTGTTTTCAACTCGCGCTTGGGGCAGACAAATGCTCGTGGCAAGCCAGCCAGCGTGCGCCGTCGTAGCGGAACACAATGGTCTCCCTTTCCCTGAGGTGCAGTTCCTCGCCGCCGGTGCGAATATGTGTAGCGACGTCATGGATGAAGATGGCGACATCGCCCTGCAGGCTAACGTGAGCGTTGCTTGAGCAGCAGCCGAGCACGGCAAACCCATCTGCCTGCCATTGCTGCCATAGCGCGCGGTATTCACAACGTGACAGCAGCGGTTTCTGCAAAGTATGGAAAACGAAAGTGGCATCCTCGCTGAAGCAGGCGAAATAGCCGGTCGTGTCGTTGCTAGCAAAGGCAGCTACCAGTTCACTTGCGGCTGTTATCACCTCGCTCTCACGACTCATCGCCGTACTACCCCTGGCAGCACGCAAAGCATTTCGTAGAGCAGGTTGGCGCCAAGCAGCGAAGTATTGCCTGTGGTGTCGTAGGGCGGTGACACCTCGACCAGATCGCAGCCGATCAGGTTCAAACCCTGGCAACCCCGAATGATTTCCAGCGCCTGAATAGTGGTCAGACCGCCCACTTCCGGCGTGCCAGTGCCTGGTGCCCAGGCCGGATCAATGCCATCGATATCAAAGGACAGGTATACCGGGCCGCCGTTAACTTTGGCTCGCACCTCTTCCATCAGCGGCGTCAGCGAACGATGCCAGCACTCCTCGGCCTGCACCACGCGAAAGCCCTGAGCACGGCTCCAGTTGAAGTCGTCGGCGGTGTAGCCCTGAGCCCGAAGTCCGATTTGCACCACCCGCTCACTGTCGAGCAGGCCTTCCTCCTGAGCGCGGCGAAAAGTTGTACCGTGGGCGATTTTCTCGCCGAACATGTGGTCGTTGACGTCGGCGTGTGCATCAACGTGTACCAGGCCGACCTTGCCGTACTTTCTCTTCATCGCCCGTAGGATTGGCAGCGTCAGGGTGTGGTCGCCGCCCAGAGTCAGCGGAGTGATGTCGCGCTCGAGGATGCCGTCGTAGTGCGCTTCGATGATGCGCACAGCGTCGAGCAGGTTGAAGGTATTGATTGGCACGTCACCTATATCGGCGACATTCAACGAATCGAAGGGCGCAGCGCCAGTGGCCATGTTGTAAGGACGGATCATTACCGATTCGCTACGGATCTGCCGGGGGCCGAAGCGAGTGCCAGAACGCAGCGAGGTGCCAATGTCGAGGGGGATGCCGATGAAGGCTGCGTCGAGCTTGTTCAACCCATCGGGCGTCTGCACATGGGGTAAGCGCAGCATGGTTGCGATCCCGCCGAAACGGGGCATCTCATTGCCGCCTACGGGCTGGTGGAGATTACTTTCCACGGAGAGCCTCACAATTGTTGAAGTTGTCTTGAGTCGATTCTGTTCGTGAAATGAGAGCAGGCAAATCTCTACAGGCAAAAATTCAGTTCAGAGATTTCTAAACTTTCGGCGGTAGACTGGCTGCATTGATAACTTGTCAGGAGCTTCAACATGCCGTCCGCATTGCCCGATATAAAGCTGCTGCGCATTTTCGCTTGTGTGGTCCGCAACCAGGGTTTCGCCGCGGCACAGCAGGAGTTGAACCTCTCTACATCAGCGATCAGCACTTACATGAGTCAACTAGAAGCGCTGCTCGGTATCTCCCTATGCCACAGGGGGCGGGGCGGGTTTAGCATGACCACCAAGGGAGAGCTGTTCTATCAAGAAACGCTGCGTTTGCTTGCTGAACTGGACGACTTCGAGCGCTATGCGGCCACCCTCAAGGGTGAACTGCGCGGGACGCTAAACCTCGGCGTACTTGACTCGACGGTCAGCGATGCGTCTCTTCCGCTGGCTGAAGTGATCGGTGCCTACAGTGAGGAGCACCCGGCCGTACACCTGCACCTCGCGGTGCTTAGCCCCGCCGAGCTGCAATTGGGCGTGCTGGAAAATCGCCTGGACCTGGCTATCGGTGCCTTCTCGGTTCGTACGAATGGACTGATTTACCATGCGCTGTACCGTGAACAGCACTGGTTGTACTGCAGTGACCGCCACCCTCTGTACGCGCAGCGACGAATACCGGCTGAAGTAGTCAAACAGCAGCGCATGGTAGGTCGTGGTTACTGGAGCCAAACTGAGCTGGCGCGTCACGGCTTCAAGCACAGCGCCGCAACCGTAGAATCGATGGAGGCGCAGCTGATACTGATACTGTCGGGTGCCTATGTGGGTTATCTCCCAGAACACCATGCGCAGCAATGGGTAGATCGGAAGCGCCTGAAGGTGCTGTTGCCAGCCACATTCGGCTACCAAGCCCCCTTCACCCTTGCCCTGCGGCGAGGCCGCTCCCGCGAGCCGCTGATCCAGAGCTTCCGTGATCGACTCAATGCGCAGTTAAACCACGGATAGCTGTCGTCCTAGTGGCGTGAAGCAGACTCGAGGTTGATCTCTCGTCAACGCATTGATTGCCACGATCCACGGCGCTCACCACCGCCAGCCAACTCCGGCCCAAGCGGCCTTGTAGGATCAACAGTACTCAGCGCTGCGAGAGCGCTTGGCACCCTGCAAACCCTTTGGCGCGCGGATGCTCGCGCAATCGACCCAGCGCCGACCACTGTTGTATGGCGGCGCGTACCGTTAAGCGATCGGGGCGGCCACCGTGGAACGCGTGCCGGCTACGCATCAATCGAAACCTCCAATCGAACCGATCAATAATTTTAAGCTACCGGTCGGTAGTTAGCGAGTATGTTGCACGTTCTTGGCCAGCCCAACCGAGGTGAAGCCGTAACATATTCATATTGAAGGCAGCACTATGCATCCCCCAACCCCCGCGATGAAACGTGTCACGGATGCGGCAGGTAACCGATTTGCCGACCTGAGTTATGACGAAGTCTCGCTGAGCGACATTGCCAATGATCTCGGTATTCGCAAGGCGTCAATCTACTCGCACGTCGAGAGCAAGCAAGCGCTGTTTCTGACCGTCCTCGATGAAGCGTTTCAGGTAGAGGCAGCGTTTGCCCAGCAATGTTTTGATTCAGAATCGGCATCGTCGCTGCCGGGCATGCATTACTGCGAATCCCTGCCCAAGCGTTATGGCGAATCGATGCATATGCGCTTCCTATTGCGCAATGCATACCTCCCGCCAAAGAGTCTTTCCACTCGGGTTTCTTCCAGTTACGAAGACTACCTGCAGCGATTGCTTGAGGCTTTTATAAGCCGGTTGCGTCAGCGCTCAGCGACGGCACTGACCGAGCAGGATTTCTCACAGTTCGGCGATGCCTATCTGGGAATAATAGACAGCCTTCATGTTGAGCTTATTTATGTTGGTGCGCAGCGCTTTGAACATCGCCTGCGCGCTTTGCAAAGGCTGCTGTCCGCCGGTTTGGAGTTGGCAGAAAAGGTACGAGAGGAAATCAAATGAGCAACCCCACAACAGCTAACGCAGCCCAGCTCGGGGCTCCGTTGATTGTATTACTTGCGCTACTAACCGCCTTAGACGCAATGGCGATCGATATGTATCTGCCCGGCATGGCAAGTATCGCTGACGATCTAGGTGTCTCGGCCGGAAGTGTGCAGCAGACTCTTGCGATATTTCTCGCCGGATTAGCCATTGGCCAATGCATGTATGGACCGCTTCTGGACCGCTACGGACGTAGGCTACCGCTGCTTGCAGGGGTAGTGGTCTTTATATTGGGGTCGGTCGGTGCAGCCATGGCGCCAACATTGGAATGGTTGCTGGTTGCACGCTTCGTTCAAGCCATAGGTGCTGCAGCCGGGCTGGTTGCGCCCAGGGCCATTGTTGCGGATATGTGTGACGTCAATTCATCAGCGCGCATTTTTTCCCTACTGATGCAAGTGATGATGATCGCTCCCGTGCTGGCACCGATGATGGGTAGTTTTGTACTTACTCATGGTAGCTGGCGCATCATTTTCTGGGTTCTGGCGGCACTCGCCGTGGTGGGACTGGTTTGGGGCATGCGCTCGCTGCCAGAGTCGCTACCGAAGGAGCGTAGAGTGGCGCTGAGCGCCGGCAGTATCGTCCGCGGATATGCTCGGCAGATGCGCAGACGAGTATTCATGCTCTATACGCTGGCAGGTGGCTTTGTGATGAGCGCTCTGTTCACCTACATCAGTGGTGCGGCGTTTATCTTCACAGAGTACTTCTCGCTTAGCCCAGCGCTGTTCAGTTATTTGTTTGCTGCAAATTCCGTTGGACTGATCATCGGAGGCATGCTTTCCAACGCGCTGTTATCCCGTGGAGCTACAGCTGCTCGTGTCACCTACCTGGGGCTGGGCGTTCATGCACTGGCTGGGGGACTGTTGTTCATCGCTGTGCTGGCCGGTGTAGCGCCTTTGCCGCTTTACGCAGGGCTATTAGGTATAGCCATTGGTGCATTGGGCCTGATCATTGGCAACCTGATTGCGCTTACGATGAACAACGGTGGAGCGCAGTCGGGAGTTGCCTCGGCATTGATGGGCACCATGCATTACCTGGTGGCCGCTGTGGTGGGGTACGTCGCAAGCCTTGCGGCTCAGCCAGCGCACGCCATGCCCCTGGCTCTTGCCCTTTGCGGTGTCGCTGCCATAGTTCTGTGTCGGCTCGCCGACGCCGGGGTGGAGCCTGATCAGACGGAGGCCGATGCGTACAACGCGGTGTAGCGTTCGTGAGTGACGCCTCGCATGGCTCGCCAGAGCGGCGAGCCATGCGGGTTGTTGACCCAGACAGTACTGCCCTCGATGCGTGGAATTCTGATGCACCGAGCTGCTTGCGCCAGCGCGAAAGTCTGCCAGTGACATGCGGCTTAACTGAGCGGGCTGGCTCGCCTGTCCACGTCACCACGACAGCGTTTGATGCTGATAGTCGACGAAGTAGCAGCCCTGCCTGCCGCGGTAGGTGTCGATAGCCGTGATGAGTCCGGCAGCACTATCGCGAATTTCGACTGGGGCACTGTCACCGCCCATGTCTGTCTTGACCCATACTGGATGCAACGCCAGTAAGCACGCTTCGGGGTGGTCCGCAGCGGAGCTCCAGCAGCGCAACAGACTGTTGAGTGCTGCCTTGCTCGCGCCAAACAGCGGCATATCGCTAGCGCGGGCCAGCTCTACGCTGCCCATTTACGAACTCATGAACGTCAGCACCGATTCGGCTGGTCACCGAGCATCGCAAGTCGGCTTATCGGAGGTAAGTAGGTACTCCTGAATATCGAGAGGAGACTGCAAGGTGGGGGCATAGGGTGTTACGCCGCTGGCTGTTTAATTGAACGTGTGACGGCCGAGATTATAGGAGTGCCATGCAGCGGATCGCGGAGCATCGTGCATCTGACGCCGTAGAGCGCCTCGACTAAAGCCGGCGTAACGACGTCGTCAGGTATGCCTTGCGCAATCACGCGTCCCGCGTGCATAGCTACAAGATGATCGGCGTAACGGCAGGCACTCGTTAGATCGTGCACGACCATGACGATGGTTTTCCCCGCTGCGGCAAGCTGGCGAATCAGGTCGAAAACTTCGATCTGATGGCCCAGGTCGAGGGCCGATGTGGGCTCATCCAGCAGCAGCAAGGGAGTGTCTTGTGCGATGGCCATGGCGATCCAGGCTCGCTGACGTTGGCCTCCTGACATCGACTGTAAAGGGCGGTCGGCCAGCTCGGTCAGATTGGCGGCGTACAGAGCGGCTTCGATGACGGCCTGATCGTGCTCGCTCCATTGCTGGAGCAGCCTTTGATGTGGTTGTCGGCCGAAGCGGATCAGCTCAGCAACGGTTAGGCCATCCGGCGCGCTGGCTTCCTGTGGCAACAACGCCAGCTGTTGCGCAACCTCTCGAGTCGGCAGCTCGGTAATGGCCTTGCCATTGAGCAGCACGGCGCCACTGCTGGGCTTGTGCAGGCGCGCAAGCCCTGCAAGAAGCGTGGACTTGCCACAACCATTGGGGCCGACAATGGCCGTTACCTTGCCCTTGGGCAATAGCAAGTCGAGCCCTTCGATCACCGATGAGCCACCGTAGCCCATGCAGAGGGCACTGGCCTCCAGCCGGACGTCGATGGCGTTTCGTTCTGTGAGGATGCTGGGAAGTTCGCTCATGAGAGGGTCCGAGAAGGTTGACGTAGCAGAATCCAGATCAAATAAGGCCCGCCTACGATTGCCATGATGATGCCTACAGGGATCTCGATTGGAGCGAGTACGGTGCGGCCCACCCAGTCGGCGATGATCATCAACAGCGCACCGCTAAGCGCAGCGTTGATAACGGGTACTCCGTGTTGTCGGCATAGGTAGCGAGCCATCTCGGGTGCAACTAACGCGATCAACCCGACCGGGCCTACTACCGCGATGGCCAAGGCGGTCAGCCACACGGTCAGTACGAGCGTCAGCACTCGCATCAACTGCAGGCGGGCTCCAAGCCCGATCGCCACATTGTCAGAGAATCGCATCAGGGCCAGGGGCCGGGTCAGCAGCTTGGCCGCTGGGAGGCCGATCGCCAGGCCTATACCCAACAGGAACACTGCTTGCTCGGGGCGTGCGTTAAGGCTTCCAATTGTCCAAGGGTAAGCGGCGTTGGCTGCATCGATGTCAGTACGCGCCAGCATCAGGTTCGTCAGCGCACCGAACAGCACGCCGATCGCGATACCCACGACGATGAAGCGATAACCCCGCGCGCCTGAGCCCATGGCTAGAGCGAACGTCAAGGCTGCCGCCGTGGCCGCACCGGACAGGGCCAGCATCGATGGAGCGATGCTGGTTGGGATGGCCACGATAGAGGCGACGGCAAAGGCGGTCGCGCCGTCGTCAATGCCGATAACGCCGGGCGTAGCCAGACGGTTGCGGGCCAGCGTCTGCAAAAGGCAGCCCGCAGCACCGAGGGCCGCCCCGCTGAGCAAGCCCGCATTGAGCCTGGGTAAGCGCAACTCACGGACAAGTAGTAGGTGAATCGGCTCCCCGTCACCAAAGGCAGCACGCAGTGCCTGCCACTGGCTAAGCCCCGGCGAACCTGCGGCCAATAGCCAGCCCACCGTCAAGATCAGGGCAAGGCACAGGCAGGCGGCAACCAGCATGCTGCGCCGGTGGACGAGGAAGGACAGCGAGGCAAATCGCAGTAAGCAATAGCCGCCTGAAGCGTGCATGAGGGAGGCTTGGTTCATAACGTCGGCAACCTATGGCTGCGCACTACGGCAATTAGAATCGGGGCGCCGACGAAAGCGGTGATAACCCCCACTGGAAGCTCATATGGGCGAACCGCAAGACGAGACACAACGTCGGCAAACAGCACGATGCACGGGCCAATCAGTATCGCAAGCGCGAAGGTTCGGCGAATGTCGGTACCGACCAGACGCCGGGCAATGAACGGTACGACCAGGCCGACGAATCCGATCGGTCCGGCCGCAGCAGTGGCCGTGCCGACCAACAGGGCCACTGACAGCAGCGTGATCAGGCGTGTCATTTGCGGATGATGACCCAACCCGCTCGCGACACGCTCGCCTAGAGAAAGCGCAGCCAATGCTGGGATAAGAGGTAGAGCCAGCAAGAGACCGGCAATAAGTCCAGGTAGGCTCCAGCCAAAGGTGTCCAGTGGCCGTCCGGCAAGCGCGCCAATCACCCAGAAGCGCATCTCGTCTGCGGTGCGCTGATCCTGGAGCAGCAGCATGTTGCTAAGCGCCATGAGCAATCCCGAAAATGCTGCCCCCGCGAGCACCAAGCGCACCGGATCCTCGCCAACGCCGCGCATCTGCGTCACTAGCAAGACCAGCACGCAGCCTACAAGGGCACCGCCAACAGCAACCAGCAAGTTGAGGGAGGCTGCGCTAGCACCCAGCGCAATGGCCAGCACCACCGCAAACGAGGCGCCTGCACTGACGCCCATGAGGCCGGGCTCGGCCAGTGGATTTCGCGTCACTGACTGCAGCAGCAAGCCGGCAGCGCCAAGCGCCGCGCCAACAAGCAAGGCCAGCTCAGTGCGAGCCCACCTCAATTCGTATACAACGAACTGCGCTTGTTCATCGGCTGCGCCAGCAAGCGCGAGCAGGCTGCGCGACACACTGACATCGCCAGCCCCGAATACCAGACTCGCGAGGCACAGCAGTAAAAGGGAGAGCCCTGTAACTGCCAATGCGCGCGACAAAGGAAGCTTGGCGCTATGCATCAGTCGAGCAGGGCCTTCTCTACATCGTCCAGGATGCGGTGCGCTGCAAGATACCCCGCACTGCTGCTCCATATCTGACCATCAACCGACACGACATGCCCGTTTTTAACTGCACCCAAACGATTGAAGGCGGGTTGTTTGCGGGCTTCTTCCAGCGCCTTCTGACCATCACTGTTGAGTGTGGCGAGGAAGATCCAGTCGGCGTCGGCCTTGCTGAGATTTTCCAAGCTAAGGATGTCCGTATGCGGCTTCTTTGTTTGGGTCGATAGCTCGTTTGGCTTGAGCCCTACCGCATCCAATAGCTGGCCGACAAACAGTCGGCTAGACATGATGAAAGGACCCTGGGGATTCCAGCGAATTACGCTGACCTGGGGACTACCGGAAAGGCGTTCACGTAGCGCTACCGAACGGGCATCGATTTCATCTTCCAGTGCCGCGCCTTCATCCTGTTTATCAAGCGCCAGGGCGTAGAGGCTATTGACTGTCCGCCAGTCTTGAAATGAACCGCCTTTGGGCACAATGGTCGGGGCGATCAGGCTGAGTCGGTCGTACTGCGCCCTAGGCAACTCGGAGGACGCCAGGATGAGGTCCGGCTGCAAAGTCAGAATCGCTTCAAGATTCGGTTCGCGGACGCTACCGACAAGAGCGATCTTGCCAGCTTTATCCTTAAGGTAATCCGGTACATCGGTACCGCCCCGGCTCGCTAAGGCACCCACAGGCTGAACGCCAAGCGCAAGTGCTACATCCAACGCGTTTTCATCGAGCGCAACCACGCGCTGGGGTACGCCGTTGAGCTTGACAGGCCCGTATACGCTATCGACAACACGTTCGGCAGCCTGCAACTGTGTGCAAAACAATAGTGAGGAAAACATAATCCCAGCTAACGCTCGGAACGAGAAGTTACGCATTGGATGTACTCCGAAAGGGACCGTACAGGTGACTGTCTGAAAGACAACCCACTAAAGGTCGTGGATTCTAATGGCAATCACTCGCATTTACGAGGGTTTACATTCGTAAATGAATGTTTTATTCCGGCGCTGTTACGCAGGATTCGTAGCCACGTGGCGGTCCTACGCTGCACTAGATAGGCAACAACGGAGTCGATTGTTAATAGACAGCAGTCCCGCCGCATTCGGGATAAGTCATGTACCAGTTGAATCGTGCGGGTGTGTTGCGTGGCGTTTTTGTGAATCTAAGCGGCTGTTATTGGCCGAGATAGCGCATTTTTGCGGCAGGTTTGTTTGTGGCCGGAGGTTCGCAAGGCCGGCCTCACCTCAGTTGACGGGGTGGGTGCTCGTCTCACTCTCGGTAGAGCTTGGTGGCCAATCTTGAACCGACATGAACATCAAATATCACTTCATTCCATTCTTTAATGCGCCCGCGTCAAACACCAGGCTATAGGTCATCCAGCGCTACCTTCACGCGCTGGGACGCTTCAAGACGCTCACGAACCGCGACGATCAACGCTTCATCTTCCTTGGTCATCAGCACTGGACGAAATGACAGCTGCCCAACTTAGTAGACCTTGGCCACAAAACCTCAATCGATATTGAACGACTTCGTCGTAGCGGCAGCTTGCCAGGTAGCCGGCACGGAATCACATAGCCTCGCGACGATAGTCCGCGCTGCTTTGAGGCATCAACCCGCAGATAAGGTAGGCCATATGCGAATCGCCATAAAAAAGCCGACCTTGCATCTACAAGGTCGGCTTTCAAATTGGTGCCCGAGGCCGGACTCGAACCGGCACGCCTTACGGCGGGGGATTTTCTTCCCACTTCGGCTTTCGCCGCCGCCCAGCAAGTTGCCGAACGTTCGTGGGCTGGAGCACGCCTTCACCATAGCCCTGCGGCCGTAGGTGCCCGCCGTCTGCTCTCTACACCTTCCCAAGCAGGGCTTGGGCTTGGCTCGGCGTTGGCTCGGACACCGAAGGGTCCAGGGCTTTCGCCGAATTTGACGGGCTTCACTTCGGACGTTTCCCTCCGAAGGCTCAAATTGTTTAAGTCCCCTGTGTCTACCGATTTCACCACTCGGGCGTAGTGTGCAACGCGTAAATTCACGTACCGCAATCTATTGGCACCTAGCTGACACCTAGTCCGAAAAAACGAACTACGACGCTACCGCCTACTGCTCGCAACCCCTTGCCCACCGGCTTTTGATCCCAGCGGAAAAAGCAAAAAAGCTTTACACGGGAAATTTTAAGTTCCTTGCGTCTACCAGTTTCGCCATCCGGGCAGGACGGTGAGCGCGATGCTCGATCGCGGCGCAGGACTATAACCAGCCACCCGTCGAGGTGCAACCCGAACGGCACGCCGGAGATGGAAGAGCTGCGTTCAGCGCGATAGGCCAGGATCAATCCAGTGCTCGGATTTGGTTGTGCAATGGCTCGCTGCAGTTCCGTTAGCGGGCTCCTCGATCAAGCCTTGGACGACCAGACACGTCTGAGTCGGAAGCGCCAGAATACCAACCCGCCGAATCGAAGGCATAAAAAAACCGCAAGCTTGCGCTTGCGGTTTCTTCACTAATGGAGGCCGATGTCGGAATCGAACCGGCGTACACGGATTTGCAATCCGCTGCATAACCACTCTGCCAACCGGCCTCAAAACGATGACGCCGCATATTGCGGCGTCATCGTCAACAAACTGGAGCGGGAAACGAGACTCGAACTCGCGACCCCGACCTTGGCAAGGTCGTGCTCTACCAACTGAGCTATTCCCGCATCGTCTTGGTGACGGGCGCCATTTTATAGTTTCAGCGCCCCCCGTCAAGCCTTTGATTAAAAAAGTTTTTTATTTCTTTTCTGTAGGACTTAGGTGGGGCCAGGCGGCCATCAGGTAATTGATCATCGACCACAAGGTCAATGCGGCAGCGATGATTAGCAATGCATAGCCAAGCCCTACCCAAACAGTTACCAGTGGCGGGTTGGCTAAAAGGATCACCAGCGCCACCATCTGCGCCGCCGTTTTCCATTTACCCAGGCTGGAGACCGCCACCTGGGCCCGCGCGCCCAGTTCCGCCATCCACTCACGTAGAGCCGACACCACGATCTCGCGTCCGATGATGATGGCCGCCGGTAAGGTCAGCCAAAGGTTCGAATGTTCTTCGACCAGTAACACCAGTGCCACCGCCACCATCAGCTTGTCCGCGACCGGATCGAGGAAGGCACCGAATGGCGTGCTTTGCTGGAGCCTACGGGCGAGGTAACCGTCCAGCCAATCGGTAAGCGCGGCAACGGTGAACACGGCGCTCGAGGCTAAATAGCTCCAGTGGAAAGGAAGATAGAACAACAGGACGATAATCGGTATCAGCAGTACACGTAGCACGGTGAGAATATTTGGAATGTTCATCGATACCACTGATCCGCAGATTTAGGGGGCGATTCTACTCACTGTGCAGAGCGGCATAAATCGATTCGGCGAGCTTTTTGCTGATCCCGGGCGCCTTGGCGATTTCATCGAGACTGGCGCGGCAGAGTTCTTGAAGACCACCAAAGTGCTTGAGCAGTTCGCGACGACGTTTCGGTCCGATGCCCGGCACACCCTCCAACGTAGAGGTCGTTCGCGTCTTTGCGCGGCGTGCGCGATGGCCAGTGATGGCGAAACGGTGAGCCTCGTCGCGTACTTGCTGGATCAGATGCAACGCCGGGGAATCGCCAGGCAGCGTGAATTCATGCGCGGCGTCATTGAGATAGAGCGTCTCCAGACCGGGTTTACGCGTCACGCCCTTGGCCACGCCCAGCAGGATCAGCTCCGGCACGGCAAGCTCCTGCAGGACCTCACGGGCCATGTTCAACTGTCCCTTGCCGCCATCCACCAGCAATATATCGGGGAGCTTGCCCTCCCCCTCGGCGGCTTTCTTGAATCGCCGTGAGAGCGCCTGATGCATCGCTGCATAGTCATCGCCGGCAGTGACACCTTCGATGTTGTAGCGACGGTAATCAGATTTCAGCGGCCCTTCCGGACCGAATACCACACAGGACGCGACCGTAGCCTCACCGCTGGAATGGCTGATATCGAAACATTCCAGGCGGGTGGGCAGTTCGTCCAGCTCCAACGCCTCGGCCAGGGCCTGGAAACGGGCGGCCAAATGTTGACGGTTCGCCAACCGCGCCCCGAGCGCCTGCTCGGCGTTGGTCAGGGCCAACTGCTGCCAGCGTGCTCGGGTTCCACGAACGCGGTGGGTGATCGTCAACTCGACGTCACGCAGCTCTGCAACCGCGCTGATCAAGGTATCGAAGTCTTCGTGAACCGTATTGACGATCAGCTCCGCGGGGAGATCGCGCTCCATGGAGCTGAGGTAGTACTGCTCCAGGAATGCCTGGAGCACGTCGCTGACGCTCTCTTCGATGGCGACCTGCGGGAAGAAATTCTTACTGCCGAGAACCCGCCCGCCACGCACGCTAATCAAATGCACACAGGCACCGCCAGGGCTCACCACGGCGGCGACTATATCGACGTTACCGCTGCCGCCTTCCATGCTCTGTTGATCTTGCACGCGACGCAGAATGCCGATCTGGTCGCGAATCTGCGCGGCGCGCTCGAAATCGAGCGCCGCCGCTGCCTTCTCCATGTTCTTCGACAGCTCCTCGGCCAGGGCATTGCTGCGCCCTTCCAGGAACATCACCGAATGTCGGACATCTTCTGCATATTCCTCGGCGTCGACCAGCTTCACGCAAGGTGCCTTGCAACGCTTGATCTGATACTGCAGACAAGGTCGGGTGCGGTTGCGGTAGTAGCTGTCTTCGCATTGGCGCACGAAGAAGGCCTTTTGCAGCAGACCCAGGCTTTCGCGAATTGCGCCGGCGCTGGGGTACGGGCCGAAATAACGTCCCGCCTCCTTCTTTGCACCGCGATGAATACTGAGCCGAGGAAATTCGCCGCTCGAAAGAAACACGTAGGGATACGACTTATCGTCGCGCAGCAGGATGTTGTAAGGCGGGCGCCACTGTTTGATCAACGTCTGTTCGAGCAGCAGCGCTTCGGTTTCATTCGCCGTGATAGTGGTTTCGACCTGCGCGATGCGGGCCACCAGCGCGGCGGTTTTAGGCGCCTGCCCGGTCTTGCGGAAATAACTTGCCAGACGCTTTTTGAGATTTTTCGCCTTGCCCACGTAGAGCAGCTTGGCATCGGCATCGAACATCCGGTAGACGCCGGGACGTCCGCTGCAGGAAGCCAGAAAAGCGGAGGAATCGAAGCCGCTCATCAATTGATGGTGTCGACCATGCCGTGACGGACGGCGAGCAGCGCCAACTCGACGTCGCTGGTCACCGAAAGCTTTTCATAGATGCGGTAACGGTAAGTGTTGACCGTTTTCGGCGACAGGCAAAGCTTGTCTGAAATGGTCTGGACCTTCTGGCAGTTAGCGATCATCAGGGCAATCTGGATCTCCCGCTCGGAGAGAAGATCGAAGGGTGAGCCGTTGACCTTCGGCTGAAACGATTTAAGTGCCAGTTGCTGGGCGATCTGTGGACTGATGTAGCGCTGCCCGGCAAAGACCATGCGAATCGCCTGGATCATCTCGTCGAGCGCCGCGCCTTTCGTCAGGTAACCGGCGGCGCCCGCCTGTAACAGTCGCGTAGGGAAGGGATCTTCTTCGCAGATAGTGACAGCGATGACTTTGATGTCCGGGTGGCTGCGCAGGAGCTTACGGGTGGCCTCGAGGCCGCCAATGCCCGGCATTTTGACATCCATCAGCACGACGTCCGGCTTGAGCTCCCGCGACTTCTTGAGCGCAATCTCGCCGGATTCCGCCTGTCCGACCACCTGTAGGCCATCGATATCGGCAAGCATCCGGGAAATGCCTGTGCGCACTAGATCGTGGTCATCGACCACAAGCACCCTAATCAAGCAGACACCTCTTTCTGTGCAAATTCAAAGCTGGCTGACTGCTCGCTTCGCAAGCGGCGGACTTTAACAAAAAACACATCGGCTTACCCAGACCATACATCGCGTTATGGCCATATGGCATCACCTCTCCGCCCACAGCCTGCTCCTTTATGGGAGCATCAGAGGCCAGATGCAAGCCTGACTCATTGATCAACATAGCCTGAAACCGGCGGTGCCGCTTTTTGTCTGCCCGCCTCGTCAGCCCTGGGGTTACTGCCCGAGCTGAATCGCTCGTGGGTCGTCTGACTGACAATCGGCTGCTCAGGAATTTAGGCCAGCGTATGGGTTGATCGCACCTGCGATCGAACAGGAGTCATGGCTGGCGCAGAGCTCGGCTGTACCACGCGCGACTTTGATTGACCGTACGGACCAGCCAGAGCATGACCGGCACTTCGATCAGTACGCCTACCACCGTGGCGAGCGCCGCCCCTGAGTCGAATCCGTACAGCACAATGGCGACCGCTACCGCCAGCTCGAAGAAATTAGACGCGCCAATCATCGCAGAGGGGCCGGCGACGTCATGGCGGACCTGCCATTTACGATTCAGCCAATAGCCGAGGCCCGCGATGAATAACGTCTGCAAAAAGATTGGCACCGCCAGCATGGCGATGATCAATGGTTGTTCGACGATCGCCTCGCCCTGGAACGAAAACAACAGAACCAGTGTGACCAACAGTGCCGCGATCGAAAACGGCGCGCTGCCAGTCAGCGCTGCCTGGAATGCCGCTGCCCCTCGCCGGATCAGCCGGGCGCGAATGAACTGGGCGATGGCCAGTGGGATCACGATATACAACAACACAGAGAACAACAGCGTATCCCAGGGCACCGGAATGGATGACACACCCAATAGCAAGGCCACGATCGGAGCAAAGGCGAACACCATCACCAGATCATTGAGTGCCACTTGGGTGAGGGTGAAATTCGCGTTGCCGTTGCAGAGGTTGCTCCAGACAAAGACCATCGCCGTGCAGGGCGCAGCGCCCAGAAGGATCAGCCCGGCCATGTAGCTGTCCAGCTCGGCTGCAGGTAGCCAGGGAGCGAACACATGTTTGATGAATAGCCAGCCGAGCAACGCCATAGTGAAGGGCTTAACGGCCCAGTTGACAAACAGCGTGACGCCCATGCTCACGCGCTGGGCATACACCTCGCGCAGCGAAGAGAAATCGATCTTCATCAGCATCGGAACGATCATCACCCAAATCAGCAGGCCGACCGGAATGTTTACATGGGCGATTTCCAACCCGCCCACAGCACGCGCAGCGGTCGGCGCATAGAGCCCGAGCAGCGTTCCGGCGACGATGCAACAAAACACCCAGACCGTCAGAAAACGCTCGAAGAAACCGAGCGACGGCGCCCCAGATCTTTTGTCGACTTCACATTGACTGGACATTCGGAATCCTGGTTTCGGGGTAACAACTGACATACGCTGTTTGATATGTTTATAGTCGCAAAGCGTAGCGCTTTCGGCCCCTTAAGCATAGCCGTCTTAGGTCCTATGCTGATTTGAAGACAACGAAACCTTTACCTAATATGCCGAAACAAATATATTCGCCAGACCATATCTTCTCGATGGCACCGACTCTCGATGATCGAGCACTTGACCCCTACCACCGTTTTCAAATGTCTGGCCGACGAAACCCGTGCGCGGATGACGTTGCTCATCGCCCGCGAAGGTGAACTGTGCGTCTGCGAACTGACCTGTGCCCTGGATGAGATCCAGCCCAAAGTCTCCCGCCACCTGGCGCAGCTCCGCAATTGCGGATTGCTGGCCGACCGGCGCCAGGGCCAGTGGGTGTACTACCGCCTCCATCCGCACCTGCCTGACTGGGTTCATCAAATGCTTCAGACCATCCTCAACGCCAACAAGCACTGGCTGGCGTCCAGCAGCCAGCGTCTGGATGCCATGCGCAACCGACCTGAACGCACCTCCGTATGTGGCTGAGCGAACAAGGAGCCCACATGAACGATACCGATCTGCAGCCGCATTTACCCAACATCGAAGACGAGTCGTTCGCCCTTCCCGACCTGGAAAGGCTCGGTTATTCAGGTGACCTGCCCCATCCGCCGCGGATTCTTCTGCTGTACGGTTCGAACCGCGAGCGCTCGTTCAGCCGTCTGATGGTCGACGAAGCCTCGCGTTTGCTGCGGCGGCTTGGCGCCGAGACCCGTATTTTCGATCCGTCAGGGTTGCCATTGCCCGACGACGCGCCAGACACGCATCCGAAGGTCAAGGAGCTGCGCGATCTAATGACTTGGTCGGAAGGTCAGGTCTGGTGCTCTCCGGAGCGGCACGGTTCGATGAGCGCTGTATTCAAGGCGCAGATCGACTGGGTTCCTCTCGCCCTTGGCGCTGTTCGGCCCACGCAAGGCAAAACCCTCGCGGTGATGCAGGTCTGCGGCGGCTCACAGTCGTTCAACGTGGTCAATCAGCTGCGCGTGTTGGGCCGCTGGATGCGTATGTTCACCATCCCCAATCAGTCGTCGGTGCCCAAGGCATTTCTCGAGTTCGACGACGCTGGCCGCATGAAGCCGTCCGCCTTCTATGACCGACTGGTTGACGTCATGGAGGAGCTGATGAAATTCACCCTTCTATTACGCGGCCGTCAGGACTATCTGGTCGATCGCTATTCCGAACGCAAGGAGTCGGCTGAAGCTTTATCCCGACGCGTCAACCAGCGTTCCATCTGAACCACGCGCCACTTAGCGAGACCTGAATGCTCAATACCGTTGCGCTGTTCGCCGTCACCGCCGTTGCGGAAATCATCGGCTGCTACCTGCCCTATCTCTGGCTCAAGCAAGGCAAGAGCATCTGGCTGCTGGTACCCGCCGCCCTGTCGCTGGCCCTGTTTGCCTGGTTGTTGTCGCTGCATCCGACCGCCGCGGGGCGGGTGTATGCCGCCTACGGTGGCGTCTACGTTGGCGTGGCGATGCTCTGGCTGTGGCTGGTGGACGGCGTGCGACCGACCTACTGGGACCTGCTCGGCTGCGCCGTGGCCTTGCTCGGCATGGCAATCATCATGTTTGCCCCACGAACGACCTGAATCATATTGCTGGAGTGGCTTTCATGACGATCAAAGTAGGCATCAACGGCTTCGGCCGTATCGGACGTCTGGCCCTGTGCGCCGCCTGGGCCTGGCCAGAGCTGGAATTCATCCGCATCAACGACCCGGCCGGCGATGCCGCCACTCATGCCCATCTGCTGAACTTCGATTCGGTGCATGGCCGCTGGCAGCACGAGGCGCGCAGCGCTGACGACTGCCTGGTGATCGAGCGCAAGCGGATCCGAGTGACCGCGAACAAGGCGATCGCAGACAGCGACTGGTCCGATTGCGATCTGGTGATCGAAGCCAGCGGCAAGATGAAGACCGTCGAAATTCTGCAAGACTATTTACGGCAGGGCGTGAAACGCGTCGTGGTCAGCGCGCCGGTCAAAGAAGCCGGTGCTCTCAATATCGTCATGGGCGTCAACGACGAGTTGTTCGATCCTGCGCAACACCGTATCGTCACCGCCGCGTCTTGCACCACCAATTGTCTGGCACCGGTAGTCAAGGTGATCCACGAGCATCTGGGCATCCGTCACGGTTCGATCACTACCATTCACGACCTGACCAATACCCAGAGCATCCTAGATCAACCACACAAGGATCTGCGACGGGCGCGCGCGTCGGGCATGAGCCTGATCCCCACTACCACCGGTTCGGCGACAGCCATCGCAGAGATCTTTCCCGAACTACGCGGCAAGCTCAACGGCCACGCAGTGCGTGTTCCGCTGGCGAACGCCTCGCTAACCGATTGTGTATTCGAGGTGGAACGCCCGACTAGCATCGATGAGGTCAACCAGTTGCTGCAGGCGGCCGCGAGCGAAGGCCCCCTCCGGGGCATCCTGGGTTACGAAGAGCGCCCACTGGTTTCCATCGACTACCGTACCGATCCGCGATCCTCGATCATCGACGCGCTGTCGACCATGGTCGTCAATGGAACTCAGGTGAAGCTCTACGCCTGGTACGACAATGAGTGGGGCTACGCCAACCGTACCGTTGAACTAGCGCGCAAAGTCGGCCTGACCGGCTAACGAACCGACAACGATCGGGCTCGGCCTGATCGCGGCATTCGCTCAGCTCCGCCACGAATCGCACCGCTAGTGCAACGCATCAGGACTTCTTATGCACGCCCTCACCCGCCTTGCACCGGATGTTCGCCAGTACTTGCTGGTCACCGGCAACTATTGGGCCTTCACCCTGACCGACGGTGCGCTGCGCATGCTGGTCGTGCTGCATTTCCATACGCTCGGCTATACGCCGCTGCAGATTGCCGCGCTGTTCCTGTTCTACGAGATATTCGGGGTCGTCACCAATCTGATCGGCGGATACCTGGGCGCGCGACTCGGACTCAACCGCACCATGAACGTTGGCTTGGCGCTGCAGGTAGTGGCACTGCTGATGCTCACCGTACCCGCAGCGTCGCTGACGATTGCCTGGGTGATGGGTGCGCAGGCGCTCTCCGGCATCGCCAAGGATCTGAACAAGATGAGTGCCAAAAGCTCGATCAAGCTGTTGGTACCTGAGGATCGACAAGGCACGCTGTATAGGTGGGTGGCGGTGCTCACCGGCTCGAAGAACGCGCTCAAGGGCGTGGGCTTTTTCCTCGGAGGAGCCTTGCTCGCAGGCATCGGCTTTCGGGGATCACTGCTGGGCATGGCCATCGCATTGGCGGTGATCTGGAGCGCCAGCCTGTTCCTGCTGAAAAAAGACCTGGGCAAGGCCAAGGCAAAGCCGAAGTTTCGCGAGCTGCTGTCCAAGAGTCGCGCCATCAACGTTCTGTCAGCCGCACGGCTGTTTCTGTTCGGTGCGCGTGACGTCTGGTTCGTGGTTGCACTGCCGGTCTATCTATCGTCTGTGTTTGGCTGGGACTTCTGGCAGGTTGGCGGCTTTCTCGCGCTCTGGGTGATTGGCTACGGCATCATTCAGAGCTTCGCCCCCGCCATCACGGACAAGCAGCGCGACCAGGTTCCGGACGGCCGCGCGGCGTTCATCTGGGCGTTGCTGCTGGCCGGTCTACCGGCGGCCATTGCTCTGGGAATGGGCAGCGGCATGTCGACCGAGACGGTGCTGCTCGGCGGCCTCCTGCTATTTGGTGCGCTGTTCGCCGTGAACTCGTCGCTGCACAGCTACCTCATCGTTTCCTATGCCAAGGCCGACGGCGTGTCGCTGGATGTTGGTTTCTACTACATGTCCAACGCCCTCGGCCGGTTGCTGGGGACGCTGCTGTCCGGCTGGATCTACCAGCGCTACGGCCTGGAGGCTTGCCTGTGGGTCTCGAGCAGCTTCGTGCTGCTGGCAGCCCTGATTTCGACGGGCCTGCCTCGGCATGGTCAGGCAGGCCCATCGGCCGGCTGATCAGCGCTCGGCTGGACTCACAAAATCCGGCTCGTGTCGTTCAGGTCGACCCGCGCACCGCTGTCGGACCTCGTCCGGGCGGCGCATCAGCCGGAACGCTGCCGGTATCACGAACAACGACAGCAGCGGCGCGCTGAGCATGCCACCCACCATTGGCGCGGCGATGCGGCTCATCACCTCGCTGCCGGTCCCCGCGCCCCAGAAGATCGGCAGCAGGCCGGCAACGATCACCGCCACCGTCATTGCCTTGGGCCGTACCCGTTGCACGGCACCTTCACGAATAGCCGCATATAAGCCGGCGGCGTCGTCCTTTCCGACACGCTGCTGCTCGATCCAGGCGTTCTTCAAATAAAGCAGCATGATCACGCCGAACTCCGCAGCCACTCCCGCCAATGCGATGAAACCGACGCCGGTGGCCACCGACAGGTTGAAGCCCATCAGATAGAGGAACCACACCCCGCCGGTGAGGGCGAACGGTAGCGTCAGCATGATCAACAGCGCTTCGTCGAAGCGACCGAAGGTCAGATAAAGCAGCACGAAGATGATCAACAGGGTCGCCGGAACCACCAGCTTGAGGCGTGCGTTGGCGCGTTCGAGAAACTCGAACTGGCCCGAGTAGCTGAGGCTCATGCCCGGCTGCAACTTCACCGTGGCATCGACCGCTTCGCGCAAGTCGGCCACCACCGAGGCGATGTCACGACCTCGCACATCGATGTACACCCAGCCGGTGAGCCGCGCATTCTCACTGCGCAGCATCGGTGGTCCGTCGCTGACCTGGACCCGCGCCACACTGCCCAGCGTGATCTGACTGCCTTGCGGCGTAAGAATGGGCAGCTGCTCCAGGGCGTCCGGCGAGTCGCGCCATTCCCGCGCATAGCGCACGCTGATCGGATAACGCGCCAACCCCTCCACTGTCTCGCCGATGACGGCGCCGCCGATGGCGCTGGAAACGATCGACTGCACGTCGGCGATATTCAGGCCGTAGCGCGCGGCATCCTGACGATCGATGTCGATGTCGATATAGCGCCCACCGACCAGCCGTTCGGCCAACGCCGAGCTGACGCCTGGCACAGCCTTGGCGACCGCTTCGACCTGCTGACTGATGCGGTCGATTTCCTCCAGATTGGCACCGGCGATCTTGACCCCGATGGGGCTCTTGATTCCCGTGGCGAGCATGTCGATGCGGTTACGGATCGGCGGAATCCAGATATTCGTCAGGCCGGGCACCTGGACCGCGCGGTCCAGCTCATCCACCAGCTTTTGTGGCGTCATCCCGTCACGCCATTGGTCTCGAGGCTTGAACTGAATAGTCGTCTCGAACATCTCCAGCGGCGCCGGATCGGTAGCGGACTCGGCGCGTCCGGCCTTGCCGAACACTCGGGAGACTTCCGGCACGGTACGGATCATCCGGTCGGTCTGCTGCAGCAGCTGAGCGGCCTTTTGTGCCGACAGGCCGGGCAGTGCCGATGGCATGTACAGCAAATCGCCCTCATCCATCGGCGGCAAAAACTCCCCGCCCAGGCGCGTCATCGGCCACAGCGTGGTGGCGAGCACCAGCAGCGCGACGGCAATGGTTGTCTTCGGACGCTCCAGTACCGCCTCCAGCGCCGGGCGGTAGATGCGAATCAGGCCCCGGTTGAGCGGATTACGCGACTCGTCAGGCAGGCGCCCGCGAATCCAATAGCCCATCAGCACGGGCACCAGAGTCACCGAAAGCCCGGCCGCCGCCGCCATCGCATAGGTCTTGGTGAACGCCAGAGGCCCGAACAGCCGACCTTCCTGGGCCTCGAGCGTGAACACCGGGATGAATGACAGGGTGATGATGAGCAGGCAGAAGAACAGTGCCGGGCCCACTTCCTGCGCTGCGGCGATCATCACGCGCCAGTGCTCCTCGCCTTCCAGGGTTCGGCCCGGATTGGCGTGGCGCCAGGCTTCAACCCTCTTGTGCGCGTTCTCGATCATCACTACGGCGGCATCGACCATGGCACCGACGGCAATGGCGATGCCGCCGAGCGACATGATGTTGGCGTTGATGCCCTGATAGCGCATCACCGCGAAGGCGATTAGCACGCCGATCGGCAACGAGACGATGGCCACCAGTGATGAGCGCAGATGCCAGAGGAACATCCCGCACACCAGCGCGACGACCACGAATTCCTCCAGCAATTTGAACCCGAGGTTCTCCACCGCGCGGTCGATCAGCTGGCTGCGGTCGTAACTGGTGACGATCTCCACGCCCGCCGGCAGACTCTTCTTCAATGTATCGAGCTTGGCGTGCACCGCGGCCAGGGTTTCCCGCGCGTTCTTGCCGCTGCGCAGGATGACCACACCGCCGACGGTTTCGCCCTCGCCGTCGAGCTCGGCGATACCACGGCGCATCTCTGGGCCGAGCTGGATGTGCGCAACGTCACCGAGCATCACCGGCACACCGGCCTCGCTGAGCCGCAGCGGGATGTTGCGAAAATCATCGAGCGTCTTCAGGTAGCCCGAGGCACGCACCATGTATTCGGTTTCAGCCAGTTCCAGCACGGCACCGCCGGCTTCCTGATTGGCGTTGCCGATGGCTTCGATCACCTGCGCCTGGGTCACCGCAACGCTGGCCATCTTCAGCGGATCGAGCACCACCTGATACTGCTTGACCATGCCGCCGATAGTGGCGACTTCAGCGACGTTGGGCAGCGTGATCAGCTCATACTTGAGAAACCAGTCCTGCAGGCTGCGCAGTTGCGCCAGGTCATGCGTACCGCTGCGATCGACCAGTGCGTACTGGTAGATCCAGCCGACGCCGGTGGCATCCGGGCCGAGCGAAGGCTTGGCGTTGGCCGGCAACCGGCTCTGGACCTGACTGAGGTACTCCAGCACCCGTGAGCGCGCCCAGTACAGATCGGTGTCGTCCTCGAACAGTACGTAGACGTAGCTATCGCCAAAGAACGAATACCCGCGCACCGTCTTCGCCCCCGGTACCGAGAGCATGGTGGTGGTCAGCGGATAGGTCACCTGATTCTCGACGATCTGCGGCGCCTGGCCCGGATACGGCGTGCGGATGATCACCTGCACATCGGACAAATCCGGTAGCGCATCGATGGGCGTGGTGCGAAGCGCCCAGATGCCCACAGCTGTCATTAGCAGCGTTGCCAGCAGAACGAGGAAACGATTGACTACCGACCAGCGAATCAGCGCGGCGATCATTGCTGTTGCTCCTGCTTCTGCAGACGCTCGATCACCAGACCGCTGGAGGTTTCGCGCACGGCGAAGTCCACCCGATCCTCTACTGCCACGTCGTGCAATAGATGAGGGTTGGCCACCGCGAAACGCATGGTCATACCCGGCATGCCGAGGGTATGGAATGGACCATGCGAGATCTTCGCCGACTGTTCGTCGAGCTCGACGATGCGCCCTTCCGAGGCGTGCAACGCGGGGGCCGCGCTGGAAGCGTCGAGAGCGGGCTTAGGCACTTCGAGTGTCGCGGCGGTGAGCCCTCGCAGACTGGCCTCGGAGTCGATCAGAAATTGCCCGGACGCCACGACCTGTTGACCTTCCTCGAGCCCCTGGAGAATCGCCGTCCGGCTGCCACTGTCCGCCCCCAAACGAACCTCGACGGGCCGGTAGCGGCCGCCCGGCTCGGCCACCATAACCAGGGCCCGCTTGCCGGTACGGATCACCGCCTCGCTGGGAATCAGCAGCACCGGTTCGGTGCCGGCATCGGCCAGGGTCACGCTTGCCGTCAGGCCGGGGCGAAGAATCCCGTCAGGGTTGGGCAGTTCGATGCGGACACGTAACGTGCGGCTGGCGGCGGTGGCTTCAGGTAACACAGCGGTCACGCTGCCCTCGATCGCTTCGCCGTCCAACGCCGACAGCCGGGCGCTGGCGTTCTGGCCGACACGTATCGCCCGGCCCTGTGCTTCTGGGACGGCGACTTCGAGCCAGACGCTCTGCAATCCGTTGATCGACGCCAGCGTAGCACCGGCCGATATACTCATCCCTTCACGTACGGCTAGGTCCTGCAACACGCCACCGATGGGCGTGTGAATAGTCAGTTGGGTACGGACCTTGCTGCTGCGCTCCAGCTGGCGGATGACATCTTCGGGCATACCCGCCAGACGCAAGCGTTGACGAGCACCTTCGAGCAGGGCCGGCTCGCCGACACGCCGCAGGGCAAGAAACTCCTCCTGCGCGGCCGCCCACTCGGGAATCAGCAGATCGACCAGCGGCGCACCTTTTTCCAGAACGTCACCCGGCGCGAGGCGATATACCCGCTCGACGAATCCCGCCGCACGCGCTTGCACGAGTGCCACGTCGCGCGCGTTATAGCCCAGTACACCAACCGCCTCGACCCGGCTGGCGAGTTCGCCCCAGGTGACTGTCGCCAGCCGCACGCCGAGGTTCTGCGTCACGCTCGGATCGATGCTGATGCTAGCTGCATCGCCGCTCTCATCGGCGTAGCGAGGCACCAGTTGCATGTCCATGAATGGCGATTTACCCGGCTTGTCGAATTTATGCTGCGGCACCATCGGGTCGTACCAATAGAGGACTTTTCGAGTGGACGGAGCCGCCCCGGTTTGCGCCGACGCATGCGGCATGACCGAGTGGGATTGTTCCTGTGCCAACCAGTAACCGCCGGCAGAGCCGACCAGTGCAGCCAAGCCGATCGCTATGATGGTTTTCGCTGACATCCGGCTCATTGGGCGTCTCCATAGGCGAAATTCAGGCGGGCGGCCGCAACGGCTTGCAGGCCCTGCAGATCGATCTGTTTCAGGCGGGTTTCGATCAGTTCGCGACGGGCGGCGAGCACGGCATCCAGCTCGCCAGTCCCGGCGCGATATCCGGCCAGGGTCAACTCCGCCCGCTCGCGGGCCAGTGGCAGAAACACCTCGCTGGTGCGCACCAGGGCGCGTCGAACTCGTTCGAGTTCGGCCAGATCACCGGCCAACTGCTCGGCGAAGGCTCTCCGACTGGCCTCGCGCTCGGCTTCGAGCTGGTTGAGTTGCGCGTGTGTTGCCGCTATGCGCGGGCTTTGCCGTGAGCGCTGGAAAATCGGCAGGTCGAAACTGAACACCAGATTGACCATGTCGCCATATTCCCGGCCACGCTTGAGGTAGTCGACTTCCCAGCTCCAGTCCGGCTTCCTGTCGGCCGTGGCTTCGCCGATGCGCGCTTGTGCCTCGCGCAACATCGGCTCATACGCAGCAAGTTGCGGATGGCGGTACAACCGCTCCATGAGCGCTTGCTCGTTCACGGCCAAGCTGGGCAGGTCGCCGCTCAGCGGATTCTGGCCCGCATCGCCGATCCAACGTGCCAGCGCCGCGCGCGACTGGCTGCGCAAGCGCACCAGTTCGTCCTCACGCTCGGCCAGCAAAGCCGCCTCCTGGCGGGGTATCACGCTGTCGGCGATCTGCCCGCGGCGTCCGGCAATCCTTGCCTGCACGGTTTCGGCCAGCAGGCGGTTCTCATCGAACAGCGCCTTGAACAGTTCGAGCTTGAGCTCGATCGTATGAGTGGCGATCCAGGCCTGTGCAGTGGCCTGGCGCACTTTGAGCTTCTCGACCTGACGCTCCGCTTCGGCACGGCCAACACTGGCTTGCGCGAGTTCGACACGGGCATTGCGCTTGTCGCGGTTGGGGACGTCCTGCATCAAGCCGACCATCCGCATGGTCATGCCCTCCTCGCCGAGACGCCAGGCCGCGCCCCCTTCGATAGGCAGGTTCTGCACGCCAAGCAGCAACTTCGGATCGGGCAGCTCACCCGCCGGCGTAGCATTCTGCCTGGCTGCGATCAGTTTCGAGGCTTCAGCCTCGAGCGAGGGTGACTGCTGCTCGGCGAGCTGCAGCGCCTGTTCCAATGTCAGTGCGCCAGCCAGCGTTGGCAACAGCATCGCGCCGCAGCACACCACCACGCCAAGCAGACGGGGGTGCAAGTATCGGGATTTCATCTTGAAGATTCCTATGAAGCTGGTGTGCCGCAAGGCACACGTACTGAGCCCATCACCTCGACAGTGAAGGGCTGCTCAGGTCAGCGGAGGAATCAGACGCGGGGTGGACGCCAGTGGTTGTCGTCGAAAGGGGTGGGAATGGCGTCCGGGAAATAGACGGCCATTTTCAGTGGTGCGCTCGCGGGCATTGGACGGGCCATATCCAGCAACAGCATGCTGCCGGACTTGCACTGCTGGCCGCTCGGACACGGCGCTCCGTCATCGTCGTGCGTATGCCCGGAGTCGTCGGCGGCGTTCATGGCCGGGCTGTCCGCATGCGCCAGATGGTCTGCGGGCGCTGCCATGGCGCTCATCGAGCCGCCCATCTGGCAGGGTTCGGAACCCAGCTCGAAAGCGGCCATCCCGTTGACGGGAAGCACCAGACTGATCAAGAGAACGAACCACAACCGTAGATGGCGTTTCATGGCGCGAGTGTATCGGTTCCGCTTGGGCTGGGAAACTGATCCAGATTAGTTTTGGCCGTTTCCTCTCGCACAGGCTTATCGTTGAGCAGGTGACTCAACACCGAGCGCATTTTCCCGGCCTTGACCGGTTTGTTAAGCACGGGCACGCCCAACCCCTGGAGCTGGCGGCGGCATTCATCGCTGCGATCGGCGGTGACCATGACCACGGGTATCGCGTGACCGTAATGCGCACGTAGCGCCGTCACCACGTCCCACCCCGTCACACCATGATCGAGATGGTAATCGGCAAGTATCACCTCCGGAGGCGAGCCGCTCAGCACGGTCAGCGCCGCCGCTTCGTCAGTGGCGGTCAGGACTTCGCAGCCCCACTGCCCCAGCAATGCCGCCATGCTGTGCAGAATGCTCAGCTCGTTATCCAGGACTAACAGGCGCCGACCCGGCAATGGGTCGCCGAGCACTGGCCCCATCATCGGCGCTTCAGCAGGTGGCGCCGTGGGATTGTCGGCCAAGGGTACATCGATGCTGAAGACCGAACCCCGTCTCGGTCGCGAGCGCACCTGCACCCGGTAATCGAGCATCGTCGCGATGCGATCGACAATGGCCAGGCCGAGCCCGACCCCGGCGCGCTCGGCAGCACGCTGCACGCCAAGTTGGTTGAATTCAAGGAAGATCGCCTGCAACTGATCCGCTTCGATACCCCGGCCCGTATCCCAAACCTCGATGCGCAGAAACTCGCCACGTTTGCGCGCGCCCAGCAACACCCGCCCGGCGTCCGTATAGCGGCAGGCGTTGCTGAGAAAATTGCGCAGAATTCGCGTCAGCAACCTGAAATCGCTGCGCAGCGCGTAGGCCGGGACGAAGTGCTCGAAGCCGAGCCCTTTCGCTTCGGCTACGGACTGGAATTCGGAGACCAGCGGCAACAGCACTTCGTCTAGGCGGTAGATATCGATGTCTGGCTTGATGGCCTGTTGGTCCAGCTTGGAGATGTCCAACAAGTCGGCCAACAGGTCCTCGGCGCCTTCCAGCGCCTGATGCGCGCGCTCGACGAGGTTCTGCTCGGCATCCGGCAAGCCGCGCTCGCGCAGGGTCGAAATCAGCAAGCGTGCGGCGTTCAACGGCTGCAGCAGGTCATGGCTGGCGGCAGCCAGGTACTTGTCCTTGCTGTGGTTGGCCGCCTCTGCCGCATCGCGTGCCTTGCGCAGCTCCAGGGTACGTTCTGCAACACGCTGCTCGAGCTGCTCATTGAGTTGCAGCAGACGCAGCTGAGCCAGTTTGCGCTCGGTGATATCGGCGACGAAGCCCTCGACCAGCCCTTCCTCATCGGGTTTGAGCAGCAAGTTCATCATGACGTCGATGGTGCTGCCGTCCTTGCGCCGCAACCGAGTCTCATAGCCGAAGAGACCACGCTGGGTACTCAAAACCTGACGGATCTGCTTCAGCTCCTCTTCACCGCCCATGAACAGGTGGTGGGATAGATCGGTCAGCGCCCAGAGCGTCTCGGCGGGGCTGGCATAACCGAGCATTCGAGCCAGCGCCGGATTGGCGGCTCGGATACCTTCCTGCAGACTCGCCTGGAAAATGCCGTGCACGGCATGCTCGAACAGCCATTTGTAGCGATTTCTCTCGGCTTCCAGTTCCTCCAGGCGTGCCACCAGCTCTGGGTAATGACTCTTGCGCGCCGAGTGCGTACCAAGGCCGAGCAGTCCGGCCAGCGCGTCGGACCGGTCAGAGTGCTTCGGCATACACCACTTCGACGTCGCGCTGGGTCGAGGAGCGCGGGTTGGTGAGGATGCAGGGGTCCTGCATGGCGTGCTGGGACAGGAAAGGAATATCCGAGAGACTCACGCCGTGAAGCCCCAGGGTTTCATTGAATCCGATGGCCTGCTTGAGCTGAATGACATGGTTGACCAGACGGTCGCGAATTTCGCGATGCTGCAGGCCACGGGTATCGATACCGAAGGTCTCGGCAACCACTTTGAACCGATCAGGCGCGGCGCTGTAATTGAACGCCACCACATGCTCGACCAATACCGCGTTGCACAACCCGTGGGGCAGATCGAGGAAGCCGCCGAGGCTGTGTGACATGGCGTGCACCGCGCCCAGAATGGCATTGGAGAATGCCAGCCCCGCCTGCATGCTGCCGAGCATGATTTTCTCGCGCAGCTGGATGTCCGCTGGATTGGCGATCATCTGCACCAGATGGCCGTTGATCAGTCGCATGGCTTCGAGTGCATGCGGATCGGTCAGCGGACCATGGCCGGTGGAGACGAAGGCTTCGATGGCATGGACCAGCGCGTCGATGCCGGTACAGGCGGAGAGAAACGGGTCCATGCTCAGAGTGGTTTCCGGATCAATCAGCGATACATCGGGTACGGCGCCCTTGCTGACGATGGAAAACTTCATCCGCTCTTCTTGGTTGGAGATGATCACGAACTGCGAAACGTCCGCCGACGTGCCCGCGGTGGTCGGGATCAGGATCAGCGGCGGGCTCGGCACCCGCAGCGTATCGACGCCTTCGAACTCGAGGATGCTGCGTCCATGAGCGACAGCAATGCCGATACCCTTGGCACAGTCCATCGGGCTACCGCCGCCCACCGCGACGATGACGTTGCAACCCTCGTCGCGATAGACCTCGGCACCGATCATCACCTCCTCGGAGCGAGGATTGGCGGACACCTGGGTAAACAGGCAGTACTCGATGTCCTGATTCGTCAGGCTGGCCTGAATATCTGCTACCCAGCCCGCAGCCACGACGCCAGGGTCCGACACGAGCAACACCTTGCGGGCACCGAAGTTCTTTGCGTAATTGCCCACGCTGTGGCGACACCCGGCACCAAAGACGATTTCGGGTGAAACGAATTTGCGTTGCAGGCTGATATTGGGGCTCATACTACGGCCTCGGTTATTGTTATACGTCCGGCAAGCGTACTGCTTTCTGCCATCAAAGCAATCCGCAAAAAGTCGCTAGGCTGGGAAGCGAACCGTTCTCACAACTGCATCCCGATGCGCTGTACAGCGTCGTACGCTCAGCCAAGCACACCCTGATAGAAGCGACATTCGCGCGCCAACGCATCCGCCAGGCTATCCGCCTGTCGGAAACCGTGACGTTCTTGCGGGTAGAAGCAGTACTCGACCCGAATGTTGCGCTGGCGAAGCGCTGACACCATCAATTCGGTCTGTGCCGGAAGCACCACGGCGTCCAGCCCACCCTGAAAGAAGATCACCGGAACCCTGATCCGCCCCGCGTGGTGCAACGGGGTGCGCTGACGGTAACGCTCGGCATGGCCCTGGGGATCACCGATCAGCCAGTCCAGATAATCCGCCTCGAACTTGTGGGTGGCCCGCCGCAGCGCAAGTGGATCGCTGACGCCATAAAGGCTGGCGCCGCCGCTGAAGCCAGCGTCGGAGGTGAGCGCACAAAGCGCGGTATAGCCGCCGGCGCTCGAACCGCGGACGAAGGTGCGGGCCGGGTCGACCTGCCCGCTCACCGCCAGTGCGGTGACGACCGCGCTGGCATCTTCCACGTCGACCACGCCCCATTGCTCGTGCAGGCGTTGCCGGTAGGCTCGACCGAAACCGCTGCTGCCTCGGTAGTTGACATCGGCCACGGCAAAGCCGCGCTGGGTCCAGTACTGGATCCGCGGATCGAATACCGGGTAGCAGGCCGAAGTCGGCCCGCCGTGCAGGAAGACCACTAGCGGTGGTTTCTCCCCCTCCAAACTCCGACAGTCGGCATTGCAGGGGGGATAGAAAAAGGCATGCGCGGTTTCGTCGGTTCCAGTGGCGAAACTGAACGGCTGGGGCCGCGACAGCTGCTCGGCCGGTAGCGGCTGCTCGCCACCTGCGATGATCTCGGGCCGGCCGGTCCGGCGTTCTATCGCCAGCACCGTTGGCACTCGATCGACGGCAGCGGCGATGCAGTAATAGTGCTGTTCATCGGCAGCCAGTTGCCGACAGCGGGTGAAGGCCGTCGCAAGCTGGCGTTCGCGGCCCTCGTCGTTGCGTTCCAGCAGCAGGCCGTAACCATCGACCATGCGAGTCAACAGCAGACCACCCTCGCTCAGCGGCAGGTAGCTGGTCGTGCCCAGTTGCCAGGGCGCCGGCGCATGATCAAAGGGCGCCTGCGTCTCTCCAGCTTCGGGCGCGGCCCCATCGTTCGCAACAGCGAACTCCGGCACCAATCGGCCACCCTCCTCTCTCCAGGGCTGCCACCAGCCGGCCCTGTCGCTCAGGCAGTAGAGCGTCCCGTCCGCGGCGAAGCGTGGCTGTTGCAGCGACTCGCCGCCTTCAGCCCCGGCCAGGCGAATCGGCGTTTGCCAGGTACCGTCCGCATCGCGCTCGGCCATCCACAGACTGGTAGCGGTCCAGGGTTGTTCGGGGCGCTGCCATTGGATCCAGGCCATACGCCGGGCTTCGGCATCGAGCGCTGGCGACGAGTAGAAATCCGCCCCCTCGGCGAGGACACTGCGCCCACCGGATTGCACCGAGAAGCTGACCAGCCGGTGCTCCACCCGCTCACCGATATGCGCTTCTTCAACCGCCACGATGGCTGTCTGGCGGGAATCGAACTGAAGGTCGCCGTAGCGGCAATCGGCCTGCTGAGTCAGCACACTGGGTTCGGCAGCCTGGCCGGCAATGGACTGAAGATGGATCTGCTGATCGCCCTCATTCACGAAAGCCACCCCCCGATCCGTCAGACAGAAGGCCCCACCGCCGTATTCGTAGACCCGACTGCGCAGCGATAGGCCAGCCGGCGTGATACAGACGGCCCGGCCCGCGCGCCAGTGCCATAGGGTGCAGCGAGCATCCGCCGGCTGGTATTCGATCCAGAACACGCCACCATGGCCGGCGCGAATCTCGGCAAAATCACGGCTCGCCGATGCGGCTTTCTCGGCGCTCCAGTCGCTGGGCCAGAAGCCGTAGGGGATTGCGGTCTTGGTCATCTCGATTTCGCTCAACAGGCATCGTTCGGATCGAACGACCTTACACCTTGAGGATCAACTTCGATGCCTTCTCGTTGCGGAACGTCAGTTCATCCAGACCGAGAGGTGCCTGCTCGGCTTCGGTCCGCGCGGCGAGGATAGTGCTGTGGTGTGGCGACTTGCTGCAGACCGGGTCGGCATTGACGGCATCGCCGGTGAGCATGAACGCCTGACAGCGGCAGCCGCCGAAGTCCTTTTCCTTTTCGTCGCAGGACTGGCACGGCTCGGGCATCCAGTCGAAGCCGCGGAACTTGTTGAAGCCGAACGAGTGCTTCCAGATCTGCTCGATGCTTTGCTCGCGCACGTTGGGAAAGCTGATCGGCAATTGCCGAGCGCTGTGACAGGGCAGCGCCGTACCGTCGGGGGTGATGTCGAGGAACAGGTTGCCCCAGCCGTTCATGCAGCCCTTGGGGCGCTCTTCGTAATAGTCAGGCGTGACGAAGATCAGCTTGCAAGGGTGGTTCTCGGCAGCGAGTTTGTCGCGCCACTCATTGGTGATGCGCTCGGCACGCACCAACTGCTCCTTGCTCGGCAGCAGCCCGGCACGGTTGAGTTCGGCCCAGCCGTAGAACTGGCAAGTGGCCAATTCAACAAAGTCGGCTTCCAGTTCCAGACACAGCTGGATGATGCGCTCGATATTGTCGATGTTGTGCCGATGGGTGACGAAGTTCAGCACCATCGGATAGCCATGGGCTTTCACCGCACGCGCCATGGCGAGCTTCTGCGCGAAGGCCTTTTTCGAGCCGGCGAGCAGGTTATTAACCTCCTCATCGGCGGCTTGGAAACTGATCTGGATATGGTCGAGCCCGGCGGCGGCGAATGAAGCGATCTTCTCTTCGGTCAAGCCGATGCCCGAGGTAATCAGGTTGGTGTAATAGCCGAGGTCACGCGCCGCTTTGATCAGATCGGCCAGGTCCTGACGGACCAGTGGCTCACCGCCGGAAAAACCCAGCTGCGCCGCGCCCATCTCGCGCGCCTGGCGGAACACTTCGATCCACTCGGCGGTGCTCAGCTCATCCTGGTTGCGGGCGAAATCCAGCGGGTTCGAGCAGTACGGGCATTGCAGCGGGCACCGGTAAGTGAGCTCGGCGAGCAACCACAACGGTGGGCCTGGCTCGAAGCCGGGTTTAGCGAAGCTCGATCCAGAACCGTTCAACGGCCACCTCCAGAAACGCGACGATATCTTCCTCAATCCCCTCTGCGTCTGGGTAGCGAGCCTGCAGATCGGCCACGATGGTGCCCAGGTTACGGGCGCCGTCCACTTCGGCCAGGACAGCAGAAGCGCTCTCGTTGAGTTTGATCATGCCTTCCGGGTAGAGCAGCACGTGGCAGTTCTGCGCAGGTTCCCATTGGAAGCGAAAGCCGCGGCGAAAGGCTGGGATCTGGGTCAGTTGGATATCGCTCATGGTCCTCTCTCTCGCCAATGTTGCATCATCGATGGCCGGTGAGTTGGTAGGCTGAAGCCCATCCCACGCCGGACCTCACTCCTACCCTGCGCATGGCCGTTACAAGGTGATCCCGCGATGCCACACACGCTCGCTGGTCACCGTGTGGTACGGCGGGCGGTCCAGTTCATAGGCCATGCTCATGGCATCCAGCATGCTCCAGAGTACGTCGAGTTTGAACTGAAGAATGTTCAGCATGCGTTCCTGGCTTTCTCGAGTCTTGTAGTGATCAAGAGTAATGCGCAAGCCGTGCTCGACGTCGCGGCGCGCCTCCTTCAGACGCTTGCGGAAGTAGTCGTAGCCGGACGCATCAATCCAGCTGTAGTGCTGAGGCCAGGCATCCAGACGTGACTGATGGATCGTCGGCGCGAACAGCTCGGTGAGGGAGCTGCTGGCCGCCTCCTGCCAGACGGCGCGCCGGGCGAAATTGACATAGGCATCGACGGCAAAACGTACACCGGGCAGCACCAGTTCCTGGGACAGCACCTGCTCACGATCCAACCCCACCGCTTCGGCCAGTCGCAGCCACGCCTCGATACCGCCCTCTTCGCCCGGCGTACCATCGTGATCGATGATGCGTTGGATCCACTCGCGGCGAGTCTCGCGATCCGGGCAGTTGGCCATGATCGCGGCGTCCTTCACCGGTATACACACCTGATAGTAGAAGCGGTTCGCAACCCAGCCCTGGACTTGCTCGCGGGTCGACCGGCCTTCGTACATGGCGCGGTGGAACGGGTGATGGATATGGTAGTAGTCGCCCTTGGCGCGCAGCGCCTGCTCGAACTCGGAACGGGTCATGGCTGGCAGGGTCATGGAGCTTCCTTACGCATGTTGTACGGGTTGTTCGCCCCGGGCAGAGCCCGGCGTGCATCAGCGACGGGGTGCCGAGCGCCGCTCGTGTTACAGCTCGATGCTCATCCCATCGAACGAGACTTCGATTCCATGCGCGTCCAACTCCGCTCGCTCGGGGGAGTTTTCATCGAGGATCGGATTGGTGTTGTTGATGTGGATGAGGATCTTGCGCGCAGCAGGCATGCCATCGAGCACCTCGATCATGCCGCCGGGGCCGCTCTGCTGAAGATGACCCATTTCGGTGCCGAGCTTGGTGCCGACTTCACGCATGAGCATTTCGTCATCGCGCCAAAGGGTGCCGTCGACCAGCAGGCAATCGGCGCCACGCATGATCTCCAGCAACTCGGCGCTGACCTTGCCCAGACCCGGGGCGTAGAACAGCGTACCGCCGGTTTTTTCATCGTCGATCAGCAGGCCGATGTTGTCGCCCGGATGTGGATCGTTGCGGTGCGGCGAGTAGGGAGGCGCCGAGCTGCGTAGCGGGATCGGCGTGATTCGAAGATTCGGGCAGGCCGGTATACGGAAGCTGCGTTCCAGCGCAATGGGGTTCCAGCGCAGGCCACCGTTCCAGTGTTCGAGCATCTTGAACAGGGGAAAACCGGTGCTGAGGTCCTGATGGACCATCTCGGTACACCAGACTTCGTGCGGACAGCCTTCGCGCAGTGTCAGCAGTCCGGTGGTGTGATCGATCTGGCTGTCCAGCAGGACGATGGCGCCAATTGCGGTGTCGCGCGGTGCACGGGCTGGCTGCAGTTTCGGAAAGGATTCCAGCTGGACACGGATATCCGGTGATGCGTTGCAAAGTATCCAGTGTTCGCCGTCGTCGCTGATGGCGATGGACGATTGGGTACGGGCCTGCGCGCGTCTGGTACCGGCGCGCAATCCTGCGCAATTGGCACAGTTGCAGTTCCATTGAGGAAAGCCGCCGCCAGCAGCCGAACCGAGAATCTGGATGAACATGGGCAGCTCCCTGAAAACGAAACCCCGACCTGAGCCGGGGCGGATAACTCAGCGATTAGCGAAGTACATGGTGACTTCGAAACCGATACGTAGGTCAGTGAAAGCGGGTTTGGTCCACATGGCTCGATCCTCTTCTTATTGGCTGACGGATTATCCCGACGGCCCCATTAAGCACCCATGTCAGCAGAAAGCAGAATGGTACTTTGGAAGGAGACAACACGCTGCCTTGGTAGTGCCTGGCACTTGGACCTAACACCTTCTTTAATTCGTCGGAAAGGCTATCGTAGAGCCCTTGGCGACCGCTCGCGCCGCTCAGGGCAGCGTCGAGGTCAGCGCACCACTGACGAGGCAGGTCCCAGACGGATCTGCCGCAGGCATCGACACAACAGCTCCGGTACGCGCCCCATGCACCGCCACGAGCGGTCGCGAAACGCCGGATTGCGGCTTATCGCGGAGCCAAAAAAAAACGCGGCCAGAAGGCCGCGCTGCGTTGACGAACCACTGAGGCCGCACCCAGTCAGCCTGTGATCCCCGCACTCAGGTGCGAGCAAATGATGCCGGCGCGCTGGAGCGAACGCGCCGGGTCCTCCGAGGTCGATCCCCGCGGCTTAGAAGAAGCCCAGCGGGTTGATGTCGTAGCTGATGAGCAGGTTCTTGGTCTGCTGATAGTGATCGAGCATCATTTTGTGGGTTTCGCGGCCGACACCCGACTTCTTGTAGCCGCCGAACGCAGCATGCGCAGGATACAGGTGGTAGCAGTTGGTCCAGACGCGGCCAGCCTTGATGCCACGGCCCATGCGGTAGGCACGGTTGATGTCGCGAGTCCAGACGCCGGCGCCCAGGCCGAACTCGGTATCGTTGGCGATCGCCAGTGCTTCGGCCTCGTCTTTGAAGGTCGCCACGCCGACCACGGGCCCGAAGATCTCCTCCTGGAATACGCGCATCTTGTTGTTGCCCTTGATCAGGGTCGGCTGCACGTAGTACCCGGAAGCCAGACCACCTTCGAGCTTCTCGGCGGCACCGCCGGTGAGGATCTGCGCGCCTTCCTGCTGTGCGATCTCCATGTATGAAAGAATCTTGTCGAACTGCTGCTCGGACGCCTGGGCGCCGACCATGGTGTCGGTGTCCAGCGGATTGCCACGCTTGATCGCCTTGATCTTCTTCATCACCACTTCCATGAAGGGCTCGAAGATCGACTCCTGAATCAGGGCACGCGACGGGCAGGTGCAAACTTCGCCCTGGTTGAAGAAGGCCAGTACCAGACCCTCAGCGGCTTTCTCGATGAACGCGGGTTCAGCATTCATGATGTCTTCGAAAAAGATGTTCGGGCTCTTGCCGCCCAGCTCCACGGTGCTCGGAATGATGTTCTCAGCGGCGCAGCGCATGATGTGCGAGCCCACCGGGGTAGAACCGGTGAAAGCGATCTTGGCAATGCGGGTGCTGGTCGCCAGCGCCTGCCCTGCTTCCCGGCCAAAGCCCTGGACGATGTTCAACACACCCGGCGGCAACAGGTCACCAATCAGCTCGGCGAAGACCATGATTGACAGCGGCGTCTGCTCGGCAGGCTTGAGCACGATGCAGTTACCAGCGGCCAAGGCCGGCGCCAGCTTCCAGGCGGCCATCAGCAGCGGGAAGTTCCAAGGAATGATCTGACCGACCACACCCAGCGGCTCATGGAAGTGATAGGCCGCGGTGTGCTCGTTGATCTCGGCGGCGCTGCCTTCCTGGGCGCGGATGCAGCCAGCGAAGTAACGGAAGTGATCGGCAGCCAGCGGCACGTCGGCATTCAGGGTTTCACGCACGGCCTTGCCATTGTCCCAGGTCTCGGCGATGGCCAGCTGTTCCAGGTTGGCTTCGATGCGATCGGCGATCTTCAGCAGAATCAGCGCGCGGTCCTGTACCGATGTCTTGCCCCAGGCATCGGCAGCGGCATGTGCGGCATCCAGGGCCTTCTCCACATCCTCCGCGCCGGAGCGCGGGAACTCGGCGATCACTTCACCGTTGACTGGCGAGGTGTTGACGAAATACTCACCCTTGACCGGCGGCACGAATTCGCCGCCGATGAAGTTGCCGTAACGCGGTTTGAAGGAAATGACGGCGCCTGCGGTACCGGGTTGGGCGTAGATCATGATGGGCCTCTCTTTCTCTGCTTGTCAGAGCCTGCGCCGGAAGGTGCACAGGGCATGGACCGATCTTAGGCAGCGCGCTCAGGCCTACGGTATGCACCCATGGCAGCGGAGAACTCCTCATTTGGTAGTAGATGCCAACGGCGCTGGCCAGCGCCCTGAGGGTGATTCAGGCGTCGTCCAGAGCCATTTTTCACTCATGAAACAGTGGAGTGTGGCTCCCCGCGGGCAGTCGGGATTGAGCCTAAGCAAGGGCGGACAGGCCGTATGTCTCTCGTGTTCGGCTAACCTCTTCGCCTGAGGCAATCGAAGCCGTATGGAACGTCAGGCCACTGGATTGCGCGGCGCTGTAGTTAACCGATCCGTAAAAACAAAAGGCCGGCTGTTAGCAGCCGGCCTTTCGTTTGGAGCCGAAGATCAACGCTTGGCTACGACCTGGTCCTTCGGCAATTTGAACGTCCAGACCATGCCGCCCTGGTTGAAGTCCTTGATGCGCTTGGCGACTTCACCGCCCCACAGCGGGACAGCACCACCCCAACCGGAAAGCACGGAGACGTACTGCTCGCCATCCATTTCCCAGGTGATCGGCGAACCGATCACGCCAGAGCCGGTGTTGAACTCGTAGAGTTTCTTGCCGGTCTTGGCATCGAATGCCATCAGGTAGCCTTCCGGATTGCCGGTGAACACCAGGTTACCCTTGGTTGCCAGCACCCCCCCCCAGAGCGGCGCGTAGTTCTTGTAGCGCCAGACTTCCTTGCCGGTCTTCGGGTCGATGGCGCGCAGCACACCGATGTATTCCTCGTTCAGCGGATGGATGGTGAACCCAGCGCCCAGATAGGCTGCGCCCTTCTTGTAGGCGACGCCTTCGTTCCAGATGTCCATGCCCCACTCGTTGGATGGTACGTAGAACAGCCCGGTGTCCTGGCTGTAAGCCATCGGCATCCAGTTCTTGCCGCCAAGGAATGACGGCGCGACGAACACCGACTTGCCCTTGTCCGCATCGCCTGGCGCGCCCGGACGGTTGGCATCGTCGTAAACCGGGCGACCGTCCTTATCCAGGCCCTTGGCCCAGGTGATCTTGTCGACGAACGGGAAACCACGGATGAACTTGCCGTTGGTGCGGTCGAGCACGTAGAAGAAGCCGTTACGGTCGGCGGTGCCGGCAGCCTTGATGGTCTTGCCGCCGTCCTGATAGTCGAACGAAACCAGCTCGTTCACGCCGTCGAAGTCCCAGCCGTCATGCGGCGTGGACTGAAAGTGCCACTTGATCGAGCCGTCGTTCGGGTCGAGCGCCAGACGCGAAGACGAGAAGAGATTGTCGCCCGGGCGCAGGTGCGAGTTCCACGGTGACGGGTTGCCGGTGCCGAACAGCAGCGAATCGGTATCCGGATCGTAGTAGCCGCCCAGCCAGGGCGCGGCGCCGCCGGTTTTCCACAGGTCGCCCGGCCAGGTCTTGCCGGCTTCACCGCCGGAGATGCCATTCTCGACCTTCTTGCCGTCCTTCATCACGTAGCCCATGTGCCCTTCCACGGTCGGACGGGTCCACACCAGCTCACCATTCTTGGCGTCGAACGCCTGGATCATGCCGACAACACCGAATTCGCCGCCCGCCAGGCCGGTGATGACCTTGCCCTTGACGATCATGGGCGCGGCGGAAATCGAGTAGCCCGCCTTGTAATCAGCGACGGTTTTTTTCCAGACGACCTTGCCAGTGTCCTTGTTCAACGCCACCAACTTGGCATCCAGAGTGCCGAAGATCACCAGGTCGCCATACAGCGCGACACCGCGGTTGATCACGTCACAGCAAGGCATGATGCCGTCGGGCAGGCGCGCATCGTATTGCCAGAGTTCCTTGCCGGTACGGGCATCCACGGCAAAAACACGTGAATAGGAGCCGGTCAGATACATCACACCGTCTTTGACCAGCGGCTGCGCTTCCTGCCCACGCTGCTTCTCACCGCCGAGGGAAAAGCCCCAGACCGGGCGAAGTTGGCTGACGTTTTCGGTGTTCAGTTTGTCCAGTTGACTGTAGCGCTGCCCCTGCGGGCCCAGGCCGTTGGTTACGATCTGATCGGTGGACTTGGCGTCATTGAGAATATCCTGATCAGTGACTGCCCAAGCCGACACGCTGGACATCGCCATGGCGGCGCATAGCGCGGTCAGGGCGAAGGGCTTGCGAAGACCGGTGTGCTTCATTGCGGCTACCTCTACGGGTTCATTGTTATCGTCGCCGGGAAGTTTTCCCGGTCTGCTGCCGATTCTTCGTTGCAGGCCCTTTGCCAACAATTGCACGCAGTACCCATTTTCCTCCTCCCTTGGTAGCAATACCGCCACGTAGGCCGCGCCAACTCGGCGTTGGAAGGCCCTGGCCGGGCGGGACCCGACACCGAAGTCGCAACCCAGGGGCCCGAAAAGACAATTCCTCGCGACGATCACAGTCCGTAAAAAAGTGGTTCCTCAGCTCACAAGGACATGAGCCATGTGTCGTTCCCTGTTCCTTATCTTTGTCCTGATGCTGGCCGCTGAAAGCCAGGCGGCGCCAGCGATTCGTATCGGCTTGAACTACCCGAGTACCGGCAACTACAAAAGCGAAGGTCTCGAGTTGCGTCGCGGCGCCCTGCTCGCTGTCGACGACATCAATCGCGAGGGTGGCGTGCTCGGCAGGCCGCTGGAGCTGCTCAGCCACAATTCGGCGGCACGCGATGAAAAGGCCAGTGCCAACATCGATCGCTTCGCCGCTCAGGGTGTTTCCATGGCCTTCGGAGGTGCCACCAGCGAGGAAGCCATCGCCGCAGGGCAACGGGCGCGCGAGCTGGGCCTGTTGTTCTTTCCGACGCTGGCCTACGCCAACGCCATCACCGGCCGCGATGGGCAACGCTACCTGTTCCGCGAAACCAACAGCGCCTGGATGAGCGCGCGCGTGCTAGGCGAGTACCTCAGCTGGCACCTGCCCAACCGCCGTTATCACTACATCTGCCTCGATGACAGCTGGGGCCACAGCATGGAGCAGGCGCTACGCGAAGCCACCCGCAGCCGCGATCGTGCGCGCCACGGCTTCAGCCGCATCAGCGTCAGGGGCGCGCGGCATGACGAATATCTCGCGGCCTTGAACAAGGCGGCCGCCAGCAACGCCGACGTGCTGGTCGTCGTGCTGCTCGGGCAGGACCTGGTGCAGATGATGCGTCTCGCGCACGACATGCGCCTCGATCGGCGAATGCAGATCATCGTGCCCAACCTGACTAGCAGCATCGTCGAGCAAGCCGGCCCGCAGGTCATGGAGCATGTCATCGGTACCACCGCCTGGACCTGGCAGGTGCCTGCGTTGGTCAAGAGCGCTGATGGCCAGGCCTTCGTTGACGCCTACATTGCCCAGCATCAACGCTACCCGGACAGCACCACCGCCTCGGCCTACAGCGTCGTTCGAGAGTGGGCCGCGGCCGTTCAGCGAGCCGGGAGCCTGGACAGCGAAAAGATCATCTCCGCGCTGGAGGAACACCATTACAGCCTGCTCAAGGATGACCAGTACTGGCGCGGCTTCGACCATCAGAACGTCCAGAGCATCTATGCCGTGCGGGTTCGCTCGCGCAGCGACATCATGCAGGACTGGTTCAAGCAGGACTATTTCAGCATCATCCACCGCATGGGCGGCGAGGAAGCGGCGCCCAGCCGTGACGATTGGCTGGAGGAGCGCGGCGACGACCCAATCCTGCGATAATCGTCGGCCTGTCGTGCCGGATACCCCTCAGGCTCCGCCTCTTTTCAACGTCAGCAGGCCCAGCGGGCGCTGACGCTTTTCGTTTTCGCCAGGTGATCGCTGCCGCCCCGAACCGCGGTCGGGGCGGTGCCTGAGCGCAGCACCGCGCAGCGCTGTGGGTGCCATGACGAGGCGCGGGGGAGCGGTATCGGCAGGTCCCGATCATTTGCCGCAGGATGAGCAATGAAGCAACGATGGCCAGCGTTTCCCTGGGTCTGTTTCGCCATGTGTGTCGGCGTCATGGGCACCGCGCTCATTTCACCGCTGTACCCGCTCTATCAGCAGGCCTGGCAGCTGCGCACCAGCGACGTCTCGCTGATTTACGTGATCTACATGCTCGGTGCACTCGCCGGGCTGCTGTTCATGGGGCGGCTGTCCGACACGCTGGGGTTTCGCCGCGTGATGCTGGCGGGCCTGCTGCTCGGCTGGGGTGGCACCTTGCTGACGATGCTGGCGTGGAATCTGCCGAGTCTGAATATCGGTCGCTTCGCGGTAGGCCTGTCCTCGAGTTTGATCGTCACCAGCGCCTCGGTGGGCCTGGTGCAGATCTCCCGTGACGGCGCCTCGCAGCGTATTTCCACCCTCACCAGCTTCCTGCTCGCCTTCGGTTTCGGGCTCGGGCCCTTGACCGGCGGCGTTATCGGCCAGTGGATGCCGCACCCGCTGACGGTCACATACCTGCCTTCGCTAGCGCTCGGGGTGCTGGCCGTCTATGCCTTGATGCGCGTGCAGTTGAAGCACCACGAGGCTAACGCGGACGCAGTGCTCGATTGGCGAGCCTTCATCCCGCGCTTGGCCTGGGCGAAGCGCTGCGATTCGCTGGCCTTCCTGCTGACCTGTGCCTGCCCGTTCTTCGCGTTCGGCGTGTTCGGGCTTTATGCATCCATGGCCCCATTGTTTCTGGAAAAGATGATTCCCTGGCACGGTCCGGTGGTGAGCGGGACGTCCATCGGGGTCATTCTGCTGGCTTCGGCCATTACGCAGCTGGCATGCGCACGGATTAGCCTGCGTTGGTGCGGCCTGCTCGGTCTGCTAGCAGTGGCACTCAGCAACGCCATGCTCGTACTCAACTTCAAGCTCGGCTCGCCAACCGTATTCATCATCGGTGTCTGCGCAACGGCAACCGGGCATGGCCTGTGCCTGCTAGCGGGCATTAGCATGGTCAACCGCATCGCCAGCTCGGCCGAGCGCTCCGGACTGATCTCGACCTATTTGGTGTGCGGCTACGTCGGCAGCATTGTGCCCCTGCTCGGCGCGGGCTGGATTGCTGATCATTACGGCCTGCCGGTGGCGGTGACAGCGCTGGGATTGGGTGTGATGGTGATCGCCACGCCGCTGGCGGTGTGGTTTTTCGTCCATCCACGAGTGCGCGATGCCTGACGGTGCAGACCGCTGAATTCCCCGGCGCATCGGCCAACGCCGCCGAGGCGGCGGTCAGACCTCGGCCGTCAGCCGATAACCGACACCGGCCTCCGTGACGATGAATCGCGGCGCCGCGGGATCATCCCCAAGCTTGCGCCGCAGGTGCCCAACCACCACGCGCAAATAATGGGTATCGCCGCTGTGACTCGGCCCCCAGATATCCTTCAACAGCTGCTGTTGCGTGACCACACGGCCGAGATATCGGCCCAGCTCCGCCAGCACGGCGTACTCCTTGCGGGTCAGGCTGACCTCCTGGCCGTCGAGGCTCACCCGCCTGAAGGCAAAGTCGATGCACAAGGGGCCGGACACCACCTGGCTCAGCACCGATTCCTGGCCCGACGCCTGGCGCAACAGTGCGCGGACGCGGGCGAGAAATTCCTGAATGCCGAAGGGTTTGGTGACGTAATCGTTGGCGCCACCATCGAGCGCGGTGACCTTTTCCGCTTCGCTGGCACGTACCGACAACACCAGCACCGGCACTTGGCTCCATTCACGCAGCTCGCGCAATACCTTCTGGCCATCCATGTCTGGCAGGCCCAGATCGAGCACCACCAGGTCGGGCTTCTGAAGCGCCGCACACGCTAGGCCTTCGGCACCGGTCGCGCTTTCCAGCACGCGATAGCCCTGAGAACCGAGGCTGATGCGCAGGAATTTTCTGATCTGCGGCTCGTCGTCAATGACCAACAGACTGGCTTGCTGGCTCAAGAGCGGTCCTTTTCGAATTCCGGTTGAGGTTGCAACGGCAGCTCCAGAACGACACTGGCGCCGTGACCGTCGAGGCCATCGCCGACCGAGACGCGGCCTCCATGGGCGCCGATCATGCCCTGGCAGATAGCCAGGCCAAGGCCGGTTCCCGGACCGCCCCGGTCGCCGCGCGCGGCGGTGTAGAACATGTCGAAGATTCGCACGCGCTCGGCCTCGGGCACGCCCGGCCCTTCGTCGCTGACGATGAAACGCAGGTGATCGGCATCCACCTCAACCTCCACCCGCAAGCGTCCCTGTGGCGGCGAAAAGCGCGCGGCGTTCTCCAGCACGTTGACCAGCGCCTGCTCGATCAGCGCTGGATGGACATAGAGCAACGGCAGCGAATCGGGGATCGACACCTCCAGCTTCAGCTCAGCGAGCACACGCTGAAGACGCTTCAGTGCGCTGGCGACGATATCACCCGGTGTGGTCCAGTCGCGGATCAGTTTCAGGCCGCCGTGCCCCAGGCGGGTCATATCGAGCAGATTCTGGATATAGCGATCCAGCCGCTCGGCCTCGTCCCGGGTCGCGTCCAGCAGTTCCTGCCGATCGGCTTCGCTCATGCTTCCACCCAGCGTCGCCAGACTGTCGATGGAGCCGCGCATGGCGGTCAGCGGCGTGCGCAGATCGTGGGAGACGGAGGCCAGCAAGGCGCTGCGCAACTCCTCGGTTTGTCCATGCAAACGAGCGGCTTCCAGCTCTTCGGCCAGCATCGCGCGTTGCAATGCCTGCGCCAGCGGATGGGCGAGCGCGGCGATCAGCCGACGCGTTTGCGGTCGCCCCGCATGGGTCTGCCGGATGCCAAGCAGGCCGAGGGTGCGCGTCTCGCCATTCAGCGGCAGCCACCACCAGTGGCCGCTCGGCAACGTATCGGTGCCCTGCCCGGCGGGCTGGCCACGCCGCCAGGCCCAGTCGGCCGCCGCCTGCTCCTGCTCGGCGAGCACCTGCATGTCGCCGTTGAACAACCATTGCGCATCCTTGCCGCGCGTGACGACCACCGCCTGCACCCCGCGCAGCTGCTGCAACTGACGCACCGCAGCGACACCGACCGCCTGCACATCGGTGGCGGCACTGAGCTGGCGCGAGAGATTGAGCAAGGCTGCGGTTTCCGTCTGGGTCTGGCGCAACGCCTGATACTGCCGGCGCTGACGGCTGGCTAGGTTACCGGTCAGCACCGCCATCAGCAGGAAGAATAGCAGCGTGAGCACGTCTTCCTGCCGCGCCACGATAAAGGTGAAGGTGGGCGGGATGAACAGAAAGTCGTACAGCAGAAAGGAGGCGCCAGCACAGGCCAACGCCGGGCCAAGGCTGCTGCGCACGGCGACCACCAGTACGGCGGAGAGAAACACCAGGGACACATTCGGCAACTCGAGGTAGCGCGACAGCAGCAATGCCACAGCGGTGGCGACGCCCGTCGCCATGGCAGCGAGCAGGTAGTTGCGCCAGTCGAAGGGTACCTTGGTCGCTGCGGTGCTCATCGCATGGACCGGTTGCTGGGAAAGGACGCTGACTTCCAGCCCTTGTCCTGCCCTGATGAGCTGTTCGGCAAGGGTGCGCCTAGACCACAGGCTCCATGCCTTGCGCATACCCTGGCTGCTGCCGACCAGCATCACCGTGGCCAGCCGCTCGGTCGCATGCTCGAGCAGTGTTCGCGCGATGTGCTCGCCCCGCAACTCGACTACCTCGCCACCGAGACGTTCGGCAAGTTGCTGGGCGGACTGAAGAAAGCCCAACTGCATCTCGCCGCGACTGGTGCCATTGCTGACGTGGACTACCGACCAGGGCAGATGCCGCCGCTCCGCCACGCGGGCGGCGTGGCGCACCAGGCCTTCGGCGGATGCGTCGCCGTCGATCCCCACCAGCAAGCGGCCGCGCACGACCGGCGCCGTTTCGCCCAGGCTTCGCGAGCGCCGCAGCAGATCTGCATCCACGCGTGCCGCCGCGGTCTGCATGGCCAGCTCGCGCAGCGCGGTCAGGTTGGTCTGGGTGAAAAAGGCATCGATTGCCGCCCGCGCCTGCTCCGGCACGTAGACCTTGCCTTCGCGTAAGCGCTCAAGCAATTCACGCGGAGGCAAGTCGATCAGCAGGATTTCGTCGGCGTTGTGCAGGACCCAGTCCGGAACCGTTTCACGCACCTGCACGCCGGTGATCGTACGGACTTGATCGTTGAGGCTTTCCAGATGCTGCACGTTGACCGTGGTGTAAACGTCGATGCCCGCCTCGAGCAACTCCAGCACGTCCTGCCAGCGCTTGCTGTGACGGCTGCCAGGGACGTTGCTGTGGGCGAGCTCATCGACCAGAACCAGACCCGGACGTATCTGTAACAACCCTTCCAGGTCCATCTCTTCCAGCGTCACGCCGCGATAGTCGCTGCGGGTCAGCGGTTGTTCCGGCACCCCCACCCGCAGCGCTTCGGTGTCAGCTCGGCCGTGCGACTCGACCACGCCGGCCAGCACCTGTCTGCCGAGGCGCAATTGTCTCTGCGCCGCCTGCAGCATGGCGTAGGTCTTGCCCACGCCGGGCGCCGCGCCGAGAAACACCTTGAGTCGGCCTTGCCCCTGGTGGGGCTGGTCATCCAGCAAGGCATCGGCGTGCGGGGCATCGCTCATTCGGCTCACTCGTCTCGTTCGGGCCAGCGATTTTCCGCCATCGCGAGGTTCAGAGCCAGCACGTTGACCACTGCCGGCCCTACCAACGGCGCTTCGAGGTTGGCCTGGATCAGCTGCTCCAGCTGTGCTGATGCCAGTCTACGGGCCGCAGCGACACGTGGCAGCTGGTAACGCGCCGCGGCCAAGGTCAAGTTCGGATCCAGACCGCTACCGGAGGTGGTGACCAGCTCCATTGGCACCGGCTGGTCGGGGGTGGCGTTCCAGCGGCTGGCGTTTGCGCGCACTTGTTCGAGCAGTTGCGGGTTACTCGGGGCCAGGTTGCTTGCGCCGCTGGCTACCGTCGCGTAGTCGGCGGCCGATGGCCGTGGCTGGAACCATTGCGGCCCATCGAATGGCTGCGCCAGTAGCGTGCTGCCTCGAACCTGGCCGGATGCGTCACGCACCAGGCTGCCGTTAGCCTGGTCGGCAAAGACCAGCTGCGCTACTGCAGTAACCGTCAAGGGATACAGGATCCCGGTAATCAGACTCATCAGTAGCAGCGCGGCGATCGCCGGACGAATGTGCTTGAGCATGTGTTATCTCCTGAGGTCGCGCCGATCCCGACGCAGCAAAGTCAGACCAGGCCGACCGAGGTGAGAAAAAGATCGATCAGCTTGATGCCCAGGAACGGGGCCACGAGGCCTCCGACGCCGTAGACCAGCAGGTTGCGGCGCAGCAGGCTGGCCGAATCCGCAGCCTTGACGTTCACCCCACGCAGGGCGAGCGGAATCAGCCCGACGATGATCAGCCCGTTAAAGACGATGGCCGACAGGATCGCGCTGGCCGAGCTGTGGAGGTGCATCACGTTCAGCGCCGAAAGCTGCGGATAAACGCCGATAAACAGCGCCGGAAGGATCGCAAAGTACTTCGCCACGTCGTTGGCGATGGAAAAGGTGGTCAGCGCGCCGCGGGTCACCAGCAACTGTTTACCAACCTGTACCACATCCAGCAGCTTGGTCGGGTCAGAATCCAGGTCCACCAGGTTCGCGGCCTCGCGTGCTGCCTGGGTACCATCGTTCATCGCCATGCCGACATCGGCCTGGGCCAGTGCCGGTGCGTCATTGGCGCCATCGCCGCACATGGCGACCATCTTACCTTCGGCCTGTTCCTGACGAATCCGCTGCAGCTTCTTTTCCGGCGTCGCTTCGGCGATCACGTCGTCGACCCCCGCCTCGGCCGCAATGGCGGCGGCTGTCAGCGGATTGTCGCCGGTGACCATCACGGTGCGTATGCCCAACTGGCGGAGCTCTGCGAACCGCTCGCGGATACCCGGCTTGACCACATCCTTGAGATGAATCGCGCCGAGTAAACGATCATCGGCACACACCAGCAACGGCGTGCCGCCGCTCTGGGCAATGGATTGGATTTCCCTCACCAACACCGGCGGCACCTGCTCGCGGTCGATGCCCAGATGGGCCAGCACCGCATCCACCGCGCCCTTGCGGTAGCGTCGTCCTTCGTGATCGGCGCCGGAGAGCCGGGTTTCAGCAGTGAACGGGATCGGGCTGATCTCCTCGCCTTTGGGTTCTTCCGCCGGCGACAGGGTCCGCAAGTACTCGACGATGGATTTGCCTTCGGCCGTGTCGTCAGCCAGGGATGACAATAGCGCCGCCCAGGACAGTTCGGTGGCGGTAACCCCCGGCGCCTTGACCATGGCGGTACAACGGCGGTTGCCAAAGGTGATAGTCCCGGTCTTGTCCAACAGCAGGACCTGCACGTCGCCGGCAGCCTCGACGGCACGCCCCGACTTGGCAATGACGTTGAGCCGCACCAGGCGATCCATGCCGGCGATACCGATGGCCGAGAGCAAGCCGCCGATGGTGGTCGGAATCAGCGTGACCAGCAGCGCCACCAGATAGACCAGTGGCAGGTCGCCACCGGCAAACCGGGCGAACGGCTGCAGCGTGGCAACCACCAGCAGGAAGATCAGCGTCAACCCGATCAGCAGCACGTCCAGGGCCACCTCGTTGGGCGTCTTCTGGCGCTTTGCCCCTTCGACCAGAGCAATCATCCGATCCAGCGTGGACTCACCCGGATTGTTGGTTATCCTCACCAGTAACCAGTCCGAAACCACCCGCGTATTGCCGGTCACGGCCGAGCGATCACCGCCGGATTCGCGGATCACCGGCGCCGACTCGCCGGTGATAGCCGCTTCGTTCACCGCGGCGATGCCCTCGATGACTTCACCGTCGCCCGGGATCAGCTCACCGGCCTCGACACGTACCACGTCACCGCGGCGCAAGTGGCTGGCCGGCACGCTCTGGTAGTCTCCCGACTCGGTCCGCAACCGGGCGGCGAGACCATCGGAACCGGCCTTGAGGCTGTCGGCACGGGCCTTGCCCCGGCCTTCGGCCAGTGCTTCGGCAAAATTGGCGAACAGCACGGTGAACCACAGCCAGAGCGCGTTCTGTACCGCGACACTGGTGCTCACCGCGCTGTCCGGCACCAGACACAGCGCCGTGGTCAGGATAGCGGTGAGCTCGACCACCAGCATCACCGGCGAACGTGCCAGACTGCGCGGGTTGAGCTTGACGAATGCCTGGCGCAACGCCGGTGTGCACAGCGCGGCGAACGACGTGGAGGTTGGCTGCTGGGCACTGTCGAGTGCCGTTTGATGGGTAGTCATCGTGACGATCCTCAGAGGCCTTGCAGAAGGGAGAAGTGTTCGGCGATCGGTCCCAGCGCCAGCGCGGGCAGGAAGGTCAACCCGCCGACCACCAGGATCACCAAAGTCAGCAGCACCACGAACAGCGGCCCGTGGGTGGGAAAGCTGTTGGCATCCACCGGCGCGCGGTTCTTCGCCGCTAGGCTGCCGGCAATTGCCAGCACCGGCAGGATGTAGCCGAAGCGGCCAAGCAGCATGGCGAACGCGATCATCAGGTCGTGATAGGTCGTGTCGGCGCCGAACCCGGCGAAGGCCGAGCCGTTGTTGCCGGTGCCGGAGGTGTAGGCATAGAGGATCTGACTGAGGCCATGTGGCCCCGGGTTGCCGATCGACGCTGCCGGGCCGGACAGGCTGACCCCCAGGGCGACCAGGACCAGCACGCCGACCGGCATCACCAGCAGTGTCGCCACCAGCAGCCGGACTTCCCGCACTTCGAGCTTCTTGCCCAGATATTCAGGCGTGCGGCCGATCATCAGGCCCGCCAGGAAAACTGTGATCAGGACGAACAGCAGCATGCCGTAGAGTCCCGCGCCGACGCCGCCAAAGATGATCTCGCCGAGCATCATGTTGACCAGCGGCACCATGCCGCCCAGCGGGCTGAAGCTGTCGTGCATGGCATTGACCGAGCCGTTCGAGGCCGCACTGGTGGCGGTAGCCCAGAGCGCGGACGCGGCGATACCCAGGCGGCTCTCCTTGCCCTCCAGCGAGCCACCCTGCTCGATTGCCAGGCCTGCCAGCGCCGGGTTGGGCTGATGCTCGGCCACCAGCGTGATGCCGAGCCCGAGGACGAACACCAGCAGCATGCAGCCGAGGATCGCACGGCTCTGGCGCAGATCACGCACGTAATGCCCGAACATGAACACCAGGGCCGCGGGAATCAGGATGATCGAAACCACCTCGAACAGGTTGCTCCAGGCCGTCGGGTTCTCGAAGGGATGCGCCGAGTTCACGCCGAAGAAGCCGCCGCCATTGGTGCCCATCTGCTTGATCGCGATCTGGCTCGCGGCCGGCCCCAGGGGTATGGTCTGGTCGGCGCCCTGCAGGGTCGTCACGTGGACGTAGCTAGCAAAGCTCTGTGGAACGCCCTGCCAGACCAACAACAGCGCCAGCATTAGGCTCAGCGGAAGCAAGCCGTACAGCACGGCGCGGGTCAGGTCGACCCAGAAATTGCCAACTTCCTTCGAGGAACGGCGCGTGAGCGACCGGCAGAACACCACCAGCACCGCCAGGCCGACCGCCGGGCTGATGAAATTCTGCGCGCCGAGGCCGAGCATCTGGCTGAAGTAGCTCAGCTGAGCCTCGCCGCTATAGGCCTGCCAGTTGGTGTTGGTGACGAAGCTGACCGCCGTGTTCAAGGCCAGCGGCCAGTCCATGCCGGCCACACCTTGCGGATTGAGCGGCAGGTTGCCCTGCCCCATCAGGATCGCGAACAGCGCCATCAGGCTCGCGGCGGTCAACGCCAGCAAGGCCAGGCTGTAGTGTTTCCAGTCCTGTTCTCGCTCGGGATCGATGCCGGCGGCGCGATAGCAGAGCCGCTCGACCGGCTCGAGCACCGGCGTCAGCCAGGTGCGCTCACCCTCCATGGCTCGGAACAGATAGCTCCCCAGCCAGGGCGCAGGTACCAACACAAGAGTAAAAAAGGCCGCGATCAGCCAGTAGTCGTTGGCGTGCATGAGCCCCCTAGCTGCGGTCGGCGCGAAGCAGCGCCGACGACAGGTAGAGGAACAGCACGATGGCCAAGCTCAGCGAGAGGCCGTCAAGGAAGGACATGGGAAAACTCCGTTTTACGCGTCTATGCGGTACGGAGATTGTCTGAGCGGGGGATGTAAAGATTCGATTGCAGAGGCACGCAAGTGGCGTAAAGAAATTGTATTTTTCGCCGGCTTGGCGGAGGTGGTTCGGTTGAACGAATCAGCATTCGACGCGGCCCTCAACACCGCGTCGAGCCCAGTTCGGTTACTCGGCCTTATATAGCTCGGGCAGCTCGTAACGCAGACCGTAGCGGTTGAACACTTGTTCGACGCTGCCATCCTCGATCAGCCCTTCCAGTTCACCTTCCAGCGCATAGGCCAGCTGACGGTTGGACTCGTGCACCGCCATGCCGAGATCCCAGGCCTGACGGCCCATGTTCGGGTAGGCGTTGTCGGCCGCTTTCAGATGTTGGTCGCCAGCCTGCTTGAGCATCCAGTCGATTTCGCCGCGCATGGCCATGGTCGCGTCCACCTCACCGGCCTGCATCGCCGAGAATGCGGCTTGCGCCGTCGGGTAATGATGGAGCATCTTGGCGATGCTGCCGTTGAAAACCGAGGATAGGTAGAACGAGGGCACGCTCTCGATTTCGACGCCAACCGGGTGGAAACGCAGCACACCGACGCTCGACAGTTCGTCCAGCCGTCGATCGTCGTACGCTGACTGCCAACGCTCGCGCTGATAGGGACCGAACATCACCACCTGTTCGTTGACCAGCTCGCCCACGTCATTGCGCTTGACGGCGTATTCACGGTCATAGGGCACACGAATCATCACGTCGGCCAGAATGTCCGGCCGCAGGTAGTGGCCTTTCCAGATGAAGTTGCGCAGGTCGTCATCCAAGGTTTCGCCGGGTGTGACCCAGAGCACCTCGACCTTCAGCCCGAGTGCCTTGGCCAGGGTATTAGCGAGATCCACATCGACCCCGCTCGGCTTGCCATTGTCCATGAAGCTGTAGGGCGGGAAGTTCTCGTACATCGCCACCTTGAGCACGCCCGAGGCGATGATGTCGTCGTAGGCGCGCACCTTCGTCACCCCGGCCTGCGCCAGCGCGCACCACAGCGACAGGCACAGGACAGCTAGCAACTGGCGCATGGCGATCACCGCTTGGCAGCTTCGCTTTCAATGTAGGTCCGGATCGCCCAGAGCGCTTCCTGGCTGAGGTAGTCGGCCATGCGCGGCATATAGACGGCGCCGTCACGAACCGCACCGTTGATCACGCGCTCCTTGAACCATTCATCTCCGTCGTAGCTGGCCTCCAGATCACGCAAGTCGGGTGCGATACCCCCTGAAATCGCCTCGAGACCATGACACCGAGCGCAGTTCTGGTTGTAGGCGGATGCACCGATCTCGACGGCCTTGTCGTGATCTTCGCTGGGCGCGCGGTAAGGATTCTCGTCGACCCACTCTTCGCCCAGGGTGGTCAATCCCTTGGTTTCGACTTTCTGTGGTGTTACGTCGCCGTGGGCCAGAGCCATGCCTGTAAAGCCCAGCAGACCAGCAGCGAAGAGAGCGCGCAGTGCGATTTTATTGTTCATGACTACCACCGTTAATTTCGAATACCTGAGCAAGGCAACCCCAGTCGGAGCGCATGGTGGTCATCTTGGAGTTTGAGCCTCAACGGCAGAATGGTGCTTTGGTTGCCTGCGCCTACTCCCTTGGTAGTAGGGCCTCTTGACGCCTTCGCGCAACACCGATGTAGCGGCTCGAAAACACAGGCTGATTGGGAAATTTTCCCTGAATCAGCGGGAGCTTTTCCGTATCAGCCGCCGAGGCCGCCTTCCAATAATCGATTCGCCTGGCCGGTCGCTCACCGCACACAACCGCATCGTGAGCGCAGCGCCCGGCCTCGTTCGAATCGACCAAGGGAAACCAACCATGACAACAAGAGCAACCCTGGGCAGCAGACGCCCTCTCGCCATTGCCGTGCTGGCTGCCAGCCTCACATCCACGGGTATGTCATATGCCAAGAACGTGACGTGGGAAGACATCGCCAACGACCACCTTTCGACCGGCAACGTACTGCAGTACGGCATGGGCACCAATGCCCAGCGCTGGAGCCCGCTGGCCCAGGTGAACGACGAAAACGTCTTCAAGCTGACACCCGCTTGGTCGTTTTCCTTCGGTGACGAGAAGCAGCGGGGCCAAGAATCCCAGGCCATCGTGCATGACGGTGTCATCTACGTGACCGGCTCCTACTCGCGGGTCTTTGCGCTCGACGCACGCACCGGCAAGCGCCTCTGGAGCTACGCGCATCGGCTGCCGGCCGATATCCGCCCGTGCTGCGACGTGGTCAATCGCGGAGCGGCCATCTTCGGCGACAAGATCTACTTCGGCACACTCGATGCGCAGGTGGTCGCGTTGAACAAGGACACCGGCAAGGTCGTCTGGAAGAAGAAGTTCGGCGATCACGGGGCGGGCTACACCATGACCGGCGCGCCGACGCTGATCAAGGACCAGAAAAGCGGCAAGGTCCTGCTGATTCATGGCAGCTCCGGTGATGAGTTCGGCGTCGTCGGCAAACTGTTCGCGCGCGACCCGGACACCGGCGAGGAAGTCTGGATGCGCCCCTTCGTCGAAGGCCACGTGGGCCGTCTCAACGGCAAAGACAGCACCCCGACCGGGGACATCAAGGCACCCTCCTGGCCCGATGACCCCAACTCGCCCACCGGCAAGAAAGAAGCCTGGAGCCAGGGTGGCGGCGCGCCTTGGCAGAGCGCGAGCTTCGATGCCGAAACCAACACCATCATCGTCGGTGCGGGCAACCCGGCACCCTGGAACGGATGGGCGCGCACTGCCGATGGCGGCGAACCGAAGGACTATGACAGCCTTTATACCTCCGGGCAGGTCGGTGTCGATGCCAGCACCGGTGAAGTGAAGTGGTTCTACCAGCACACGCCGAACGATGCCTGGGACTTCTCCGGCAACAATGAACTCGTCTTGTTCGACTACAAGAACAAGGAGGGAAAAACCATCAAGGCGACCGCTCACGCCGACCGCAATGGCTTTTTCTACGTAGTCAATCGCCAGGACGGTAAGCTGCAGAATGCCTTCCCCTTCGTGGACAACATCACCTGGGCCAGCCACATCGACCTCAAGACCGGCCGGCCGGTGGAGAACGAAGGTCAGCGCCCACCAAAGCCGGAACCCGGCGAGGCGCACGGCAAATCGGTAGAGGTTTCACCGCCCTTCCTTGGTGGCAAGAACTGGAATCCCATGGCCTACAGCCAGGACACCGGCCTGTTCTACGTTCCCGCCAATCACTGGAAAGAGGACTACTGGACCGAGGAAGTCAGCTACAAGAAGGGCAACGCCTATCTCGGCCAGGGTTTCCGGATCAAGCGCATGTACGACGATCACGTCGGCATTCTGCGGGCCATGGACCCCGCCACCGGCAAGGTCGCCTGGGAGCACAAAGAACCACTGCCGCTCTGGGCCGGCGTCCTCGCCACCAAGGGCAACCTGGTGTTCACCGGCACGGGTGACGGCTACCTGAAGGCCTTCAACGCGAAGACCGGGGAGGAGCTCTGGAAATTCCAGACCGGCAGCGGAATCATCGCGCCGCCGATCACTTGGGAGCAGGACGGCGAGCAGTTCATCGGCGTGACAGTCGGCTACGGCGGTGCGGTGCCGTTATGGGGCGGTGACATGGCTGTGCTGACCAAGCCGGTCGCCCAGGGTGGCTCGTTCTGGGTCTTCCGTATGCCTAAGTGGGAAAACCAGACCGCTCGGCGCTGACCCAGCCATCCGCTATAGCGATGACGGTGCGTCAGCAGGGTTGGCGCTCTCACGGCGCCCCGCCATCGCCCTGGCCATCGCGATAGATGGCTGCGCGTTTCCCTCGATGATTTCGGAGCCACCATGGACCTGTCCCGCTTTTTACTACTCACCGCGCTGCTCGCCAGCGCACCGCTGCAGGCTGACGACGAGCAGCCGCCGCTCATCAACGGTTGTGTCATCCAGCCAGAGAGCAAATGTCCCCGTGTCGATCTGCGCGGTGCCGATCTGAGCAATCAGGACATGCGCAAGATGGATCTGGCGGGGGCCGATCTCACCGGTGCCAACTTGCGCCATGCCAACCTCGATCTGGCCAACCTGGAAAAAGCCAACCTGACCGGTGCCACCCTCACCCGCGCCAGCCTGCAACAAGCCAACCTGCGCCTGTCGATCCTGACCGATGCCCAGTTGGTCGCCGTTCAGGGCTGGGGGCTGTTCGCCCAGGCCGCGCGCTTCGACGGCGCTAACCTGACCGCGGCGAACCTGGAATTTGCGCGCTTGAGCGGAGCGAAAATGCATGGCGCGAACCTTACCGCAGCCAACCTGGAGATGGCCTGGCTGAGCAAAGCCGATCTCGATCACGCTGATCTGACCGATGCCAACCTGCAGGAGGGCAAGCTTAACGACGCCAATCTCGCGAATGCGACCCTGACCGGAGCACGTCGCCACTACGCCACTTTCCAAGGCACCCATATGGCGGGCTGTCTCGATTGTCCGACCAACTGGGAGAAGTGATTGGATCGCGGTAATGATGACCGCTGCTTGAGCTTTAATGAATGCAACGCACGCCGCTTTCGCTGTGCGGATTAGCAGCTTTTTTAAGTGGAGTTCCCGTCATCATCCGCATCCCCCAAATCACCCAGTTCGACAGCCTGCCCCGCTTCGAGGGCCTTGCCTTGGATCGTATCGTCACCCCGGCAACACCCGAGGCGTTTCGCCAGGCAGTCGAGGAGATCCTCTGCCATTCGAAAATCGGTTTCGATACGGAGTCAAAGCCCACGTTCAAGGTAGGTGAGATTTCCAGCGGGCCGCACCTCATTCAGTTCGCTACACCGCAAAAAGCTTATCTGTTCCAAGTGGGCACGCCAGGTGCGGTCGAAGCCGCCAGGCAGGTCTTGGAAGCGGAGCAGGTGTTGAAGATCGGCTTCGGCCTCGCGTCCGACCGCAGTCGTTTGCGCACCCGGCTTGGGATCGAACTGCGGCACAGCCTGGATCTCGGCTCGACATTGCGCTATCAGGGCAAGAAAGGCCAGGTCGGGCTTCGCGGCGCCGTAGCGGCAGTGCTGGGCGTCGGCATCAGCAAGTCACGAAGCGTATCTACCTCCAACTGGGCGAACAACAATTTGTCCTGCGCGCAGCAGCGCTACGCCGCCAACGATGCTTATGCGGCGCTGATGGTGTTTCTCGCGCTGGAGATGCAATCGAACACATCGTGCTTGGTTCCCGTGACTCGGCCGCTGGAGACCAGTTGAGCAAGCACTCTGCCTGAAGTGGGCGTGCAACCCGCTGCTGCTCCTGACGTCTACTTGTGACAGTCCTAACGGAGGTAGATGTGGAAGGTATGTTTTTCAGCGGTTGGTCGACCCTGTTTCGAACCCTGGTAATCGGGGTATTGGCCTATATCAACCTGATCGTCCTGCTACGTATTTCCGGCAGGCGCACGCTATCGAAGATGAACGCCTTCGACCTGGTGGTCACGGTGGCGCTGGGCTCCACCTTCGCCACCATTCTGCTGAACCGCAACGTATCTCTGGCGCAAGGCACGTTGGCTCTGGCCTTGCTGATCGGTCTCCAGTACCTGGTGACCTGGTCGAGCGTCCGTGCCGGCTGGGTCCGCAAACTGGTGACCGGCGAGCCGGCGTTGCTGTTTTACCAGGGGCAGATGCTGAGTGGTGCGATGCGCGCCGCACGCGTGACGGAGGATGAGATCCGCTCGGCCATCCGTTCCAGCGGTTTCGCCGCAATAGGTGAGGTTGAAGCTGTGGTGTTGGAAACCGACGGCAGCTTCAGCGTGATGATGGCTGGCTCCGGCGACAATCGTTCCAGCCTGTCCGACGTCATGGCGCCCGGCCCGCGCGAGGTCGAGATCGGACCGGCCTAGATCCAAGTGCAAGCACGAGGAGGAAATATGCAGGTTCTGGTAAACATCGACGTCGCCGACCTGGATCGCGCCGTCAGTTTCTATCATGACGCGCTCGGCCTACAGCACGCGCGCACGCTGTTCGAGGGAACGGTGGCCGAGATGCTCGGTACCTGCTGCCGGCTTTACCTGATCGAACATGCCGAAGGCGAGGCCGCTACCGCCAGCCAGCAGGCCATACGCGACTATGGACGGCACTGGACGCCAGTCCATCTGGATTTTGTCGTGGACGGCATCGCCACGGCATGTGAGCAAGCGGTCGCCGCGGGAGCGCACCAGGAAACGCCCATCCGTGACTTCCCTTGGGGCAAGCTGGTGACGCTGAGCGACCCCTTCGGCAATGGTTTGTGCCTGATCCAGTTTCCCGGCGAGCCGTATGAATGACAGCGTGGCTCACCGACCATATCCCCAGCTACACTCGCCCGCTCCATCATCGTTCAAGGACAACGACCATGACCCAGCGGGGCAGCTGTTTGTGCAAGCGCGTGACATACGAAATCAACGGACCGCTGACCGACGTCCTTAACTGCCATTGCAGCATGTGCCGCAAGTTGCATGCCGCGGCGTTCCGCACCCGCGCGCGCGTGGCCAGCCGTGACTGGAAGACGCTGAGTGGCGCCGAGTCGATCAAGTTCTACGAGTCGTCGCCGGGTGAGCACAAGGCCTTCTGTTCGGAGTGCGGCTCGAGCCTGTTCACTCGTTTCGATGAGTATCCCGAAGTGCTTGGCTTTCCACTGGGAACGCTGGATACCGACCCGGGTGTGAAACCCACCCGGAACGTATACGTCGCGAACAAGGCACCCTGGTTCGATATCACCGACGACCTGCCCTGCCACGACCAGATGTAGCCACTGCGGCGCCTGCACCCATGGCGGCGAACGACAAGAAAGCGAAACGCCACCATTTCGCTACTACTCGCTGCAGCGCATCAGGTATCGTCCTCGCTTGAATTTCGCGAACCCTATGCCGGGTATCGATTTGCCAGAGGACGGCCCGATGTTCGCCTGCTTGAATTCAGGTTGGAGTGTTTCAGCCCCCGTACTGATGACCGTGCTGGTAGGCTTGGGCGTCACGCTGTTGGCGCGCTGGGTCGTGCATCAGCGTAGATTCGCCGGTAGCGCAGCCTTTGCCTGGCTGCACATGGCGATCCTCTGGTGGCTAGGCGCTGCAGCGCTCGAGATGAGCGCCCAGCAGCCGGACTGCAAAATGTTCTGGGCGAGCATGGCCTGGCCCGCGATTCTCGGTGTGCCCACCTTCTGGGCATTGTTTCTCTGGCAGTACGCCAACAACATCCATACCCGCCTCCGACCCATGTCGATTGTCGCCTGGTCGGTGATGCCGGTGGTGTTCTGGTTGATGTCGCTGAGCAACCCCTGGCACGGGCAGTTCTATGGCGTCGACAGTGCACCTATCTCTTCCGACCCCGGTGCGCCGATCGTCTACCGGCACGGCCCGCTGTTCTATCTGGCCGCCGCCTATGGTTATCCGTTCATGCTCTTCTGCATCGCTATCACGCTGCGCGCGGCCGCGCAGAGCAAGGGCTTGCACCGATGGCACTATGTGGTTTTCCTGGTTCTGACGACTACGCCCTGGTTAGCCAATATCGGCTACGTCGCCTTCGGCTGGGCGCTGTTCGGCTTCGACCCGACGCCGTTCAGCTTTGCGATCGCCCTCATCGGCTTCGGCTGGCTGATCAGCGGCTTGCGGCTGTTCGATCTGCTGCCGGTGGCACGCCACCTGCTGCTCGACGCCTTGATCGACCCGGTATTGGTGATCGATCCGCAGCGCCGGGTGATCGAGGTGAATCCTGCCGGACTCAGGCTGGTTAACCTGGAGCGCGATTGGCAAGGTAGCGCGCTGGTCGATTGGCCGCTGATCGGCGCAGAGCTGGACGGCATGCTACACCAGGCAGAGGCTGGCCACGCGCCGCAGCTGCTGAGCATCGCTGCTCGCCAGTACTTCGAGGTACGTGTGCGTGAGATTTCCCGGGTTTCGAGTGAAGGAACAGTCGTGCTCGGGCAGATGCTCTACCTGCGCGATGTCACCGAATTCCAACGCAGCCAGTCGCAACTGGCCGAGGCCCTGGCGCTTAGCGAACAGCAGCTGGAAACCATCTCCGGCCTGCACGAGACGCTACGCAACCAGGCGCTGCGCGACCCGCTAACCGGATTGTTCAACAGGCGCCATCTGCAGGATTTCTTCGCCCAGGAGCTTGCGCGTGCTCAGCGTGACGCTACCCCGATCGCCTTGGCGATGGTCGACCTCGATCACTTCAAGCGTTTGAACGACACCCACGGTCATGCCGCCGGTGACGATACGCTCAAGGGCGTTGCTAGCTTTCTGCTTGGTGCTTTGCGCGCGACCGACGCGGTCTTTCGCGTCGGTGGGGAGGAGTTTCTTCTGGTGCTGCCCCGCAGCCAGCCTGAAGAAGCACTGGAGAAGCTGACCCTGCTCTGCCAGCAATTCGCCGCGCTGTCATTGCAGACACGCGCAGGCACTCTGCAACTGACTATGTCGGTCGGCCTGGCGCATTATCCGTCACAGGCCAGCGACCTGGACAGCCTGATGCAGCTCGCTGACATCCAGCTTTATCGTGCCAAGGAGCGCGGGCGCAATCGCGTTGCGACCGCTTGCCTGGAGGCCCGGCACGGGGCTCAGTGACCGACCACCACTTCACTGATCTGCCTGACCGGTGTCAGATCGGTGTAGTTGGCGATATCGGCGACGATCTCCTCGGCATGCGGGCCGATTCCAGCCTGAAAGGCTTCCAATGATTCGCAGAATATGTGGCACATTGCGATATAGGGCGCCGGTATGGCGGACGCACCTGCAGATAGCGCCTTGTCGATCGTGTAGTACAGGCACGCATCGCCCATGCGGGCCTTGAGCAACGGTAGATGGGTGTCGCGGTAGTAGTCGTGATCGAATCGCGCACCGGGGGTGTTGGGGTACATCACGCTGACTTTAATCATTGCAACAACTCCTCGATTGCGGGCCTTCCCGCGATGACTGAGATCGCGACTATGGCACGAGCGCCCTTCTGACAACCATGCCGGTGTTCTGCGGGTTGTCGCCTAGCCGGCGGCTCGGTCGCCAACCCGCAGAACACCGGTATCGATAGCCAGGTGAACCAGCTCGGCGTGGGAGCTAACCTGCAGCTTGCTTTTGAGCAAGGTCAAGTAGTTGGAAACAGTCTTACCGCTGATGCACAGTCGCTCGGCGATCAACCGGGACGGAGTGCCCTTGGCAAGCATCACGAAGATTTCGAACTCTCGCTGAGTCATCGCTTGCAGGCGTGGGTCCTGAGCGTTTGCGGCGGCTGGATTGCGCGCCAACTGGGTTGCCAGGGGTTGCTCGATATAGGCATAGCCGGCCAAGGTACGCCGTACCGCGTCCACCAGCACCTCAGGCGACGAGTTTTTAGTGATGTAGCCAACAGCACCTGCGTCCAGCGCTTGGCGCACCAATGGCAGCTCATCGTGCATGCTGAAAAACAGCACCCGCAGTTGCGGCAAGCGCTGCAGCAATCGTCGGGTGGTCTCTACGCCACTGATGCCCGGCAACCCGACATCCATAATCACCAGGCTGGGTGGGGAGTCATATGCCTTGAGCAGCGCTTGCTCACCGTCGCAGGCTTCGATCACCTGCGCCTCGGGCAACAGCACACGCAGCAGTGCGGCGTAACCTTGTCGCACCACTGCGTGATCATCGACGAGCAGTATCTTCATCAGACCGAGGGCTCCTTGTATGGAACGTCGAGATAGACGATCCAGCCGTTACCTCTGCAATGGGCGGCAATCAGGAATCCACCCAGTGCGCGAGCCCGCTCTTGCATCGAGCGCAGGCCTATGCCCGGCTGCCGCCCTTCGTGGTTGCCGACGCCGTTGTCACGGACCAGCAGCCTTAACCTCTGTCCGCTCAGGCGCAGCCGCACACACACAAAGCTGGCGCTGGCATGCTTGGCTACGTTGGTCAGTGACTCCTGAAGCAGGCGATACAGATGTTCCTTGACCGTCAGCGGCAGGCTAGGAAGGCGCCTGTCCACTCGCAGATGCAGCTCGACACCTTGCGCGCTCTGCCACTGTTCGGTCAGTAGGCATATGGCCTCGGGCAACTCCAGATGATCGAGCATCACTGGGTAGAGTTCACGGGTCAGCCGCCGGAATCCGTTCTGCAGTTGCTCGCAATGTTCATCGAGGCAGCGTGCGGTGCTGCTGACCAGCTGTGGTTGGTCATTGATCGCTTGCAGCAGGCACGCCTGGGCACGGATGCCGGCCAGGTACTGGCCCAGATCATCATGCAGTGCCTGAGCGAGCTGGGTCCGTTCATGTTCCTGCAGTGCCAGCAATGAGCGGGTCAGCTCGTCGTTGTCCCGCCGGGCGTGTTCCAGCGAGCTGACCATATGGTTGAAATGCCCGGCCAATTGCCGGGCTTCGAGCATCGAGTGAAGCTGCAGACGCGTATCCAGCTGACCGTGCGAGACACGACCGAAGGCGGCCAACAACTGGCGCAACACCTCCGAAGCCGGTTGAACGGCCCAGCGGATCGCCAGAAGGCTCAACCCAAGCGCGATGCCGAACAGCACCAGCAGCTGGCGCAAGGAATCGCGTACTTCCTCGATTTCATCCCGCGGGTCGACACTCAGTCGCAGTGCCCGGCCATCGGGCAAACGCACGATCAGCGGCTCCGGCAGCGCGTTCGGATACAGCGCCGCTTCGAGCCAGCTACGCCGCTCTGCCAGCCGCGGCGCATGGATAACATCACTGTCCAGCCAGTGCACCTGTACGTGGCGCAAGTGACGGGTCAGATCGGGTTGCAGGTCGGACGGGTCGCGCTCCGCAACCTCCTTGAGATAACGAAGAATCGCGGCCGCAGCATTCAACTCTCGTTCGACATCATGACTGGCCTGACGCAACAGAACGGCCATGCAGACAGCCGCCACAAGGCCGAAAAATAGCGAGACCAAGAGGCTGATTCGCCAAAGCGCCGACATCTGCATCGTCTCGGGCCGGAGGCTCAGAAGGCCTACGCCTTACTTGACCACGAACGCACCTTCCATGCCTTTGTTCTGCAACCCCTCGCAATAGAACGGAAAGCTACCGGGCTTGACTGGCACGAAGAAAAGCTCGGCTTCTCCGGCTTCTTCAAACTCCAGTTCAACCAGGGTGATTGCCTTGATCTCGACGCCGCCGGCCTCGACCTTGCGTAGGAAAATCGAACGAGCGAATTCCGGTGCCTGGAACGCACAGGCCTTCTGGCCATCGGCGATTACCTTGAGCTGGTAGGCGACTCCGGTTTCCAGCTGATACGTCTTTTGCGAGACGGCGTAATCGCTTTCGTCGGAACCGAAACTCAGATCAGGCAACGCCTGTGGGCGCAGGGTCAGGTCGCCGGCGGCATGAACCTGATCGAAACCGATAAGGCTGCCGATTAACAACATATTGAGGATCAGTGCTCTGCAAGGCGTCATGGAAGGCTTCTCTTTTTATTGTCGACGAGCGTCATGCTAGAACGCATCGCCAGCGGCCAGGCTACTACCTTGGTACACAACGACTGGTACTTTCTGCATATTCCCCCGCCTGTCCCAGGTTCCTATGCTGGTCGCAACGCCATAGGAGTCGCCCATGCCCCATCCTTTGCTACGCGCCGGTTGCCTGTTGGCAGTGAGTTGCTGCGCCGCGCTGGCGAGTTCCGCTGCGATCGCTGCCGACGCGCTCGATGTGCGGATCGCCTATCTGGGTTACCGCCCGGACCCGGGTCCGCTGCTTTCGAATGTCATTCCTGAACCGGCGGATGCCGGGCAGCGCGGCGCGGAACTGGCGATCATCGACAGCAACACCACCGGGCGCTTTCTCGGCCATCGCTATCAACTGACCGCGCGCAACAGTGATTCGCCTGAGCACTTGCTCGACGAGGCGCGCAAGTTGCGTGATGACGGGCTAAGGCTGTTCGTCGTCAACGCACCGGATGCAAGCCTGCAGCAGCTCGCCGAAGCCTTGCCGGACAGTCTGCTGATCAACGCCGGCAGCGCCAGTGACGATCTGCGCACAACGATCTGTCTGGCCAACGTGCTACACACCCTGCCTAGCCGTAGCATGCTCGCCGACGCGCTCGGTCAGTTTCTTGCCGTACGCCGCTGGAACCGCTGGCTGCTGATCGTCGGCCCGACCGCCGAGGACCAGGCGTTTGCCACCGCCATGCGCCGCGCGGCCAAGCGTTTCGGCCACAAGATCATTCTCGAGAAGCCCTGGACCTTCGACAACGACCAGCGCCGCAGCGCCCAGGCTGAAATGCCGCTATTCACGCAGGCCGACGACTACGACGTGGTGGTGATGGCCGACGAGCGAGGCGACTTTGGAGAATACGTACCCTACCAGACCTGGTTGCCGCGGCCGGTGGTCGGCACGCAGGGGCTGATTGCAACCGGCTGGCACAAGACGGTGGAGACGTACGGCGCCGCTCAGTTGCAGAAGCGCTTCGAGGCACTCGCCAGCCGCTGGATGAACGACCGCGACTTTGCTGCCTGGATCGGTGTGCGCAGCCTCGCCACCGCGATCACCCGGCTGGGTAACACTGACCCAGCCGCCATTCATCAACTCTCCCTTGGCGAAACGGTGCCGGTGGATGGGTTCAAAGGTCGCAAGCTGACCTTCCGGCCCTGGAGCGGTCAACTGCGCCAGCCAATTGCGCTTATCCATCCGCGCGGTTTGGTCTCCAACTCACCTCAGGAAGGCTTCCTGCACCCCACCAGCGAGCTCGACACGCTGGGCTTCGATCGGCCCGAAAGCCAGTGCCGATTGAGCGACAAGGAGCGGTGATCAGTGCTAGCCAACCTAACCCGCGTGGCGCTGGCCCTGATAGCCCCTGCCGCCTTTGGCCAGACCAGCGACCTGAGCTACGAGTCTTACGTCGATAGCGACAAGCGAATCAAGTGCCTCTACGGCTACGCGGCGCAGAAAACCGGCGATCACGCCTCGGCGCTGAAGATCTTCGAGGACTGCATACATCGCTGGAACGACGTCTACTCATTGATCTGGTTGGCGCAGATGTACGAGTCCGGCGTCGGTGTGCCATTGAACCTGGAAAAAGCCGCCGCCCTCATCAAACGCGGCGCAGAGCAACCGGACTCCGCGGCCTACGTCAGTTTGGCGCGCTACCACTGGGGCGTTGCGCTCGCTGAAGGCCGCGGCGTCGCAATTGACAAGGCGGCCGCACGGCGCTGGCTACTGCGCGCCTCGAACGACGGACAGACCGAAGCCGACGAATACCTGTTGCGACTGGATAACCCCGCTGCCCCTAGACGCTAACGCGCCCTACAACAAGAACGAGATCCTACAAATGAATCGAACGCTCCTAGCCACCGCCATTGCCTGCGGGCTCGCCTGGACCAACGCTTCCGCACTGGCGGCCACCGCCTATGTTTCCAACGAGAAGGACGACACCATCAGCGTGATCGACCTGGACACGCTCGAAACAGTGGAGACGCTGGAGGTGGGCCAGCGCCCACGAGGCCTCACGCTGTCGCACGACAACAAGCTGCTCTACATCTGCGCCAGCGACTCGGACACGGTCCAGGTCATGGATCTGGCGACGCGCGGGATCATCAAACAGCTGCCCTCCGGCGCGGACCCGGAACAGTTCGCGCTGCACCCCAACAACAAATGGTTGTACATCTCCAATGAGGACGATGCGCTGGTGACCGTGGTGGACGTGGACAACGAACAGGTGCTGGCCCAGATCGACGTGGGGGTGGAGCCCGAAGGCATGGCGGTGTCGCCCGATGGCAAGTGGGCGATCAACACCAGCGAAACCACCAACATGCTGCATTGGATCGACACCACCAACAACACATTGATAGACAACACTCTGGTCGACCAGCGCCCGCGCCATGTTGAGTTCAGCCGTGACAGCAAGACGCTCTGGGCATCGTCGGAGATAGGCGGAACGGTCTCCATCGTGGACGTCGATCAGCGAAAGATCATCAAGACGATCGACTTCAAGATCAAGGGCGTGCATCGCGACAAGGTCCAGCCCGTCGGCATCCGACTCACCGCCGACGGCAAGTACGCCTTCGTCGCCCTCGGTCCGGCCAATCACATCGCGGTGGTTGACGCGAAAACATTCGAAGTACTCGACTACCTGCTGGTAGGTCGGCGTGTCTGGCACATGGCGTTCACTCCCGACGAGAGTCGGCTGCTGGCCACCAATGGTGTCAGCGGCGACGTTTCGGTCATCGATGTGAACGCGCTCAAGGTGGTCAAGTCGATCAAGGTTGGCCGTTACCCCTGGGGCGTGGTGGTCGCGCCATGACCGCGCTACAGGTGGAGAATGTCGGCTTCGCCTACGGTGCTCGGGAAGCCTTGAAGCATATCGACTTCAGTGCTGCAGCGGGCCGCTTCACCGCACTGCTCGGCCCCAATGGCGCCGGCAAGTCCACGCTTATCGCATTGCTCACACGACTTTACGACCTGCAGCAGGGCGAAATCCGCGTGGCCGGCTACAGTCTGCGTAACCAGCCCCGCGAAGCCTTGCGACGCCTGGGCGTGGTGTTTCAGCAGACCACTCTGGACCTTGATCTCAGCGTCGAACAGAACCTGCGTTATCACGCCGCGTTGCACGGCCTGCCGCGCAGTTTGGCGAACGACCGCATCGAGTTGGAGCTGAACCGTCAGCAGCTCGGCGAACGGCGCAAGAGCAAGGTACGCGAGCTCAATGGCGGTCACCGCCGGCGCGTCGAAATCGCCCGGGCGCTGCTGCACAAACCCAGTCTGCTGCTACTCGACGAAGCCAGCGCCGGGCTCGATCCCATCAGCCGCAGGGCTCTCAACGACCACGTACGCACCCTTTGCCACGAGGATGGCATGAGCGTGCTCTGGACGACCCATCTGCTCGACGAGGTACAGGCCGACGATGCGCTGATCGTCCTCAACCGCGGCCAGCTCGTGGCGCAAGGCCCCGCCGATTCGCTGTCTGCCATGGATGGCAGCCTGGAGCAGGCCTTCGACCGCCTCACTCGTAGCCCGGAGGTGGTCTGATGCGTGTAATAAAAACCCTACGTCCTGCCACGCACGGCAAGCTGGAGGCAGGATCGTGATCGCCTATTGGGAATGCCTGCGTGCCATCGTATGGCGCGAGTGGCTGCGCTTCGTACAGCAGCGCTCGCGATTCTTCAGTGCCCTGGTGCGCCCCCTGCTGTGGCTGGTGGTGTTCGCAGCCGGATTCCGTGCGGCGCTGGGCATCGCCATCATCGAGCCGTACGAAACGTACATCACCTACGAGACCTACATCGTGCCTGGCCTGGCCTGCATGATCCTGCTGTTCAATGGCATGCAGGGCTCGCTGTCGATGGTCTACGACCGCGAGATGGGCAGCATGCGAGTGCTGCTCACCAGCCCTCTGCCACGCGGTTTCCTGCTGGCGAGCAAGCTGGTGGCGACGGCATTGATATCGCTGCTGCAGGTGTACGCCTTTCTCGGCATTGCCTGGCTCTACGGGGTGCAGCCGCCGGCTGTCGGGCTGCTGACGGCGCTGCCGGCGCTGCTGCTAGTGGCGCTGTTGCTCAGTGCGCTGGGGCTGTTGCTATCCAATGGCATTCGCCAACTGGAAAACTTCGCCGGCGTGATGAATTTCGTCATCTTCCCGATGTTTTTCCTATCCTCGGCGCTTTATCCGTTGTGGAAAATGCGTGAGGCCAATGAATGGCTGTACTGGATCTGTTCGTCCAACCCGTTCACCTATGCCGTGGAACTGGTGCGCTATGCGCTGTACGAGCGACTCAACGCGGTGGCGCTGGCGGTCTGCCTGGGCCTGACGCTGCTGTTCAGCCTGCTCGCCGTGCTCAGCTTCAATCCCCAACACGCGGCGTTACGCCGCGCGGCCTGAGGAAGCTCTACTACTTTGGTACCGATTTGCCTGTCGATTGTAGGATTTCAAAACAACGCTTATTGCTCTGTAATGTGGTCGACAGACGGACTGGGAAATAGAAGAAAATGCCGAGCCTGCCGGGTTTGAGGCTGATCGCCGTTCACAGGGGGCGGCCGAGGATGTCTTCCGTTGTACAAGCGTCGTCATTCGTCGATGCAGCTTCCGCCACGGTCCCGACACCTACCCCAGCTCGCGCGCTTTGTTGGCGTCCTTCCGCCGGTCTGGGAATATGCGCAACCCAATCGCCCCTCCCTGATCGAAACCGCCTCGGTGCGCCGCCTGGCGCTGAGCGAGCTAGGCTGCAAAGAACGAAAATCCACCCCAGCATAATCACAACAATAAGGTGACCGGCCATGTACAAGATACTGATAGCTGATGACCACCCGCTGTTTCGCGAGGCCATTCAGAACGTCATCCGGGACGGTTTTCCAGGCAGCGAGATTCTGGAAACCGCCGATCTCGATAGCGCGCTGGCGCTGACCTTGGAGAACGACGATCTGGATCTGGTCCTGCTGGACCTCAACATGCCCGGCATGCATGGCCTCAACGGCTTGATCAACTTGCGCAACGAAGCGCCGACCATTCCGGTGGTCATCGTTTCCGCCGAGCAGGACAAACAGGTCGTGCTGCAGGCCATCACCTATGGCGCCTGCGGCTTCATCACCAAATCCTCCCCGCGCGCACAGATGACCGAAGCCATCGAGCAGATCCTCAACGGTAACGTCTATCTGCCGTCGGACATCATCCGTAGTCAGAAGGCCACCACCCGTCGCGCGCAACACAATGAACAGAGCATCCCACCCGAGCTTCTGCAGGCGCTGACACGCAAGCAACTGCTGGTGCTGGAGCGCATGACCAAGGGCGAGTCGAACAAACAGATCGCCTACAACCTCGACATCGCCGAAACGACCGTCAAGGCCCACGTTTCGGCGATTCTGCGCAAGCTAAACGTGCACAACCGCGTACAGGCCATTCTGTCGGCGGGTGATATCGATTTCACCGCCTATCTGCGTCGCTGACCGGCAACAGCACGTCAGTATTCCTTCCGGTCAGCGGAGCCATTGCGAATGGCCGTGTTCCAGCATGTGGCACATGGCGGTCTTGAGCTTCATCGGCCGCACCGGCTTATGCATCAGCATGTGGCCCAGCTCACGCACTTGCTGCTTGAGTTCATTGCTGTAATTGGCGGTGATCATCAGCACCGGTAGCGGGCTGGCGCGGCGCGCGTTGACCGTGGCGACCACCTCGGCGCCGTTGCAGCCGTTATCGAGATGATAATCGGCGATGATCAGATCGGCGTCGGCATGGAAGTTATCGACCTGCCCGGCCAGATCTTCTTCCGAAAGCGCGGTGATCACCATACAGCCCCAGCCTTCGAGCAAAGTACGCATGCCCGCACAGATCGCGGTGTCATTGTCGACTACCCAAACCCTGGCCCCTTTGAGGCGTTCCAGCAGCAGGTCCGAGGAGCTCGGCTCCTGCCTGGCCTTGGGCGCACGCTTCGACAGCGGTACTTCGATGGCGAATACCGAACCGCGCCCCGGCTGCGAGCGAACCAGGATCCGGTGACCGAGCATGCGCGCGATCTTGTCGACGATTGCCAGCCCCAGGCCAAGCCCGCGGTCCTGGTTGGGACGCACCCCCTCGCCTCGTTTGAATTCGTGGAAGACTTCTTCCAGGCGATCCTCGGCGATACCAACCCCAGTATCCCAAACCTCGATGGACAGGCTTTGCCGCCGACGCCGGCAACCGAGCAGCACGCGACCTTGAGGGGTATAGCGAATCGCATTGGTCAGCAGGTTGCGCAGAATCCGTGCCAGTAGCTGGATATCGCTGCGTACCAGCGCCGAGCATGGGATGAAATCCAGCTGCAGGTGCTCGGCGCCAGCGATCTGGCGGAACTCCACAGCCAGGTTTTCCAACAGCTCGCTGACGGCGAAGGGGGCGATATCCGGCTTGATCACACCCGCGTCGAGCTTGGATATATCCACCAAAGTACCGAGCAGGTTCTCCACATCCTCCAGGGAATTACTGATGTTGCGAATCAGGCCGCCGTTCGGCGCAACGGGTTGCTCGAGCAAAGCGCTGGTGAATAGCCGTGCGGCATTGAGTGGTTGCAACAGGTCGTGGCTGACCGCGGCGAGGAACTTGGTCTTGGATAGATTCGCCAGCTCGGCTTCACGCTTGGCTTCGCGCAGGCGGGCTTCGGCATGGGCGCGCTCATCGATTTCACACAGCAACTGCTCATTCAGGCTGGTCAGCTCCGCGGTACGCTCGCGCACGCGTTGCTCAAGGTTCTGATAGGCCTGATGCAAGGCTTCAGCGGTGCGGCGGCGGTCGGTGATGTCCTGGATCAGCACGAAGATGCCCGCCACCTCGCCATTGGCCTGCCGATTCGGCACATAGGAGCGCAGCATGTACCGCTGCTGGCCCGAATGGTTGGGCTCGGCCATTTCGAAACTGACGTTCTCACCGGACATGGCGCGTTCGATATAAGGTTCGAGCTGCTGCCAATGTTCCCCGCTGTGGATCTCACGCAGGGACTGACCGAGCATGCCGTCGCTTGGCCAGCGATACCACTCTTCGTAGACCTTGTTGGTGAACTCGTAGGTCAGATCCGCCGAGACGTAGGCGATCAGCGCGGGAACATGATCGGTGATCAGGCGGATCCAGCGTTCGCTCTCGCGCAGCGCCTCGGCATGCCGGTAGCGCTCGGTAATGTCGGTGAACGTATTGACGAAGCCGCCAGTGGGTAACGGATGGGTGCGGACTTCCAGGGTACGGCCATCGAACAGGTGTTGCTCTAGCTCGCTCAGAGGATTGCCCCGGGCATCGCGGCTGTTGGGTGTCAGCAGTTTCAGTTCACTGTCGGCCATGACCTCTTCGAACGGCCGGTGCGCCTCGATCGGTGCCAGGCCGCAAAGCTCCAGAAAACGACCGTTCCACAGCTCCAGGCTGCCATCTGCGCTGACCATGGCGACGCCTTGGGACAGGTTGTCCACGGCGCGCTGGAGCAACCGCGACTTTTGCGCCAGGGCCTGCTCGCGGCGCATGGTTTCGCTGACCTTGACCTCGGTAATGTCGGTGTAGAGCATTACCAGGCCGCCCTCACGGGTCGGCCGTTCGCTGAGTTGCACCCAGCGCCCGCTCTGCAGACGGTAGACGGTTGGCTCGTTGGCCTTGCCGCGATGCTCTTCGGCGATCATCCCGCTGCTTTCAGCCAGTCGTTTGAGTTCCGAAAGCCGCGTGCCGCTGTTGATGCGCGCCCGAGTACGGCTCCACAACGACTTGAAGCGCTTGTTGAACAGGACGATGCGCTGATCCTTGTCGAACAGCACGAAGGCATCGGAAATGCTCTCGATGGCGTCCACCAGATGCTGATGTGCGGTTTCGGCGCGCATTCTTGCGTCGCTGAGCAGGCGGTTGCTGGCTTTGAGCTCCGCCATCGCCTGGTTGAGCGCATCGGTTCGCTCGCGCACCTGTTCGGCCAGTTCGACCGAGTGCTGGAAGGCCGCGTAGGATGCATCGCGCCCGGAGCCGCTGGACTCGACGCGTTCGATCAGCGCGGCGTTGATGCGCCGCAGCTTGTGGTTCTCGCGTTCGAGTTCGGCCTGTCTGAGGCGTAGCTCAGCGAGCGCTCCTTTCTCCAGCCCGTCCTCCAGGCCGACCGATGGCGACGCCGGTGAAGGTCTGGTTGATGTGCATGCCATTGAACTGCTCTCCGTAGGTGTTGAAGCCGATCACCTGTTGGCGTCGGAGAAACGCGGACATCTGCTGCGTCGAACCGTCGCCTTCGATTTCCAACCGCCGCAAAAAGCAATCGCAGCCGATGGTCAGCAGTGGCGAGCCGAGGCGCTGTTCGAGCCGTTCGAACAACGCCTCGAGATTCGGCATCATCGGCCCGGGTTGCATGGCGGTCAGGACGATGCCGTTCTCCACCGCGCAGTAGAACGTCAGGCTGAGGTCTGCGTTGACCTTCTGTATCGAGCGCACGTAGTAATGCTCGTTGATGCGCACCGCCAGCGGGTGGGCGGCGAACAGCCGGTGGTCGAGGTCATTGACGTTCACGCCGATAAGCCGGGCGTATTCCTCGGCGGCGGGCTCGGCGTTCAATTCGTAGACGCGCCGGGCATGACTGTCGGCGTGCGTCACCACGAGCTTCTCGCTGCGCGCCAGCATGTGATGAGTGGTGAAGACCTCAAAGTCCAACCAGGTATTGACCAACACGACGATGGCTGCACCGCTGTGGAACTTGCCGTCGTAGTAGACATGGGTGTCAGCTAGATGATTATCGTCGCCCGCCGAACCGCCGAAGTGAGGAATGCTGCCGAAGGCGGCACTCAGGGCCGATAGCACGATTTCCTCGCGGCTGGACAAACCATCGAGCAGCGTCAGGGCGAAGCTGTGGTCCTTGATCGGCGCCAGCGAGTTGCTCCGACAGTCGCTGCCGAGTCGCTCGACCAACTGCTGAGCGTCGATCAGCCCGAAGCGATCCATTTCGACGATCAGCTCGCTGGCAATGGAAAAACTGCGGTGATCGAAACCAATCGCCGTGACGCAACTGCGCCCGTAACCCTGCGAGGTGATCTCACCGGCCGAGGTGCATCCCACCACCCTTACGCCGCCGAAGTACTGCTTCAATGCATCACCCAGCGCCGGCAGGTCATATTCGGCCGAGCAGAAGAACAGGACAAAACCCAGGTGCGGATGAATCAGCTGACGCGCCAGATCCTGCGCCACCGTCTCGGCGTCATGGGCTTCGGACATCGCTGTGCGTATCGCCTCGCCGTCTTGTTCGATCACGCACCGCACCCCATACACCGATATTGGATGACCTCATTCTTGGTCAGGGCATTCGGCACGAAAATGCTACTTCAGTACCGGTGGTGCCCTGCCAAGGTCGCGATGCGACAAACGCACTCGGTAGTCATCGGCGTCGGAACCCCCTGCCGTCCCGGGACGCTTGAACGCTTCGCCCCGAAGATATGCCTGCGTCAGCCTGGGCCGCTCGCAGCGAGTGCTGTTTCGGGGCCAACGATTCGTGCAGAAAAAAGAAACCCCGCCGTTTCGGCGGGGTTCGTCACCGGCAGGTCGCGCAGGACCTCCGGTGCGTGCAGCAGTGGGATTTACCAGTTCAGCACGGCGCCCACCGCGAAGGTATTGGTATCTTCATTGAGACTGCTTCCAGCAGCCGCGTCGACTTCATACTGGTTGTACTCGGCCACCAGTTTGAGGTTGTCGTTTATGGTCCGGAAGTAGGCGATCCCACGGGTTTCATAATCGGCCTCGCTACCCAGCGCCACCACGTTGTTGCCGTCGTCCTGGGTCTTGCCGTACGACAGCGCGAGGCGGTTCTTGCCAAAGGTATAAGAACCCTGCAGCAGATAGCCGTCACTGTCGGTTTCGCGTAATACCGGCTCGAGGAAGTTGTTGGTGAAGAACGGGCTCATGCCCTTGGCCTGGAACCCGGAGGCGGTCAGCGAGACCCCACCCATCTTGGCTTGCACGCCGTAACCGAGGCCTTTGGAGGTTACTTCATCCACGGTGGAGTCGGTATTGTCAGAGGTCTGATAGGCGCCGTTCAGCCAGGAGTATATCTGCGCGCCACCGACATCGAACTGGTAGGTGATTTCCGACTCGAAGCGCGGATTGTCCTGGTACGACTGGCCGCCGTTGGTGGTGTCGTTGTTGGTGTCGACCGGGTCCATGATGCCGGCGGCCACGCGCAGCCCTTCCATGACCGGCGAGCGGTAGGTGATCTGCGAGGTCGGGAATGGATAGGGGTACCCGGTGCCGATGTTGCCAAACGAAACGCCGGCACCATCCACCAGACCGAGAGCGTCGGCCGAGTTGCCAAAGCTGGCCAGCATCTCGTCCATGAAAATGTTGGAGCGAGCAAACAGACCGAAATCCTTACCGATCAGGACCTCGCCCCACTCGCTACCAACGGTACCGTAGAACTGGCGTACGTCGATGGCGGTGGCCGTGCCGTTGGTATCGCTGTCGTTGATGGTGACCCAGAAGGATGAACGCGCACCAAGCTTCAGGTCACCGACCTGCTTGCCGAAGTTGAAGCCGATCCAGTTGGGCAGGAATCCCATCTTCACCCGCGACTGGCGGCGGTCGTTCAGCTCGCCTTCGCGGTCGACGTCGCTGTTGACGAAGAAGGCGTTCACATAGCCGTCGGTGGAAAAGGTAGTGTCGTCCTGGTCATACAGGACAATTTCAGCCATGGCCGACTGGCTCAGGCTCATGGCAATCGCGCTGGCCAGAGCCAGGGGCAAAAAGGTGGTAACCGCTTTCTTCTTGTTGTGCATGGCGCTCTCCGCTGATGTGACGACAGGCAGTCGTGTCGAGGCGGATTATCGAAAGCGCAACCGCGAGGCCATACGCTGCTATGGCGGCAATTGGCTACTTCTTTGGCCGCTAGCGTTGTCTTGCGCTTTAAGCACATGCCCGTCATGCCGGAGGAACTAGCGCCTAGGTAGTACGCCGTCACGCTTAGGTATGCCCAGGCAACACCATACGGGCCTGTCCGTACGGCCAAATCATGGCGTTTGGATCGATTAAAGATGGCGAGGATCCGCGCGGCAATGGCGCGAGAACGGCGCAGCAGCGGAGCGGAATCAGGACCAGTCAGGGGCCGGCGCGGGTGCGTTGGCAACCACGACCCAGCCCCCGGTCGCAGCACGCAGGGCATCCAGGGCTGCGGTTAGATCGTCGCGTCGCAGGCTGCACATGGCGGCGGCAACCTGCGCGGGATGCGCAACGTCATGCCCTGCCAGGACGCTCTGCCAGGCCGCCTCTGCCCGGGCGTGCAGCTCTGTCGGACTGACAACATGCCTGTCGCTCGCTTCGCGGGCGGCACGCTCGACGATCTCGGTGGACTGCTCCGCCAGCGTCGTGGCGAAGTCCAATAGGAAGGTCTGAATATGGTCAAGAATCGCTTCGGCGGACGCCACTGGCGACTGCACCGCGAAGAGCATGCCGGCGTGGCCACCCAACTGACAGAAGCGACTGAAAACCGCATACCCCAGCTGCAGCTCGCTGCGCAGGCGGCGGAAGAAGGCCCCTTCAAGCAGACGCGCTAAGACACGCCAGGCCGCTTCGCATGCGACCGTGCGGTCCGGCAGCGGACAAAACAGCAGAAAGGCCGTTTCGGACATGGGCACCCCGCCGCCGATATCGTGCCAACGCCGGCCTGCGCAATGGCCGGCCATTGCGACGGGTGCGCTCGAGGGCGTTCCCGGCAGCCTGCTGATCGCATCCGCGAGCGAGTCACTGAAGGCCGGTGCAAAGCCTATCGCCAGACCGTGCCATTGCGCCGATTGCCAGTACCGAGACAAGGCTAACGGCTCCGTCAATACGGCATCCCGACCGGCGTTCCGGGACACGCTCGCGAGCAGCCGAGGCAAGCGTTTGAGGAGTTGACGGATCAGCATCTCACCGTCACCGAGCGCCACCTCACGCTCGGCAAGCCGATCGCCCAGAGGGAACGACTCCGCGGGCGGCTCGAGCAGCAGCCGCGATATGTCGCCGAGAATCATCGGTATGGCCTCGGCGAAGCCTTCGAGTGATAGACACCAGCCCTCTCCCAGATCCTCTAAACGCAGCGTTACGCCGGCCTGCTGCGCGGCCCAGATTCCCGAGCGCAAGGCATGCGACAGTGCGTGCCATAACCCCGACGGTGGCTGCCCGGCAGCGAATCGCCAATGCACGAACAGCGCCCCACGATCGCTGGCATCACCCGGCCCAAGCCGCCGTAGCGCCGGCGTGACCGAACGGGCCCCGTGCGTCGCGGCACAGGGCTGCAGCCACGGATTGGGTGCCGGCTGTTGCCAGCCCCAGGAGTGCGGTTCTGTTGGCGACGGCGTTTCCAGTCCCAGGCGCAGCGGAAAACCGTCGGTTTCGATGGCTTCGCAGGCGGCGGTGTCAGCGGTCAACACCAGCGGGCCGGCCCCGATCATCTGCCTCAAGAGCGTACCCAGCGCCTCGCGGATCGCCACTTCGTCGCTGTCGTTGGCCCAGGCCAGCGGGTCCGCCCAATGGCGTAGCTTGGCCAGCGGCTCGGCACCCTGCAGGCTTCGCTGACGGATGCTTCGATACTCTTCGCGACAGGGTTGCCAGCGTGCCTCGTCCGAGAAGAAGCGCAGCCAGTCGAGCACCGCGTCGACAATCCTCGCTCGCTCGGCTAAGCCTCGCGCGGTCAGCATCAGCTCGATGACCACCACGCCCTGCCCCGCATGCCAATAAGGCACGCGCAACTTCAACGATTGGCACAGGTCTGCCGCGCGTAGCCGCTGGACAACACTTTCAGGCGCCTCGGACGCTATCCAACTGGCAAAGTGATCCAGTGCTGGCACGCCGTGCTCAGGCATCGCGTCAAGGGCGAACAGGAGATTCAGCCGCGGCTGAGCGCTTGCGATCTGTAACCGAAGCCAGCTATCACGATTGCAACGCAAAGGCTGCACGGCGCGGGTGACGGCGCCGCCCGCTGTGAGCGTGTCGTCCGCCAGGGCCGCGAGCCGCTGCAGTTCGGCAACGCTCTGCGGTCCGGCCAACAACAGCTCCATCTGTCCACACTGGTAGAAGCGCTGATGAAAATCGAGCAGCGTCTGCTGAAACTGCGGATCCTCCACCGGTAGCGTGTCCCGGTTGCCGGCATGAAAACCGCTGAGCGGGTGAGCAGGATCGAAGGCTGTGCTCAATGCGGCATCGCAGAGCGTTTCGATGTCCTGGGCGCGGGCGCGGTATTCGGCATGCAGCACCTCGCGTTCGCGCAGCTGTGCAGAGGGATCGAGCAGCGGATGCGCCAGCATATCCAACAGACGCCGCAAAGCTGCTTCGAGCTTGCTGGCCGGGAGCTGGAAGAAGAAGTCGGTATGACGTTCGCGCGTCGAGGCATTCAACTGCCCGCCGCACCCCTGAACGAAAGGCATCAGGCTTTGTGCCGCGCCATAGTCACGACTGCCGAGAAACAGCAGGTGCTCGAGGAAATGGGCCAGCCCTGGGTAACTCTCGGGAGCGTCATGGGAACCGGCATGAACCCGCACCAGGGCGGCGGCCTGCGCGCCGTGCGATAACGGTAGCAGGCGCACCCGCAATCCTTTGGTCAGAGCCACTTGTGGAGGACGCTGCGTCGGATCGGAAGTCTGGAGCATGGCGTCATCGTGTTCCGGCTGAGGTCGCTAAGCATCGCGCCGAGTCGCGGCCGACACAATGATGCTTAAGCATCGGACCCTGCGCGCCGTTCAGCAAGGCCGGCTGACGGCCGTGTCGGTGGTCGTTAGGTATCCAAATGCCCTTCGAGAAGCTGCAGCAGGCGGCGCTGCATCAGCTTGCCCGAAGTGCCGAGGCAGGCAATCGAGGCCCCTCTAAAAACTTCTTCCGAAAATTCTGCCCCCTCGCCTACCAACGCCAGCGGGCAGTCGATGCCCAGCGAGAGCTTGGTCATTTGGCGCATTAGTGCCGCGCTCGGCGGGGCGTTGGCATAAAGCACCAGCGCGCGCGGACGAGCCTTTTCGCAAACCAGCGGAAGCTCATCGAGAGGCTGTCCGAGCCCCAGCACATTGACGGCTACGGTGTCGCTGGACAGCAGCAGACCGGTGATCAACAGCTCGAGCTCTCGACACGGTCCCGGCAAGGCCGCTAGCAAGACGCGCCTTTCTGCCTGGCTGCTGGCAATCTGCAACCGCTGCAGCACGCGGGCGCGGAGGAACGCATCGAGAAATAGCCATTCGCTGGTCTGGCCATATTCGCCCTGACGCAGCAGCAGCTGTTGCCACACTGGAAGCAACACATCCTGAAAGACCGCCGCCTGCGGATAGAGGGAGAAAATCTGCCCGTAAAGCTGATCCAGCCGGGCCCCATCGAAACTGCTCACGGCGTGCTGCACCTGCACCATCCATTCGCTCCATTCACCTATCGCTTCCTGCTGCTCCACCGGTAAGGCGGCTCTGGTTGCAGCATGGCGGGAAAGAATGCTGCCCACCTTGCTGACGGCGACGCCACGGTCGGTCCAGGACCGGATGCTGCGAATGGATTCAATATCGGTCAGGGAATAAAGGCGATGGCCACTTTCGGTGCGGGTGGGCTGGATCAGACCATAGCGCCGCTCCCAAGCGCGCAGCGTGACCGGGTTGACGCCCGTCAGACGCGAGACTTCCCGAATCGGGAACAGCTCTTCCTGCCGGAGCGTGTCGGAAGAAAGCCGTGTGGATACCTGGGCAGGTTCGGTCATGACGCGGGCAGCTCATGCAGATGATCGCCGCATTGTAGCCCAGGCCCGAGCCGTTCAGACCGTGCTGAAATACGCAGTTCGGCTCGCTCCAGTATCGACCGGCCGCTCTGCGCCACGCCAGACCGTGCCGTCCCGTCCGAAGTTGATCTAGAATGCCGCGAGCACGAATGAGGGGCCTCAGATGATCAATGCCAAGCTGCTGCAAAGGATAATCGACGCCTCGAACGATGGGATCGTGATTGCCGAGCAAGAGGGTGAGGACACCATCTTGATCTATGCAAACCCAGCCTTCGAACGCCTGACCGGTTACGCCGTGGAGGATATCCTCTATCAGGATTGCCGCTTCCTGCAGGCAGACGACCGCGCCCAGCCCGGTGTCGCGGCGATTCGCGAGGCGATAAGGAGCAGCCAGCCCTGCCGCCAGATCATCCGCAATTACCGAAAGGATGGCAGCGCGTTCTGGAACGAGCTTTCGATCACACCGGTATTCAACGAAGCTGACCAACTCACCTATTTCATCGGTATTCAAAAGGACGTCAGCCTCGAGGTCGAGGCTGGACAGCGGGTCGTCGAACTGGAAGCCGAAGTGCAGCAACTCAAAAGTCAGCTCGCCGCACTTAAACGCTAACCGCCTCTGGTCGTCCTTTATCCATTTGCCCTTCAGCCGGTCAAACTGTCGCCGATACGCTTGAAGCATGGCCGATGTGTCAGATCGCCCTGCTGCGAACAGATAGTCAACCATTAACCACCGCCTAGCTGAACGGCGGATGCATTCGGACCCGTATCCTTGACCGCCTACGCTTTCGCCGAAAACGCAACGGTAATGCTCGCTCTCTGCTGGCTGCTGTCCTATACCGCGCGCCAGTGGGGACAGCGCCATCACCGCCGGGCAAAGTGCATGGCGGGCCTGTGGTTCGGCGGCGCCTGCATCGTCGGCATGCTGATGCCGCTCTCCATGCAGTCGGGAATCATATTCGACGCGCGCACCGTGGTGCTGAGCATGGGGGCGCTGTTCGGCGGCCCGATCGTCGCCGGTATCGCCGGCGTGTTGGCAGGCAGCTACCGGTTGTGGCTCGGCGGCTCGGGCGTCTGGGTCGGGTTGCTCAACGTAATGCTGCCAATCGGTCTGGGGCTCGGCTATCGATATTTTCATCAGCGCGGACAACTGGCGATCGGCTTCCGGCCGCTGCTGCTGTTTGGCCTGCTGCTGCATGCTTGCGTTGTCGCCACCCTGCTGCTTTTGCCAGCGCCCTTCGTGGCACCCACCATCGATCAGGTCGCGGTTCCGATGTTGCTGGTCATGCCGACCGCGGTGGTGTTACTCGGCCTGATGCTGGCCGACATGCTCAATCGCGCGCAGATCGAACGCGCGATGCACCTCAGCGAAGCTCGCTTGAGGGCTATTACCCAAGCGATTCCCGACGTGCTGATGGTGCTCGATGAGGATGGTCGCTACCTTGAAGTGATCGCCAACGATGCCGCCGTTTCCCATGGCACTGACCCAACGTTGGTGGGCAAAACCCTGGATGACGTGCTTCCAGCATCGCAGGCATCGCGTTTTCGTGAATTCATCCGCAGTACTCTCGCCAGCGATTCGCCCGGCCTTTTCGAATATTCCATCCAAAGCGCTGGCGGGCTGAAGGTCTTCGAAGTACGGGCACAATGCCTGACATTGGCGCAACCGTATAAGCCGGCAGTGGTCTGTCTGAGCCGCGATATCAGCGAGCGCGCCAATGCCGAGCAGGAGCGGCGCATCGCCTCGATCGCATTCGAAAGCCAGCAAGGCATGATCATCGCCGACGCGGAGAATCGTATTCTGCGGGTGAACCAGGCATTCAGCGATATCAGCGGCTACAGCGCAGCGGAAGCCATTGGTCAGGACACTCGTCTGCTCGCCTCCGGACGGCACACTCCCGACTTCTACCAGGCCATGTGGCGCAGTATCGAGCAGACCGGCGCCTGGCAGGGGGAAATCTGGAACCGGCGCAAAAGCGGTGAGATATACCCCGAGTGGCTGTCGATCACTACGGTTCTTGACGCGCACGGCAAGGTGTCGCATTACGTAGCGGCTTTCACCGACATCACCGAGCGCAAGGAAGCGGAAGAGCGCATTCATCACCTCGCCTTCTACGATCCACTGAGCGGCCTGCCTAACCGCCGTTTGCTGCTTGATCGTCTCAAACAGGCGTTAGCAGCATCCAATCGCAGCCAGCGTTACGGTGCATTGATGTTCATCGACCTGGACAATTTCAAGAACATCAACGATTTGCATGGCCATCAGGCGGGCGACCAGCTGCTTTGCCAGGTCGCCGAACGACTAAGCAACGAGGTCCGCACGATCGACACTATCGCCCGGCTCGGCGGCGACGAGTTCGTGGTCATGCTCGAAGACCTGGACTTACGGGCGGAATATGCGGCAGCCCGGGCCGAGCAGATCGGAGAAAAACTGCTCGCGGCGCTCAGCGCGCCTTACCGGCTGGAGTCGCTACTGTTACACAGCAGCGCCAGTATCGGCGTAGTACTCCTTAATGCCTGCGACGGCGACGCCGAGGAGCTGATGAAGCGCGCCGACATGTCCCTGTACGAAGCCAAGCAAGCTGGTAGGAACGCGCTGCGCTTCTTCGACCCGCGCATGCAGCAAGCGGTGCAGGAACGTTTGCGTCTGGAAGAGGAGATTCGCCGCGGGCTCGACGCCGGCGAGTTCGTGATTCAGTTCCAGGCACAGATCGAACGACATCGGGGGCTCGTCGGGGCGGAAGTGCTGGCGCGATGGCAGCATCCGCAACGCGGCCTGCTGTTCCCTATCCACTTCATCGGACCGGCCGAGCGCGCTGGACTGATCGAAGCGCTGGATTTCGTCGTACTGACCCAGGCCTGCGAGCAGCTTGCCGCTTGGGCCCACCAGCCGGGCCGAGACGAACTGACGCTGGCGGTCAACCTCAGCGCGAGCCTGCTGTATCAGTCCGACTTCGCCCACCGCCTGCTCGAGCTGCTGGAGCGCACTGGCGCCGACCCACGACTACTCAAGCTCGAGATCACCGAATCATTGCTGCTGGATGACATGGAAGAAGCTGTCGTGCGGATGAACATCCTGAAACAGCACGGCATCCGCTTTGCGATCGACGATTTCGGCACCGGTTATTCGTCCATGGCCTACCTGCAGCGGTTACCGCTCGATCAGTTGAAGATCGATCAGTCGTTTGTCCGCCAGTTGGCCGAGGACCCCAGTAGCCAGATGATCGTCCGGGCCACCTGCGCGCTCGCCGCGGGGCTCAATCTGGAAGTCATCGCTGAAGGGGTCGAAACAGAAGCGCAACGCTCGTTGCTGATTGCCAACGGCTGCGAGATGTTCCAGGGCTACTTGTTCAGTCGCCCCGTCCCACTGAACGAGTTCGAAGCGCTGCAGCTTGTAGTCGTGGCGTGATCGCAGGCTTCCGTAGCGGGAGCCGCGCTCGCACCTGACCCACTGAGCTGCAAGCTGTGGCTGGCCTCCTACAAGGCCTGCGGCGCCCTCCGGCAGAGCGCGACCAGCGCCTGCACCCAGCTTTCGTGCGTATTCAGGCAGGGAACCAGCTGCAGGTTTTCACCTCCCGCGCCAATGAATTGCTCACGGCCGCGATCACCGATTTCCTCCAGGGTTTCGATGCAGTCCGCAACGAATGCCGGGCACATCACCAAGAGCTTTTTCACGCCCATAGCCGCGAGCTCTTCCAGGTGCGCTTCGGTATAGGGCTCGATCCACTTGGCGCGGCCTAACCGTGACTGGAACGAAACCGACCACTGTTCGGGGCGAAGCCCGGCGCGCGTGGCGAATGCCGCGCCACTCTGCATGCATTGGGCGCGGTAGCAATTGGCGAGCACCTCGCCTTCGGCTCGCTGGCAGCAGTCCGCGCTTTTCAGGCAATGCGAGCCCGTCGGGTCGGTCTTGTGCAGGTGGCGTTCGGGCAAACCGTGGAAGCTCAACAGTAGATGATCGAAATCCTGCGCCAGGTACGGCCGAGCACTATCGACCAGCGCGTCGAGGTATTCCGGCTGGTCATAGAACGGCTGCAGGATCGAAAGCTTGATCTCGAGGCGCTTCTCTCGGATCACACGCTGCGCCTCGTCAATGGCGGTAGTCGTGGTGCTGTCGGCGAACTGCGGATACAGCGGCGCAAAGGTCACCTGCTTGATGCCCTGCTTCGCGAGCTTGACCAGCTTACTCTCGATCGATGGCTCGCCGTAGCGCATTGCCAGTTCAACGGGACCTTCAGTCCAGTAAGGACGCACTGCATCGGTCAGGCGCTGGCTGAGCACGACCAGTGGCGACCCCTCCGGCCACCAGATCGATGCGTAGGCATGAGCGGATTGCGCCGGGCGTTTGACCAGAATCAGCGATACCAGCAAGCGGCGGATGGGCCATGGCAGATCGACGACATAGGGATCCATCAGAAATTGATTGAGATAGCGGCGCACATCCGCGACCTCGGTAGAAGCCGGTGAACCCAGGTTGACCAATAACAACGCCTGCTCAGTCATGCATATTCCTGACTACTGATTAAAGAATTACGCCGCCAACCCGCCGCGGGCGGCGCATTTTCACACAGCTGACTGCGGCTTGCGCAGGTCCGCCAATGCCGCATCCAGCTCGACGAAGCGAAAGTGAAACCCTGCTGCCCTCAACCGCGCCGGGATTGCCTTCTGACCACCGAGAATCAGCCCGGACAACTCACCCAGCGTGCCTCTCAAGGCGAGCGCCGGAACCGGTAATATCGCCGGACGCCCCAGACTGCGCCCCAGGGCCTTGGCGAATTCGGCGTTGCGCACCGGTTGCGGCGAGCAGGCATTGTAGGGGCCGTGCGCAGCCGGCTGCCGCAACAGAAAATCTATCAAGGCGATTTCGTCGTCTATGTGAATCCATGGCATCCATTGCCGGCCGCTACCCTGACGACCGCCCAGCCCCAGCCGGAACAGTGGCATCAGACGCTGCAAGAATCCTCCGTCTCGGGCCAACACCAAACCGGTGCGCACCAGGACAACGCGGATTCCGAGGCGCTTCGCGCGCATGGCGCTTTCTTCCCAGGCTCCGCAGAGCTGGCTGGCGAAATCGTTGCCGGCAGGGCCATCGTCTTCGCTCAGCTCGCGCTCGCCCCCATCGCCGTACCAACCCACTGCCGAGCCGGATATCAGCACCTGCGGTTGCTTCAATTGCCCGGACAGCCATTCGATCAGCTGCTCGGTAAGATTGATCCGGCTGTTCCAGAGCAGCAGGCGGCGCGAGCGGGTCCAGGGGCGATCTGCGATCGGTGCACCCGCCAGGTTGATAACCGCATCCAGCGGAACTTGATCCATCTCCTGCAGCTGACCGACGCCCGTCACCCCCTCGCCACAGCGCTCGGCCACTCGCTCCGGCGTACGGCTCCAAACCCAGAGCTTATGCCCCTCTGCCAGCCAGTACTGGCAGAGCTTTCGCCCGATCAGGCCAGTCCCACCGGTCAGCAATATGTTCATGATGGCGACCTCCTTGGTTCAGCGAAGGACCGCTCCTGCCCCGGAGGCTGGACGGCCATGTACTTGATAATAGCCTTGTACAGGCAGGGTTAATATGCACAGCTTTTAGCCGCACTGTGGGGCGCGCCGTCCCACTCCGCCGCGCAAAATCGTCGCCTCGGCGTTGCCGCCGGCTTCTTTGCGGCAAATCCAAAAACCTGTGATACCACGCATGATCATTCGGGCGAGGTCATTGAGACGATTGACTTGTACAAAGGCGAACCTAGAATGGACAAAATTGTACATATAAGTATGTCTGTACAATAAATAGTTGAGGCCAGCCCAATGCTTACTCCGTCACGTCCTGTCATCAAGATTGGTATCAGCGCCTGTTTGCTGGGCAGTCCTGTACGTTTCAATGGTGGTCACAAGGAATCACGGTTATGCAGCGAAACGCTGGCTCGTCATTTCGAATTCGTGCCGATCTGTCCGGAAGTGGCCATCGGCCTGGGTACACCACGCGAGCCGATTCGGCTGGTCGGCGAGCCCACCAATCCTCGTGCCGTCGGTACCGTGCATCCGGAGCTGGACGTCAGCGACGCGCTAACCGCCTACGGCGAGCGGATCGCCGCTGAACTGGATGACCTCAGCGGCTACATCCTGATGCAGAAGTCCCCCTCCTGCGGTATGGAGCGGGTGAAGGTTTATCAGGCCAATGGTCATCCGGTTGATGGCGGCGGATCCGGTCTGTTCGCGCGCGCCCTCATGCAGGCACGGCCGGATTTGCCGGTGGAAGAAGACGGCAGGCTCAACGATCCGGTGCTGCGAGAAAACTTCCTGACGCGGGTCTTCGCCCACGCCGAATGGCAGCGCCTGCGGGATACTGGACTGACGCGCAAGGCACTGGTGGATTTCCACTCACGTTACAAGTATCAGCTGATGGCGACCGATCCATTGCAGTACAAGGCACTCGGTCGGATGGTCGCGACGATCGGCAAGATGCCGTTGGACGAATTCGCTCCCACCTACTTCCGCCAATTGATGCAAGCCTTGAAGAAGACCGCGTCGCGCGGCAACCACAGCAACGTGTTGCAGCACCTGAGCGGCTACTTGAAACGTGACATCGGCAGCGAAGATAAGCAGGAGCTGCAGCACCTGATCACTCAATACCGCGAAGGCGTCGTGCCGCTGGTGGTGCCGCTGACGCTGCTCAAGCATCACTTTCGCCGGCATCCGGATCGCTATGTTGCCAATCAGGCCTATCTGCAGCCGCACCCCGAGAATCTCAGCCTGCGCAACGCAATCTGACGCGACTGGAAACCAAATCTGAAATGACTCAACTGCTCTGGCTACGCAGCGACCTGCGCGTTGCCGACAATACCGCCCTGGCCGCGGCTATGAACGCCGGTCCCACCGTCGCCCTGTATCTGATTACCCCCGCGCAATGGCTCGCCCATAACGACGCCGCGTGCAAGATCGACTTCCAGCTGCGCAACCTGGGCGTGCTCTCCACGCGTCTCGCCGAGCTGAACGTGCCGTTACTGATTCGCCGTGTGGAACACTGGCAGGCGGTACCGACGCAGATCGTCGATCTGTGCCGTCAGTATCAGATCGACACCCTGCATATCAACGATGAGTACGGAGTGAACGAGCAACGCCGCGACGAGGCGACCGCCGAAGCACTTCGCAATACCCCTACGAGACTTCAGCGGCACCTGGATCAGTTGCTCTTTGCGCCGGGCAGTGTGAAAACCCTCGCGGGCGATTGCTTCAAGGTCTTCAGTCAGTTCCGCAAGGTTTGCTATTTGCGCCTGAGCCATTCGCTGCCGCGCTGCCTGCCAGTGCCCGCCCCGCAAGCCTGGATGCCCGTTCCTAGCGATCCGGTACCAACGGCCGTTGCAGATTTCGCCTCGCCCAGCGACGTATTACGTGGGCGCTGGCCCGCAGGTGAAGAGGCGGCACACAAGCGCTTGGCATCGTTTGCCGAGCATGGCCTGGCCGAGTACCAACAGCGTCGCGATTTTCCCGCTCAATCCGGTACCAGTCAGCTGTCGCCATACCTGGTTGCGGGCGTCATTTCGCCGCGACAATGCCTACACGCCGCGTTGGCAATGAACCAGGGCGAGTTAGACAGCGGTAATCCGGGCGTTGTCACCTGGATCAACGAATTGCTCTGGCGGGAGTTCTACAAACACATCCTCCATGGCTATCCGAGGGTTTCGATGGGTCGGGCCTTCCGTAGCCAAACCGAGGCCCTGCCCTGGCGCCACGCACCCGACGAGTTGGCGGCCTGGCAACAGGGTCGCACCGGCTTTCCGATCATCGATGCCGCCATGCGTCAGCTGTTGGCGACCGGCTGGATGCACAATCGACTGCGCATGATCGTCGCCATGTTTCTGAGCAAGAACCTGCTGATCGACTGGCGCGAAGGTGAGCGCTGGTTCATGCGACACCTGATCGATGGCGACCTCGCCGCGAACAATGGCGGCTGGCAATGGAGCGCCTCGACCGGCACCGACTCGGTGCCCTACTTCCGCCTGTTCAATCCACTCAGCCAATCGGCCAAATTCGATCCGCACGGTGACTTTCTGCGGCAATGGTTGCCGGAGCTGGCTCACTTGAGCAACCGAGACATCCACGACCCGCGCGCTTCCAGCGGGCTCTTCGGCACCCCCGGATATCCGCTGCCGATCGTGGATCTGACGACGAGCCGCGAGCGCGCCCTGTCCGCCTTCAGGAATCTGGGCGAGCGACTGTGATTCATCCGTTCTCGCCGCGCTGAAGCCAATGCCGGTTTGTAGCACCGATTGGAATCGACATGACGCGGTGTTTTGATTGCGCCTTGAGAAGCGAAGAGCTTCACCATGAACAATCGACAGGAGCCGAGCCCATGATCCCTGCCCCGCTGATCGAGGCATTGCGCCAAGCCCGCCATGTGGTGGTATTTACCGGTGCTGGCGTCTCGGCAGAGAGTGGCATTCCGACATTTCGCGACTCGCTGACCGGTCTTTGGGCGCGTTTCGATGCCACCTCGCTGGCTACACCCGAAGCTTTCCAAGCGGACCCCGCGCTGGTCTGGGGCTGGTACGAATGGCGCCGCATGAAGGTCCTGCAGGCTCAGCCAAATGCGGCCCACCTGGCCATCACCGAATTGGCCCGACAGGTGCCCCGTCTCACGCTCGTTTCACAGAACGTCGACGATCTGCATGAGCGCGCCGGTAGCACCGAGGTCGTTCATCTTCACGGCAGTTTGCATCAGCCGCGCTGTTGCAAATGTGGCGAATCCCCAAAGCAGCCGCTGGACATGCCCAACGAGCCGGAAGGCGGCGGTCGGCTGCAACCGCCAAGCTGCACCATTTGCAGCGGCCTGTTGCGTCCCGGTGTCGTCTGGTTTGGCGAAAACCTTCCTGCCGCTGCCTTGAGCGCCGCCTTCCAAGCCGCTGAAACGTGCGACCTGCTGATTTCGGTCGGCACCTCCGGCATGGTTTATCCCGCCGCAGAAATTCCTGGGCTTGCCTGGCGTGCCGGGGCGGTCATCGTCCACGTCAATTCCCTGCCCCATACGCAGCACCGCGAACGGGAATACACCTTGGCTGGCCCAGCGGGCGAACAGCTGCCGGCACTGGTCGCGCAGGCGTTCGGGGATCGCTGAGCGCCGTTAAAGGCTGACCGAGCCGATAGATTGTTGCAGCTCGATGGTCTGCGGATTGGCGAACAGCTCGCGGGAATCGCCAACCTCATACACCTTACGGTGGTGCATGAACACCAGCTTGCTGCCCACTTCACGGGCGAAGCGCATCTCATGGGTGATGACCATCACTTGAGACCGGCAATGCCCGCCACGATCAGTGCGACCGACAGGAGCTTGAGCGGCGTCAGCGCCTCGCCCAGCAGCAAGGCACCCAGCAACACCGTGCCCAGCGTGCCGATACCGGTCCATATGGGATAAGCGATGCTCACCGGCAGATCGCGCAGCGCCAACGTCAGGAAATAAATCCCCGCGCTCGCGCCGACGACCACCAAGCCACTGGGAAGCAACCGAGTGAAACCCTCGGCATACTTCATCGACATCGCGAACAGCACTTCGAAGCCAGCTGCCAGCAGAAGGAATGCCCAGCCGCTGGCCATCAGAAGTCCATCGCCAATTGCGCCAGACGTCGCTGCGCAGCCTGGTAGGAATCTTCGAATGCCATTCCACCGAACTCGTCGTTTTCCACTGCGACCACCTCGACGTCGGTAATGCCGATCAGTCCCAGTACATCGCGCAAATGGGTATCGGCATGATTGAGGTGCGCGTTCACACCGTCCGGACCGTAGCCGCGATCACCTCGGGTGGTAATGATCAACCCGCGCTTACCCAGGACCCGTGGTTTGTACTGGCTCGTCGGGTCCTCGGGGGTGAAGTCGAAGGTCCGGCCGATGCGCACGATCTGGTCGATCCAGGCCTTCACCCCACTGGGAACACCGAAGTTGTACATGGGCGCGGCGATGACGAGACGATCCGTGGCGAGCAACTCATCAACCAGCTCATCGCTGAGAGCAAGGTCCGCCTGCATCGTCGAGGAACGGGTAAGGGGGTCGTGAAAGGCGGCTGCAACCCAACCTTCGGTTACTGCGGGTAATGAAACGCGCCCTACCTCCCGATGCGTGATCTCAGCGCCATGCTGCTCGGCTGTCAGCGCCTCGAGGAAGTGATCGAGCAAACGCCGAGAGTGTGAACGCTCGCCTCGTGGGCTACCTTGCACAGCTAGAATTTTTTTCATCAGTGACCTCCGTAAGCCGCGCCAGTGCGGCTGTAGGAGCCAAGTTATTTGCTGCCAGCCCGGACGACAAATGAGCAATACTCGTCCGGAATGAATTCAATTCACCTGAGCATCGATATGTTCGCGAATCTGCCTCTCACTGCATTACGCACCTTTGAATCGGCGGCGCGGCTGAAAAGTTTCAAGTCAGCAGCCGAGGAGCTCGCGGTAACGCCCACTGCCGTTTCCCATCAAATCAAGCTGCTCGAAGGCTGGTTGGGGGTACCGTTGTTTCAGCGGATGGCCCGCGGCGTACGGTTGACTGACTGCGGCGAGCGGCTGTTTCGCAGTCTGCATGGGGCGCTGCTGGACGTCGTGCAAACGGTCGACCATTTGCGCCCCCAACCCAGTACCGGCAGCCTGACGTTGTCCACGACGCCGGCCTTCGCCGCACTCTGGTTGATCCCGCGGCTCGGGTACTTCTATCAGGCTCACCCAGGCATAAAGGTGCGTGTCGAGACCAGCACCGAACTGCTCGATCTGCATCAGGATGCCAGCATCGATCTGGTGATCCGCTATGGCTATAACGATCACCCCAGCTTGCACAGTCAATGCCTGCTCGACGAGTGTTTCGGCGTTTATGGCGCACCGGGCCTGCTGGCGTCGCTCGACCCAACGCGCCTGACCCTGATTACCGTGCGCTGGCGCAATTCGCAGCTCTATGATCGCAGCTGGAAAGCCTGGTGCGAGGCTGCGGGCGAGACATGGATGGACACCGCCGAGCTGCGTGAATATGACGAGGAGCATTACGCCTTGCAGGCCGCCATTGCAGGACAGGGTCTGGTGCTGGCGAGCAATGTGCTGGTGTCGCAGAGCCTGGCAATGGGGCTGTTACAGCCCTACCGCAGCGAAATTACCGTGTCCGGCGCCTCCTATACGGCGCTCTGCGTCCCCGGCCGCGAGCGCCACCCACCCGTGAAGGCCTTCCTCGACTGGCTGACCAACGAATCCTGCAGCCGCTGAGCCCGATCAGGTTAGCGGCGTAACCACCGCGGTCTGATACGCCGTACGCTGCTGCAATCGCTCATACCAGTCGCGCAGGTGCGGCTGATCCGGCCGCTCGATCGGCATCTCGAACCAGGCATAGGCGAAACATCCCAGAGGAATGTCGCCCATGCCGAATGAGGTGCCGGACAGATAGGGCTGCTCTGAGAGCGTCCGATCGGCGATCGCCAGCAACTTGCCGCATTCCGCCAGCGCCGCCTGCACCACCGCCATGTCGCGTTGTTCCGGTGCGGTACGCACGATGTTCCAGAACAGCGGTCGGAAGGGTGCGGCCAAGGATGACGTTACCCAGTCCATCCATTTGTCCGCCTCGGCACGCCGGCGCGGATCGGCATTCCATAGCGGTTCTGCGCCATATTGCGCGGCGAGGTAGCGGACGATGGCGTTGGACTCCCAGAGCACCAGCTCGCCGTCTTGCAGGCAGGGCACCAGGCGATTCGGATTCATCGCAGCATATTCGGCCTCACCGACTACGCCGAAGGTGCCACCGGCGTCGATGCGTGTGTAGGGCACACCGAGTTCTTCCAGACACCACAGCGCCTTTTTCACGTTCGTTGAATTGATCCGACCCCAGAGCTTCACCATGCATCTACCCTCTCATCCGCCAGCGCTGCGCGCCAAAACCTGCACCCTAGCGGTAAACCGGTGACATCAGCTAGCACTGCGATGCGCCATCGGACGGTATATCGCTACCGACTCCTCCCCCGGCCAGCCAGCAGCCGAGTTGCACCCTGGGGCTTGTGCGTGTACCAGAACACCCGACTGACGCCACGGGTGATCGCCACATAGGCCAGGCGCAAAGCCTCGTCGGCCATGGCCTGATCGTAGCTGTTGCGAAAGAACCCACAGTAGGCATACAGCGCGTTGCGCAGAGGGTGACGCTCAGCTGGCAGGCAGTCATCGACGATAATCGCAACCTCCGCCTGCAGGCCCTTGGCGCGGTGAATGGTGTAGGTCTTGACCGGCAACTTGCGGTCCAGCTGCGCCTCGATGGCCCGCAAGGGTTCGTTACGCCGGCTGAGTACCAATACCGCATTGCGGTCCGCGTTCGGTCGCTTGCCGACATGTTCGCACTGGGCCTGGATCTCGCGGACCAGATCAGGCAGTTGCGTCTTCACGTCGAAACGGGTGATCAGCTTCACCCCATGGTCTCCCGGCTGCGTCGCTTTGGCCGCCTGGCTGGTCTTTGCCTGCTTGAACGCCACGTCGCCCAGCACTGCCTCGCCATCGCGGATGATGGGTTCGATCGAGCGGTAGTTGGTTTCCAGCATCAGCACCCTGCTCTTCTTCGACGCGCCGCGCCCGGGGAAGTACTTATCGAAATCCATGAACAGTTCCGGCGAGCTGCCACGCCAACCATAGATCGACTGCCAGTCATCGCCAATGGCCATCAGACTCACCGTTTCGCCCTGGCGGGCCAGCGCACGATGCAGCGCCTGCAGCCACTGCACGATCTGCGGCGAGATGTCCTGGAATTCATCGATCAGTAGATGGCTGAACGGTGCCAGGGCGGCGGGCGGCAGGCCGCGATCGGCCAAGCGTTTAGTCAACCCCTGGAAGGCACCGTTGAAAGTGGTCAGCCCTTCACGCTCAAGAAGAGCCTGGAAATGCTGCCAGAACAGGCCTAGCGCTTCGATGAACGCACGTTCAGCTGCGGAGCAGTCCATCCGGTCCGGTTGCATCTGTTCGATCCGGATGCCGATGCTCTCGATAAAACCGGCTTGCACGTAGAAGGCCTCGAACAACGGTACCGCGCTGAACTCGCCGACCAGTTTGAACTTGTCGAGCGGCGCTTTGGGTACGCGCTTGCGCTTCGACTCGTCCGGCAACGGCAGCTGCAGCAGCTCGTGCACCCGCGAACGGAAATCTTGATCTTCGGCGTAGCAGTTCTGGTAGGCCTGTTTCAGCAGACGCTGCTGTGCCGGCCGCAGACGCGCGGTGGTCAGTGGATTGTCCAGGTCGGTGGGTGATGCGCCCTTCTCGTCCAATTGCTCGAACCAGACCGGCTTGCCCAGCACGTCCTTGGCCAACACCGCCATCGCCGAGTGGAAGGTTCGCACGCATTGGCGCGCACTGGCCGGGTCGAAATCGAAGTTCCAGAAACCCAGCACCCGAATCAATTGCTCGCGCAGTTGCGCGCAGGAAGCATTGGTAAAGGAAATCACCGTCAGCCGCTCTGGCGCGATGCCCATGTGACAGAGCATGAAGACCACCCGCAACACGAGCGTGGTGGATTTGCCCGAGCCGGCCCCAGCAAAGATCCGCGTCACCGGGCTATCGCTGAGGATCATTGCCCATTGTTCGTCCGAAGGCGCACAGATCACGCCCGCTTCGACTGCACGACCGACTCGCAAGCGCATTGCCTGGACCTGCGGGTCGTCGACTACGAGCTTTGCCGGCCCGTAAATGCCTTCGCTAGCAGCCTTGCGCGATGCAACCCGAGGCTTGACGGTCTTCTCCCCGGCCGATTGCTTGGGCGCGCGACCGACCTTGGCCGGCGGGGTGCCGGGCTTCTTGGTGGCGCGCTTGGCTGTACTGGTGGTGGCACTGGGCCAGCGCCGCAGCACCAACTCTTCCTCCGACTGCAAATAAGCCGATGTACGAGGGAAACAACGTGTCAGGGCCCCTGACAGCAGAAGCTTGTAGCGCTTGACGGCAGACAACATGAAAAACCAACCGGTGCATCAACAGGTGATTGTTATGGTAAGGGTTTTTCGCCGCCGGCTGGCGTCCACGCAAGGGATCTATCAACTAACGTTCGTCAGATTAACGGCACGCCATGCGGGGTCTGGGCACTAATGAGGACAGCCATCTGTAGCACCCGGCTCAGGAGTGCTGCTCACCACAGGTCGTTATGTTCAGAATCGGTTTCGCCTGCATGTACCGCCATCCCGGCCACAGCGAGTCGCTGAAGGAGCTGGAAACCATCGAACGCGCCTTCAATCCGCGTTCGACCACGCTGCGCTGGCTCAACAGCGTGTCGCAAGACGTGGCACGGGAAAAGCTCAGCGACATCATCGAGCACAACCTGACGGCACAATCGCGGCTGCTCGACTACGTCGGCACGCTGCCAAAACAGTTGCGCATGCTGCGCCTGAGCAGCGATCTACTGCCCTTCTACAGCCACCCCGAAGCCGCAGACTTCTACCGCCAGCCCGACGTGCGCAAAATGATCGAGAATGGTTTTTCCAGAATCGGCGCCGCTGCCAGGTCACTGGGCATCCGCCTTTCGCTGCACCCCGGCCAATACTGCGTACTCGGCTCGGACAAACCGCAGGTGGTGGAAAACAGCCTGGCGGAGTTCGAGTACCACGCCGACATGATCCGCATGATGGGCTTCGGCCGGCAGTTCCAGGACTTCAAATGCAACGTTCACATCGCCGGTCGCCTGGGTGTAGAAGGCATACGGGCGGTATGGTCGCGCCTGTCCCAGGAGGCCCGCTACAGCATCACCTTCGAAAACGAGGAGAAAACCTACGGTGTCGATGACTGTCTGGCGCTGGCCGATCTGGCGCCAGTTGTGCTGGACATCCACCACTGCTGGATCAACGAGGATGACTACATCGACCCGCACGACCCACGGGTGGAGCGGATCATCGACAGCTGGCATGGCGTGCGGCCGACCATGCATTACTCGCAGCCGCCGGAAAGCCTGATGGAACTGGGCTTCGACGCAGAGCAAAAACTTGAGATGCCGGCTCTGCTGGCAAAGGTCAGCAAGCGCGACTTGTACAGCCATAGCAAGCGCATGTGGAACGACTGGACCAATCAGTATGCTCGGGAATTTCTCGACCGGTTCGACATGATGTTCGAGGCCAAGGACAAGAATCTTGCGACCTTGAGCTACTACGCCGATTACCTAGCGGACGAGGGCAACGGCAAAAACCAGTAAAGCCGTCGCAACACAAGGACCTGCGGGAATCGTTGCGGGAGGTGGGAAGATGGTCGGCAGTCACTGCGCCCCGGCCTGCCTGGACGCCGCTTCCCGCTCGGTGTAAGCCCTGCGCAACCCACGTGACGGTTTGCGCAGGGTATGGAAGTCAGGAGTTTCTGACTTGAATGTGCTGCTCCCTGCGCTTGGCCAACAGGTCAGCCGCCACCAAAGCCAGTAACGGCAACACACCGACCTTCAGCGCGAGCTCCCATGATCCAAGGAAACCGATAAGTACCGCTCCTACAACCACGATTATGGCTATGCAATGTGCACAGAAGCGCCACAATTCGAGTGCAACGACCTGAGCATTCTGGTTGTTGATCATACTGAGCCCCTCTTTGTTGTTGTAGTAAGCCTTGTATAAGGTTCAGCGTAGCTACCCTGAGCACATGCGCAAACACAATTTTGTTTCAAAAATGTGTCTAGGACGCAGGTTCCAGCGATTTTTCCCAACAGCTCGAACGAAGCCAAACGGCTCGAGGAGGGTTGCCAACTCCATCGTCGCCCAGCTTCGGTGGCATACGGCGACGTATCGATGATCGAACGAGCCGCCTGTTACTCGCCGAGAATCTTCCCCAACGCGCGCTGCAGAATCTCGACGGTACGGTCCAGGTTTCTTAGCTTTTCCAGTCCGAACAGGCCGATGCGGAAGGTCTGGAAGTCAGCCGGTTCGTCGCACTGTAGCGGTACGCCCGCGGCGATCTGCAGCCCTTGCTCCGCGAACTTGCTGCCATTCTTGATTCCGCTGTCGGTGGTGTAACACACCACCACACCAGGCGCCTCGAAGCCAGTCGCCGCAACGCTGTTGAAACCTTTCTCGGCAAGAAGCGCCCGCACCCTGCGACCCAACTCCTGCTGCTGCGAACGAAGCTGCTCGAAACCATAGCCTCTGGTTTCGAGCATGACGTCACGAAACCGCGCCAAGGCGTCGCTCGGCATAGTCGCGTGGTAGGCATGCCCGCCCTGCTCATAGGCCTGCATGATCTGCAGCCACTTCTTCAGATCGCATGCGAAGCTGCTGCTCTGGGTTGCCTCGACACGCAACCGGGCCGCCTCGCTGAGCATCACCAATGCGCAGCAAGGTGATGCGCTCCAGCCCTTCTGCGGCGCGCTGATCAGCACATCGACACCGCTGGCCTGCATGTCCACCCAGAGCGCGCCGGAGGCGATGCAATCCAGCACGAACAAACCGCCAACCGCATGCACGGCCTCGCCCACAGCCCGCAGATAGTCGTCCGGGAGGACTATTCCAGACGAGGTTTCCACGTGCGGCGCAAACACTAGATCCGGTTTCTGTGCAGCAATGGTGGCAACCACCTCGTCAATAGGCGGGGGCGTGAATCCAGCCTGGGGGCTCTGGCTTTGCGGTCGCGCCTTGAGCACGGTGGCGTGCGAGGGAATACCTCCCATCTCGAAGATTTGGGTCCAGCGATAACTGAACCAGCCATTGCGAATCACCAGACAGCTGCGCTCATGTGCCAGTTGGCGTGCCACCGCTTCCATGCCGAACGTGCCGCTGCCGGGCACCACCGCCACCGCCTGGGCGTTGTAAACGGATTTGAGGGTGGCGGAAATATCGGTCATCACGGTCTGGAACGACCGGGACATGTGATTCAGCGAGCGGTCCGTGAAGACGACCGAATATTCGATCAGCCCATCAGGGTCGACGAGCGGGTAAAGGTCCGACATGGAGATGACTCCGCAACAAGAGAGCTGACTTCGACCCTGCCCGAAGCCCGACCGCTTTACAAGCACTACCAATCCTTGGTTCTTCGCTCACCGCCGCAACGAAAAGACAAAGTCGTTATGAAGCCATCTCGCCGATCATGCGAACGAGGCGAGCACGGAATCAATCGAGCCGATTCGGATAAGTTCAAACATCAACTTACCGTTTGTCGGATTTGCATCAATTAACGGTTGATCAACACGTTATCAATGTTCAAAAAAATGGCGCCATTAATTAACCAGGCGCCAGATTTAGCTGGCTCAGACCGCACCTAATAGTAGCCTTTCAATATCAAAGCGATCACACCCAGACAACCGGACGTATTATTGACGTCGGTATCCGGTCGAACGTAGTTCCATCTATTTATAAAACAAATTATAAAGCTACCCAACGAAGCGGGACTGCACCCATCCGCTCTTCTGTTTCGCCAAAGGGTTCGTTCTGCCTGTGGGATTTCACCTGCTTTCACAGCGCTGTTCTCGATATCCCGTCTTCATTTAAACGCCGCGCTTTTTGCGTTTGAAAGTTCATTGTCATGGTGAGTCAAATGCCCATCACAGCTTTTCCGAGCGTCCGCAAAGGCCTCATGTCCGCCATCGCCCTAGCCGCACTGTTGGGCTTCTGCCCTGGCGCCAACGATGTTCAAGCAGCCACGGTCAACGGCACCAGCACATCGGCAATTTCCTACTCGGCGCTGATCAACAAGTTCACCAATACCTACTGGCTGAATGGCTCCTGGCGTGCCTCGGCGGGTGTTTCGGTCGCCGCTACCGCGCAGAACATTGCGGCATTTCGTGTCGGCACCGCCGTACGGACAGCCGACGGCCAGATACGTACCGTCACGTCGGTGAAGCCCGCCAGCGGTGCGCTGACGATATTCATGAACGGCCCAGCACTGAATGGGGCGGTGGTCGGCTATCCCAACCGACTCAGTGTTAGCAACGTACCCGCCCCAACGCCGGTTACAACCGCGCCGAGCAACACCGCAGTCGCTGCGCCAAGCTACGCCGCGCTGATCAACAAATTCACCAACACGTATTGGCTGAACGGTTCCTGGCGCGCCTCTGCTGGCGTATCGGTCGCGGCCACCGCGCAAAACAGGGCCGCTTTCGTAGCGGGCGCGTCGGTGCGCACGGCGGACGGCCGGGTCCGCACGATTACCTCGGTCAAGCCCGCCAGCGGCGCTCTGAGCGTGTTCATGAGCGGTCCTGCGCTCGACGGCAACGTGGTGGGCTATCCGAACAAGCTCAGCCTGGTGGCTGCGCCAACGATTCAGCCCGCCGCGCCTTCCGCTCCGGTCGCAGAAGCAGTGCTGCCTGCGTCCGGTCCGGTGCAGCTGGTAGGCGTTGCGCTGTCCGGGGCCGCTTTCGGGCCTTCTGTGCTGCCCGGCAAGCACGGCACCAATTACATCTATCCGGCCGAGTCGTATTACAAGAAGTACGCCGAGCAAGGCCTGAAGCTGGTTCGCCTGCCGTTTCTCTGGGAACGCATACAACCGCGGCTGAATACGGAGCTCGACGCCGCGCAAGTGGCACTGTTGACCCAGTCGCTCGATTTCGCGCAGAAGTACGGGGTCAAGGTCGTGCTCGACATGCATAACTACTACCGCTACTACAAGCAGCCGATTGGCTCCGAGACGGTGCCCATCCCGTCGTTCGCCAACACCTGGAAACGCATCGCGCAGAAGGTCGGTAGCCACCCAGCGCTCAGCGGTTACGGTCTGATGAACGAGCCGAACACCAAGGGGCTTTGGCCTGAAGCGGCACTGGCCGCGGCCAAGGAAATTCGCAAGGTCGACAAGACCCACTGGATCTACGTTGCCGGCGACCGTTTCTCCAGCGCATGGCATTGGCCTCAGTCCAATACTCAACTGATTGCCGATCCCTGGATGCGCGACCCTGCGAACAAGCTGATCTTCGAAGCCCATATGTATCTGGACCGCGACACCTCGGGCCTGTACATCGACAAGACCGAAACCTTCGCGCCGGACCTGGGAATCAACCGCGCCAAACCCTTCGTGGACTGGCTGCGAACCAACAATCTGCGCGGTTTCATCGGCGAGATGGGCGTACCGAACTATGCGCCCGACGCGATCGTCGCCATGGACAATCTCCTCGGTTATTTGCGCGAGAATTGCGTGCCGCTCACGTACTGGGCCGGCGGCCCATGGTGGGGCAAATACATCCTCGCGCTCGACGTATCGGGGGGCGCTGAACAGCCCCAACTGCCGGTTCTGCGCAAGCACGCCAATACACCGAATAGTTGCGCTGCGATTGGCGAACCGATGTAACCTTCTGCAAATACGTCATTGAGGGCCTGCCACGTATTGCGTGCCAGGCCTTTTTTGCGCCCGGTCTCGCGCTCGCTGCAAACCACCCTTGTTCACCACAACCTCAGGCAAACGGAACCATTCAATGGTCAATGGGACGAATTCCTTGTGCCTGGTTTCAGGTACCGGAAAGGTTGGCATGACGTCGACCTGAAAAACGCCGAGGATCGGGTATGACGGAAGGCATCTTGTTGGGAGCGACGGGCCTGCTCGTCGTACTGACCCTTTTGCCACTCTGGAAGCATCCCGCCTGGTGGGTGCGAGGGCTGGATTTCCCTCGCTTGCAGCTGTGCGCACTGGCCCTGGTACTGCTGTTGGCCCAGGCATTGCTGTTGTCTTACTCCGAGCCGCTGCAGATCCTGATCTCGCTGGCAGCTGCCGGCTGTCTCGGCTACCAGGCCTGGTGGATCATTCCGTACACCCGGTTATGGCGGCCCGAAGTAAAGTCCGCCGACACCAGTCGCAACAGACCTCGTATCCGTGTCATGGCGGCCAATGTACTGATGCCGAACCGTCAGGCCGACATGCTCAAAAGTCTGGTCCGCGAACATCGACCCGACGTACTGGTGACGCTCGAAACCGATGACTGGTGGGAGACGCAGCTCGAAGAGCTGACCGAGGAATATCCCCACTGCATCCGATGTCCGCTCGACAACCTCTATGGCATGCATGTGTGGTCGCGACTGCCGCTGGAAAATGCCGAAACCTGCTTTCTGGTCGAGGAGGATGTCCCATCGATGCATGCGCAGGTCCGGCTGAACGACCGGCTGGCGATCCGCATGCATTTCCTGCATCCGGCGCCACCCAGCCCCACGGAGAACGACGAATCCACCGAACGCGATATCGAGCTGCTGCTGGTGGCCAAAAGCGTTCAGGACGACGAGCCCGACACACCGATCATCGTGACAGGTGACCTCAACGATGTCGCCTGGTCGGCCAACACACGCCTGTTCCGCAAAATCAGCGGATTGCTCGACCCGCGAGTCGGCCGTTGCATGATTAACAGCTTTCATGCCCAGCACTGGTACCTGCGCTGGCCGCTGGACCACTTGTTTCATAGCCACCATTTCCAGCTGGTGCGTATCCAGCGATTGCCATCATTCGGCTCGGATCATTTCCCCGTATTGGTCGAACTGCAGTACGACCCCGCCTCCGAGCAACAGAGCCTGCAAGGCGACGCAGCGGACGAGCAGGAGGCCGCGCAAAAGATGGGTGAGAAAGACCTCAGCGAATCCGATGTGCCTGAGCCGGAAAAGCGCTGAAACCGGTTTCGCCTGCCCTATTACTTGGGACCAACGTTCAAACCTCGTCGACCCGGTTGAACTGCACCGCCAGACGCATCGTTTCGTGAGACTCGAGCGCCAGCAAATCATTGGCGAGGTCCCGCGCACCGTCAATTTCGGCTCGGCGTGCCAGTGAGCGATACAGATCCATCACCTGATTGTGAATGGTGAAAACTTCATAGGAAATTTCTTCAACGCTCATCGCCGCGTACGGCATGGCTTGGGGCTGGCTGCGAATCACCGGATTGCGCGCCACGTAGTCATAAATCCAGGTACGCAGAGCTTTCGGATCGGCGTGGCGCTCCACACGTTCAATGGTATTGGCCAGGATCTTTTCGTGATCAGCGAGATAGGCCAGCAACCATCGTGCTCGCTGTTCTTCGTGACGCAAAGCGCTGCGTCCCAGGCATCTGGAAAGCTCTCGGTGGGTATCGCGGGTCCAGTCGATGAGGTCTTCGAATCGTTCAATTTTCATATTCCTCTCCACGCCTTTCGATGGTACGCAGCCACTCGCTGACGAGTAGATGCCGCGTCCGCAGGCGGCTCACCCGAATCCTCGAACAATGGCCTTACGGCCCATGGCTGAAGATTAGTCATGACTGGCTGAATAGGCTGCCAACAAGAGCGTGTCGAGCTGTATCAGGGTTTTACCGCTCGCCGCCACCTTCCGACTGCGGTGCCGTGAGAGTCTACGCTGCTAGAAGGCAGTGCAACGCTCCGACTAACAGGATGGGGCTGGCGAACCCAACCACATCGCATGACAGAGGGACAGCGACATGGCGACCACTACGCTCGGCATCAAGCTAGACGAGGCTGCCCGTGATCGACTCGAGGCAGCCGCCCGGCAGGTCGACCGCACGCCACAGTGGTTGGTAAAACAGGCGCTGCTGAATTACCTCGAACAGCTGGAAAGCGGCACAGCCCCTCTCGGCGCCGCCCCGGTGGAACACGTCGCCGATCATATGGACGTAGAGATCACATCCGATAGCCAGCCGTTTCTCGAATTTGCCGAGAGCGTGCTACCGCAGTCGGTGTTGCGCGCGGCTATTACCGCAGCCTACCGCCGTCCGGAGCCGGAAGCGGTGCCGGTCCTGCTGGAGCAGGCGCGCCTGTCGCCGGAAAGGGCCGAAGCCACGCACCGGCTGGCCTTGCGTATCGCCGAGAAGCTGCGCAATCAGAAAAGCGCTGGCGGACGCCAAGGCCTGGTGCAGGGGCTGCTGCAGGAGTTCTCGCTGTCGTCCCAGGAAGGCGTGGCACTGATGTGTCTGGCTGAGGCCCTGTTGCGCGTGCCAGACAAAGGCACGCGCGATGCGCTGATCCGCGACAAGATCAGCACCGGCAACTGGCAACCTCACCTGGGCAACAGCCAGTCGGTGTTCGTCAACGCCGCGACCTGGGGCCTGATGCTCACCGGCCGGCTGGTCGCCACGCATAACGAATCCAACCTCTCCTCCTCGCTCAACCGCCTGATCGGCAAGGGGGGCGAGCCGCTGATCCGCAAAGGCGTGGACATGGCAATGCGGCTGATGGGCGAGCAGTTCGTCACCGGCGAAACCATCAACGAAGCCCTGAGCAATGCGCAGACCATGGAAGCCAAAGGCTTCCGCTATTCCTACGACATGCTCGGCGAGGCGGCCCTGACCAGCGCAGATGCGCGGCGCTATCTGGCCTCGTACGAGCAGGCGATCCATTCCATTGGCATGGCCTCGCGCGGGCGCGGCATCTATGAAGGCCCGGGAATCTCGATCAAGTTGTCGGCGCTGCATCCGCGCTACAGCCGTGCGCAATACGACCGCGTGATGGACGAGCTGTACCCGACCTTGCTGTCCTTGACCGAACTGGCGCGGCGCTACGACATCGGCATCAACATCGATGCCGAAGAAGCGGATCGCCTGGAGCTGTCGCTGGATCTGCTGGAGCGGCTTTGCTTCGAACCCTCGCTGAGCGATTGGAACGGCATCGGCTTCGTCATCCAGGCCTATCAGAAACGCTGCCCCTATGTAGTGGATTACCTGATCGATCTGGCCAAGCGTAGCCGCCATCGGCTGATGATTCGCTTGGTCAAGGGCGCTTACTGGGACAGCGAAATCAAGCTGGCACAGGTCAACGGCCTCGAGGGGTACCCGGTTTACACCCGCAAGGCCTACACCGATGTGTCCTTCATTGCCTGCGCACGCAAGCTGCTCGCCGCGCCCGAGGCAATCTACCCTCAGTTCGCAACCCACAACGCCCACACCCTGGCCGCGGTGTACCACCTCGCCGGCCAGAACTATTACCCCGGTCAGTATGAGTTCCAGTGCCTGCACGGCATGGGCGAGCCGCTCTACGAACAGGTGGTCGGCAGGGGCGAAGGCAGACTCAACCGGCCTTGCCGTATCTACGCCCCGGTCGGTAGCCACGAAACGCTGCTGGCTTATCTGGTGCGGCGTCTGCTGGAAAATGGCGCCAATACCTCCTTCGTCAACCGCATTGCCGACAAGAGCATTTCGCTGGAAGAGCTGGTGGCCGATCCGGTGGTAACCGTCGAACAGATGCTCGCGGCGGAAGGCACGCTTGGCTTGCCTCACCCGCGAATCCCGCTACCGCGCAACCTATACGGTGAAGGTCGCATCAATTCGTGCGGCATCGACCTTGCCAATGAACAGCGCCTGGCCTCGCTCTCCTCCGCCCTGCTCGCCAGCGCCCATCAGCGCCATACGGCGGCGCCTCAGCTAGGCTGCGAGACGGTTTCGACGATGCCGGTCGAGCCGCTGCTCAATCCTGCGGATCAGCAAGACGTGGTCGGTCAGGTGCAGGAAGCCAGCGAGGAGGATGTCGACAATGCCCTGCGTTGCGCAGTGGAGCATGCTGCTGCCTGGCAATCCACTGCGCCGAAAGAACGTGCGGCGGCGCTGTTAAGCGCTGCCGATCTGATGGAACAGCGCATGCAGATGCTGATGGGCGTGCTCATTCGTGAAGCGGGCAAGTCCTACGTCAACGCCATCGCAGAGGTTCGCGAAGCAGTGGACTTCCTGCGCTTCTATGGCGCCGAAGTGAACTGCAATTTCGATAACGACACCCACCGCCCAATCGGCCCGGTAGTTTGTATCAGCCCCTGGAACTTCCCGTTGGCGATCTTCACCGGCCAGGTCTGTGCCGCACTGGGCGCCGGCAATACGGTGTTGGCCAAGCCGGCCGAGCAAACCCCGCTGATCGCCGCGCTTGGGGTGCAGATACTCCACGATGCAGGCATTCCCAGAAGTGTCTTGCAGCTGCTGCCCGGGCGCGGCGAAACCGTTGGTGCGCGCCTGGTGAGTGACGAGCGCGTTCGTGGTGTGATGTTCACCGGTTCTACGGCGGTCGCCTCGATCCTCCAGCGCAGCATCGCCGGACGGCTGGATGAGCGCGGGCGGAGCATTCCACTGATCGCCGAAACCGGCGGCCAGAACGCGATGATCGTCGACTCCTCGGCACTCGCCGAGCAGGTGGTGATGGACGTGATGAACTCAGCCTTCGACAGCGCCGGTCAGCGCTGCTCGGCATTGCGTGTGCTCTGCGTGCAGGAAGACGTTGCCGAACGGGTCATCGGCATGCTCAAGGGGGCGATGGCCGAAGCACGCATGGGCAACCCGCAGCGACTGGCGGTGGACATCGGTCCGGTTATCGATGCCGAAGCGCGGGACAATATCGAACGGCACCTACAGGCCATGCGGGACAAGGGCCGCCGGGTGCATCAGATGGCTCGCGTCGACGAACAGGAATGTGCCCATGGCACCTTCGTGACGCCCACACTGATCGAGCTGGAACGCCTGGACGAGTTGCAGCAGGAGATCTTCGGCCCGGTGTTGCATGTGCTGCGCTATCGCCGTGCCGATCTGGACAAGTTGCTGGACCAGATCAACGCCGCCGGATACGGATTGACCCTGGGCGTGCATACCCGCATCGACGAAACCATCGCCAAAGTCATCGACCGCGCCAAGGTTGGCAATCTATACGTCAACCGCAACATTGTCGGCGCAGTGGTGGGTGTGCAGCCATTCGGCGGCGAGGGGCTCTCGGGCACCGGACCCAAGGCCGGCGGTCCACTGTATCTGTATCGCCTGCTGTCGGAGCGGCCCTACGATGCATTGCTGCGCGCGCTGAACTTCGGTGGTGCTCAGACATTGCCCGAGGTGCAGCAGTCTCCGGCGCAAACCGCTGCCGCCAAGCAGTTCAGGCAATGGGCGCACGACAATGGCCGAGGCGAACTGGCCGCATTGTGCGATCGCTACGCCGAGCAATCCCAGAGCGGCACCACGCGGCTGCTCAACGGGCCCACAGGGGAACGCAACAGCTACAGCCTGCTGCCACGCGAATATGTGCTGTGCCTTTCCGAGGATGAACGCGATCTACTGACCCAGCTAGCGGCAGTGCTGACCGTCGGCAGCGAAGCTGTACTGGCGGATAACCCATCCAGCAGCAACCTGATCGGCCAGCTGCCCCAAGCCGTGCAAGCCCGAATCATCCGCGTCGCGGATTGGACCAGTGACGCCGTACGCTTCGATGCGGTGCTGCACCATGGCGAGCCCGACCAACTGCGTGACGTCAACCAGCGACTGTCCCAGCGCAGCGGCCCTATCGTCGGCGTGCAAGGGCTGGCGCCGGGCGAAACCAATATCCCGCTGGAGCGGCTGTTGATCGAGCGCGCCCTGAGCATCAACACCGCGGCGGCCGGCGGCAACGCCAGCCTGATGACCATCGGCTGAGCCCCGAACGCACCGCAGCCCTGATGAAGGACGCGCAACCAGCGTCGAAAGCGGGCTTTGTGTCTCCCGCAGAGCCAAAGTTTCGCTCCGACGCAAGCCTCTCATGCCAAGCCATAAACATGACAAACCAGATGCAAATATGATGTAACCAACTGAATATGAAGCGTATCTTCACTGTATCAAGACATAGTAAAGCCTGAGACACCACCTCTGGCTGGCGCTCCCCCATCAACAGATCGTCAGTACGCCGTACTGCTGGGGTCGGCCATCTACTAGCAGCTTGCCCTCGTCACCCTCGTGGCAACCGAGCAAGGCCCGTCCCAGCGGTGAATGCGGAGAAATGACCAGCACTTCGGTTTCGCCCACTTTTACCTTCAGCCCTGCGGCGTCCGGACCTAGGAAAACCCACCGGCAACCACTCGCCAGTTCAAGCGAAACCAGAGCACCCAGCCGAATCGGCTCGCCCGTCAGATCGCGCATAGGCAGGTTGCGATAGCTCGCCAGCGCCGCTTCGATTTCTGCGACCCGGCGGCGCTGGCCGTCGGCCAGGTACGCCGCTTCCAGCCCGCGGGTGTCGTATTTGTTTTCCGCCTTGCTTTCGGCATGAGTGGCCGCCTCGTGAGACGCCCTCAGTGCGTCCTCGGCGATCCTCAGATCGGCGAGCAGCTTGTCGATGATCAGCGTCTGCAGATGAATCTTATCCATGCGGGCTCGGGTGAGAGGAGTGGCCGGCTAGCATGGCATCGCAGGCGGCGGAGAGCCATGACCCAGTGCTGTTGTGACGCGTCGCGCTGGCCGTCCGAGCGCAACGACGCCACTATGGCACGCCCGATCCGCAACGTGCCGGAGTCGCCGCGCGGACCGCTGCAGCCAGATGATGCTAGACGAACCACCGGAGCTTATCGATGACACTACGCGCAGTATTTCTGCTGCTTGCCGTTTCGGCGAGCGGTGCGGCATTTGCCGACGGCCAGGCACTGACCGTAAGGCTGAACGGCATCCAGCATGACCAAGGGGCTGTCCGGGTCGCGCTGTTTTCCGACCCGAAGAGCTTTCGCAAGGTCGACAAGGCTTTCGCCACACAGGAGGCCCCGGCGGCGAGAGGTACGGTCACGCTGCTGTTCGAGGACGTGCCCGCCGGCCAGTACGCCATCATGGTCTACCACGATGAGAACGCTAACGGCGAGTTGGACCGCCGCTTCGGCATGTTTCCCACGGAGGGCTACGGGCTGTCCAACAACCCCAAGGTGATGGGCCCGCCGACGTTCGAAGAAAGCGAGTTCGCGGTCAGCGGCACAGCGCCGACCGAACTGGATATCGATATTCGCTACTAGCCGCTGTCGGTCCCGGCGGGCAGATCGGCGTGTCGGTTCGGTGCCTGAGCGAGTCCCGCCGGATCGCCAGCCACGCGCATGCCTGGCCCGGCCAAACCAGGGCCACACCGTCACCAAACGCCTGCAACGAGGCGTCGCGGGGAGCGATTGCAGCAATAGCCGGTGGTCGGGCTGGCAATGAACCGAAGCTGCCAGGACGCTGTCCAGACAGAAGCGTCCGGATCAGCTGCAACATGCGATTTTGTCAGCCGGCCAACATATTTTTTTTACAAAAGAGGAAATTTGCCGCAGGCGACAGGGCGAGACGCTGCTTATACTGACCACCCAACCAAATCTGGAGCCACACCCGTGAATAAAGCCGAGTTGATTGAAGCTATCGCAGCCTCCGCCGATGTTCCGAAGAGCACTGCCACCCGTGTACTGGATGCCTTCACCGAAAGCGTGACCAATACCCTGCAGAACGGCGACAGCGTGACGCTGGTCGGCTTCGGCACCTTTGCCGTCAAAGAGCGTGCTGCGCGTGACGGTCGCAATCCGCAGACCGGCGCGACAATCAAGATTTCCGCAGCCAAGCTGCCTGGCTTCAAGCCGGGCAAGTCGCTGAAAGATGCGGTGAACTAAGCACCTCATTCGAAAACCGGGCCGCTGACGTCCCTTGTGGACGCAGCGCCTGATCAAAACGCTCCGCTGCTCCCCTCTTCGTCCACTCTCGCAAAACCGCTCTCCAGAGCGCCTGCTGCATTTCGATCTGAACAACCATCTCCCTGTGAATCCCAGAACCTTGCGTGCTCATGGGACGCTGCCGCTGTGCCTGTGGCGTTGCAGACCGGCTGCAGCCCTCCGAACCGTACAGTGTTGCTCGGTGGGCTGCAGCGGCACGCCTCCAGCCCACCCTAGGTCTATTTGTCGCGATCGACCGCGAAGCCCGCCCACGCTTGGCGCGACGGCATGATCTCCAACCGATTGATGTTGATATGCGCAGGCAATGTGGCGACGTAAAAGATCTGCTCGGCGATATCTTCTGCCGTCAACGGTGTGGTGGTGCTGTAAAGGGCATCGGACGCCGCCTGATTGCCCTTGGTACGGACCAGGGTGAATTCGGTTTCGGCCATGCCCGGCGCAATATCGGTGACGCGCACGCCGGTGGCGATCAGGTCGCAGCGCAGGTTGTAGCTGAATTGCTGAACGAAGGCCTTGCTGGCCCCATATACGTGGCTGCCGGGATACGGCCACTGCCCTGCCACCGAACCGATATTGACGATACTGGCGCCCTTGCCCGTATCGATCAGCGTCGGCAGCAGTGCATGGGTGACATTGACCAAGCCGGTGATATTGGTATCGATCATGGTGTGCCAGTCGTTCAGATCGGTCTTCTGCGCAGGCTCCGGGGCCAGCGCCAAGCCCGCGTTATTGACCAGGCAGGTCACGGCCCGAAAGGCTTCGGGCAACGCGGCGATCACTTCCTTGACCGCCTCGTTCTTGCGCACATCGAGCGTCGCGACATGAACAGGTACTTTACCGTCCAGTTCGGCTTTTAACGTTTCCAGGCGCTCCGAGCGGCGACCGGTCAGGACCAACGACCAACCGGCTTCGGCAAATCGGCGAGCCGTAGCGCGCCCGAACCCGGATGTGGCGCCAGTGATGAAGACGACCTTGCTATTCATGCTGTTCCTCTTTCGATTGACGGTACTCGTAGAAGCGCCGTGGTGGTAATCGGTGAGCTATGGTCTGTCGACCGGCAAAAAAATTCGAGTGCTTTCCACGCTGTACGGCAACTCCGATACGCCACTGTTCAGCCGGGATTCGCTACGGCGGCACCCTTGCCGTGCAAAACAACCCGTTGAGAGAGAAGTGAGTAAAAGCGGAACTGCTGCAGCGCCGGCGCGTTTATCCACTTGACCCCGATGAGCTACACGTACAGCTGGTCGTTCTGCCCCGCCCGTCGATCCATGCCTTCAGCGCTGGATGAACAGACCTGGCGTCTCACCGTTTCGTATGGGTTCGTCTGCCGCTTATCTCCAATTGATACAAAGCAAAACGCTGGCACTTTCGCCCCAGAGCCCAGCGTTTTCGTGTGGCATCGATTGACGGCCGTAAGAATTAATCCCCCGTAGAATACAGTTCAGCTTTTCGGCGGATACACAGTCACAAGCGCGCCGGCTAGAACTCAGGCCTCCTTCACTCAAGGAACTCTGAAATGCAGACAAGAAAAACAATCCTGGCAGCGGCCATTTCAGTATTACTGGCGAATCACGCCTACGCCGTCAGTGAATCGACGCAGGATCAGACGGGCAGCGACAACTATGCCGATGTGATGCAGCAAGGCGACGAGGGCAGCATTACGCAAGTGCAGAACGGCACAGGCAATGTTGCCTACACCGACCAGAGCGGGGTCGGTCTTACGGCCAACAGCAACCAGACTGGCAACGGCAACATCTCCACCATCGAGCAAACAGGCTTGAACGGCGAAATCACTGTCAACCAGGACGGTGCTTACAACCTCGCTACCGTACTTCAGTCTTCAGCAGAAGTTGGCCATTCGGCATCCATCTCGCAAGTGGGTACGAGCAATCTGGCCTATATCGAGCAGCTGGACTTCAACGCAAACAGCGCAGCTATCAGCCAGAACGGAGAGAACAACTCAATCGAGGTGTTTCAGGAAGGCTTCCTCGTCAAGAATTACAGTGGGATGCAGAACGGCTCTGGGAACACCGCCTATATCGAACAAATAGGCGATACTCATGCGCAGACCGAGCAGACCGGTACGGATAACGCCATCAACCTCACTCAGGATGGCTTCCCCTTCGGCGCCACCGCAACGATCAGTCAGAACGGTACGGCTAACCAGGCGACGCTCGACCAACGCTCACCCGGTCGCTACTCCTCGGGTACCGTTGAGCTGATTCAGATCGGCACGGACAACGTCGCGGATGTCGTGGAGTCTGCCGGCTTCGGCTCGTTCTCCTTCACGCAGAATGGCACCGGCAACGAGCTGACCGCACAGCAAAGCGGGCGTTCGACTAGCGTAGAGGGGAGCTCCACTGGCGATTACAACCGGGTGGATATCCGGCAGGACTTCGACGGCAGCAGCCTGATCATCGACCAGAACGGAACCGCCAACGAAATCGATGTGGATCAGACCGGCTACTACAGCTCTGCCAACGTCGGTCAGATCGGCACCGAGAACTACGCGTCTGTCGTGCAGACCGGCACGCTGGATAGCCCGCAGAGTTATAACGCTGCGATCATGCAGAACGGAACGGGCAACTCGGCGTTCGTGACTCAAGGCCCGTAAAGGGCTACCGCGCAGCCACCTCGACAAGCCCGCTGAACGCGGGCTTTTTGCTGTCAGTGGCTACCTCGACGTATGCCTGATGCAGTTCAAGCCCCTTCCAACGCCTGAGATACGACTCGCTCCAGATCGCTGAAGAAGAACGGCTTTTGCAAGGTGGGGATGTCGGAGAATCGCGGGTCCATGCCATCGACCCCATAGCCGGTGGCAAACAGCAGCGGGATGTTGCGGGCGATGAGCTGTTCGGCGATCGGAAAACTGGCGACGCCATCAAGGTTGACATCCAGCACGGCCAGATCGAAAGACCCGGTCTCGGCCGCTTGCAGCCCATCGGCGAAGCGCGACAGAACTTCCACGTGTGCGCAGCCGATGTCGCTCAACATATCCTCTAGCAACATGCCGACCAGCGCCTCGTCTTCCACGACCAGAACCCGGAGATGTTCAAAACTTCTCTCGCTTTTAGTATTCGCGCTGTGATCGATCATGGCAGCGGAACCTCGATGTCACAGGTCACACCGTCGACCGGATAAGCCAGTCGTACCTCGGCATCGAGTTCACCCGCCAGACCGTACTCGAGCAGGCGCGATCCGAACCCCTTGCGCGCCGATGGCGAAACCGGGGGGCCGCCAACCTCCTTCCAAAACAGATGCATGGACTTAGAGGGTGTGACCGTCCAATGAATGCGAACGAAGCCCCTCTCACTGCTCAGCGCACCGAACTTCGCAGCGTTGGTACACAGCTCGTGAAAAGCCATCGCCAATGCCAACGCAGCTTTAGGTTTCAGGCGCTGGGGCGGCCCCTCGATAACGAAGCGCTGGTGACCTGGGGCCTGAAACGGCGCCACCGCCTGATCGATGATGTCGTTCAGACTGGCAGCCTGCCAGTTCTCCTTCGACAGCACGTCATGAGCCTTGGACAGTGCGATCAGGCGTCCTTCGAACCAGCGATAGCCTTCGCTGATCTCGTTCCTCCGGAAACTTTGCGCGGCGATCGACTGTACGGTCGCCAGGGTGTTCTTGACCCGGTGATTCAATTCGTTGAGCAGCAATTGCCGATGATCCTCGGCCACCTTGCGCTCAGTGATATCCACCAACATGTTCACCGCGCCGATCAGCTCGCCAGCCTCGTTGTGTAACGGTGCGGGGTACGCCAGGAATGGTACCCGTGTACCATCCGGTCGCTCGGCCAGCGCCTCCGCGCCATGAATCGCGCGGTTTTCGGCGAGCGCAATGGCCATTGGACAGGTTGCGTGAGGCATCGGCGTACCATCTGGCCAGTACAGTCGCCAGGTGACGCACCACTCGTCGGTGCCGATGGCCGGTACGCGGCCCGCCAATTTTACGCAGGCCTGGTTGAAGTAGGTGACCTTACCGTTCGCGTCGGTGGTATAGACAGCGCTGGGCAGCGCATCGAGGAGGTCGGCCAGCCGGCGCTCCGCCTCGCGTGTCGCTGCCTCTAGGCGTTTACGATCGGTGATGTCGCGCGTCACCGCCAGCTGCACGAATCCGCCTGGAAGCCCGCCGGGCGTGGTCATGGGAACCGCATGGGTCTCCATATGCCGACGGGTACCGCCGAGGCTGATGATGTCGAATTCCCAGTTGAGCTTTTCGCCTTCACAAACACGCCGGTGCTGTTCTCGCCAGTATTGGCGGTGCTCGGGCACGATCAGATCGAAGACGCTCAGCCCCTCCACATCGGATGGTTTTTTCGCATCCAGCATGCGCAACCCCGCCGGGTTCATCTGCACCAGAGTGCCGTCCTGATCGACGACTTTCACGCATTCAGGGGTGTTTTCGACGATGGCGCTCAGCCATTCGACGCTGCGTCGGCGGTCGGCACTGCACTGTCGGGACGGCGTGTTGCCTTGGAAGCAGATGATTGCCCCGGTGATCTGCCCGGTATCACTGCGCATTGCCTGAATATTGGCAAGCACTGGCATTGGTTGTTCATCGGGCCGTTCGATGAGCAGCGCAACGTCCTGGCTGGTACGCCCCGTACGGATCGTCTCCGCCAGCGGTGTATCGGCGAATGGCTGCGCCTCGCCGTCCGCGGACAGGATACGAAGCCGACCGTAAGCTTCCAGCCCGCGACCACACAGTTGGCCAGCGATTCGGTTGTAACGCAGCACCGCGCCGTCGGCATCAAGCGTGCAGACGCCGATCGGCAGCATGTCCAGTAGCGCTTCATCGAAGGGCAACGGGCAATCGGGTCGGTTGCCGACCTGATTCACGCCGGGACTATCAGTACTCAACATCTATAGTTGTTCCAAGGTCACAGTTAGGTCTCGCTCTGTCAGTGAATCCAGGCACCGCGGTGTGCGGACTCACCATCGCCGTAAGGATGCAAGCCAGCCAACACTGTGCATTTATGCAGACCCACTATGCGGCAACCCGCATTGATGTGGATAAATTTGCACTCTAGGATCAGGAAAGCTCAACCGACCAGCCTTTATTCAATAACGACAATCGCTAGGACCCACCATGACCCAGTCAAGTGCCATCCCCACAGTCAAACTCCTGATCGGCGGTGAGCTGGTCGAGTCCTCCACCCGCGAGTGGCGCGACATCATCAACCCGGCGACGCAGGAAGTCCTGGCCCGCGTGCCCTTCGCCACCGAAGCGGAAATGAATGCTGCAGTCGCCAGCGCCAAAGAAGCCTTCAAGACCTGGCGCAAGACGCCAATCGGTGCACGCTCGCGGATATTCCTCAAATACCAGCAGTTGATTCGCGAAAACATGAAGGAGCTGGCCGCGATCCTCACCGCCGAACAGGGCAAGACCCTGCCGGACGCCGAGGGCGACGTGTTCCGCGGCCTGGAAGTGGTCGAACACGCTGCCGGTATTGGCAATCTGCAACTCGGTGAGCTGGCCAATAACGTCGCCACGGGAGTCGACACCTATACCCTGCTGCAGCCGTTGGGCGTTTGTGCCGGTATCACACCCTTCAACTTCCCGGCGATGATCCCGCTGTGGATGTTTCCGATGGCCATCGCCACCGGTAATACCTTCGTGCTCAAGCCGTCCGAGCAGGATCCGATGGTCACCATGCGCCTCGCTGAGCTGGCCATGGAAGCGGGCGTACCGCCGGGCGTGCTGAACGTCATCCACGGCGGCGCCGATGCGGTGAACCTGATCTGCGACCATCCGGATATCAAGGCCGTGTCTTTCGTTGGATCGACCAAGGTCGGCACTCACGTCTACAACCGCGCCAGTCTCGCCGGCAAGCGCGTGCAGTGCATGATGGGCGCGAAGAACCACGGCATCATCCTGCCCGACGCGCACAAGGAGCAGACGCTCAACAACCTGGTCGGTGCGGCGTTTGGTGCGGCGGGTCAGCGCTGCATGGCTCTATCAGTGCTGATTCTGGTCGGTGAAGCGCAAAGCTGGCTGCCGGATCTGGTCGCCAAGGCCAAGACATTGAAAGTCAATGCGGGCGCCGAAAGCGGCACCGATGTCGGTCCGGTCGTCTCCTGTGCCGCACTCGATCGCATCAGCTCGCTGATTGAACGCGGCGTCGCCGAAGGTGCCGACCTGGTCCTGGACGGCCGCAACCCGCAGGTCGCAGGTTTCGAGAAGGGCAACTTCGTCGCGCCGACGATCTTCTCGGGCGTCACGCCTGAAATGAGCATCTATCGCGAGGAGATCTTCGGCCCGGTGCTCTGCGTGATGCAGGTCGACACCCTCGACCAAGCCATCGAATTGATCAACGCCAATCCCAACGGTAACGGCACCGCCCTGTTCACCCGTTCCGGCGCCGCGGCGAGGCATTTCCAGGAAGAAATCGACGTGGGCCAGGTAGGCATCAACGTACCGATCCCGGTGCCGGTGCCAATGTTCTCCTTCACCGGTTCGCGTGCCTCCAAGCTCGGCGATCTCGGCCCGTACGGCAAACAGGTCGTGCAGTTCTATACCCAGACCAAGACCGTTACACAGCGCTGGTTCGACGAGAGCGAAGTTGGCGGATCGGTCAACACCACCATCAACCTGAAATAACCGCGGCCGGCGCCGTGGTCGTCGATCGCGGCGCCGCCAATCGCCCCTATAACAAGAAGGAAACGGCCATGCATATCGGTTTTCTCGGACTCGGCAACATGGGCGGGCCCATGGCCCACAACCTGCTCAAGGCCGGTCATCAGGTCTGTGTATTCGACCTCTCCGCTGCGGCAGTCTCCAACCTGGTCGACGCTGGCGCGAAGGAAGCCACCTCTCCCGCCGCCGTCGCCCAAGCGGGTGTCGAGGTGATCATCACCATGCTCCCGGCGGCCGCCCACGTGAAGCAGGTATACCTGGGCGAGGACGGCTTGCTCGCCCACGTCCCGGCCGACGTGCTGCTCATCGACTCGTCCACCATCGACCCGATGAGTGCCCGCGAAGTCGCCGCCGCTGCGGCAAAAAACGGCAACCCGATGCTCGACGCCCCGGTCTCCGGCGGCACCGTCGGTGCGGCAGCCGGCACCCTGACCTTCATGGTCGGCGGCAACGAGGCGGACTTTCAGAAGGCCCAGCCAATTCTCGCAACAATGGGCAAGAACATCGTCCACTGCGGCGGCAGCGGTAACGGCCAGGTTGCCAAGGTCGCCAACAATCTATTGCTTGGCATCTCCATGATCGGCGCCGCCGAGGCCATGTCCCTGGGCGTCTCGCTGGGAATGGACCCCAAAGTTCTGGCCAGTGTGATCAACTCGTCCAGCGGGCGCTGCTGGAGTTCCGAGATCTACAACCCGTTCCCCGGCGTGGCGGAGAACAGTCCGGCCTCGCGCGGCTACAGCGGCGGCTTCGGCACCGATCTGATGCTCAAGGATCTGGGACTTGCCAGTGAAGCGGCCAAACAGGTGCGCCAGCCGGTTATCCTCGGTGCTCTCGCGCAGCAGCTGTACCAGGCCTTCAGCACGCAGGGCAACGGTACCCTGGACTTCTCCGCGATCATCAAACTCTACCGTCAGGAGGATTGAGCATGACCCAGGCAGAAGCGCCGGTATTGATCGAGGTTCGTAATCGCGTCGGCTACCTCACCCTGAACCGTCCGGCTGGGCTGAACGCCATCACCCTGCCGATGGTCCGCAACCTCCATCGTCAACTGCAGGACTGGGCTGACGATCAGGACGTGGTCGCCGTGGTATTGCGTGCCATTGGCGAAAAGGCCTTCTGTGCCGGCGGAGACATCCGCTCGTTGTATGACAGCTACCAGAACGGCGAGGATCTTCATCGCGTCTTCTTCGAAGAGGAATATGCTCTCGATCAATACATCCACGCCTATAGCAAGCCGCTGCTGGCTTTGATGAACGGCTTCGTTCTCGGCGGCGGCATGGGACTCGTCCAGGGCGCGTCGTTGCGGGTGATCTCAGAACGCACGCGCATGGGCATGCCGGAAGTAGGCATCGGTTATTTCCCTGACGTCGGTGGCAGCTATTTCCTGCCGCGCCTGCCGGGCAACCTCGGCATCTACATGGGTCTGACCGGCAACCATATCGATTCGGCCGACGCGCTCTATGCCGGGCTGGCCGATTACTGCGTGCGCCATGAGCGTTTCGCTGAGCTCGAACAAGCGTTAGACCGTCAGGACTGGAGCACCCCGCCGGTGCAGACGCTGACCAATCTGCTGGTATCGATGGGGTGCACCGAACTGCCGGATGCCTCGTTCAAAGCGCTTTTCCCGGCCATAGAAAAACACTTCGGTCATGACAACGTCGCGGCGATCCGCGAATCGCTGGCAGGTGAAAACCGTCCGGAATACCGCGACTGGGCGGCCGAGACGCTCAAGATCATCGACAGCCGCTCGCCTCTTTCGCTCGGCATCACGCTGGAAATGCTTCGTCGCGGACGCGCACTCTCACTGGCCGATTGCTTCCGTATGGAGCTGCACCTGGACCGCCAGTGGTTCGATCAGGGCGACATCATCGAGGGCGTTCGTGCACTGATCGTCGACAAGGACAAGAACCCACGCTGGAACCCGCCTACGCTGAGTGAGGTGACGCCTCAGCGGGTTGCCGATTTCTTCGCGGGCGTCTGAGAGGGAACAATCCATGCAAGACATCGAACTGAGCGAAGAACAACGGATGATCCGCGACATGGCGCGCGACTTCGCCCGCGCCGAAATCGCACCCAAAGCCCAGGCCTGGGAGCAGGCCGGCTGGATCGGTGACGAGACCGTGACCCAGCTGGGCGAGCTCGGTCTGCTGGGCATGATCGTTCCCGAGCAATGGGGCGGCACCTACATCGATTACGTCGCCTACGCGTTGGCGGTCGAGGAAATCTCGGCCGGCGACGGTGCCATCGGCGCGTTGATGAGCATTCACAGCTCGGTCGGCTGTGGTCCAATCCTCAAATACGGCACGCCGGAACAGCAGGACGAATGGCTGCCGGATCTGGCCGCCGGGCGCGCCATCGGCTGCTTCGCCCTTACCGAACCCCAGGCCGGCTCCGAAGCGCACAACCTGCGCACCCGCGCCGTGCTGGAGAACGGCGAATGGGTGATCAACGGCGCCAAACAATTCGTCAGCAACGGCAAGCGCGCGAAGATCGCCATCGTCTTCGCAGTCACCGATCCGGAGCTGGGAAAGAAGGGTCTTTCGGCTTTTCTGGTGCCTACCGACAACCCCGGTTTCGTCGTAGATCGGATGGAAAGCAAGATGGGGATCCGTGCTTCGGATACCTGCGGCGTCACCCTGCGCGACTGCCGCATCCCCGAAGCCAATCTGCTCGGCCCACGCGGCAAGGGACTGGCCATTGCCCTGTCGAATCTCGAAGGTGGGCGCATCGGCATTGGCGCCCAAGCGCTGGGCATCGCCCGCGCGGCGTTCGAGGCGGCGCTGGGATATGCCCGCGAGCGCATCCAGTTCGACAAGCCGATCATCGAGCACCAGAGTGTGGCAAACATGCTGGCGGACATGCACACCCGCCTCAACGCCGCGCGACTGCTGATCCTGCATGCGGCGCGTCTGCGCAGCGCCAACCTGCCATGCCTATCCGAAGCCTCCCAGGCCAAGCTATTCGCCTCGGAAGTCGCCGAATACGTCTGCTCCAAGGCCATGCAGATCCACGGTGGCTACGGCTATCTCGAGGATTATCCGGTCGAGCGTTACTACCGCGACGCACGCATTACGCAGATCTATGAAGGCTCCAGCGAGATTCAGCGGCTACTGATCGCTCGGGAGCTCAACAACTATGGGCTGTGAAAGATCGCGCATGGAAAAGCGGCGCGCGGACTCATCTGTTCGTGGCCAGGCTCGCGAATGCAACCTGGAGGGCCAAGGGAGCGCTAGTTCAGCGCGAAATCATTAAAGCTGGCGGGTAAGACCCGTTAAAGACGACAAGCAGTCAGTAATCCGAGTTATGGATGTCGAGCCATATCAGCCGCCATCCACACAACAATAAAAAGGATACGAAGATGCTCAAAGGTACGATGCAGCAGACCCCGCTGATGATCAGCGGCATCCTGACCCACGCCGCCCTCGCCCATGGCGATCGGGAAATCGTCTCGCGGCTGGTAGACGAACCTCTCTGGCGTTATGACTATGCCGGGCTGGCGAAACGCGCAGGCCAGGCGGCCTCGATGCTGCGCAGTCTGGGCGTCAAAGCCGGCGACCTGGTCTCGTCCATGGCCTGGAATACGCATCGTCACTTCGAGCTGTTCTTTGCCGTACCGGGCATCGGCGCCGTGCTCCACACCGCGAATCCGCGGCTGTCGGATGACCAGATCATCTACACGTTGAATCACGCCGGCAGTGGCGTGTTGCTGTTCGATCGCAGCTTTCTCTCCGTGGTCGAACGCGTTCGGCCACGGCTGGAGCACATCCATACCTTCATCATGCTGTCGGATGCCCAACGCACCGAACCCGGCGAAGTAGGTGCGCAGAGCTACGAGACCCTGATTGCCCAAGAAGAACCGATCACCGATTGGCCGCAGTTCGACGAGAATGCCGGCGCCATGCTTTGCTACACCTCTGGCACCACCGGTCATCCGAAGGGTGTGGTGTATAGCCACCGCTCCGTCGTCCTGCATGCCATGGCCGCGGGACTCACCGGCGCCTTCGGCTTCTCGGCGTTCGACTGCATCATGCCCTGCTCCTCGCTCTATCACGCGACCGCGTGGGGCGTGCCCTTCACCGCGGCGATAAACGGCTGCAAGTTCGTCCTGCCGTGCGACAAGATGGATGGAGCCAGCCTGCAGGAGCTGATCCAGAACGAAGGCGTGACCTTTTCCGGCGGTGTGCCGACCATCTGGACCATGTACCTCAATTATCTGGAACGCACCGGCGAGGGCACCGGCCAGCTCAAGTGCCTGGTCATTGCCGGCTCGGCGGTACCCAGGGTGCTGGCCGAGAAGTTCGAGACCCGCTATGGCGTCAGTGTCCGCCAGCTCTGGGGCATGACCGAAACCAGCCCGCTCGGCGTGGTCGCCACCCCGACGCCCAAGTTGGCCGCCCAGGGCGAAGCGGCCACCAACGAGGCCATCTGGACCCGCCAGGGCAGGCTGCAATTTGGCATCGAGCTCAAGATCGTTGACGAAAGAGGCAATGAGCTGCCCCGCGATGGCACCAGCTCCGGCGCGCTGCTGGTGCGCGGCCCCTGGACGGTCGAGCGCTACTTCCGCAGCGACTCCAGCGCACTGGACCAGGATGGCTGGTTCGACACCGGTGACATCGCCACCATCGACCCCAACGGCTACATGCGCATCACCGATCGCAGTAAGGACGTGATCAAGTCCGGCGGCGAATGGATCAGCTCCATCGATATCGAAAACATCGCCGTGGCCTGCCCCGGCGTGCGAATCGCGGCGGTGGTTGGTGTGACCCACGAAAAATGGGAGGAGCGCCCGATTCTCATCATCGAAGCCCACGATGACGCTGAAGTGTGCGCTGAAGCCATTCTCGCCTATCTGGAACCGCAGATCGTCAAATGGTGGATGCCCGACGCGGTGATTTTCGACAGCGTTCCGCTAACCGCCACTGGCAAGATCGACAAGAAGACCCTGCGCGACCGCTACCGCAACCACCTGCTTGAGATGAGCGCGGTGGGCAGCTAAACCGCCAGGGTTGCGCCCATCCTACGACCACCACAGTTGGATCTCGCTTCGCCGAGCCATCTGCCCGTTCGATGCGCTAAGCCTCGGGAGCTACCGATGTCGATAGACCAATCACAACCCCGCCAAGGTCCCCTGCTCGGCCTTCGGGTGCTCGAATTCGCCAGCATCGGCCCCGGCCCGCACTGCGCAATGCTACTGGCCGATCTCGGTGCCGAGGTTATCCGCATTGAGCGTGAAGGCGGCAACGGCTGGCCCAATCCGGTGGCGGATCGCGGCCGCAAGCGAATCACACTCGACGTCCGTACGGACACAGGGCGCGAACGATGCCTGACCTTGGCCGAAAACGCGGACGTGTTGATCGAAGGTTTTCGCCCCGGGGTGATGGAGCGACTGGGCCTTGGGCCGGAGCAGATGCACGAGCGCAACCCGCGCTTGGTCTATGGCCGAATGACCGGTTGGGGCCAGACCGGACCACTGGCCAAGAGCGCCGGCCATGATATCAATTACTTGGCGATCACTGGCGCGCTGGCTGCCATCGGCGGCCGCGAAGGTCCGGCGATCCCACCGGTGAATCTCGTTGGCGATTTCGGCGGAGGCTCGCTGTATCTCGCATTCGGCATCATGGCTGCCCTCTGGGAGCGGGATCGTTCGGGAAAGGGGCAAGTGGTCGACGCCGCCATCGTCGATGGTGTGTCGTCCATGATGACCTTTTTCGCCGGGCTCCTGCCCAGCGGCGCCATCTCCCTGGAGCGAGACCGCAACCTGCTCTCCGGTGCCGCCCCGCACTACCGCTGCTACACCTGTGCTGATGGTCGCGACATTGCCGTTGGGCCATTGGAGCCGCAGTTTTTCTCCGAGCTGATGCAGCGCATCGAAGCGCCGGAGAGCCTGCGCCAAGGCTGTACCGACCCGGACCGCTGGCAGGAACAGAGCGAGCAACTCGCCACACTGTTTGCCAGCCGGAACCAAGCCGACTGGTGCGCGCTGCTCGAAGGCACCGATGCCTGCTTCGCGCCGGTACTCACGTTGGAAGAAGCCGCGCAGCACCCGCACATGCGAGAACGCGGCGTGTACCGCGACATCGACGGCGACCTCCACGCCGCACCCGCCCCGCGCTTTTCGCGAACGCCGGGGGCAATCAGGGACTCGGCAGAGGACACGAAAGGCTGGGATTGAACGAGAGGTCAGGTCATCACCCTTCCGCTTCGCAAGCCAGTGTCATCTGGAATATCGACGCAGCCTGGGATTTAGCCCCGTAGGTGAGCGTCAGCCCACCAGGGCCATGGTTGCGCCCCATTGTGGTGGGTTTCAGCCTACCCGGAGCCAAACGCTTGCGCATCAATATCGAACAGAGGATTCACTCCCCCAAGTTGCGCGCAATTACCAATCGCTGAATATCGCTGGTGCCTTCGTAAATCTGGCAGACACGTACGTCGCGGTAGATGCGTTCCACCGGGAAGTCCTGCAGATACCCATAACCACCTAGCGTCTGGATCGCTGCCGAGCAAACCTTCTCCGCCATTTCCGAGGCAAACAGCTTGGCCATGGAGGCTTCGACCAGTGCAGGCTGGCCGGCCTCGCGCAGTGCGGCAGCGTGCAGCACCATCTGCCGAGCGACGGTGATTTGGGTGGCCATGTCGGCCAGGCGAAAGGCGACGGCCTGGTGTTCGGTAAGGGCTTTTCCGAACGCCTCACGCTCGCGCGCGTAATCGCGCGCGGCTTCGAAGGCCGCTCGGGCCATTCCCACGGCCTGGGCGGCAATGCCGATGCGGCCACCTTCCAGATTCGCCAGTGCGATGCGGTAGCCCTCGCCCTCCTCGCCCAAGCGCTGCGACTCATGCACGCGCATCTCTTCGAACGCCAGTTGGCAAGTGTCGGAGGCGTGCTGGCCGAGCTTGTCCTCGATCCGTACCACGTGATAACCCGGTGTGTCGGTCGGCACGATGAAGGCGCTGATGCCACGCTTGCCGGCGTCCGGGTCGGTCACGGCGAAGACAATTACCGTGCCGGCGTGTTGGCCCGAAGTGATGAACTGCTTGGCGCCGTTGATAACGTAACCATCGCCGTCACGTCGGGCGCGGGTGCGCAAGCTGCTCGCATCGGAGCCGGCATGGGGCTCGGTGAGGGCGAAGGCACCGATCTGCGAACCGCTGGCCAACGGCGTGAGGTAGCGCTGTTTCTGTTCATCATTTCCAAAGCGCAGGATCGGCACGCATCCGACCGAGTTGTGCACGCTCATGATGGTCGAGCAGGCGCCGTCTCCAGCCGCGATCTCTTCGAGTGCCAGCGCATAGGCGATATACCCGGTGTCGCTGCCGCCCCACTGTTCCGGGCAGAGCATGCCGAAGAAGCCGAGCTCAGCCATCTCGGCAATCGCCTCGGCCGGGTAACGATGCTCGCGGTCCCAGTCGGCGGCGAAGGGTTTCAGCCGTTCCTGGGCGAATTGTCGAGCCATGTCGCGAATACTGGTCTGGTCATCATTGAGCAGCATGGCAATTCCTCAGTCGAGTAGTTCGACGGCCATGGCGGTCGCTTCGCCACCGCCGATGCAGATGGCCGCAATGCCCTTGCGCAGCCCACGGTCGCGCAGCGCGGCGAGCAGCGTGACGAGAATGCGCGCACCGGATGCACCGATCGGGTGGCCAAGCGCGCAGGCGCCGCCGTTGACGTTGACCTTGGCGTGATCCAGACCGAGCTCGCGCATGGTGACCATGCTGACTACGGCGAAGGCCTCATTGATCTCGAACAGATCCACCTCGTCGAGACGCCAGCCGGTGCGCTCCAGCAGCTTGTGGATGGCACCGATGGGCGCGGTCGGGAACAGGTTGGGCGCATCGGCGAATACCGCGTGGCCATGGATCACCGCTTGCGGCTTCAGGCCGAGCTTTTCGGCCCGGGAGCGTCGCGTCAGCACCAGCGCGGCGGCGCCATCGGAAATCGAGGAGGAGTTGGCTGCGGTAACAGTGCCGCCCTCGCGAAACGCCGGCTTGAGAGACGGAATCTTCTCCGGCATTGCCTTGGGCGGCTGTTCGTCATCGCGCACGGTGCGCTGCTCACGACCCTGCGTGACCTCCAGCGGGACGATTTCACTGGCGAAACGGCCAGCGGTAATGGCATCGCGCGCCCGCTGCAGTGAGGTCACCGCGTAGGCATCCTGCTCCTCACGGCTGAAACCATGATTCTGCGCGCAGTCCTCGGCAAAGGTACCCATCAAGCGGCCCTTGTCGTAGGCGTCCTCGAGGCCGTCGAGGAACATGTGGTCAAGCACCTTGCCGTGGCCCATGCGGTAGCCGCCGCGGGCCTTTTCCAGCAGGTACGGCGCGTTGGACATGCTTTCCATGCCACCGGCAACGATCAGGTCGACGCTGCCAGCGCGCAGCGCGTCATGGGCGAGGATCGCCGCCTGCATGCCCGAGCCGCACATTTTGTTCAGCGTGGTGGAAGCGGTTGCCTTGCCTAACCCGGCGCCAAGCGCGGCTTGACGTGCCGGTGCCTGGCCGAGGCCGGCTGGTAGCACGCAGCCCATCAGCACCTCCTGCACCTGTTCGGCTAAAACACCGCTGCGCTCCACTGCAGCGCGAATCGCCGCCGCGCCCAGCTCCGGCGCGCTGAGGCTTTTCAGATCGCCCTGGAAACCGCCCATGGGCGTGCGGGCCGAGCCCAGAATCACGATTGGATCGTTGTTCATTGCTGTCTCCGATTATTTCGCGGCCATGCGCAGCGCACCGTCGAGGCGGATCACTTCACCGTTGAGCATGTCGTTTTCGATGATATGGCGTACCAACGCTGCGTATTCCGGCGCGCGACCCAGCCGCGGAGGGAACGGCACGCCTGCGGCCAGTGAGTCGCGCACTTCCTGAGTCATGCCGGCCATCATCGGCGTCTCGAACACGCCGGGAGCGATGGTCATGACCCGAATGCCGTGGCGTGCCAATTCACGTGCGGCCGGTAGCGTCATCGCGACCACACCACCCTTGGAGGCCGCATAGGCAGCCTGGCCGATCTGGCCGTCGTAGGCCGCGACGGAGGCCGTATTGATGATCACGCCGCGATTGCCCTCGGCGTCCGGTTCATTCCTGGCAATGGCCTCGGCAGCCAGGCGCAGCATGTTGAAAGTACCGATCAGGTTGAGGCCGATGACCTTGCCGAAACTGTCCAGACCATGCGGCCCCTGACGACCGAGTATTCTTTCGCCGCTGGCAACGCCGGCGCAGTTGACCAGCCCGTGCAGCGCGCCGAACCGCTCCACCGCCTCATTCACAGCCCCCTGCGCCGCAGCTTCGTCACATACGTTGGTGATCACACCCAGGACATTGGCGCCCAACGTCTCGCAGCGCTCGTTCAGCAGCTTGGTATTGATGTCCGCCAGCACGACTTTCGCACCGGCCAGCAGCAGTATTTCGGCAGCCGCCGCGCCCAGCCCGGAGGCGCCTCCGGTGATCAGGAAAACCTTGTCTTGAATGTCCACAGCACAACCTCTCGAAAGCGTCCGAGATCGCCGCCGCAGGCACCTATGGTCAAGGCCGGCGCCCAAGCGATCCCCTTGGCGGCATCTTCATCAGCCCGATCGGTGCGGACAATGGTCGTTCTTCTCAATCTGGCTGACCGTTTTGGCCAATCTGACCTGACTGAAGTCTAGACCGTACCCAGAATCAGTCGGCGGTACTGGCCGGGGTTGGTCCCGGTCCATTTGCGGAACGCCTTGTAGAAGGAGCTGACATCGGCAAAGCCGAGGCGATCGGCGATTTCGCCATAGGTGATGGCGGCATCGGCTAGCCACAAGGTCGCTATTTCCTGCCGCACCAAGTCCTTGATGGTCTGGTACGGCAGCCCGGCTTCGGCCAGCCGACGGCGCAGGGTCGACGGCGAAACGCACAGTTCTTGAGCCAGCAGGTGGCTGGTCGGCCATTGCTCGGCCGGCAGCCCGCGCAATTTCGCCTTGATGCGGCTGGCCAGACTGGTGTCATCACGATACCGGACCAGAATGTTCGCTGGCGCCTGGGCCAGGAAGCCATGCAGTTCGGACTCACTACGGCGAACGGGCAGGCCCAGCACCTCGGCGGCGAATATAAGGCGCGTGGTGGAACGCGAAAACCGCAGGTTGTCCGAAAACATCACACGATAGTCATCGCTGTAGTCAGGCTCGTCGCAGCGCAGCTCCACCGCCAGCAACGGAATGCGCCGCCCGACCAGCCAGCACGCCAGCCCATGCAGCAACATCCAGAAGGTGAAGTAGGTAAATGCCCGTCGTGGCGACGTATCGCGCTCCAGCAGCACGATCTCGGCCAGACTTTCGCTACGGTTCAGTTCGCCGCGGAAGGCTTCGAAGGTTAACCCGAAGAAGTCCAGCGCCACTTGCATCGCACTGTCCAAGGTCGGCTGCGCCATCGCTGCGCGGCAGACGAAGGCGAAGCTGCCGACTCGCATTCGCCGCGCATCCATGCCGAAAAATTCATCGTCGAAATGCCGTGCCAGTCGCCGCCAGAGCTTGCTGTACTCAGTCACATCGACCCGCGCCTCCGAGTCGTCGAGCGCGATTGGCGAAAGTCCGAGGTTATCCAGCAGGGCCTGAGCAGGCAGCACCGGCGTGGTAAAGGCCAGCAGTGCCTCGTGCACCAACCGGACCGAAATGGTGCCCTTGTCCTCGCGGATCATGCGCGCCCCATCATCTGGTCCTGGCTGCTGGCGGCGACGGCGCGGAGAAAATCCCAGCACACGCGCATCCTCGCCAGGTCCTTGTTTTCCACGGGCATCAGCATCCAGAACGTACGGGTGAACTCGATTTCGTCGACCAGCACCTCCTTGAGCAACGGCTCCTTGCGTGCGGAGAATGCGGGCAGTATCGCAAGCCCGGCCCCGGCGGCGACGGCTTCCTGCTGCGCAAGAATGCTGGTACTGCGCAGCGAATGCTGACGGGGGCGAACGATCTCGTCGAGGAAGAACAGCTCCTTGCTGTAAAGCAGGTCCTCGATATAGCTGACGAACACGTGGTGGCTCAGATCTTCACGGCTGCGGATGGGCGGATGTTGAGCGAGATAGGCCTCCGACGCGTAGAGCCGCAACACGTAGTCGGTCAGCTTGGTGATCACGTAGGGGCCACGTTCCGGCCGTTCCAGCGTGATGACGATGTCCGCTTCATGGCGCGCCAGACGCACCGAGCGCGGAACGGCCAGCAGATCCACGCCGAGGTGCGGGTAGTCGCGGGTGAGCGTGGCCAGTTGTCCGGCCAGCATCAGCGTGCCATAGCCCTCGGTCGCGCCGATGCGGACCTGACCGGAGAGTTTGTCAGCCGTCAGGCTCGGCTGTTCGATGGAGGTAATGGCGCTCTCCATCGCCTCGGCTTGGGTGAGTAATTCACGACCGGCTTCGGACAACCGATAGCCCGCCTTGGCGCGGATGAACAGCTGCCTGTCCAGCGCCTTTTCCAGTGCCTGCACCCGGCGCGCGACCGTGGTGTGATCGACCGCCAGGCGCCGCGCCGCCACCGTCAACTTGCCCGCGCGCGACAGTTCGAGAAAGAAACGCAGGTTGTCCCAATCCACCGTAGGCTCCAGATCCGTGAGGTCATCGCGCACGCCAACAGGGCCGGCTGTGCAAAAAAACAGAATACATCTGCATTTAGTCGCATGTGTTTACTATTTTTACACTGCTAGGCTCGTTCATCGAACCCTGCTCGCCTTACGACGTGCACATCATTCCAACGAGAAGGAACCGACATGAGCCAGAAGATCCAGCTCGAGATACGCGACCACACCGCCCTGCTGACCATCGCCAACCCGCCGGCCAATACTTGGGACCGCGAGTCGCTGGCCTTGCTGGAACAACTGATCGGTCAGCTCAACGACGATCCGAACGTGTATGCGCTGGTCATCACTGGCCAGGGTGAAAAGTTCTTCTCGGCCGGTGCCGACCTCAAGCAATTCGCCGACGGCGACAAGGCCAGCGCCCGCGAAGTAGCCGAGCGCTTCGGCCATGCCTTCAATGCGCTGACGCGTTTTCGCGGCGTTTCCATCGCGGCGATCAACGGGTACGCCATGGGTGGCGGCCTGGAATGCGCGCTGGCCTGCGACATCCGCATCGCAGAGGAACAGGCGCAAATGGCGCTTCCCGAAGCGAGCGTCGGCCTGCTGCCCTGCGCTGGTGGCACCCAGAACCTGCCCTGGCTGGTGGGCGAAGGCTGGGCCAAGCGCATGATTCTCTGTGGCGAGCGCATCGATGCACAGCGGGCCGAGAAGATTGGCCTGGTCGAGGAAGTCGTCCCACGCGGACAATCGCTCGAGGCTGCGCTCAAGCTCGCAGCAGGCGTCAGCGCACAGAGCCCGTCCTCCATCAGCCGCTGCAAGCGCCTGGTGATGAATGCACGCAACGAGACCCACGCCGATGGCTGGGCCTCCGAGCGTGAACTGTTCGCGGAACTGTTCGATACCAAGGATCAGAAGGAAGGCGTCAATGCCTTCCTGGAAAAACGCCGCCCGAGCTGGAAAAACGCCTGAGCAACAAGGCCTGCGCGACTGCAGGGCTATCTCACCGCTAGACAGCTTCGCCCCGGGGGCGGGGCTCCCCACAGACCGTATCTACCGAACGTCGCATGCGGGACCTGCCCGATTGGCGTGCGCTTGCTCACCGCGGCTTTGGCACCCACACCGGCCCGCTTTCGTGAGAGGCGCGCCCCGCAGCGAATGCCCACCGGACCGCCCAACCCTGGCCGCTTCACCCGGGTAACTCTCCTACCATTGGCGAGCTACTGCTGTGCGATCGGTCCTGCCTGGGGACCCGGACGCCTCCTGTCTCCGCTTCCGGTCGCCTTTTACTTGAAATTGCGTTTGATCAGCCGCTCCAGCCAACCCACGATGCCGGAGCGGAACAGCAGCACGCAGAGCACGAAAATCACGCCCAGAATCACATGCACCCACTCGCCCAGCGGCCCGTTGGATAGCGAGCTCTGCAAAGTCACCACCACCGTCGCACCCACGATCGGACCGAGAATAGTGCCGACGCCGCCCAGCAAGGTCATCAGGATCACTTCGCCGGACATGTGCCAGTGCGCATCGGTCAACGAGGCGAGCTGGAACACCACAGTCTTGGTCGAGCCGGCCAGGCCGGTCAACGCCGCAGAGATGACGAATGCCAGCAACTTGTGCGCATCGACGTTGTAGCCGAGCGATATCGCCCGGGGTTCGTTTTCGCGAATAGCCTTGAGCACCTGGCCGTATGGTGAGTGAATGGTGCGCTGAATGATGGCGAAACCGAACACGAACACCGTTAGCACGAAGTAGTACAGCGCCATGTTGTTCTGCATGTCGAACAGGCCCAGCAAGAACCCGCGCGGCACGCCCTGCATACCGTTTTCGCCGCCTGTGAACGGTGCCTGCACGAAGACGAAGAAGGCCATCTGCGCCAACGCCAGGGTGATCATCGCGAAATAGATGCCCTGCCTACGGATAGCCAGCAGTCCGAAGATCAGCCCCAATATTGTCGATGCCAGCGTGCCGGCGAGAATACCCAGCTCGGTGCTCAGGCCGCTGTAGCTGCTGAGCATGTAGCCGGTGATATACCCGCCACAGGCGAAGAACGCCGCATGCCCGAAGGACAGCAAGCCCGCATAGCCCAAAAGCAGATTGAAGGCGCAGGCGAACAACGCGAAGCACAGCAGCTTCATCAGAAACACGGGGTAAACCATCATCGGCGCCACCAGCGCCAGCCCCAACAGCACCACGTAGAACAGGTATTTGCGGCGCATCGCAGCACGGCGGCGCTCGCGTTCGGCGTTGGCTCGCGTGGCCACCGGAGACGCTTGAACGCTTTCTTGAGTCGACATGTTCACGTCTCCTTACCAAACAGGCCGGCGGGGCGAACCAGCAGGACCAGAACCATGATCACGAAAATCACCGTGTTTGCCGCCTCGGGATAGAACACCTTGGTCAGTCCCTCGATCAGCCCCATGGCGAGCCCCGTAATGATCGCGCCCATGATCGAACCCATACCACCGATCACTACTACGGCGAACACCACAATCAACAGATTCGAGCCCATGCCCGGCGTCACCGCGTAGATCGGCGCAGCCAGCACGCCGGCAAAGGCAGCAAGCGCCACACCGTACCCATAGGTCAGGGTGATCAACAGCGGTACGTTGATGCCGAAGGCCTGCATCAGCTTGGGGTTTTCCGTACCAGCGCGCAGATAGGAGCCCAACCGGGTTCGCTCGATCATGTACCAAGTGGCGAAGCACACCGTCAGCGCTGCAACAATGACCCAGCCACGGTAGGTCGGCAGGAACATGAAGCCCAGGTTATGCCCGCCCTTGAGCATGTCCGGCATTGGATAGGATGAACCCGAGACGCCGAACAGTTTGACGAAGCTGCCTTCGACGATCAGCGCCAGGCCGAAGGTCAGCAGCAGGCCGTACAGATGATCTTCCCCTGCGATGCGGCGCAGCAGGCCGCGCTCGATTCCGATGCCAAGCAGCCCGACCAGCAAGGGCGATAGCAACAGTGCCGCCCAGTAATTGATGCCCAGGTAGTTCAGCCCGAGAAACGCCGCAAAGGCGCCGAGCATGTACTGCGCGCCGTGGGCAAAGTTGATGATGCGCAGCAGGCCGAAGATGATCGCCAGACCAAGGCTCAGCAGCGCATAGAACGACCCGTTGATCAGGCCGAGCAGTAGCTGCCCGAACAGAACGCTCAGGGGGACGCCGAAAACGAGAGTCATGATTCACTACCCAAGGAATTTTCCGGGGTACCCAGCCGCTCTGGCGAGAGCCGGCCAGGTAAAGGCACGGATCGGGCGAGTCAGTTCTTCGCCGCCATCTTCTGGCACTGGCTTTCGCCTATAGGCCGGAACGCTTCATCGCCAGGGATGGTGCTGACCATTTTGTAAAGGTCCCACTCGCCCTTGGATTCGGCTGGGGTTTTCACCTTGACCAGATACATGTCGTGCACCATGCGTCCGTCCTCGCGGATGCTGCCGTTTTTGGCGAACATGTCATTGATCGGCGTCTTGGCCATCTGCGCACGAACCACTTGAGCATCATCACTGCCGGTTTCTTTCACGGCGTTGAGATAGTGCATGGTCGCCGAGTAGATGCCGGCCGGCACCATGCCCGGCATGCGCCCGACGCGATCGTAATAACGCTTGGCCCAGGCGCGGGATTCCTCGTTCATGTCCCAGTACCAACCGGTGGTCAGCATCAGGCCCTGGGTTACGTCCAACCCCATCGCGTGGATGTCGTTAAGGAACACCACCATCCCGGCAAGTTTCTGACCGGACTGGGTCACACCGAACTCGCTGGCGGTCTTGAGCGAGTTCACCGTGTCGGCGCCGGCGTTTGCCAGGGCGACCACGTCAGCGCCGGACCCTTGTGCCTGCAGGATGTAGGACGAGAAGTCACTGCTCGGGAACGGATGGCGAACGGTGCCGACCACGCTCCCGCCCTCAGCCTCAACGACTTTGGTGATATCGGCCTCCATGGCGTGACCGAAGGCATAGTCGGCGGTGAGGATGAACCAGCTCTTGCCGCCATCCTTGAGCACTGCATTAGCGGTGCCGTTGGCCAACGCGAAGGTATCGTAGGTCCAGTGAATATGGCTGGGCGAGCAGTACTCGTTGGTAATGCTCGATGCGGCCGCGCCGGAAATCAGCGCCAGCTTGCCGCCCTGCTCCACGACCTTGGCCGCCGCCAGCACTACGGAGCTGGCCACCATGCCGGTCACCATGTCCACATTGCGCTCGTCGATCCACTGCCGCACGGTGTTGGCGCCCACGTCGGGCTTGTTCAGGTCATCAGCGTTAAAGGTCACGATCTTCTTGCCATTGACCGTGCCGCCGAAGTCTTCGATCGCCATTTGCAGTGCTTCGAGGCCGCCCGGGCCGGACAGATCACGGTAGGTTCCGGACATATCGGCGAGATAGCCGATGCGAACTTCGTCGTTGCTGATTTCGGCCTGCGCGGCACCGGCGATCATGCTGGAAACCAGAACGGCAGCTGCGGTCTTCTTGATGGTTTTCATATTCACCCACTGTGTTTGTTTTTGTTGTTGTGGCTCTTGGTGTATGGGCCGGCGTGCACTTCGAACCGGCGGGACTTCCTGACGAAAAGGGCCGTCAGACCCCCAGACAGCTATTCAAAAACTCCTTTTTCGAATCCAGTTCTGCAGCATTGATCTCTTCGATGATCCGGCCGTGCTCCATCACGTAATGACGATCGGCCAGAGGGGCGGCAAAGCGGAAGTTCTGCTCCACCAGCACGATGGTCAGCCCGCGTTTCTTCAGTTTGATCAGCACTTCGCCGAGCTTCTGCACGATCACCGGGGCCAGGCCTTCGGTAATCTCATCGAGCAGCAGCAGGTTGGCGCCGGTACGTAGAATGCGCGCCATGGCGAGCATCTGCTGCTCGCCGCCGGACAATCGCGTGCCCTGGCTGAAACGGCGCTCATACAGGTTGGGGAACATCTCGTAGAGTTCGTCCAGCCCCATGCCACCGCTGCGGACAGTGGGCGGCAGCAGCAGGTTTTCCTCGACACTGAGGCTGGAGAAGATGCCTCGTTCTTCGGGACAGTAGCCAACGCCGAGCCTTGGAACCTGGTGGGCCGGCATGCCGATGGTTTCGTTGCCGTTGATCACGATGGAGCCGGTGCGTCGCCCGACCATGTTCATGATTGCGCGCAACGTCGTGCTGCGACCGGAACCGTTGCGGCCGAGCAGCGTGACGAGCTCGCCCCGCCCGACGACCAGATCGACACCGTGAAGAATATGGGACTCGCCATAGAAAGCATGCAGATCATCCAGTCGCAGCTGGTCGCGGTCGGCCATGGGCGTCATGGGTGCACCTCTTCTGCGGCGGCTTCGCTGCCCATGTAGGCCTCGCGCACCTGGGGATTGGCCGAGACGGTGTCATAGTCACCCTCGGCCAGCACCGCGCCGCGCGCCAGCACCGTGATGCGGTCGCAAAGCCGACTCACCACGCTGAGGTTGTGCTCGACCATCAGCACCGTGCGATTCACTGCGGCTCGCCGTACCAGCGCCACGACCATGTCGACGTCTTCGCCCCCCATACCCTGGGTGGGTTCGTCGAGTAGCAGCACAACCGGATCCAGCGCCAGCGTGGTTGCAAGTTCGAGCGCCCGCTTGCGGCCGTAAGGCAGTTCGATGGCGAGCGTCTGGGCAAAGGTTTCCAGATCCACGTCCGCCAACAGCTGCATAGCACGGTCGTCCAGTTCACGCAGAATCCGTTCGGATTTCCAGAAATGATAGGAATTGCCCAGCTTTTGCTGCAGCGCGACACGGACGTTCTCCAGCACGGTCATGTGACCGAACACCGCCGATATCTGAAATGAGCGCACGAGGCCCAGCCGGGCAATCTCGTTGGCTTTCATCGAGGTGATCGGTTTGCCGCGGTAGAGAATGTCGCCGCGAGTGGGCGTGAGAAATTTGGTGAGGAGGTTGAATACCGTGGTCTTACCGGCGCCGTTGGGGCCGATCAGTGCATGGATGTGTCCCTTCTGTACGCGCAGATCAACGGAATCCACTGCGGTGAAGCCGCGAAATTCCTTGGTCAGGCCGCGCGTTTCCAGCACGAACTCTGGTTCCATTGGATGCCCTCTAACCTTGATTATTGTTGTTGGTTATGGCGCAGGTCGCTGCGTGACCTTTACGTAAACGATAACAACCGCTTACGACTCGAGGCAAGCTGCAATTTCAAACGGCCGATTGACTTCTGGAGTCAATGATTCGAGGCCGCCCGAACGGAATTCCTCATTGAAGGTAGCCTAAAAAACCGGGCCACAACGGCCCGGCAAAGATCAACGAGGAGGGGTTGCGGTGTTGCGCTCTCCGGTTACCAGAGCGCCAGGGTGTAGCTGAGGATCAGACGGGTTTCGTTCAGGTCGGAGCCGAAGTTGCTGCGCACGGTCGCGTTGCGCACTTTCATGCCAAAGTTCTTCAGCGGTCCACTCTGCACCACGTAGGCGATATCGGTGTCACGCTCCCACTCCTCGCCTTCCCCACCGGCGGCCAGGTTGACGTTGTCACCGGACACGTAACGAGTCATCAGGCTCAACCCTGGCACGCCCACGGCAGCGAAGTCATAGTCGTAGCGAACCTGCCATGATTTCTCATCTTCGTTACCGAAGTCATTGATCTGCAAAAGGTTGATCAGCATGTTGTCGCCACCGCTGACATATGCAAAGCCGGTGTCGCCGCTCATCTTCTGATAGCCACCGGTAAAGCCATGGCCGCCGAGCCGGTAGGTGAACAGCGCGCCGAACGCGTTGTTGTCGACGTTGCTGCCGCCGTCGTCGGTGGAGCGCACGTAGCGCAGATCGGTTTTGAAGCTCTGGTTCTCACCCAGCGGCATGATATGGACCAACTGCATGTTGTGCTGGTCGTAGATGCCGTCCAGTCCGCCGTAGTAGTAGCTGCCGGTCAGTTCGGGGCTGAACTGATATTTGCCCCCAGCAAACAGGAACTCGTCGCTGGTCTTGGTGCTACCCAGCTGGATATTCCGTGCGCCGCCATTGAATACTGCCATCTCCTCGTAATCGGACGAGTCGCGATAACTGGTGCGATCGAGCCGCCCCGCATCCAGGATCAGCCCTTGGACTTCTTTGCTCTGCAGCCAGGCACCGCGGTAGACGTTGGGGAGCAGGCGGCTGTCGTTGCGCATCAGCACCGGAATGATCGGCTGCAGGGTGCCAACGTGCAGCGTGGTGTTTGATAGTTTCGCCTTGGCGGTCAGCCCCGCGGTGCCGTAGTCATCCTGGGCGCGCTTGGTCTCCAGGTCGCGCTGCAGAATGCCGGTGCCGGAACGATCAGGGCTGGAGTCGAGCTTGACGCCCAACAGGCCGATGGCGTCGAGGCCGAAGCCGACCGGCCCGTCCGTGTAGCCTGATTCGATTTTCATGATGAAGCCCTGAGCCCATTCGTCGGCCTTGGACTGGCTCGCACCGCTTTCGCGGAAATCACGGTTCATATAGAAGTTGCGAAGCTCGACGGCCGCCTTGCTGTCGTCGAAAAACGCGGCTGAAGCCATCGTCGAGGCGCCCAGGGCGGATGCCGTCAGGCTGCTTAGGATGAAAAAACGGCTCAGGGGTTTCAGTTGCATAGTCATCTCTCTTGTTATTGTCTTGGTTGATGCAGCTGTGAGCCCGACCTGCTCCAGCCGGGGCTCGTATCTACCGCATATGCGGCAAATCCAGGGCTGTCGCTCAGCTCGCGGCAGGCTTGGGCACGCGGCCCAGCAAATAGAATTCGTCGTTGGGCGGTGTGCGCGCCATCGACACCAGACGATTGGATAGACCGAACAGCGCGGCAATCGCGCCGATGTCCCAGATGTCGTCCAGCGTGAAGCCCAGACTCTCCAGTCGTGTCTGCCAAGCGTCATCCAATACGCCACGCTTGGCAGCCAGGTGCAGGGCGAAATCGAGCATGCCCCGCTGGCGTTGGCTGATCGGCGCGGTGCGATAGTTGACGGCGACCTGATCGGCGATCAGAGGATCCTTGGCCAGGATGCGCAGGATCGCGCCATGGGCCACCACGCAATACAGACAGCCATGATCGGCGCTCACCGCGACCACGATCATCTCTTTCTCGGCCTTGGTCAGGCTGGTGGACTCGCGCTCCATCAGCGCATCGTGGTACGCGAAGAACGCGCGAAATTCAGCAGGCCGATGAGCCAGCATCAGGAAAACGTTAGGAACGAAGCCTGCCTTCTCCTGCACGGCGAGAATACGCTCGCGTACATCCGCAGGCAGCGCGGCGAGATCCTCGACGAGCGGGAAACGACTGATCGATTGAGTCATGTGGCGCTCCGTATCGTTGCGATCGACAATGCGAGCGGCCGGTGCTGCTGACCGGCACGCCGCTGCTTGGTTACTCAGCAAGGCCCAGCTCAGCGACGCTGACTTCGCGCATCTTGAATTTCTGGACTTTGCCGCTGATGGTCATGGGAAATTCGTCGACGAACTTGATGTGGCGCGGCGTCTTGAAGTGGGCGATGCGCCCCTTGCAGAACGCGCGCAGATCGTCCGCCGTAGCCTCATGGCCGGGATGCAGCTTGACCCAGGCGACGATCTCTTCGCCGTAGGTCTTGTCCGGCACCCCGATCACCTGCACGTCAGCCACGGCCGGATGGGTGAAGAGGAATTCTTCGATCTCGCGCGGATATACGTTCTCACCGCCGCGAATGATCATGTCCTTGTTGCGCCCAACGATCTTCAGATAGCCCTCGTCGTCCATGATCGCCAGGTCGCCGGTGTGCATCCAGCGCGCGCCGTCGATGGCACCGGCGGTGGCCTCCGGGTTGTTCCAGTAGCCCAGCATCACGCTGTAGCCACGGGTGCAGAGCTCGCCGATCTGCCCGCGCGGGACGATGCGGTTGTGCTCGTCGACCACCTTGCTCTCCAGATGCGGCTGGGTACGCCCGACGCTGGTCACGCGGCGCTCGAGGTCATCGTCGGCACTGGTTTGAGTGGACACCGGGCTGGTCTCGGTCATGCCGTAGGCGATCTGCATTTCGGCCAGGTGCATGTCGTCGATGACCCGTTTCATCACCTCGATCGGGCAGGTCGAGCCAGCCATGATGCCGGTGCGTAAGCTGCTCAGATCCAGTGAGGGGCGTTCCGGGTGGTCAAGCATGGCGATGAACATGGTCGGCACACCGTACATCCCCGTGGCTTTTTCTTCGGCCGCGGCCTGCAGCGCCGCTAGCGGTTCGAATGCCGCGCTCGGATAGATCATGGTGGTGCCGTGGGTGACGCAGCCCAGGTTGCCCATGACCATGCCGAAGCAGTGATACAGCGGCACCGGAATCACCAGCCGGTCGTGCTCGGTCAGCTTGAGGCTCTCTCCGACCATGTAGCCGTTGTTGAGGATGTTGTAGTGGCTGAGCGTCGCGCCCTTCGGAAAACCGGTGGTGCCCGAGGTGTACTGGATGTTGATCGGGTCGTCGAATTGCAGCTGCTCGCTGCACAGTCGCAGCTGCTCGGGTCCGACCTGATCGGCCATGTCCATCAGCCCTTTCCACAACAGCATGCCGTCCACCGGTGTGTCGCACAGGCTGATCACGCCGCGCAGCTCCGGGAGCATGTGACTTTGCAGGGCGCCAACGGCCGATCGCTCCAGCTCCGGCAGCAACTCGTTGAGCATGGCGTGGTAATCGGAGGTTTTGAAGGCATCGGCGCAGATCAGCCAACGGCAGCCGGACTGCTTGAGCGCATACTCGAGTTCGTTGAGGCGATAGGCCGGGTTGATGTTCACCAGGACCACACCAATCTTGGCGGTCGCGAACTGGGTGATGCACCACTGAGCATTGTTCGGCGACCAGATGCCCACCCGTTCGCCCGGCTGCAGACCGAGCGCCAGCAGTCCCCTTGCGCAGCGGTCTACCTCATCGGACAGCTGGGCCCAGGTGTAGCGCAAGTTCTGATGGCGAACGACCAGGGCCTCACGCTCGGCGAACCGCTCGACTGCCCGATCGAACGCCGCACCGATGGTCATCGCCAACAGGGGTTTGGTCTGCGGACCGCAGGTGTAACTCGGAAGACTCATGTCGGACTCCTCAGTCTTATGTTTGTTATGAGGCCTTGCCGTCCGGGGATATCGATGAGTTGACAGTCATCCCGGCGTTTGATTACGTTAACGTAAAGGTAACAAGCGTGACAACCCACCGCACCCTACACCTAAAGTCGCTGTTGGAGCGTGGTGAGCGAACAGGCCGGACGACAGGCGTTATCAACGTTTCGCGACGTCCGGCAGTCGAACCAGAACAACTACAAAACAGAACAGGTGGCACATGAACTACTCCGGCCTCAACTTCGCCCTCGGTGAAACCGTCGACATGCTCCGCGACCAGGTGCGCGGTTTCGTGGCTGACGAGCTGGCGCCCCGCGCCGAAGCCATCGACCGTGACAACCTCTTCCCCAGTGACATGTGGCGCAAGTTCGGCGACATGGGTCTGCTCGGTATCACCATAGACGAGGAATTCGGCGGCGCTGGCATGGGTTATCTGGCGCACGTCATTGCCATCGAGGAGATCAGCCGCGGCTCGGCTTCGGTTGGACTCTCGTACGGTGCGCATTCGAACCTCTGCGTCAACCAGATCAACCGCAACGGCACACCCGAGCAGAAGGCCAAGTACCTGCCCAAGCTCGTTTCAGGCGAACACGTCGGCGCCCTGGCGATGAGCGAGCCGAATGCCGGCTCCGACGTGGTCTCGATGAAGCTGCGTGCAGACCGCAAGGGCGATCGCTTCGTGCTCAATGGCAGCAAGACCTGGATCACCAACGGCCCGGACGCCAACACCTACGTGATCTATGCCAAGACCGACCTGGACAGAGGCGCCCACGGCATCACTGCGTTCATCGTCGAGCGTGACTGGAAGGGATTCTCGCGTGGGAACAAGTTCGACAAGCTCGGCATGCGCGGCTCCAACACCTGCGAGCTGTTCTTCGATGACGTCGAGGTGCCGGAAGAGAACGTGCTGGGCGTCGAGAACGGCGGCGTGAAGGTACTGATGAGTGGGCTGGACTACGAACGCGTGGTACTGGCCGGCGGCCCGGTCGGAATCATGCAGGCCTGCCTTGATGTGGTCGTGCCCTATATCCACGACCGCAAGCAATTCGGCCAGAGCATCGGCGAATTTCAGTTCATCCAGGGCAAGGTGGCCGACATGTACACCCAGCTCAATGCCAGCCGCGCCTATCTCTACACCGTGGCGCAGGCCTGCGACCGCGGTGAAACCACCCGCAAGGATGCCGCTGGAGTGATCCTCTACACCGCCGAAGCGGCAACGCAGATGGCCTTGCAGGCCATCCAGATCCTCGGCGGCAACGGCTACATCAACGAATTTCCCACTGGCCGACTGCTGCGCGACGCCAAACTCTACGAAATCGGCGCCGGTACCAGTGAGATTCGCCGGATGCTGATCGGCCGCGAGCTGTACAACGAAACCAAATAAGTTCGCCGAATAACGGTGGGCTGAAGCGGAACGTCGCTCGGCCCACGCTACGCAAGATATTCAATTCGGAGTGAGCCGCATGGCTATCCTGAATACCCAGATCAACACCCGCTCCCCCGAATTCGCCGCCAATCGCGACGCTATGCTCGAGCAGGTGGAAAGCCTCCGCACCCTGCTCGGCCGTGTCAGTGAAGGCGGTGGCGAGAAGGCCCAGCAGCGTCACATCGCCCGCGGCAAGTTGCTGGTACGCGACCGCATCAATGCCCTCCTCGACCCCGGTTCGGCGTTTCTCGAAGTCGCGCCGCTGGCGGCTTACGAGGTTTACGGCGAGGACGTTGCCGCCGCTGGCGTGGTCGCCGGCATCGGGCGCGTCGAAGGCGTCGAATGCATGGTCATCGCCAACGACGCCACGGTAAAAGGCGGCAGCTACTACCCATTGACCGTGAAGAAACACCTGCGCGCCCAGGCCATCGCTCAACAGAACCGCTTGCCTTGCATCTACCTGGTGGACTCGGGCGGTGCCAACCTGCCGCGTCAGGACGAGGTTTTCCCGGACCGCGAGCACTTCGGCCGCATTTTCTTCAACCAGGCCAACATGAGCTCGATGGGCATTCCGCAGCTTGCCGTGGTGATGGGCTCCTGCACCGCCGGCGGCGCGTACGTGCCGGCGATGGCCGATGAAACCGTCATGGTGCGCAACCAGGCGACGATCTTTCTCGCTGGCCCGCCCCTCGTGAAAGCCGCCACCGGCGAAGTGGTCACCGCTGAAGACCTGGGCGGCGCCGACGTGCACTGCAAGACGTCCGGTGTGGCCGACCATTACGCCGAGAATGACGAGCATGCACTGGCTATCGCCCGTCGCTGCGTGGCCAACCTCAACTGGCGCAAGCTCGGCCAGCTGCAGAGTCGCGAACCACGCGCGCCGCTGTACGCCGCCGACGAGCTGTACGGGGTGATCCCGGCCCAGGCCAAGCAGCCTTATGACGTGCGCGAGGTGATCGCACGGCTGGTCGATGGCAGCGAGTTCGATGAATTCAAGGCCCTGTTCGGCACCACTTTGGTCTGCGGCTTCGCCACGCTACACGGCTACCCCATCGCTATCCTGGCGAACAACGGCATCCTCTTTGCCGAAGCGGCGCAGAAAGGTGCGCACTTCATTGAGCTGGCCTGTCAACGCGGCATCCCGCTGCTGTTCCTGCAGAACATCACAGGCTTCATGGTCGGGCAGAAGTACGAGACCGGCGGCATCGCCAAGCACGGCGCCAAGCTGGTCACCGCGGTGGCCTGCGCCCAGGTGCCGAAATTCACCGTGGTCATCGGCGGCAGCTTCGGCGCCGGCAATTACGGCATGTGCGGACGCGCCTATGATCCGCGCTTCCTGTGGATGTGGCCCAACGCGCGCATCGGCGTGATGGGTGGCGAACAGGCTGCAGGCGTACTGGTACAGGTCAAGCGTGAGCAGGCTGAACGCAGCGGACAGGAGTTTTCCGAGCAGGACGAAGCCCACCTCAAGCAGCCGATTCTCGAACAGTACGAACGCCAGGGACACCCCTACTATTCCAGCGCCCGGCTATGGGACGACGGGGTTATTGACCCGGCGCAGACACGCGATCTGTTGGGCCTGGCACTCTCGGCCAGTCTCAACGCGCCGATCGAGCCGACCCGCTTTGGCGTATTCCGGATGTGAGCGGCGCTCACGCCCCCAGTGATCGAGGATTTGCCGTCATGACCGATTTCACCACCGTACAACTGGAAATGGATCCGCGCGGCTTCGCCACGCTCTGGCTCAATCGACCGGAAAAAAACAACGCCTTCAACGCCGAGATGATCCGTGAACTGGTGCTCGCCATCGATCAGGTGCAATCGGACAAGAACCTGCGCTTCCTGCTGCTGCGCGGGCGCGGCAAGCATTTCTGCGCGGGGGCCGATCTGGCCTGGATGCAGCAATCGGCGAAGCTGGACTTCGATGCCAACCTCACCGATGCCCGTGAACTGGCTGAAATGATGTACAGCCTCTACCACTTGAAGCTGCCGACGCTTGCGGTCGTGCAAGGCGCGGCCTTTGGCGGCGCAGTCGGGCTGATCGCCTGCTGCGACATGGCTATTGGCGCGCAGGACGCACAACTGTCGCTCTCGGAAGTGCGCATCGGCCTCGCGCCAGCGGTGATCAGCCCCTTCGTGGCCAAGGCCATCGGCGAACGGGCCGCGCGCCGCTATTCGATGACCGGCGAACGCTTCAGCGGCGAACGCGCTCGCGATCTTGGCCTGCTGTCGGAAACCTATGCCGCTGAAGCGCTGGACGACAACCTCTGCGGCTGGATCGACACGCTCCTGCTGAACAGCCCGCAGGCCATGCGCGCCAGCAAGGATCTGATGCGCGAAGCCAGCAGCGGATCGCTCAACCCGGCGCTTCGCCGCTATACCGAAAACAGCATCGCCCGTATCCGCGTCAGCCCTGAGGGGCAAGAAGGCTTGAATGCCTTTCTGGAGAAGCGCAAACCGAATTGGATGCAGGAGCCACAACAATGATAACCACCCTTCTGGTGGCCAACCGCGGCGAAATCGCCTGCCGCGTGATGCGCACCGCCAAGGCCATGGGCCTGACCACCGTCGCCGTGCATAGCGCAATCGACCGTGACGCACGCCATGCGCGCGAAGCCGACATCCGCGTCGAGCTCGGTGGTGCCAAGCCCGCCGAAAGCTATCTGATGATCGACAAGCTGATCGCCGCAGCCAAAGCCAGCGGCGCCCAGGCGATCCACCCGGGCTACGGCTTTCTGTCCGAGAATGCTGATTTCGCCCGTGCCATCGAAGGCGCCGGGCTGATTTTCCTCGGCCCGCCCGCCTCGGCCATCGACGCCATGGGTAGCAAGTCAGCCGCCAAGGCGCTGATGGAAAAGGCTGGTGTTCCGCTGGTACCGGGCTACCACGGTGAAGCCCAGGATGTGGAAACCTTCCGCGCTGCCGCCGAGAAGATCGGCTACCCGGTGCTGCTCAAGGCCACCGCCGGCGGTGGCGGCAAAGGGATGAAGGTCGTGGAGCGCGAAGTGGATCTCGCCGAAGCACTGCAATCGGCCCAGCGTGAGGCGCAATCCTCGTTCGGCGATTCGCGGATGCTGGTGGAAAAATACGTGCTCAAACCACGCCATGTGGAGATTCAGGTGTTCGCCGACCAGCACGGCAACTGCCTGTACCTCAACGAACGCGACTGCTCGATCCAGCGGCGCCATCAGAAGGTCGTCGAAGAAGCACCAGCGCCAGGCCTCTCCCCCGAATTGCGCCGAGCCATGGGCGAAGCGGCGGTCAAGGCGGCGCAGGCCATCGGTTATGTCGGTGCTGGCACCGTGGAGTTTTTGCTCGATGCGCGCGGGGAGTTCTTCTTCATGGAGATGAACACCCGCCTGCAGGTCGAGCATCCAGTCACCGAAGCCATCACCGGTCTCGATCTGGTCGCCTGGCAAATCCGCGTCGCCCGCGGTGAACCCCTGCCGATCAGCCAGGATCAGGTACCGCTTAACGGCCACGCCATCGAGGTGCGACTGTATGCCGAAGATCCTGACAATGACTTCTTGCCGGCCACCGGTACCCTCGACCTGTATCGCGAATCCACTGAGGGGCCGGGTCGTCGGGTCGACAGCGGCGTGGCTGAAGGCGATACGGTTTCGCCGTTCTACGACCCCATGCTTGGCAAGCTGATCGCCTGGGGCGAAAACCGCGAAGAGGCGCGTCTGCGGCTGCTGGCTATGCTCGGCGAAACCTGTGTTGGCGGTGTGCGCACTAACCTGGCGTTCTTGCGGCGGGTGGTTGGGCATCCTGCCTTCGCGGCGGCGGAACTGGATACCGGCTTCATTCCCCGGCACGAAGCCGAACTGATGCGCCAGCCAGGCGAACTGGCGGATGCGTTCTGGCAGTTGGCCGCTGAGCTGTACATCGAAACCGAACCGGCCAAGGTACGCAGTGATGACGTCCACTCGCCCTGGTCGAATCGCGCCGGTCTGCGCTTCGGGATGCCGGCGCGGATTGGCGTGCACCTGACGTGTAACGGTGAAAACCGCCTGGTGCGGGTGGATGAACCGGCCATTCAGCGCGAACCTGTAGCTGGCGGGGTACGCAAGCCGAAGGCAATTCGCCAAGGCCACACGCTCTACCTGGAGTGGGACGGCGAGCTGCACGCGGTAACCGCATTCGACCCCATCGCCGAAGCCGAAGCCAGCCATCAGCACCACGGCGGCCTGACGGCCCCTATGAATGGCAGCATCGTGCGCGTCCTGGTCGAGACCGGGCAAAGCGTCGAAGCCGGGGCCACGCTGATCGTGCTTGAAGCGATGAAGATGGAGCACAGCATCCGTGCGGCAGAAGCCGGCATGGTGAAAGCCGTCTACTGTGCCGAAGGCGAGATGATCAGCGAAGGCACCACGTTGGTGGAGCTTGAGTGATGACCGGTACCGACGGCTGGCAGATCCGGGAGCGCCTGCCAGTGGCGCCCCCCGGTGATAGCCTGCAGGACGTCGGCGCTGCCCTTTGCAGGACCGGGCTCGCTCGCCAGCCGGGCCCCTCGCGAGAACGCCCTAGCAGACCAATTCGCTCCAATAGAAGTACAAACGCCGCTCAATGGCTACATGCGGAAACGACGCACAAGTCCATTCAGGCCCACCGCCAGGCGCGAGAGCTCCTGAGTCGCCACGCTGGTCTGCTGGGCGCCAGCAGATGTTTGCACCGAAAGATCGCGAATGCTGACCAGGTTGCGATCGATCTCACGGGCGACCTGCGCCTGCTCCTCCGACGCACTGGCAATTACCAGATTGCGCTCGTTGATCCCGGCCACCGTCTCGGCGATCCGCACCAGGGCGACGCCAGCCGCCTCGGCTTTATCGAGTGTGCCCTGGGCGCGAGCGGCACCCTGTTGCAGCGCTTCAACCGTCCGCCCCGTGCCTTGCTGGATGCTACCAATCATCGATTCGATTTCGCGGGTCGACTCGCCGGTACGTTTGGCCAGCGCTCGTACTTCATCCGCCACGACAGCGAAGCCACGCCCGGCATCGCCGGCGCGAGCAGCTTCGATGGCCGCATTCAGCGCCAGCAGATTGGTCTGGTCGGCGACGGCACGGATCACATCCAGTACTCGGGTGATGTTATGGGTCTGATCGGCCAGTTCGCCGGCGCGTGCCGAAGCGCTGACGACGTCATCCGCCAACGCCTGAATCGATGCGATCGCCTCTTCGAGCTGCTTACGCCCCTGCTGAGCCGACTCGCTGGAGGCCCGCGACGCTTCAGAAGTGGACACGGCATTGCTGGCCACCTCTTCGACCGCGCAGGTCATTTCGTTCACCGCAGTGGCCGCCTGCTCGATCTGGTCGTTCTGCCGCTGCAGGCCCTGGGTGCTGTCCAGCATGACAGCGCTCATCTCTTCGGCCGAGGCGGTCAATACATGGGCCGAATCGTTGATCTGGCCGATGATGTTACGCAGGTTGATCTGCATTTCGCTCAACGAGGCCAACAGTTCGGTCGCTTCGTCATTGCCATCGACATGCACATCATGGGTGAGGTCGCCTTTGGCTATCTGACTCGAAACGGCGACAGCCCGACGCATGGGCCGGACGATACTGGCGGTCAACAGCAGGGCCAACGCAACGGTCGAGACCAGCGCAATCAGGATCACCGAGGCGATCACTATCTGCGCCTTCTGGTAAACGGAAGTAGCCGCCTCCACTGCATGGTGAGCGCCCTCTTCGTTGAAGGACCGGAGCTTCGACAAGGCCTGCTCGAACTGGTGGCTAAGATCGTTAACCCGCGCCTCAGCCCTGGCGGCCTGCTCGGCACTCAGGTTGCTATCAAGCACGCGCTGCCGTTCCTGAAGCGCCTGCGGATAATTCGCGTATACCTCCTTGACGATGCTAAATGTACGAGCCTCGTCGGGGTTGGAGATGTGATTCTCATAACGAACCATCAGGCGACCGATTTCAGTCATTGCCGCGGCGATCTCCTCACCACTCTTACGAAGCGTTTCGGCATCGTGAAAAGCAAGCTGACGCATGGATTCGATCCGTACGTGAGCGAAGTTCAGCGCCATATCGTCAGCGGCCGCCTGGCTTGGCATCCAATCGGAGTCGATTTCGCTGCCTGCGGCACGTATCGCCGCCATCTGCATCAGACTAAACAACCCAAGCGCGGTCAGCAGTACAGCGACAAGCGCAAAGAACAACAGCGTACGGTGGGAGATCTTCAGTTTGCGTAGCATGGCGGTTCTCGAACGTGGTGCCCCGCCAAGGAGCGGGTCTTCCAAAGTTATCTGCCATGCTGCTGGGAACTTGAGGGAGCAGAGTCGCCGTATGACCCATGGGTCTCCCCAATTTACCGGGACGGCACCGGCACTTGTTCATGAGGACAATCGATGACTACAACCACCGCAATGCCACGCCGGGTACGCCTGGTTGAAGTGGGCCCCCGAGACGGGCTGCAGAACGAAAAGCAGCCGATCAGCGTGGGCGATAAGGTACGCCTCGTGGACGACCTGAGTGCCGCCGGCCTGCATTACATCGAGGTCGGCAGTTTCGTGTCGCCCAAGTGGGTCCCACAGATGGCTGGTTCGGCCGAGGTATTCGCGCAGATCCGGCAGAAAACCGGGGTCACTTACGCCGCCCTGACGCCCAACCTGAAAGGGCTCGAGGCCGCCATCGAAGCCGGAGTCAGCGAGGTTGCGGTGTTCGGCGCCGCTTCCGAGGCTTTCTCGCACAAGAATATCAACTGCTCCATCGAAGAAAGCCTGGCGCGCTTCGCGCCGCTGATGGCAGTCGCGCGAGAGAACGGCATCCAGGTGCGCGGCTACGTGTCCTGCGTGCTCGGTTGTCCCTACGAAGGCGAAGTGGACCCCAAGCGCGTCGCACATGTCGCTCATGAGCTATTCGCCATGGGCTGCTACGAGGTGTCGCTGGGAGACACCATCGGCACCGGCACACCGGGCAAGACCCGGCAGCTGTTCGAGACGGTCAGCCGTGAGGTACCGCGCGACAAACTCGCCGGGCACTTTCATGACACTTACGGCCAGGCGTTGGCAAACATCTATGCCAGCCTGCTGGAAGGCATCTGCGTGTTCGACAGTTCGGTTGCAGGCCTGGGCGGCTGCCCATACGCCAAAGGCGCCAGTGGCAACGTGGCCAGCGAGGACGTGCTCTACATGCTGAACGGCTTGGGCATCGAAACCGGCGTCGATCTCGACGCCCTGATCGCCGCCGGACAATGCATCAGTGACGTGCTGGGACGACCCAACGGCTCACGAGTCGCTCGTGCGCGCCAGGCAGCGCAATGACGACAAAACACCCGCTTGCACCGGCGCGTTCCGGTCCTATGGTTTGAGTGGCGGCACACGGAAAACACGAGGTTCACATGAACAAGCTCTATCCCAACGCCCAGCAAGCGCTCGATGGCCTGATCGAAGACGGCATGACGCTCGCCGTGGGCGGCTTCGGTCTGTGTGGCATCCCTGAAGCGCTGATCGAGGCACTGCGCGACACCGGCAAGAAGGATCTTACGGTGATCAGCAACAACGCGGGTGTCGACGGCTTCGGCCTGGGCGTACTGCTGGAAACGCGCCAGGTGCGCAAGATGATTTCCTCCTATGTCGGCGAGAACAAGGAATTCGAACGCCAGTACCTGGCCGGCGAATTGGAACTCGAATTCACGCCGCAAGGCACCCTGGCCGAGAAGCTGCGTGCAGGCGGTTCCGGCATTCCCGCGTTTTTCACCCGCACCGGCTACGGCACGTTGATCGCCGAAGGCAAGGAAACGCGCCAGTTCAATGGCGAGTGGTACGTGATGGAAGAATCGCTCACCGCCGACATCGCCCTGGTCAAGGCGCACAAGGCCGACAAGGCGGGCAATCTGGTGTTCAACAAAACCGCGCGCAATTTCAACCCGCTCGCAGCCATGGCCGGTAGGGTCTGCGTGGTGGAAGTCGATGTACTGGTCGAAACCGGCGAAATCGACCCCGACCAGGTCCATCTGCCCGGCATCTATGTGCAGCGCATCATCCACAACCCGAACGCCGAGAAGCGCATCGAGAAACGCACGGTGAGGAGCTGATCATGGCCTGGACACGTGAACAGATGGCGCAACGCGCCGCGCAGGAATTGCAGGATGGCTTCTACGTCAACCTGGGGATCGGCCTGCCGACGTTGGTGGCCAACTATATTCCGGACGGCATGGATGTCTGGCTGCAGAGCGAGAACGGTCTGCTCGGCATCGGTCCGTTTCCCACCGAGGAGGAGATTGATCCGGACCTCATCAACGCTGGCAAGCAGACCGTCACCGCCCTCCCCGGCAGCGCCTTTTTCGACAATGCCATGAGCTTCGGCATGATCCGCGGCGGTCATATCAATCTGGCGATTCTTGGCGCCATGCAGGTGTCGGAGAAAGGTGATCTGGCCAACTGGATGATCCCCGGCAAGATGGTCAAGGGCATGGGCGGCGCAATGGACCTTGTCGCCGGGGTCAAACGCGTAGTGGTGCTGATGGAGCACACCGCCAAGGGCGCGCACAAGATCATCAAGCAGTGCGATCTGCCGCTGACCGGCGTCGGCGTGGTCGACCGTATCATCACCGACCTGGGCGTGTTGGACGTCACGGAACAGGGACTGAAGCTGGTCGAACTGGCTGACGGGGTCACCTTCGAGCAGATTCAGGAAGCGACCGGCTGCGCGATCCAACGCTGACGCAACGAGCGCTGGCTAAAAGCCACTGGGCATCGGGTCAGCGCAGCGTGTAGCCTTGGCTCGTTTCACATAAGTACAAGCGCCCGGTTCGTCGCGAGCCGCGGGTGGACAGGCAAGACTGGATATATTCATGGCAAAGCAGACCTACAGCATTTCCGATTTGGCCAACGAGCTCGACATCACCACCCGCGCCATACGCTTCTATGAAGAGCAAGGCATGCTCTCGCCGACCCGCCGCGGCCAGGAGCGCATCTACACCCCCAAGGACCGCGTCGCGCTCAAGCTGATCCTGCGCGGAAAACGCCTCGGTTTCTCGCTCGCCGAATGCAAGACGCTGATCGAGCTGTACGATCCCAAGGCGGGCAACCAGAAGCAGCTCAACATCATGCTCGGCATGATTGCCGAACGCCGCCAGCAGCTTGAGCAGCAACAACTGGATATCCAGCAGATGCAGCTGGAGCTCGATACTGCCGAAGAGCGCTGCCTCACCGCATTGAAAGCGACCCTGGGCAAAGAAGCGAGCTGAATGCCCAACGCACGGCGAGCGCCTAGCGCCGTCTCGGTAACCGTCCCCCCGTTCTTAGCCGCAGCGACTCGCCACAACCACGTGGTGGGGTCGCCGTCTCGGCGTGTCCAACGCACTCACCGTCCAGACCAAAAGACACTTTTCCAGATTATTGGACATACAAAATAATCCGCGCTCAGCATGTCCAGCCTGCTGGACAACACTTTCACCAGGTTGTTGGTGAAATGGCTCTGGGACGCGCGTTTCAACGTATTCATCGGGTCAGGCACAGAACCTGCTAAGTGATAAGCGCTAGAGGCCAGAATATCTGGCGGACGAGCGACCGGATGTCACTCGCCCGCCTCCACTGCGCAGCGCCACACCGGGCTGCACCTTCTGGTTATCCAAAACAACAAAAACAAGGAAACCTGCGATGTCAGTAAAGAAAAAGCTATCCCGCCTCGCCTGTGCCATTGGCGCAACCACACTTCTCAGCGCCACCCTGTTAAGTGGAAACGCGATGGCCGCCGAGAAGATTCGCTGGCAGGTGCCGTTGGCCTTTCCATCCCATCTCGTCGGCCTGACCACGCCGGTCAAGCACCTGTCCGAGTCGCTCAAAGCGATTTCCGGTGGCGATATTCAGCTGCGCTATTACGAACCCGGCGAACTGGTCCCGCCATTCGAGATCATGGATGCGGTGAGCAACGGCAAGTATCCGGCCGGCTACACCTGGATCGGCTACGACCAAGGCACCATCCCAGCGCTGCCGCTCTACTCCGGTGCGCCCTTCAATATGGAGCCGCCAGCATATCTGGCCTGGTACTACGAGGGTGACGGCAAAAAACTGCTCGAAGAGATCTACGCCAAGCGCAACATCCACCCCATGCTGTGCAGCATCATCGGCCCGGAAGGCGCCGGTTGGTTCGCCAAGCCGATCGAGAAGCTGGAAGACATCGACGGCCTGCGCATTCGCTTCGCCGGTATCGGCGGCAAAGTGCTGGAGAAGCTCGGCGCCTCGGTCACCATGATTCCAGGTGGCGAGATCTACCAAGCATTGGAACGCAAGACCATTGATGCCACCGAGTTCTCGCAGCCGGCTATCGACAAGATGCTGGGCCTGGATCAGATCATCAAGAACTACATCATGCCGGGCTGGCACCAGACGTTGACTACCTCCCACCTGCTGGTGAACAAGGGTGTGTGGGACAAGCTGGAGCCGCAGAGCCGTGCACTGATCGAGATGGGCTGTGAATCCGCCACGCTCAAGGGCTTCGCCGAAAGCGAGTGGGCCCAACCGACCGCACTGGGCGACTACGAGAAGCAGGGCGTGAAGGCTCAGGTGCTGCCCGAAGAAGTGTTGCGCGAGCTTGAACGCGTAACCAACGAGGTGCTCGACGAACTCGCCGCCAACGACGAGACATTCAATCGAGTCCTGACCAGCCAGCGCGAGTTCATGAAGCATCACTCGGTCTGGCACAGCAAGGGCTATCTGCCACGCGATTACTACCAGTACGACTGATCGCTGCGCACTGAGTCCGGCGCCCTGACAAGTAGGTGCGTCAGTCAGGTTCGAATGCTCGAGCCCCGATCAGGCGTTTCGATCGAGGCGTCAGGCAGCGAAACTCGTTGACCTAGCCAACCAACCAGGGCGCTGACGGCACGGCTTCGGTCGTGCCATTTCTTCACGAGTGCCGGATTACCGAGGTGGCCGTGTCCGTTCTTCCCGTTTCCCCTGACGATGCAGTGCCCACCGCCCATGCGGATGCACTGCCGCACAACAAATTTTCCCATTGGCTGGACAAGGCGCTGGTCGCCATCGGCGAAGCCAGCGCCTGGATCTGGCTGCTGGTGCTGGCGGTGGTGCTGACCAACGTCTTCAGTCGCTTCGTGCTGTCGCGCGGCTCGATCGCACTGGAGGAGCTGTCCTGGCATCTGTTCGGCGCGGCATTGATGCTCGCGCTCGCCTATGCCGTGGTGCGTGATGACCATGTACGCGTCGATGTGCTACGCGAAAAATTCACCCTGCACAGCCAGGCCATCATCGAGCTGCTATCCATCCTGCTCCTGGCTCTGCCGATCGTGCTGCTGATGGTGGATGCGCTGATTCCCTTCGCCTACCAGGCCTTCATCCACAACGAGCGTTCGCAGGCGCCGAGCGGCCTGCCGCACCGTTTCATCTTCAAGAGTGTGTTGCCGCTGGGCCTGACCCTGGTCGCTCTGGCCCTGCTGTCGCGGGCCACGCGTTGCAGCACCTTGCTGTTCAATTTCCCGCGGGCGTTGTCAGCCCCGACGAATGACCGCGACCGCGGCCGTTCGCAGCCCTGATGGAGTAATCGTAGTCATGGGTCTGGAACAAATTCTCGTCATCAGCATGTTCGCCTCGTTCATGGGGCTCCTGCTGCTTGGTTTCCCGGTGGCCTGGTCGTTGGCCGGCATCGGACTGCTGTTCGCCGTATTAGGCCATGTGCTGATCGAACACTTCGATGCCGACCTCTGGTTCACCTGGGACGGCACCATCGGCGTGCTCGATGCGCGCATCTACGGCATCGTCGCCAATGAACTGATGGTCGCCCTGCCGCTGTTCATCTTCATGGGCATCATGCTCGACCGTTCCGGCATCGCCGAGCGTCTGATGCACAGCCTGGTACGGGTCCTCGGTCCGTTGCGCGGTGGCTATGCAGTCACGGTGGTGCTGGTGGGCATCCTCCTGGCCGCCTCCACCGGCATCGTCGGCGCTTCGGTGGCACTTTTGGGCATGCTCTCGATCGGCCCGATGCTACAGGCCAAGTACAACAAGAGCCTGGCCGTCGGCACCGCCTGCTCGGTAGGCACCTTAGGAATACTGATCCCGCCGAGCATCATGCTGGTGTTGATGGCCGACCGCCTCGGCACTTCGGAAGCCTCGGTGGGCAAACTGTTCATGGGTGCGCTCATCCCTGGGATGATGCTGGCGCTGATGTACATCCTCTATATCGTCATCGCTTCCTGGCTGAAAAAGGATTTCGCGCCTGCACCGGCCAACCGCTCGAAGCTCGACGCCCGCGCGCTGCTCGACGTGTTCTGGGCCGTGGTGCCGCCTTTCGTGCTGATCCTCGCCGTGCTCGGGTCGATTTTCTTCGGTATCGCCACTACCACCGAAGCCTCCGCCGTCGGCGCGTTCGGCGCGGTGCTAATGGCGGCCTGCAGCCGCCGTCTGAACATGGCCGTGTTCAAGGAGGCGCTCTATCAGACCAGCCGCACCTCGGCCTTCATTTTCGGCATATTCATCGGTGCCACGGTGTTCGCCGCCGTGCTGCGCGGCCTGGGTGGAGACGACGTGATTCGTGCGGCACTCACCGGCCTGCCCTTCGGTCAGACCGGGGTGCTGCTGACGGTGCTGTTCATCACCTTCCTGTTGGGATTCTTCCTGGACTGGGTGGAGATCACCCTGATCATTCTGCCCCTGGTGGCACCGGTGCTGTTTTCCATGGGTGTCGACCCGCTGTGGTTCGCGATTCTATTCGCGCTGTGCCTGCAGACCTCGTTCCTGACGCCACCGGTGGGTTTTGCGCTGTTCTACATCAAGGGCGTATGCCCGCCCGAAGTGACCACCCGCGACGTGTATCTCGGGGTAGTGCCCTACATCCTGATCCAGTTGATCGGTCTGGCACTGGTGTTCTTCTATGCGCCTCTGGCCACATGGCTGCCCAACGAGGTGTACGCCCAGTAAAAACTACCTGCGTTGGCAATACTGCGTTGAAACCGGCCTCAGAAAGCCGCTTGCGGCTAACGCGCTTTAGCGCGGCCCGGAGGGCGAACGAAGTGAGTAATGCTCATTTACATAAAGTAAACTCGTACGCGAGCTCGGTCCGCTTCTTCGGCCGTTTGACTCGCTGCGCTCGCCCTTCGGGCCAGCCTTCGGCTGTTACTCCCGCTGGTCGTTGCGCCTTGTCTTGCCTGCCTCGCTAACGTTTTTCCAGCCTAGCTGCTCCGGCCCGGCTACCTTGCTTGAGGCAGCCGGGGCCTCCCATAAACGGCCGAACCCAAACGGATTTCTCTGCCCATGGCGATTGCGCGCAACGACCTCGACCACAACGGCCTGATCATCGGCGTTTCGCCGGAGCGTTTTCGCGCGGTGGCGATGCCGTTGCTGTTCGATCACCTCAATGCGCAATGCGAAGGCACCATCGCGGTCAACCGCCAGGCGCGCATCGTCTGGATCAATGACAAGTACGCCGAGAAGGTCGGCATCAGCGATCCGCGTAGCGTGCTCGGCAAGGAGATCGAGGAAGTGCTGCCGGCCAGTCGTCTGCGCGAGGTGGTGGAAAGCGGCCTGCCGAGCATGCTCGACCTGATGGCATTCGGTGACGAACATTTCGTGGTGACCCGTATCCCGCTGCGTGACGAGGACGGCACGCTCGTGGGCGCGCTGGGGTTCGTCCTGTTCGACCGGGCGCAGCATCTCAAACCGCTGATGTCCAAATTCAACATCCTGCAGACTCAGCTGGTCGCCACCCAGAACGAGTTGGCCAAGGCCCGCCGCGCGCGCTACACCATTGCCGGTTTCATCGGCACCAGCCCCGCCGCCAGCGAGGTCAAGCGCCAGGCCCGGCGCGCCGCACAGCTCGATGCCACGGTGCTGATCCGTGGCGAAACCGGGACCGGTAAGGAATTGCTGGCCCAGGGCATCCACAACCTGTCGCCGCGCGCTAACGGCCCCTTCGTCGCGGTCAACGTCGCGGCCATTCCCGAAACCCTGGTGGAAGCGGAGCTTTTCGGCACCGCACCCGGTGCTTTTACCGGCGCCGATCGTAAGGCACGGATCGGCAAGTTCGAAGTCGCCAACGGCGGTACCTTGTTCCTCGACGAAATCGGCGATCTGCCCATGGCGCTGCAGGCAAAGCTGCTGCGTGTATTGCAGGAACAGGAAATCGAGCCGCTCGGTTCCAACCAGGTCAAACCACTCAACGTACGGGTGATCGCGGCCACCCATATCGATCTGGAAGCCAAGGTCGCCACCGGGCAGTTTCGCGACGACCTCTACTACCGGCTCAATGTTCTCGCTCTCAAGGTGCCGTCACTGCGCGAACGTGCCAGCGATATCCCGGCCCTGGTGGAACACCTGCTCGATGACATCGCTAATCGATCCGGCCAGGCGCCGATGGAGCTCACCGCCGACGCCGTGGCGCTGCTCTGCGGGCAACCCTGGCGTGGCAACGTGCGCGAGTTGAGCAACCTGCTGGAGCGCGCACAACTGAACGCCGACGGTCTGCCGCTGGAGCCGAGGCATCTGCTGCCCTTGCTTGGCGAGCAGACCCACCGGGTCGCACCGCCGGCGGAACCAGCATTGTCCGCGGTCGAACTGCCCACGCTGGAAGATTCGCCCTTGCAGCTGCTGGCCGAAAGCGTTGCACAGGCCGAGCGCCGCGCACTGCAACATGCGCTGCGCGCCTGCAAGGGCAATCGCCGCCGTGCCGCTGTCGAACTGGGAATTTCTCGAGCGAGCTTGTATTCCAAGCTTCAACTGCATGGATTGAGCGAGCGGTAGGTCGCTGCGATAGCCACGCGGCCCCAGCCGCGTCGCATGCGAGCCGTGAGTTCGAATCTCACCGCCCCATCACTTATGGATTATCGGCCCTTCTGCTATTTTCGGTTGCTTTGGCCTCTGCGGAGCCAGATACGCATCGCTGGCGCGATGCACTCCAGCGGCGTGGCCATGCAGGAGCGCAGGCACGGACCGGCCGTGCCGACGGCAGCCATGGGTTTCGCCGCGCTAGTCGATCATTGCGCCAGCCAGCCGCCATCCACGTTCCAGGCCGCCCCGCGCACCTGCCGAGCGGCATCGCTACAGAGAAACAGCGCCAGGTCACCCAGCTCTTCAGGCGTGACGAAATCCAGCGAGGGCTGTTTCTCCATCAGCAGCTCACGGGTCGCTCGGCTCGGGTCGCCATGAACCTGCGCCTTGCTATCGATCTGCTGTTGCACAAGTGGCGTCAGTACCCAGCCGGGGCAAAGCGCGTTGCAGGTAATTCCAGTGGTTGCCGTTTCCAGCGCAACCGTTTTGGTCAGCCCGATCACACCATGCTTGGCCGCCACGTAAGCAGCTTTCTGCGCGGAGGCCACCAGGCCATGTACAGAGGATATGTTGATGATCCGCCCCCAGTTGCGCTCACGCATGCCCGGTAATACCAGGCGCATGGTATGGAACACCGAGGACAGATTGATGGCGATGATGCTGTCCCAGCGCTCGACCGGGAATTTCTCGACCGGCGCGACATGCTGGATACCTGCATTGTTGACCAGCACATCAAGGGAACCGAAATCACGCTCGGTCTGGCTGACCATGTCGCCGATCTGTTCAGCATCGGATACATCGGCCGGGTGGTGCAGCACGCGCGTGCCGTACCTGGACACTTGGGCGACAGCCGCCTCCACATCGCCGAAGCCGTTGAGCATCACGCTGGCGCCCGCCTCCGCCAGTTTGCAGGCGATGCCCAGGCCAATGCCACTGGTCGAACCGGTGACCAGGGCGGTTTTGCCTTTCAAGATCATGGCTGTCTCCGATAACGGCGAATGACGGTCAGGGCATTGGTGCAAAAGGCACCTTGCTGACAATCAGAATAGCGGCTGCCACGAAGGGCGCTGTGCGGGGCTATGGCAAAGCGGGACGGCATATGGCCGGCGGTCGCTCCCCCAGAACGTTCGAGTAAGGCATTCATGCAGTTTTCCTTATTGTTCTAATCGTCCCGCGCTCCAGTCGGCCGCTCGTTGACGGTGCGACTGGGATAACAAACGGGACAGTGGAAAACCAAGAGCGAAAGCCGTGCCAGACTTGACCGAGCGCCGACGAATGCCCGAATTGCACGGGTTGGGTGCGGCAGAGTCAGTCCGTCGCTGGCCTGGGCCACCGGATCCGCCAGCCGAGATGTCTAGAAAATTGAACATGCTTAACAGACAGCACACATTCATCGAAGCAATGTCCTGCAAGCTGGACAGAGCGCTTTGGCCGAAATGCTCAGCAGGCTTGTCGGCATCTCAAACGTCGCCCCCCGCGACGCGATACCCGGCCAATAGCAGACGATGGTGCACACCGGTTGTACGGATGGGCCGAACTCCAAACTATGAGCCTTTCTGGCCTAGGGGTAAATCGAGCATTGATTCACCTAGTGCCTCACGTCCACGCTCTATCAGAATAGTTGCAGCGCTTTGGATATCCCCTAGCTCCTTATTCTGGCTCAGCTTGAACTTGCCGATGAGCTGAGTGATCTCGATCTCCAGACCGACGATAGCCAGCATCATCGAGGCAATGTATTCCTTCGGTGCATCGGTCATTTTCCATGGCTTGGGCTCAGAGACCTCATGCGTACGGGTCAGCTTGGCGACCAACCCCCGCACATAGCGCTCATCATCCCGAATGGTAATGCGGCCGTGCGCATGTACCACCTTGTAGTTCCAGGTGGGTACCTGCTTGTGGTGTTCTTGCTTGCTCGGATACCAGTTAGGCGAGATATAGGCTTCCTCTCCCCGGAATACGACGAGCACCTCATCACCGTTCCGGACGTCTGTCCAAACCGGGTTATTGCGCGCGACATGGGCATGCAGCGTCCCAAACGCACCTGCCTCCGCGACCAATTCGAAGGGAATGTGATTGGCGTCCAAACCGCTTTCGCCATGTGTAAAAAGGACACCTAAAGGATGCTGTCTGACGAGCTGGAACATGGCGTCAGTCGAAGGGGGATCGAAGTGCTCTGGAACGTACATATCACCACCCGTGGGTTGACGGGACATCGTTAGAAAATGAGGAATTGGCCAGGCATCGCCGGACATGCAGCTGCAGGTATTGCAGCCATCTCAGTGCGAAAAATCATCGTCATGGATATTAGTCTCCCCGCCTGCCGAGCCCTAAAGCCATTGCGACAGGAGCATGGATGCCGGATGAAACGTCGCTCGACAGGCTTCGAAGCAACGAGGGATCAGACTGGCCCCTTACCACCAAAGCCAAAACTTCTCGACAACTCGGTACCTCCTTTGGACGTCACGCTCAGCGCCCTGGAGTCCAGATGACGAGTGACCCAGCCACGTTTAAGCATTAGCTCCAACAACGCCGCGCCCAACGCACCGCCGACATGCGGCGATCTCTCGCTCCAGTCCATGCACGGATACGCCAGGCGTCTGCGCTGACGGAGCACTGCGTCGATATCGATCCCCCGCCTCGCCAACGCTTCGGTTCCCACCTCGGTGAGTTTGTAGTCCCTGCCTTGCACCTGTATCCAATTCGCTTCAAGCAAGGCGTCGTGCAGCTTGACCGCGACCTCACCCGCGCAGTGGTCGTAACAGGTTCGCGCGTGCCTCAAAGCGGAGGGGGTCGAGGGCCGGAACGCCGCCGCGGAGCCATTGGCCAGAGACAACAGCGCCTCCAGAACCCGAGCCACCTGGGTACTGGCCAATCTGTAATACCGATGCCTGCCCTGCACATGCAGCTCGACCAGACCCTGTTCACGAAGGCGCGCGAAATGGCTGCTGGCGGTGGAAGCGCCTATATCGGCGACGGCCGCCAATTCGGTCGCAGTGCGAGCGTGTCCATCCAGCAGGCTGCATAGCATTCGCGACCGGGCTGGATCGGCGATGGCGCCTGCCACCGCAGCGAGATATGCGTCAGCGGTATCTACATCCATAGTTCGGCTACCCTCGAAGTGTTCCGTGTCGCCGTCATCATACTCAGGTTCAAACCACTTGAGCGGAGGCAGCAATGAACCAATCCTTTTTCGGCGGGAAAGTCGTAGCGGCAGCCTTTGTAACGGCTTTGTTCGGGTGGGGAATCGGCTTCTACGGCCCGCCGATATTTCTGTACACCGTCATCCAGAGAACCGGCTGGTCCGTGCAACTGTGCTCCGCCGCCGTCACCGTGCATTTTCTGGCTGGGACCCTCGTGGTCGTGAACCTTCCCAAACTGTACAGACACTTTGGTATCCCCCGGATCACCGCCCTGGGTTCGCTGCTGCTTTGCGTGGGCGTATATGGGTGGTCGATAGCGCGCGAGCCCACCGAACTGTTTGTCGCGGCAACGCTCAGCGGCCTAGGTTGGGTGACGCTGGGCGCAGCGGCAATCAACGCAATCATCGCGCCGTGGTTCGTTGCCAAACGTCCCGCCGCTCTGGCGATGGCCTATAACGGCGCCAGCATCGGCGGCGTGATTTTCTCGTCTGCTTGGGTCTATCTGATCGACCACTTGGGCTTTTCGCAGACCGCATTGCTGATAGGTGTGCTAACCATCAGCACCATCGGATTTCTCTCGCTAAAGATCTTCGGCGTTCTCCCAGAGCATCTGGGACAGCATGCAGATGGAGCCGAAGTCAGGCGTGCCGAGCATCATGCTCCGCCAATCGCATCGGCGATATCTCTCTGGAGCAACCCCCAGTTCGTCACCCTGGCGGCCGGAATGTCTCTGGGCCTGTTCGCGCAGATCGGGCTGATCGCCCATATGTTTCTGCTGCTGGCTCCCTATCTCACCGAGCAACAGTCCGGCCTTGCGATGGGATTGGCAACCGCGAGCGCCATTGCAGGCAGATTCCTGGTGGGTTGGTGCATGCCCGCGAATGCCAACCGACGAACAGTCGCTTGCATCAGCTACGCGAGCCAGTTGACGGGTTGCCTGATCATGGCAGCACTGCATACCCATCCCATCTTGTTGTGGATAGGCATCGTCATGTTCGGCGCAGGTATAGGCAACGCCACGTCCGTGCCTCCGCTCATCGCACAGGCCGAATTTCCCAAACATCAAACGCAACGCGTGATCGCACTGATCGTCGCGACATCACAAGGCTGCTATGCATTTGCCCCGGGCCTGTTCGGAATCCTGACATCGCTCACCGACGGACCGGGCTCGGCGATGCTGCTGTTCGGTTTCGCAGCCGTTCTTCAGGCAGCAGCCATCCTGGTTTTCATGCTTGGCGACAGTTCGACTCGAAGAAAAAACATGGTTCAGCGTACGGAAAATTGATCGCACTAATCCCCAATCATCTAGCCGGCCTCGGTAAGCAACCAGTCACGGAAGGCCTGCACCTTCGGCAGCTCGCCATTCTCTGGACGATAGACGACGTAGTACGCCTGCGTCAGGGGGCAATCCAGGCCTTTGTCAGCGAAGGGGCGGATGAGGTGGCCGGTATTCAAGTCCTCCTTGACCATCACACTGCGCGCCAGTGCCAGCCCTTGCCCCTCCATCGCTGCCTGCAGGACGGCCGCCGAGTTGTTGATGCGCAGGCCATGATCGCTCTTCACATGGTTGAAGCCCGATGCATCCAGCCACATTCGCCACGTGGGGTAGTCGCCATAATTTGCCATCGACAGGTCGTGGATCAGCGTGCAACGCGACAAGGCGTCGGCGGGCAATCGTCCGCTCTTCAGCAATGGATAGTTCGGCGAGCAAACCGGAAATATGACTTCGTCCATCAAACGAACGGCGCTTAAACCTGGCCAACTGCCGGAACCGTAGCGTACGCCGACATCGATACGCTCAGCCTGAAAATCCACTGAACGCGAATTGGTATCGAGCAACACATTCAGGTCTGGATAGGCCTGCTGAAACCGCTCGATACGGGGCAACAACCATTTTGAAGCGAAGGCGGGACTGACCGTGATGGTGAGTTCCGCGTGCACACCGGCGTCCTTCAACCGAGCAAAACCCAGCCCCAGTCGTTCGAAGCCCTCGCGTATATCAGGCAGTGCCGCACGCGCTGCATCGGTTAACACCAGGCGTGCCCCCCCACTTGCAGCGCGAGTGAACAGAGCGATCCCCAGCCATGACTCGAGGTTGCGCACCTGCTGCCCTACGGCTGCAGGGGTGACGTTCAACTCGGCTGCTGCGGCAGAAAAGCTCTGATGTCGCGCAGCCGCTTCGAAGGCGCGCAAGGCATTTAGGTACGCAGGCGTAGCCATTGAAAGTTTTTCTTTCTCGGAAAGCGAAATCTTATGCGTTGTCGGCAGTGTCTGGCAAATCAACAATTCGCAGCAGGTCGGCAAACTAACGTTACGCGAAGAGCCTTTGTCGGCCACCATTCCTTGCGCTCAGTAACACTGAGGAGATCAGAGTATGAATAGTTTTTCTAACAAGGTTGCCATCGTCACCGGCGGCGGTTCGGGTATCGGTAAGGAAGTCGCCAAGCGTCTGGTCACATCCGGCGCTTCGGTGGTTATCGGCGGACGCGATGCGGCCAAGCTGACCCAGGCAGCCCGGGAAATCGATGCCAGCGGTCGCCAGATACACACCCTGACCGGCGATATCGCCCACCCCAGCACTGCCCAAGCATTGGTCGACGTGGCGGTACGCGAATTCGGCGGCGTCGACATCCTGGTCAACAATGCGGGCGTGTTCAAACCCAAGCCGTTCCTCGAGGTGAATCCTGACGAGTATGACTGGTTCCTCGATACCATCCTCAAGGGCAAATTCTTCATGGCACAGGCGGCAGCCAAAGCCATGCTTCAACGCGGCGGCGGCGCTATCGTGCAAACGGGTTCGTTGTGGGCCATCCAGGCCATCGGTGCGACGCCTTCGGCAGCCTACTCCGCAGCCAATGCCGGTGTGCATGCGCTGACTCGCAACCTGGCCATTGAGCTTGCCAGCTCGAACATCCGCATCAACACCGTGGCCCCGGCTGTGGTCGAGACGCCGGTATACGGCACATTCATGAATGCTGAACAGGTCAAGGAAGTACTGCCGACGTTCAATGCCTTCCATCCTTTGGGGCGTAACGGCCAGCCGGGCGACATTGCGTCAGCCATCCTGTTCCTCGCCTCAAGCGAGGCTGCCTGGATTACTGGCACCGTGCTGCCGGTCGATGGCGGCGTAACCGCCGGCCGTCACTGAAGGAGTTTGCTCGATGCAGGATTGGAATGAATATTTTGGCGGGTTGATGAACCGGGCCGGTGAGTTCGCCCAATTCGCGCCACAAACCATGCGCGGACTGAACACCATGGGTAGCGCACCGGCCAAACATCTTGATCCGAAAACCCACGAGCTGATCGCGCTTTCGGTGGCCGTTACCACCCGCTGCGACGGCTGCATCGCGGTTCATGTTCAGGATGCGCTCAAGCATGGTGCGACCCGAGAGGAAATCGGCGAAGCCTTGGGCGTGGCCATCGCACTGAACGCGGGCGCTGCCCTGACCTACAGCGCTCGAGTATTCGATGCCATTGGGGCTTTCGGCGAGCCCTGATCTGCAATGGGCGCCTCTAAGCGCCCGCTTCTTATCAGCTCACCTTCTTCCTTCGAACAACGCCGCGATATGGGCCAACTCTGCGCCATCGGAGCGTGTAGAGATATGCCATAGCGAACCGGGATGCACCGCCGAGGCGTTGCTATGTCTCGCTCAGGAACTTCCAATCTGCTGGAGTGATATGCCCGCGCCGCTCCCCCGCGGCCGAATGGCTATCGCAAGACAAGCCACCACCGCCGACGCAATCAGTGCATTAAGGGAACTTGTAGCGGTCAGCGTGGCGCCAAATAGCGGCGTGCCGATAGCCTGGCCAATCGCAAGGAGAAGAAAGGGAATGCCTAAACCCAGGTCGGGACGGTCCGGAAGCAGGTTGATGCCTTGGATCAGATAGGCTCCCGTCGAGACGATATAGGCAGCGCCAAATACGCCCATAGCTACAACGCCGGAGATGGCCGACATGGAAGCTGTTGCCAGTCCTACGGTGCCAAGCGCCATTCCCAGCAGCGCAAATCCATGGACTCGTCCCGTACCGAAGCGGTTGACCAGAACACCAGTCAGCGATCCGCTGATGCCTGCCACGCCCAGCGCTATCCAGGCCCATGCAATACGGGCGTCGGTAAAGCCGAATTCATTGCGCAAGATATCCGCCCCGAACGTCCAGATGGCAGTGCTGGCCAAGCCCATCAAAAAGGCGCTCACGCTCAGCGCGTAAAGACCTGGCCGACCGAAGATCGCGAGGGAAAAACGCTGTGGGGCGTCGCCATTGGCGCGCGGCGGGACGGCGAACCAGAGCCACACCGTTACGCCTGCACCACACAGCGCGAACATGGCGTAAAGCTCGCGCCACGCACCAGCGGCCGTCAAGGCTGCCGCGCCTGAAAATACGATGCCTGCGGCCGTTCCGGCGTTGATCGCTCCATTGGCTTTAGGGCGGTCTTGGTCACCGAACCGGGCTGCAACCGCGGACGCGAGCGGAGGCGATGTCAGGCCAGTACTCACGCCTCCAAGCGTAATGCCTAGGCCCAGCGCCCAACCCGACCATGCAAAAAATACGAGCCCCATGCCAACGGTAGCAGCCAGTCCGGCCAAGCAAGCGATAGTGCGCGGACCGAGTTTGGCAGCGCTTAGAAATGCGAAGACGATACCGACGCAGTAAGCGGCAAAAGCACTGCCACCAATCCACCCGGCTACGGCTACATCGAGCGTCAGTTCCTCGCGGATTTGCGGCAGAAGGAGCCCATAGGCAAAACGTGCGAGACCATAGGAAAGCGCTGTCAGGGCGAAGGCTGCGGCGATGAGATTCAGGCCGCGGCTCATGAGTGCTCTACTCGGGCATGTTCGAGAAGCGACAACGCGGCAGCCTTGGCGTCGTCAATGACCGAAACACTTGTCACACTGGCCGCAGCAGTGGCGCCTTCGAACAGTAACCAGACTTGGGTGGAAAGCGCCGGGCTCTCATACCCAAGGGCGCTTTGAACGCGTTTTTCAACTTCGTTACGGAACTCACCCTTCTGCTGAAGAACCAGTGACACGATTGCGCCGCTGGCTTCGGCGTATTCGCTGCGCGCGCGCAGCAGCATGCATCCTCGCGCGCCGTGCTCTTCTATCCACTGCCGCAGCGTATCGAAAAGCGACTCAACCGGATTGACGTCCGCTGACTGCGCTTCGAGTTGCGTCATGAATGCATGATGCCTCGCTTCGAGCACCGCGATAACCAGTCCGTCTCGTGAGCCGAAGTGCTTGTAGAGCGTGCGGGTGGAGGCACCGGAAGGCGCGAGCGCACGATCGATCCCGATTCCTCGGAACCCCTCTGAGTCGAACATGCGGGCCGCGCCCGCGATCATTTCTTCACGTTTGTCCATGGGCTCAGTGTAAAACGATCATTTTACACGTCAAGCTTGCTACGGCTCTCAATGCCCATATGCCAACTCGCGCCCTACCGCGTGCCGCCTGGAGCAGGCTCCAACTCGCCACAAGAGTCGATTGAAAGGATTAGGCAAGGCCCCAGAGGCGCTGGCATGGGTACGTTGGGCACGGTGAAGTCAGGACGCGCGACATCGTTGCGCTCCTGCTCGCTTGTTCCGGCTAGAAACAGGTGCGCTACCCGGCGCTTTTGGCCTGGCTGATCATACCTAGTTCATCAGGTCGCAAAGTCAGCACCGAAACGCCAGAAGCGGTCACGGCAACGGTGTGCTCGAACTGCGCAGAAAGCGATCCGTCCTTGGTGACAACGGTCCATCCGTCTGCCTTGGTTCTGACATTCCGCGCGCCTCGATTGAGCATCGGCTCGATGGTAAAAACCATGCCCTCTCGCAGGACGAGTCCGGTGCCTGGCCTACCGAAGTGCAGCACCTGAGGTTCCTCATGCATCTCGCGGCCGATGCCGTGGCCGCAATATTCGCGCACCACCGAATAACCGTTGCGCTTGGCATGACGCTCGATTGCCGCCCCTATATCACCAAGCCGGGCACCTGGACGAACCGCCCGAATACCCTTCCACATGGCTTCGTAGGTAACCTGGACCAAGCGTTTGGCGGCTGGGCTGACTTCTCCGACAAGATAGGTCTTGCTCGAATCGGCGATATAGCCATTTTTCTCCAGGGTGATATCGAGGTTGACGATATCGCCATCTCGAAGCACTTCCGATTGCGATGGAACGCCGTGACAAACCACGTCGTTGATCGAGCAATTCAGCACGAAGCCGTAGCCATATTGACCTTTGCTGGCCGGCCGGGCTTGCAGTTCCCGGACAATGAAGTTCTCGACCATTTCATCAATCTGAAGCGTCGACATGCCAATCAGTGGGGTTCGATCCAACAGCTCGAATACGGACGCGAGCAGCCGGCCGGATTCAGCTAACAGCGCCAGTTCCCAGGGTTGCTTGATCATAGGTAGTTCATGGTCAATGGCTGAGCCGAGACCCCGGCGCCGCTGAGCTCGCGTTGGATGATCTCGTTGAAACTGAGCGTAGGGTTGGTCTCACACAGCATCCCCACCTTGATCCAGAAGGCCGCCTGCGCGTTGATCGAACGGCAGGAAACCTTCGTTGCCCGGCGCAATTGATCGTGTAGGTCGTCGTCGATGTTCACAATACCCATTGGCTTCTCCATATATGCTTCGTATATTAATAGCATATGTTTCGCTTACTTAAAAGCCAAAAGCAATTTTGGACGCTGAGACACGCCGTGGTAGTCGCTATGGAATGTGACAGGGGTGCGATTCGAGCGCTTGAAGGCGGCGATGGCAGCTGAAGGTAAGGCACTCGGCGAAGACTACCCCGACATCATCGTGGTAATAGTCATCGGTCATTGAGCAAGCGGAGCTGGCGATGAAGCGGCTACGCCATCGCCAGAAAGGGTCAGCTCCACGAAGCGCGGAAGCCGACCGTAGTGAGAGGCCAGGTCGGTTCAGCCGGCCAACACGCCATCGACCAAGGCTTTGGCTTCTTCCTGGATGCGCTTGAGGTGCGCCTCGCCTTCGAAGCTTTCCGCATAAATCTTGTAGACGTCTTCAGTGCCGGACGGGCGTGCAGCGAACCAGCCATTGTCGGTGACTACCTTGAGCCCGCCGATCGCCGCGCCATTGCCCGGCGCCTCGGTGAGAATCTGTTTGATCGGTTGGCCAGCCAGCTCAGCTGCCGTGACCTGTGAGGCGCTGAGCTTACCCAGCTTGGCCTTCTGTTCGCGATCAGCCGGAGCATCGATACGCTGGTAGACCGGCGCACCGAAACGCTCGGTGAGTGTCTGGTAGCGCTCGCCCGGATCCTTGCCGGTCACCGCGGTGATCTCGGCGGCCAACAGGCCGAGGATCAGACCGTCCTTGTCTGTCGACCATGCGCTACCGGTCTTGCGCAGGAACGACGCGCCCGCAGACTCTTCGCCACCGAAGCCGAGGCTCCCGTCCATCAAGCCATCGACGAACCATTTGAAGCCCACTGGCACTTCCACCACTTTGCGCTCGATACCCTGGGCAACCCGGTCGATCATCGAGGAGGACACCAGCGTCTTGCCGATGCCGGCTTGCGCGCTCCACTCGGGGCGATGGGTGAACAAATATTCGATCGCCACGGCCAGATAGTGGTTTGGGTTCAGCAGCCCGACGGAACGCGCGACGATGCCATGGCGATCATGGTCGGTGTCACAGGCGAAGGACACGTCGAAGCGGTCCTTGTTTTCGATCAGCCCGGCCATGGCGTGCGGCGAACTGCAATCCATACGGATCTTGCCGTCCCAGTCCAGACGCATGAAGCGGAACGTGGGATCGACACCCGTAGACAGTACCTCGAGCGGCAGCCCGTAGCGTTCAGCAATGCGCGTCCAGTAGTGCACGCCGGCACCGCCGAGCGGGTCGACGCCAAACTTCAGACCCGAGCTGCGAATCGCCTCCAGGTCGATTACCTGGCCCAAGCCGCCGACGTAGTGATCGATGAAATCGAATCGTTGAGTGGTGGCAGCCTTCAGCGCTTGGGCGTAATCCATCCGCTCGACGCCCGTGAGCCCGGCCGTCAGTAGGGCATTGGCGCGATCCTGAATCCACTTGGTCACGCCGGTATCAGCCGGACCGCCATTGGTGGGGTTGTATTTAAAACCGCCGTCAGCGGGAGGGTTGTGCGACGGGGTGATGACGATGCCGTCGGCCAGACCAGTACTACGGCCAGCGTTGTACTCAAGAATGGCGTTGGAGATGGCCGGTGTCGGCGTGTAGCCCGGCTCGCCATTGGTTTCGCTGCAGCCGGCGTCGATGCGTGTCTCGACACCGTTGGCCGCCAGCACTTCCAAAGCGGAAACGAAGGCCGGTTCGGACAACGCATGGGTGTCCATGCCGACGAAGATCGGGCCGTCGATACCCTGCTCGCGCCGGTAGTCACAGATCGCCTGGGTCACGGCAAGAATGTGCCACTCATTGAAGCTGTTTTTCAGCGAGGAACCACGATGGCCGGAGGTGCCGAACGCGACCTGCTGCGCCGGATCGGAAGGGTCGGGTCGCTCGCTGTAATAACGCGAGATCAGTCGCGGGATGTTCGTCAGGGTGTGTTCGTCCGGCAGGCGTCCTGCATTGAGGTCGAGACTCATCTGTCGTTCCTTTGGATAAAGTGGAAAGTATCGCCTCAGGCAAAACCGTGTGCCGCATGGGAGGCAATCAACACAAAAAGGCATCGTTCAACGCCGTTCACTAGGCGCTAAGACCATCATCCCTTGGGCTTTGGTTCCCCGTGCGATCGGACCAATGTTCACGCTCGCCGGCGGCGCATGATATTGCCTGTTCCTTCTTCATCCAAACGCCGCTATTTCTGGGTCTGCTGGGGGCTCGCCTTCCTAGACGAAGCTGACGGGAGCCAGGGAATAAACCATGACCCTGAACCCGCCTCGCTTTCGACGATCAGAGCGAATCCCTGCACGCTCTCGCATCGTCGGGTATTGAGTTGAGCGATTGTGCCGCCGTCCAACGAGGGCGTATCGCCGGGCGGGTGCGATACGCTGTATCAGGATCAGGCGTCAGCACACCAGCTGACGCCTGATCAGCGATATCAAGCCGCCTTGGCAGCCGTCGAAAGGCCCGCTGGGCGCTGCTCCCGGAACGCGAGCAGGAACGTCAGGAAGACGCCGAGTGCGAATACCGCGGGGAACAGCCAGATGCTCTGCCAATCGTGCCCGTCGGTTACTTCGAAATGATCGGTCACCTTGCCCGCTACCCAGAAACCGATGAGCATGCCGACGCCATAGGTGGCCAATGTGATCAGCCCTTGTGCCGAGCCCTTGAACGTCTCGCCCGCCTTGGCGTCCGTGTAGATCTGCCCGGAAACGAAGAAGAAGTCGTAGCAGATCCCGTGCAAAGCGATACCTGTGACCAGCATGAACAACAGATCACCATTGTTGCCGTAGGCGAACAGTACGTAGCGCAGCGTCCAGGCCAACATGCCCAGCAGTAGCGTCTTCTTGATGCCGAAACGCTGGATGAACAGCGGCAGCAACAGCATGAACAGCACTTCGGAAATCTGCCCCAAGGTCATCTTGCCGGTCGGATTGTCGACGCCGATTTCGGCCAGAAACGGGTTGGCGTTCTGGTAGTAGAACGCCAGCGGGATGCAGATCAACACCGAGGCGAGAAAGAAAATGGCGAAGCTGCGGTCCTTCAGAAGCTTGAGCGCATCCAGCCCGAGTATTTCCTTCAGCCCGCCCTGCTCTCGTCGTGCCAGCGGTGGCGTGCTCGGCAGGCTGAAGCTGTACAGCCCGAGCAACGCCGACGCGATGGCACACATCAGGAAGGTGTTACGCAGCGCACCGGCCGCGATGGCCTGTTGGGAATCCCAGCCGAACAGAAAGCTGATGACCAATCCGGCGATGATCCAGCCCACGGTGCCCCATACGCGGATTTTCGAGAACTCCTGCGCCGGGTCGCTCATCTGCCGGAAGGCCACGGCGTTCACCAGTGCCAGGGTCGGCATGTAGACGATCATGTAGCCCAGCACGAAGGGGTAGAACGCGCTGAAGTCAGCCGCCCGATAAAGCTGGAACAACAGCACGGCGCCGACCAGATGGAGGATGGCCAACAGGCGCTCGGCGTTGAAATACCGGTCGGCGATCAGGCCGATCACGAACGGAGCCAGAATCGCGCCCCAGGATTGGGTCGAAAACGCCATACCAATCTGGCCACCAGTCGCGCTCAGGTTGTTGGCCAGAAAGGTGCCGAGGGTAACGAACCAGCCGCCCCAGATGAAGAACTGCAGGAACATCATCAGGCTCAGCCGTGCATTGAGTGTGCTCATGGTCTTGTCCTTGTTTTAGTGCACGTCTTGTCAGTGAGATACGCCGTCATCGAGGCCCAACAACCGACGGTTTCTCGAGGCGCTGCTCGCAACGCCGGCAAAATCGTCGAAGGCTCGCGTGGCGCGGTTGATCAAATGCCGTCGAATGAAAGAAGCGCCCTCCTCGGCCCCTTGCGCTGCATCTTTGAGGCAGCACTCCCATTCGAGTACTGCCCAGCCCTCGTAACCGTACTGCGTCAGCTTGCTGAATATCTGTTTGAAATCGACCTGGCCGTCGCCCAGCGAGCGGAAGCGCCCAGGACGCTCGACCCAGCTCTGATATCCCCCGTAGACGCCCGAACGGGCGTCCGGGCGGAACTCTGCGTCCTTGACGTGAAACATGCCGATGCGCTCGTGATAGCGATCGATGAAACCGAGGTAGTCCAACTGCTGTAGCAACAGGTGGCTCGGGTCATAGAGGATTTTCGCGCGCCGGTGATGGTCGACCGCATCGAGGAAGCGCTCGAACGAGGCGCCGTCGTGCAGGTCCTCTCCGGGATGGATCTCGAAGCACAGGTCGACTCCGGCTTCGTCAAAGGCATCGAGAATAGGCCGCCAGCGCCGCGCCAGTTCGGCGAAGCCCTCCTCGATCAGACCACTCGGTCGCTGTGGCCAGGGATACATGTAGGGCCACAACAGTGCGCCGGAAAACGTCGCATGAGCGGTGAGCCCCAGGCGCCGACTGGCTTTGGCGGCCAGCAGCAGTTGGTCCATGGCCCACTCGGTACGGGCCTTTGGCTGGCCACGCAGCTCCACCGGTGCGAAATCATCGAACAGGTCGTCGAATGCCGGATGCACCGCGACCAGCTGGCCCTGCAAGTGAGTCGAAAGCTCGCTGATTTCGACGCCCGCCTCGGCGCAAAGCCCTTTCAGTTCGTCGCAGTAGGTCTGGCTCTCGGCGGCTCTTTTCAAGTCCAGGCATTGCGTGCCAAGCGTAGGTAGCTGAACCCCGCAGTAGCCGAGCGAGGCGGCCCAGCTCACAAGGTTTGCAAGCCCGTCGAACGGTGCTTGCGTGCCAAGAAACTGCGCAAGAAAGATGGCCGGACCGCGAATACCCCTGGATGTGTGGGTGTGCTCCATATTCATACCTGCCTTTCGGTAGCTGCGAATGCCGTCCACTTGCTGTCGCTGCGATGGCTGGCAAGGACCGTCTCGATAAAGGCCATGCCGCGCAGGCCCGCCTCGATGCCGGGGACATCGGGCGTCGCTCCCGATCGGATGGCAGTGGCAAAATCGCTATAAAGGTTGGCCATTGCCTCGAGATAACCCTCCGGGTGCCCAGCGGGCAGGCGCAGGCGTCGCAGGGCTTCGTCACATAACCAGCCCTGATCGACCCCGGCGCGGAGCAGGCGTTGGGCTTCGCCAAGCGGGCGATGGACCAGGCTGTTCGGTTCCTCCTGGCGCCATTCAAGACCGCCGCGCTCGCCGTACAAGCGCAACGTCAAGGCGTTCTCTTCGCCTGTGCAGACTTGACTGGCGATGAGCACGCCGCTTGCGCCTCCGTCGGTCTGGAACAACACAGCACCGTCATCGTCGAGCTGCCGTCCTGCGACATGCACGCCGAGATCCGCGCACAGCCGCTCGATGCGTTGGCAACTGACGAACTCGGCAAGATTGAAGGCGTGCACGCCAATGTCGCCCATGCAACCGCTCGGCCCGGCCTGTTCCGGCTCCCCGCGCCAGACAGCTTGCTTGTTGCCCTGCCCGGCCTGGTCCTGGCTCAGCCAGCCTTGGGGATACTCGACATAGACCTTGCGCAGACGGCCAAGCACGCCGGCTCGCACCATCTGTCGCGCCTGCCAGACCATGGGATAGCCTTGGTAGGTATGCGCCAGCCCATACAAACGTTCGCTACCGGCCAGTGTGGCGGCCAAACGCTGCACCTCGGCGAGCGACAATGCCGCCGGCTTCTCGCTAAACACATGGAAGCCCGCCCGCAGCGCCGCTTCGGCAATAGGTGCATGCAGGTGATTGGGCGTGACGATGGCCAACAGCTCCATGCGTTGGTCCTCCGGCCGCGCCTGCTCTTCGGTCAGCAGCGCCTCCCAGGATCGATAGCAGCGCTCGGGGCTCAGATGCAGTGTTTCACCGCTTCGTCTGTTGTTCTCAGGGTCCCGGCTGAAGGCACCGCAGACCAGTTCGATCCGGTCATCGAGCCGCATTGCCTGACGATGCACCTGGCCGATGAATGCTCCCTCGCCGCCACCCACCATGCCCATCCGGACCCTCGCCCGACTGGCTAAAGCCATTTCCATACTCCGTTCTAATTGTTTTATGATCAATGTAACCGGTTACATTGATCAAGAAACTAGCACCAAAGCCTGTGCTGTCAAGAAAGATTGAATAGAACGTAGCGCGCAGACCGTAATCGTCATCCGAACGTGGCAAGTCGTTGCAACTACCCACGCATGAGCCAAATCGCTGCGTTACGCTATCGACTTGCCGGCGGACCGATCACCACCGGATTGATCAACGAGGAGCTATGCCGAACATTCGCAAGGTGGCCGAACTGGCGGGGGTTTCTGTTGCCACCGTATCGCGCACGTTGAAGTCTCCTGAGAAGGTTTCGCCGCAGACCCGCGATCGCGTGCATACGGCAGTCGAGCAAGCCGGCTATCGCCCTAATCTGATGGCTATACAATTCCGTTCCCGCAGGACCCGCAACCTTGTCGTGCTGGTGCCGGTTATCGCCAACGTATTCTTTGCCCGCGTCATCAGCGGCATACAGGAAGCCGCGCAGGCGTTCGATTACCGCGTGCTGCTGTGCGATACCCGGGGCCGTGAGGAGGTCGAGACGGCCTACGCGGAGCTGGTCCACGCCCACCAGGCCGACGGTGTCATCCAGCTTCGGGCGTTCAATCCGTTCAGCGAGACCTGTCGTCACGGCGACGACCCGCCACCTATGGTCAACGCTTGCGAAGTGCTCGATACGCCGCCCTGTCCCACTGTTCGTCTGGATAACCGTGCCGCCGCCCGCACGATGACCGAACACCTGCTCGCGCTGGGCCATCGCCGCATCGGCCTGATCAAGGGGCCGCAAGGCAGTCCATTGACACGTGACCGGATCGCCGGCTACGAGGATGCACTCAGCGCCGCGGGCATTGCAGCCGACCCCGAACTGCTCTGCCGCGGCAACTTCACCTTGCAGGCCGGCTATCAAGCGGCAGACCAGCTATTGCGTTATCCGAACCGTCCCACGGCGATCTTCTGCGAGAACGATGAGATGGCGATTGGCGCCATCCAGCGCATCCGCCAATCCGGCTTACGGGTCCCGCAGGATATGTCGGTCGCCGGATTCGATGACATCCCCTTCGCTGCCTTCTGCGATCCGCCATTGACGACCATCGCACAACCCGCCGAAGCGTTCGGCCGGCAGGCGGTCGAGATGCTGGTGGCGCAGTTCGAAAAGCGCCCTCTCGAAACACCTCATGTCGTCCTGCCTTACGAGCTGGTCGTGCGCGGCAGCACGGCCGCCGCGCCTTGCTGAGCCTGGGAGCTTGCGCCAGTAAGCGTCGGGCCGTCAGGACATACGACCGCTGTCGGACGTTCGAGCGCTCGATTGGCAACGTTACCCCATGTACGCAGGTACCTGTTGCCCCGGCTGGGGTTCATCGCGCTGTCAGCTCGATCGATTCGAGGCTCGGTAGCAGCTTGTCCAAGGTCAGCGGGAAGTCGCGCACGCGGATGCCCGTCGCGTTGTACACCGCGTTGGCTACCGCTGCTCCAGCACCGCACACGCCCAGCTCACCGAGCCCCTTGCTACCCAGCGGATTGGCATTCAGGTCGGGCTCCCCGATGAAAACCACATCCATATCGGCTATGTCGGCATTGGTCGGCAGCAGGTATTCGGCCAGGTCATGGTTGACGAAATGCCCGTATCGCCCGTCGAGCACGGTCTGTTCCAGCAGCGCCGCACCTATGCCCCAAGCCATGCCGCCGAGTATCTGCGAGCGTGCTGTCTTGGCATTGAGGATGCGCCCGGCATCGATCACCGAGAGCATTCGGCGCATGCGAATCTCGCCGGTATCGATGTTCACCGAGACTTCGGCGAAATGTGCCCCGAACGAATGCTGGGAAAAGTCCTTATACGCATCCCCCATCGGGCCGACGCTCGCTTCGGCCCGTAAGCCGGTCGGCGCAACCCGCCCTAGCAAGTCGGCCAGCCGCTCCCGGTGCTCGCCGATGCCAACGGTGCCATTAACGAATCGGAGATCGTCCGGGTTGGCGTTTTCATAAGGCGAGTCAGGCCGGGCGTTAGCCGCTTCGACGATCAAGGATCTCAACTGCAGACAGGCCGCATCGACCGCCGACGCCGCGCTCGATGCGCCCCATGAGCCGCCCGAGCCTGATGTCCGCGGGAAACGCGTGTCGCCCAGCCGAACCTCGACTGCCGACATCGGGACGCCGAGCCGCTCAGCAGCGACCTGGGTCAGGATGGTATAGGTGCCCGTGCCGATGTCGGTCATGTCGAGCCGGACGCTTACCCGCCCGGTGGCGCTGATTGCTACACGCGCCGAAAAACGGCCCAGGTAGTTCGGACGAATCGCCGCGGCCATCCCCATACCGATGAGCGTCCGCCCTTCTCTGATCTTCGCCGGGGTTGGGTTGCGCCGCTCCCAACCGAAGCGCTCGGCGCCGGTACGCATGCATTCGATCAATGAGCGAGAAGAAAACGGAACGCCGCGCTCCGGATCGACCTCGGGCTCATTACGGACCCGCAGCTCGATCGGGTCGACCGCCAACCGCACGGCCAGTTCGTCCATGGCGCATTCGAACGCCAGCATGCCAGGCGCTTCGCCTGGCGAGCGCATCCACTCGCCCCGGTTGAGGTCCGTGCGCACCAGGCGGTGACGGGTCAGGCGATTGGGCGCGGCGTACAGCGAGCGGGCAAAGATTGCCGTTTGCTCGCAGAACTCCTCGACACGCGAAGTGGCCGACCAGACGTCGAAACCCATCGCCTCGAGCCGGCCATCGCGGTCCGCCCCTAGGCGTACCTGATGCACCATGGCGGCGCGGTGACCGGCGTTGGCGAACATCTGCTGTCGGGTCAGCGCCACCTTGACGGGCCGCCCAAGCTCGCGCGCCGCCAGTGCGGCCAATATGCAATCGGCGTGGGGGATCAGCTTGGCGCCGAAACCACCGCCAACGTAAGGGCTCACGACCCGCACCCGCTCGGGCGCAATACCAAGGGTGGCCGCTACTCCCCCTTGGGTGTTGGCCAGCGTCTGCGTGGAGGTATAGAGCGTAAGACCGTCGCTCGACCAGACCGCCAGCGCCGCGTGCGGCTCCATCGGGTTATGGCTCTGATACGGCGTGCTGTAGCGGACATCCACCATGGAAGCCGCCTGCGCGAACGCCGTCTCGACGTCGCCCATGGCGCTATCGGTCTCGAAGCCGGCATTGGTTCGCACCGGCGTGTACGCCTGTTCCAGACGGGAACGCAGATCGAACTCGCCTTGCTCCGTGGCATAGCGAACCCGTATCAGACCCGCTCCGGCCCGAGCGGCTTCGAAGGTTTGCGCGACCACCAACGCCACTGGCTCATCGTAATAATGCACATCGGCGGTCGCCAGCATTGGCCGCGCACGGGTGAAGGTCTCGGCTGGCGTCGGGGTCACCGGTGGGCCGAACGATGGCTGGTTCGGCGCGTTGCGATGGGTCATGACATGGAGCACACCGGGTGCCCGTTCGGCCTCGCGGGTATCGATCTCGACGATGCGTCCCCTCGCAATCGCCGCGCCGAGAATGTAGCCATAAACCATCCGCTCCACATCGCGATGTTCATAGGCATAGGTGGCTCGCCCGGTCACCTTGAGTCGGCCGTCCACTCGGTTTACGGGCTGCCCGATGGGCCCTTCATTCGCAGCTGTCATGAGGGTACTCGCTCCGTACGGGTGGCCGCCGCCAATGTCTGGCGCACGACTCGCTTGGCCAATGGAATCTTGAAGTCGTTGTCGCCGCGACCTCTTGCTTGTGCCAACGCAGCGTCGGCGGCGGCGACATAGCTCGCGTCGGTAGCCGGTTGCCCAACCAAACGCTGCTCCGCCTCGCTCGGCCGCCAAGGCTTGTGCGCGACGCCGCCGAGCGCGATGCGAGCGTTGCGCACCTCGCCGCCACCCGTCTCGACGATGACCGCCACCGATACCAGCGCAAAGGCGTAGGACGCCCTGTCACGTACCTTGCGGTAGAGCTGCTGGCCGTCTGGCGCAGGCGGCAGAGTCACCGCGACGATGAGTTCACCCTGCGCCAGGTCCGTTTCGATGTGCGGCGTATCGCCGGGCAAGCGGTACAGACGCTCGATCGGAATGCGGCGCGGCGTGCCGTCCGACCGCAGGGTTTCGATGCTGGCGCCCAGCGCAGTCATGGCCACCGCCATGTCGGAAGGATGCACGGCAATGCAGGCGTCGCTGGCTCCGAGCACCGCACTTACGCGATTGTGCCCCTGTAACGCCGAGCAGCCGGCGCCAGGCTGACGTTTGTTGCACGGCATGTTCGTGTCGTAAAAATAAGGGCATCGGGTCCGTTGCAGCAGGTTTCCGGCGGTGGTCGCCTTGTTGCGAATCTGCCCTGAGGCGCCCGCCAGCAACGCTTGCGTCAGCAATGGGTAGCCGTCGCGCACGCGCTGATCGGCCGCTAGATCGCTGTTGCGCACCAGCGCCCCGATACGAAGGCCGCCTTCAGTGGTTTGCTCGATCTCGGTCAGCGGTAGCCTGGTGACGTCGACCAGCTGAGAGGGCCGCTCGATGGATAACTTCATCAAGTCGATCAGATTGGTGCCACCACCTATGAAGCGTGCTTGTGGGTTCGCGGCAACGGTGGCAGCTGCCTCTGCGGGACTGGAGGCACGCTGGTAGTCAAACGAAAGCATGTTCAGGCCTCCTCCGCCGCGTCGCGAATGGCGGCGACGATGTTGGGATAGGCGGCGCAGCGGCATAGATTGCCGCTCATCCGCTCGCGGATTTCCATGTCGGTCAGGGCGGGACTCGCGCGCCCGACATCCGCCGTGACATGGCTCGGCCAGCCGGCCCGGACCTCCGCCAGCATGCCGACGGCGGAGCAGATCTGCCCCGGCGTGCAGTAACCGCACTGGAAGGCATCGCGTTCGATGAACGCCTGCTGCAGTGGATGCAGGATTTCCCCGTTGGCAAGGCCCTCGATGGTGACGATGTCGTCGCCTTCATGCATCACCGCCAAGCTCAGGCACGCGTTGATTCGCCGGCCGTTCACCAACACCGTACAGGCACCACACTGGCCGTGGTCACAGCCCTTTTTGGTTCCGGTCAGGCCAAGGTGTTCCCGCAGTGCATCGAGCAATGTGGTCCGCGCATCGAGCGCCAATTCGTAATCGCTGCCGTTGACCAGCAAGCGGAATGATGCGGCGTCGACCGGAGCGGCAGTTGGAGATGCAGCTTCAGGTCGAGCCAGCGCGCGCACACCGGTGGTGAGCAGCAAGCCGGCGGCAGCACCGGCCTGCAAAAGGGCTCGGCGGGTCGTTCGTGGGGTGTTGTTCTCGTCCATGGTTGTCTCCCGAAACAAGCGGTTGCTCGGGAGTGTCGTGGATCGATGTGCAGCGTTCTTTCATCTATGCGGAAGAATGTCAGCATCCCGGACGCGATGACGCCGATAGAGGTGCGGCGTGGTACCGGTCAAACGCCGGAACGTGGAGGTGAAATGGCTTTGACTGGAAAAGCCGAGCTCGAGCGCCATGAGGCTGATCGGCATTGCACTCGACTGCAGCAGCGCTTCGGCGCGGCGCACGCGGCGCTCCAGCACGTAGGCATAGGGCGCCATGCCAGTTTCCGCCCTGAAGTGGCGCGAGAATGTATCGACCGGCATGCAGGCCAGTCGCGCCAGGTCGGTCAGCGAAATGTCGCTATCGAGTCGCGACTCGATGTATTCCGTCAGACGTTTCACCAGTTGGGGCCCGAGCCTCCGCCGGCGCTTACCCGGTGATTCGTCGGGTCCGCCATTTGCCAAGCGAAGGCTCACCAGGCTCACGAGATGCTCCAGATAGACCGAATCCGGCAGATGCCCGGCACTGACTTCGGCCGCGAGCGAGCCAATCAAGCTGCGGACCACCTCATCGCTGCCGTTGACCCGGATCGGTCGATCCAATAGCGCAGAACATCCCGGAAGATCCAGCGATGGATCCAGCCACAGGGCGCTGTAGACCAAATCCGCCTCGTGAAAGTAACCGGAGCGTTCAACACCGGCGGGCACGAAGGACAAAGCCCCCGGACGGTCGCTGCCCTGATAGATGCGCCGGGATTCGCTGTAAATCTGCGTGGTCGTGGTCATGCCGCGCTCGGTCAGCACGATGACATGGCTGGGCGCGGTCCATTGAATCTCCGCCTCTTTGCAGGCCCACCGGCGCCGGTCGAACGTCACCAGACCGCCGAGCAGCGACAGGGTACCGAGGCCCGTAGCCTCTGCAGCGGCAGCACGCAGCGTTCCGTTACCTAGAAGCGGCTCGAGCGATGCGGACTCAGCTGCAGCCATGCAAGGGCCCTCCTCGGATCAGCAGTTGCGACATGATGGTTGCTCTCAGGCTTTATACACAGCGCATCTTGAACGACTTATTACGAGCGATGGGGTCAGCAGTTTCGAGAAGAAGCCTAGCCCAGATTGGCTGAAACGAACCTGAGCTCGTCAGCAGCCAATCATCGAACGGGCCGCGCTGCTGGCTTCGGCGGTTTAGCCAGCGCGCAGCAGCCGGCCGTTTGCTTTAGATCCGGTCAGCGATCAGTGCCCTCTGGCAGTTTCGCGATCACCTTGATTTCGAACTGGAAGCCGTAGAGCCAGGTCACGCCGACAGCGGTCAGCGTCGGGTGCGGCGCGCTTCCCCAGAACTCGGGTACGACCTGCCAGACGGTTTCGAACGTCGATTGCGGATCGACCATGAACACGGTGACGTCAACCACGTCGTCGAAAGTGCAGTTTGCAGCCTTCAGGATCGCATTCAGGTTCTCGAACGCGAGCCTTACCTGAGCCGTGAGATCCGGCTCCGGCGAGCCGTCTTCACGGCTACCGACCTGCCCCGAAACGAACAGGAAGCCGTTGGCGCGGATCGCCGGCGAATAGCGGTTGCGTTCGTAGAGCGCCTGGCGCCCGGGTGGGAAAACAACACTGCGCTGGGTCATGGGGTTACCTCCGTCTATAGGCCGTCGCCGGCCCGTGATTCACGATGGGTTGAATCTAAGGCGGGCATACCTGGCGGATAAACTGGCGCGTCCAGCCAACACTGTTTGTAGAATCCAAACAATCCCCGAGGCTGGAGCAGAGATGGACCGTTTTGATGCGATGAAGGCATTCATCCGCGTGGTTGAGACCGGCAGCTTCACCAAGGCAGCCGAAACCCTGCATATGAGCAAGACCACCGTGTCACAACTGGTGCAGCAACTGGAGGCCAGATTGCGTGTCAGGCTGCTCAACCGCACCACCCGCAAGGTCAACGTCACGGCCGACGGTGCTGCCTACTATGAGCGCGTAGTACGGCTACTGGCCGACATGGACGACGCCGAAACCAGCCTGTCCAGCGCCTCGGCACTCCCTCGGGGTCGTTTGCGCGTGGACGTGCCCAGCCCCTTTGCCCGGATGATTCTGGTACCAGCGCTGCCTGCGTTTTACGCTCGGTATCCGGACATTCAGCTGGACATGGGCGTAAGCGATCGCACGGTCGATTTGATCGGCGAGAACGTGGACTGTGTCGTGCGCGGCGGCGAACTCACCGACCAGTCACTGATAGCGCGGCATGTCGGCGACCTACGGCTTGGGGTCTACGCGGCGCCGAGCTACCTGGAGCGGGCCGGCACGCCCTCACATCCGCGGGAGTTGCAAGACACGCACCACCGGATTGTGGGTTTCCTCTGGGAACGGGCCGGCAAAGTCGTCCCGTATGCCATGCACGGCAACGGAGAGAACATCAAGGTGCTCGGTCGCTATCTGCTCTCGGTCGACGACGGCAACGCTTACCTCGCGGCCGGCCTGGCCGGGCTGGGTGTTTTATGGCTGCCGGATTACATGGCCAAGGATCATCTGGCACGCGGCGAGTTGATCCCCCTGTTCGAAAGCTGGCAACTCGATTCGATGCCGATGTATATCGCGTTTCCCCCGAACCGACATGTCAGCGCCAAACTGCGCGTGTTCATCGATTGGATCGCAGAGCTGATGGCGCAGCACGCACCCGTAACCGGCCGGCACGGTCGATAACCAAGACGCTTGCGCGCACGACCACGACTGCAGGCAATCAGGGCAATAACGTCGCCAAGGCAGACAGCAACAACAGTACCGCCAGGCTCCGATTGAACATTACCCGCCGTACCCTGGATCCCAGGAGCGCTGCCGCACCTCGTCCGAGGAGCGCCCAAGCGCCCAGGCACGGCAGGGAAATGCAGAAGAACACCAGTGACAGCTGCGTCACGTCATCCCAGCGCTCCGCGCCGGGGCGGGCGAATACGCTGATGACCGCAATGGCCATCATCCAGGCCTTGGGATTGACCAGTTGCAGGCCTGCCGAGGCTAGAAAACCGATACGCGACCCTGCCACCCCATCTTCCACGCGCTCGGGTTCCGGACTCGTGTAGATCTGCCAGGCGAGATAGCTCAGCCAGAGGATACCGAGCCCCTTCATCAGGCTCTGCAGCAGAGTGTGCGTCGCCACCGCATCGCCAACGCCGAGGCCAACCGCCAGCACCACCAGCGCGGCACCTGCGCAGCCACCCAGAACGATTGGCAAAGCGCCAAGCACACCGAAGCGCACGCTGTGGCTGAGCACCAGCACATTGGTCGGCCCTGGCGTGATGGATGCCACGAACGCAAACAAGGCAAACGGCAGGAGTTCGATCATAACGAGCCCCCCCGGCGGCAGTGATTGTGCAACGGCCTATCGAAATTATCGCTCATGTCGTCCGACTCCTGAGTAGCGTCGGTGCCAGTCTGAGCAGCCAGTAATCAGTCGTCTGGAAGATTCGAGCAGCGCGTGCGGTAGTGCGCCGGGGTCAGGCCATAGGCGCGCCGAAACCACCGGCCAAGGTGGCTTTGGTCGGCAAATCCGAGGATGGAGGCGACCTCGGCGGGCGCTTGCCCTCGGGCCAGCAGATAGCGCGCCTTGGCCAGCCGCAACTGGATGAGATAGGCATGCGGTGCGAGCCCAAACGCCGCCTTGAACGCGCGGGACAAGCGAAAGCGACTGACTCCAGTCACCGCAGCGAGCTCATCCAGCCCGATGTCCTGATCGAAATGCGCATGCAGGTATTCGCGCGCACGAATGGCCACCCGTGGCAGTCGCGGGTCGTCCTGTCGCTCCTGCCGCCAGCGAAGATGGCCGCTCAGGTTGAGCAGCAGCGTATCCAGCGCGGTTTGCCGCACGATGCGCAGGTCGCATTGCTCCAGCGCGTGGAATGCGTTCGCGATGGCACTTAGCAGCTGGGGGCGCTCCGTCAGGGTTCTATCGAATCCAGGTTCACCACAGGCTAGCGGCGTATCGTCAAGCGTACGCAACTCCCGCGCGAGCCAGGCCGGCTCCAGGTAAAGCATTGAATAGGTGAACCCGCCGTCGACAGGTGCATCACCGTCGTGGATCTCACCGGGCTCGACGAGAAAGATCTGGCCGGGCGTGCTCTTGTGCAACGCACCCCGGCAACTGAATTGCTGAACGCCCTGTTCGGTGAAGCCAATCAAATAGCTGTCATGCCAGTGAGGGTCGAATGCATGGCCCTCGAAGTGCGCACGAATGGTCTCGATGCCGGTATCGGCATCCTGGCGAAGGGTGATCCAGCTACGATCATCGGTATGCATCGAGCACTCGGGGCAGAAGTATCAACGTGCGAAGGGTGATCCTAGTACGGAGTCAAACTCATGTCTGGAACGTTCGTGCGGGCGCTCAGCCAGTGTGCTCCTCCCCGCCACCCAGTTCGCTTCGCAGGCATCGTCGAAACAACTGATGCAGCGGCAACTGCTGCGCGCTGTGGCGGCTGACCAGCATTAGTTCGCGATAGAAGGTGGCACTGCCGAGTGGCAATATGCGAACCGTCGGTTCACGCTCCAACCAGAGTCCGGCTTTGGGCACCAGCGCCACGCCCAGTCCGCTTTCTACCATTTTGACGATTGCGTCGAGCTCGTCGAGTTCGAGCCCCGGGCGAACCTCCAATCGGTGTTTGCGCAGGAAATGACTGACCTGTCGGCCACCGAACGAACTGCGGTCGTAACGCACCAAGGGATGATCGGCGAGCAACTGGAACGGGTCGTCGCCTTCGGTTTCCAGGGGCGCGATCAAAACGAACGGCTCCTGCTGGATCAGCTCGACATGCAGTTCCTTGGGCAACGCAAACGGGGGGCGGATCATCACCGCCAGGTCGATATCGCCCGCATCGACCTGTGACAGCAGGTTCAGCGAAACACCAGGGACGAGTTTGGGCGCAACGCCTGGGGCCTCACGCCGCAAACGCAACAAAACCGGCGGCAGCAACCCGGTCTGCACCGTGGCGATCGCGCCGATACGCAGCTCGCCACGGTATTCAGTCAGCGACTCGGGCTGCCCCATCTGTGCGAACGTCTCAAGAACCTGCTCGGCCAGTGGCAACGCGCGCAACCCGGCGGCATTGAGGTGCGCCGAACGCCCGGTTCGATCGAACAAACGCAGGCCTAAGCTCTCTTCGAGATTTTTGATCTGGGCGCTCACGGCCGATTGTGTCAGACCGATCTGGTTGCCTGCCGCCGCGAAGCTGCCGCACCGAGCGATCGCCAGGAAGGTTTTTATCTCGCGAATCATGGGCACCGTTCCGATCGATTTTTTTGAGGCTCGGATCAAAACATATCCGTTGTTGGCGGGTGCGACAAATAGACCAGAATGGATGCTGTCGTTCCCACAAAAAAGGAAGTCCCGATGAGCCTCTCCCCCTTTCACCTTGCGATCCCCGTTTACGACTTGCCAGCGGCCCGCCATTTCTACGGAGAAGTATTCGGTCTTGCCGAAGGGCGCTCGTCCGAGCATTGGGTCGACTTCGACTTCTACGGGCATCAACTGGTGATCCATGAACACCCGAAGACCCAGTCCCAGGATGCCGCGCACACCAACGCGGTAGATGGCCACGACGTGCCGGTGCCGCACTTCGGCATCGTGCTGAGCTGGCCGGAGTGGGAAGCCTTGGCCGAGCGCCTACGCTCTTTGGGCACGCAGTTCGTCATCGAGCCTTATGTGCGCTTCCAGGGCCAGGTCGGCGAGCAAGCCACCATGTTCCTCTTCGATCCCTGCGGCAATGCACTGGAATTCAAGGCATTCAAGGATATGAGCCAGCTGTTCGCCAAATGACCGCGTTCGCAGTCCGATGCCAGGCTGGGGCGGCGCGCAGAATAGTCGCGCCTAGTCCGGTATATGACATGCGAGCAAGGGTCGATTCGAGTCGGAGGACGGATAACGGCTCGCCTCCAATGACCACCCAGCCTTACGCCCTGCCGAGACGAATCAATGGACTCCCGTAAACCTTTGGATGCGATGGCCGTTGGTCTGATGCTGCTGCTCTGCCTGATTTGGAGCGCGCAACAGATCGCGCTGAAGGCGACCGCAGCGGATTTCTCCCCTGTGTTGCAGATCGCCCTGCGTTCGGGCATCGGAGCACTGCTGGTCGCGACATTGATGCTCTGGCGTCGTGAACGACTGACCGTCGCGCAGGGCATGTGGAAGCCAGGGTGTCTGGCCGGTATCTGCTTTGCTCTAGAGTTCCTGCTGGTTGGCGAGGCCGTGCGGCACACCTCTGCCGGACATGTCGTGGTATTCGTCTACACCGCGCCGGTGTTCGCGGCCCTCGGCCTGCACTGGAAGCTGCCGAACGAGCGCCTCGCCCCGCTGCAGTGGGTTGGCGTAGGGCTGGCCTTCGTCGGAATCGCTGTGGCCTTCCTACGCGGCGCCGACGCTGAGGCCGGGTTAACCAGCGTGCTGTGGGGCGACTTTCTTGCCCTGCTGGCCGGCGCGGCCTGGGGCGCAACCACCGTGCTGATCCGCGCCTCTCGGCTCTCTTCACTGCCAGCAACCCAGACGCTCCTGTATCAGCTGCTGATGGGTTTCGTACTGCTGCTTCCTATCGCCGCTCTGATCGGTCACACCACTTTCAATCCAACTCCGCTGGTTTGGCTGAGCCTGGGCTTCCAGTCGCTGATCGTCTCCTTTGCCAGCTTTCTACTCTGGTTTGCCTTGCTGCGCCGCTATCTCGCGTCGCGGCTTGGTGTGTTGTCCTTTCTCACGCCATTGCTGGGCGTTGCGCTCGGTGCATGGCTGCTGGCCGAGCCGGTAGAGCCCAGCTTCATTGCCGGGGCGATTCTGGTGCTGAGCGGGATCGTACTGGTCAGTGGCTATGGCTGGATCGCGTCGGTATGGAGGCGGTAGGCCGCGCATGCGGCTAACCTCGGGCGTTCACTTCCGAAGCGCGTAGACATATGCCTCGACTGTCTGGCCGCTGGCCAGCTGCACGACGGTCGGTGTGCGCATGTAGGCGTCACCTTCGAAGGCGTCGAGTCTTGCCCAGTGGTCAGACAGCTGATCGGAGCTGAAAACCAGGCCCTCGATAGTGTCGCCCTGCTCCCCCAGGTCGAGCCCGGGGAACCCCATCGCGGCGCCCCAACCCTCTTCACGCAGCGTGCCCGTCACGCTCGCCGCTTCCCAGGAGCCGGGCACGCCGGCCAGGATGTGTTCGTTCGGCCGTCCGGGTGCCAGCGAGCCGTAAATGAAAAGCCGTTCCATCTCCAATCCCCCCAAAGTGGCAGGCGCCGCCCAGCCAAGATTATCGTCAACATGTCTAATCACCGAGCGATAGGACGCGCTATCACGCACTCGCTGCGGCCTGCCATTCCCGCGGACTGGCACCGGTCTTCCGGCGGAAGGCACGGGCCAGCGCCGACGGGCTCTCGTAGCCGACCTCGTCGGCGATCAATGCGATCGGTCGTCCCTCGCGCAAGCGCTTCTGCGCCAAGCTGATACGCCAGCTGGTGAGGTAATCGGCCGGCGTCTGTCCGACCACCGCGCGGAAACTGGCGGCAAAGCTGGCCCTGGACATGTTCGACTCCGCCGCCAATTCAGCCACTGACCAGGCACGCTCGGGTTCGGCGTGCATCAGCGTCATCGCGCGTGCCAGACGCAGGTCCGCAAGACCGGCCATCATCCCTGAGGTCATGGTCTGACTGGCCATCAGGTGGCGCAGCATCTGCACGATCAGCAGCTCGAAAAGCCGCCCCATCACTGCCTCCCGGCCGCAATAACTGGCAAGCGCCTCCTCGAAAAGCCAGTTCAGCGCGCCATCGAGAATCGGCGCTTCGGCAACCGGCAGCAGCAGTACGTCGGGCAATGCGGCTGCCAGCGGATTGTTCACCCCGCCACTGAAGCGCAACGTCGCGCAGACCAGTCGTGCATGTTCGGATTCACTGGCAATCATCCGGTGACGATAGGGTCGTGGAAATACCATGACGGTTGGCTCGGTCAGCTTGACCTCGCTGTTGTCCTCCAGGCGAAGGGTCATGCTGCCCTCGCGCAAAACGTGGATGTAGCCCACCTGATCGGCCGTTTCGAAAGCCGCTACACCGCACAATTCCCCGCTGTGATAGAGCCCTGCACTCATGCCGAAGTGAGTGAGCAGGCTAGATAGACGATCCATGACAAGCCTCGATTAGACGATCAGTTGCATATTGTCGACGATTTGAACCCAAAGCAACGTTCCGCCTGCGCATTATGTCCCTGCACCTGACGCATGCCGCTCACGAAGTCCTGAGCCATTTCCAGTGTTGGTGCTCTGGTCCGCTGAATGCAACCAGCGACCGACACGCGAACCCGAATCATCTCATCGACAAGGTAGATCAACGTCATGACCACCGCATCCAAAACCCGCAAAACCATAGCCTCCGCTCTTTTCGCCGTCTCCACGCTGGGCAGTGCCATCGGCTTCGCCGCCGACAAACCCACCGTGATTCTGGTGCATGGCGCCTTTGCCGAATCCGCGAGCTGGAACGGCGTAGCCGCTCGGCTGATCGACCAGGGCTACCCTGTGGTCGCTGCAGCCAACCCGCTCCGTGGGGTGGCGAACGATGCGAAGTACGTATCGAACATCATCGAGCACACATCCGGGCCCATCGTATTGGTCGGCCACTCCTACGGCGGTAGCGTCATCACCAACGCAGTGAAGGGCAGCAGCAAGGTTAAGGCGCTGGTCTACGTCGCTGCGTTCGCACCGGCAACTGGCGAAAGCGCTGCCACGCTGGCAGGTAAGTTTCCCGGCGGCACCCTGGGCCCGACGCTTGCGGCACCGGTGCAACTGAGCGATGGCAACCAGGACCTGTACATCCAGCAAGACAAGTTCGCCGAGCAGTTCGCCGCGGACGTCGCACCGGCCGAGGCGGCACTCATGGCGGCGACCCAGCGCCCGATCACCGCCGCGGCGCTCAACGAGGAGAGCCAGCAGGCCGCCTGGGACTACGTGCCGTCCTGGTTCGTTTACGGCACGGGTGACAAGAACATTCCCGAAGCAGCGCTGAAGTTCATGGCCGACCGTGCCGGGTCGAAGAAAACGGTGAACATTCCCGGCGCATCCCACGTCGTGATGACCTCGCATCCAGACGAAGTGGCGGCCCTGATTGCCGAAGCCGCCGAGGCCACGACCAAGTAACCAGCCTGGCCTCGTGCGCCGTTCGATGAGCTCGCCTCATCGAACGGCGTTTTCATTCCAGCAGGAGTGCTTGCGCGTAGCTGCTCGGTTTCGCCAGTTGATGGTTTGCCGACTCACACTGAACGGGCGATACGCTCGCGCAGCCACTGGTGCGCCGGGTCGCGGTGGGAGCGTTCGTGCCACAGCATCGCCATTTCATACCCCGGCACCTCAACCGGCGGTTCAACGAACCGCAGCGCCGCGTTGTCGCGTACCAGTCGCCACGGCAGCATGGCGACCAGATCGGTACTCGCCAGCGCCGCCATCACGAACAGAAAATGCGGGACCGAAAGCGCCACGCGGCGTGACAGACCGGCAGCCTGCAACACCTCGTCGGTCACACCACGAAAGCCACCGCCATCCGGCGAAACGATGACGTGCGCAAGCTTGCAGAACTGGCTGATCGACGGCCGCTTGCGCAGGCCTGGATGCCCTGCTCGCCCCGCCAGCACATAGCGTTCGGCAAACAGCAAACGGCGATGCAAACCCGGTGGCGAGCCGTCACTGGTATGGAAGGCGAGATCGATAGTGCCTTGCTCCGCCTGTTTGGCGATACGCGGCGGAGCCATTTCAATGACGGCCAGTTGAACACCAGGCGCCTGGGAATACAGCCCTGCGAGCGCCGGCATCACGATTGTCGATTCGGCATAGTCGGTGGCTGCAATCCGCCAGGTATGAGTTGCCCTGGAAGGATCGAAGGGAGCCGAAGGCGACACCACCTGCCTCAGCGCCTCGAGTACCTGACGTAGCGGCTCGCGCAACTCCTCCGCTTTCGCGGTGGGTCTCATGCCCCGCGGGCCGGGCAGCAACAGCGGATCGCCAAAGAACTCGCGCAGCTTGGCCAGATGCACACTCACCGAGGGTTGCGCCAGATTCAGACGCTCCGCCGCGCGTGTCACGTTGTGCTCAGCGAGCAGTACGTCGAGTGTCAGTAGCAGATTTAGGTCGAGCCTGTGGAGATTACTCATTGCAATACCTGGAATTTCAATTATTCATTTTTAACATAGCCGAGCACGGGCGACCCTAGGCACTCACCTACTCGCTCACCCTTCTGATGCACCAACGGAGCTCAGCCATGAATATTCTTCTTGTTTACGCCCACCCTGAACCCCAATCACTGAACGGCTCTCTGAAGGACTTCTCGGTCAAGCGGCTCGAAGCGGCAGGCCATGACGTCCAGGTTTCAGACCTCTATGCAATGAAGTGGAAGGCCTCGGTCGACGCCGAAGACAATCTGGAGCATCCGATCGATGCGCGCTTCGAGCCATCGCTCAGTTCCAAGCAGGCGTACGAGAACGGCAGCCAGCGCGCGGACATCGCCGCGGAACAGGAGAAACTGCGCTGGGCCGATGCGGTGATTCTGCAATTCCCGCTGTGGTGGTTCTCGATGCCCGCCATCCTCAAAGGCTGGGTCGATCGCGTGTATGCGTACGGCTTCGCGTATGGCGTCGGGGAGCATTCCGATGCGCGCTGGGGCAACCGATACGGTGAGGGCACGCTCGCAGGCAAGCGCGCCATGCTGGTCGTCACCACGGGCGGGTGGGAGTCGCATTACAGCGCTCGCGGAATCAATGGCCCGATGGACGATGTGCTGTTTCCAATACAACACGGGGTACTGTACTACCCGGGCTTCGACGTTCTGCCGCCCTTCGTCATCTATCGAACCAGCCGGATGGACGAAGACCGTTACGCAACGGTCTGCCATCACCTCGGCGAGCGGCTCGATACGCTGTTCAGCACCGCACCGATTCCCTTCCGCCAGCAGAACGCCGGTGCCTACGAGATACCGGCGCTCACCCTGCGCGATGAATTCGCGCCCGGCGAATCGGGTTTTAAAGTGCATGTCGCTCGCGAATAGATCGGGCGACCGCTAAGGGCCACATTGTTTTTGTGATGGGGAACCGACTCGGAGGGGCTAAACAAAAGCGAGGATCTACCGATAACCCGGCATGCCAGGCGAAACGCATCTTTCGGTACGGTCTCGCGGCATCAGTCAGCCGGTTCTTCACCCTGCCCCGTTCATCGCGGCGGGTGCCAAGGTCGGTATCGCCCATCTGCAAGCGGAGCCCCACCGTGCAACTGATCGATAATCGAGCGCTGATCAACGATGCCCTGAGCCAGTCTGCGGAGCTCACTGGAGGTCGCTTCGATCATCGCTACTGGTTGAGCAAGGTGGCGGACGTGAAGTTGCTGATCATTTCCAAGCCGGAAGTACTGTTCGACCTGTCGGTCAAGGTCTACATTCCGCTGCCTCCCGGACAGAAGACACCACTCACCTACGGCGACGGCTGGTTCAATTGGCACTTTCTCGGTAGCAAAGGCGCGATGGTTACTATCGCCCGGGAGATTCTGACCATCGCCATGCGCAATCGGGCATCCAACTCATCCGTGCTGCAGGTCTGGCTAGCCCAATTGGTGTCGTTCAAGCACAGCGACCATACCATCGCCGTGCTTGAACCCGAGCCGCATAAGGACCTGGTGGGGCACTAGGCCGGTTCGCCCGAACCGAGCGCCGCTTCCTCGTAATCCAGTTCGCGCAGCAGCGTCTGCAGCATCTGCTCGTCAATGACGTAGCGTTTGCGCATCCGATAGAGCTCCTTGCGCTGCACCCCGATGGCCTGCATGCGAATGTCGCGCTCCAGTGCCATCGTCTCGCGGGCCTGGTTGGTTCGCTCGTGGTGATCCATCAGAGCTTCGATGTCCTTGCGGTAGGACTCGGTAACCCGCGCCGTCACTTCGCTACGAAGCAGCACCTGGTCAGGGTCATCGACGGGGTTGGCCTGCTTCCAGTTTTCCAGCCAGCTGACGGCTGCCTGGGCGGCCGTCCGGCGGGCCTTCTTCAGCTCTTCCCGGTGCAGTTCGACGTCGTTGTTGGGCAGCTTCTTGAGAAAAAAAGGAATCCCCAAGGCCCCCACCAGCAACGACAGGATGATCACCGCCGCGGCGAGGAAGATCATCAGGTCGCGGCCCGGGAACGGGGTATCGCCAATCATCAGCGGGATCGACAGCACGCCGGCAAGGGTAATCGCCCCACGTACACCCGCCACTGCGCTCAGCGCGGAAAACAGGGGAAGCGGCTTGGGCTGCACCGTTCTGCCGAGCAGACGAAGCACACGCGCTTCCCCCCAGTGATAGGCGAAGACGAACAGGAAGCGGATCACCAGCAACAGCGCCATGATGGCCAGCGCGCTGAATATCAGCATCGGCATCCGGTAGGTCTCGTGGCCAGCGGCCTCCCAGACGCGTTCGACGATGCGGGGAAACTGCAGCCCCAACAGCAGGAAGACCAGGCCGTTGAAGCTGAAATCGAGCATTTCCCAGATGCTGCGGTTGAGAATGCGCGTGCTGGTCTTGACCGGCAGCATGTCGATGCGGCTCTGTACCATCCCCGCCGCCACCGCCGAGAGAATGCCGGACATCCCGGCATGCTCGGCCAGGAAGAACGCGGCGAACGGCAGCAGCAGGATCATTACCACATAGGTCGACGGATCGAACAGGTCGCGTGCCGTCATCCACTGCTTGGCCTTACCGACCGCCCAGCTCAAGCCGGCGCCGATGGCCAGCCCGCCGAGGGCGATGACGAAGAATTCACCCGTCACGCTGATCATCGAGAACGAGCCGGTGATCGCTGCCGCCAGCGCGAACTTGAAGGAAACCAGGCCGGTGGCGTCGTTCATCATCGCCTCGCCTTCCAGCTGGTGCGCCATATGCCGCGGGAGTCTGCCCTGAGCAATGGCGATCACAGCCAGCGCGTCGGTCGGCGACAGAATGGCTGCCAGCGCGAAGCTTGCACCGAGCGGAATGGCGGGCAACAGCCAGTGAATGAAGTAACCGACCACTACCAGGATGATCAGCACGAGCACCAGTGACATGGCGGTCATTTCCGCGCCATGCTCGGTGAACTCGCGCTTGGGAATTTTCCAGCCGTCGTAGAACAGCAGCGGCGGAATGAACAGCAGCATGAAAATTTCAGGTTGTAGCTCGACCCCCATGCCGAACGGCGGAAGCGCCAGCACACTGCCCATGATGATCTGCAGGATCGGCAGGGGTAGCGGTACGACATTGGCCAGAACGCGGCTTGCACCCACCGCAAGCAACAGCAGGAATATCAGGTAGAGCGTTTCCATGGGGCCGGCGGGCTCTCTGTAAAAGGTAATAGACGGGATGCACGCAACAGATGCGCATGCGAAAAAGTATAGCCAGGTGTTTGGGTATAGCCGCCTCGTTCGTCAGATCTGATCGGACTAAAACCAACGAAGCCGCGTTCGGCGCTTTGTAGCATCAGACGTCGCACCCGCAGGCAACCGTCACTCGCGATGACAGGATTATCGGTCGCCAGACTCACCACCTGTCGGATGTCCGATCCGCTGGACACCATGTCCAGCCTGCCTGGCATTTATTACCGTTCATGTCCCCTCCGCTGGACGGCCGGCGCGCGGGCGAAAACTCCATCTACCCTTAGGTCCGTGGCGCTAGAGCGGCGCACCGGCGCTCAGCGACCAGTTATCGGGAGCGGGGCCGTGAGCGGCTGCGCCTGGCATGGCTTTGGCTCTGATCGATACGCCTGGCCGCTGCCGTATCCTCCGCCCGGGCGCTCCCGCGTCGTGGCGTCTGCACGAGGCACGACAACAACAAGAAGAAGGAAGCCCACATGAAAGCACCCCGTACAACCCGCGCACGCCGCGCCGGGTCGTCGCGTCTGCTGCTGGCCGTACCTGCCTTGCTGGCAGTGGCGATTGCCCAACCCACCTTCGCCGCCAGCTGCAGCGAAATGACCGGAACCCAGATTCCCGCCGCGGCGATCGCCCTGCCAACCTCTGGGGCCCGGGTGATGTCTGCCACTTCGGTGCCAGGCGGCGGTAGCGCACCGCAGACCTTCGGCCCGTATTGCGACCTGAACGTGGAAGTCGCGCCGGTCGACCCGAGCGCACCAACGATCAAGATGCGCATCGCGCTGCCTGAACAGTGGAACAGTAAAGCGATGATGTATGGCGGTGGCGGCTACAACGGCACCATTCCCAACGTCGCCGGCAATGTCCCGGCCGGACCTGCCAACCAACCGACGCCGCTGGGCCGTGGCTATGCCGTGTTCGGCAGCGACTCGGGCCATGTGGCCAACCCGATCAATCCCGGTGATTTCGCCTGGAATGAAGAAGCGCTGGCCAACTACGCCCATGACGCGCTGAAAAAAACCCGCGATACCGCGATCTACCTGATCGAGCGCCGCTACGGCCAGCAGCCGGTTCGCAGCTATTTTGCCGGAGGTTCCACCGGCGGCCGTGAGGCGCTCGCGGTGGTGCAGCAATGGCCTGAGGATTTCAATGGGGCCATCGTTCTCTACCCTGCCTACAATGCGGCGGCGCTGGACCTGCAGTTCGGCCGCATCACCCGTGCGCTGGCCGCTCCCGGCGCCTATCCCAGCCTGGAGAAGCGCTCTGCATTGCTGGAAGCCGCGATGCAGGCATGCGACGGGTTGGATGGCGCCATGGACCGTGTGATCAGCAACCAGGCGGCATGCAACGCCCGGTTCGATCCGGCCAAAGCCAAACTGAACGGCCGTCCATTGCGCTGCCCTGCCGGCGTCGATACCGGCGACAGCTGCCTGTCCGATGCGCAGATCAACGCCTTGAAAATCTTCGATACGCCGATCCGTTTCAACCAACCGCTGGCCAGCGGCGAGCTCGGCTACCCCGGCTTCAACACCTGGGGAACGGATCTGGGCCGGCCCGGCGAAGGCCTGCAGGCGATCGTCAACCGGCTCGGCCTCAACACGCTGCAACCCGATTACCCGATGCCGGTGCACGGGACGGGCTTCGCCGAGGGCGCGCCCTACCACTCCGGATTCTGGGATGAGTGGGTGCGCTACTTCGTGACCCGCAATCCGGCGTTCAACTCGCTGACGCTGGATCCAGCCAACCTCGGTCCATGGCAGACGCGAGTCGACGCCCTGTCGCTACGCCAGGATGTCAACCAGACGGACCTGTCGGCCTTCGTCGCCAATGGCGGCAAGATTCTCATGGCCCATGGCACCTCGGATCAGCTTGTCAGCACCCGCGCCACGGCCGAGTACTACCAGCGCGTGCAACGGGACATGGGTGTCGGCCAGACCCGCAGGTTCATGCGTTATTACGAGATCCCCGGCTACGCCCATGCCGCCAGCACGGTATTCAACGCCGCCTGGGATTCGTTGACGGCGCTGGAAAACTGGGTCGAACAGGGCATCGCGCCAAAGCGGCAGGTCGTCACCGACACCGTCGCGGTGCCCGGCCGTACCCGGCCACTTTGCGAGTACCCCGCCTGGCCGAAATACAAGGGCCGCGGCGATGTGAACGACGCCTCGAGCTTCGTCTGCGTGAAAAGCCAGAAAGGCCGGCACTGAGCTGAGCCGTCGGGCGGACCTAAACCATCAGCTGCGAGCCTGATAGCTCGCCGCTGATGGATGCCTGTCCCGAACCCTATGCCGTGATCGTGCCATGGGCGATACGAGCGCGGCAGCACCGATCCGACGCGGGCTGCAGGCAGATCGCCGTGCCGTCCGTGATATTGGACAGCAATGAATCCGCCGTTCTGAGCATGCCCAATTCGTCGGACAACTTCAGCTGCCCAGAAGCCATGAAGCTGCTGTCCAGATTGACGGGGCACACCTCTCTGGCTCGCTCCTTTCAGGCACTACCTGATGCTTTTTTTTCTTGAGCCGTCAGTGCTGGCACGGCATTCGCTCTAACCCAATCCATCGAAACCAAGCGATCACTCTGCTGGCATAGAGGCCCTTCACGCGCGGCTGGCTATAGAACAAGAACAGAAAGGATCGCCCACCGCTTGCGATCCGCCCCACCCGCCTGCGCGCTCACGGTTGCCAGCACATCGGCACGGCGTCAGCGCCGTGGAAGAACTCCGTCGTTGATTCACCCGCAACGCTGCACCCATAACAACAAGAGGAAACACCATGCATCATGACCGCAAGACCATCTGCCAACTGCTGTGCGCAGGCGCCGCTCTGAGCATCGCCGGGCCAGCCAGCGCGGCCTTCATCGACGACAGCAAGGCGAGCGTCGAGCTGCGCAATTTCTACATGAACCGTGATTTCCGCCAAAGTGGCGCGTCCCAGTCCAAGGCCGACGAGTGGGCTCAGGGCTTCATCATGAAGATCGAGTCGGGCTACACCGATGGGCCGGTCGGCTTCGGCATCGATGCTCTCGGCCTGCTCGGCGTCAAGCTCGATTCAAGCCCGGATCGCTCCGGTACCGGCATCCTGCAGCGCGACCGGGAGACCAACCGCGCCCAGGACGACTACGGCTCGGCCGGTCTGACGGCCAAGGCCCGGATCTCCAACAGCACCTTGCACGTCGGCACGCTGCAACCGGTCGTCCCGGTATTGATGCGCAACGACAGCCGCCTGCTGCCCAATACCTATCGAGGAGCCTGGTTGCAGAGCAAGGAAGTCGACGGACTCACGCTCGATCTCGGCAAGCTCGACCGGATCAACTACCGTGACTCGTCCGATAATGAAGAAATGACCGTTTTCAACGGCGGCCGACGCAACATTACCTTTGGCAACAAGACCACCAGTGACGAGTTCCTGTTCGCCGGAGGCAGGTATCAGTTCAGCCCGGAACTGACCGGTAGTTATTACTACGGCGGGCTGGACGGCATCTACGATCAGCACAACTTCAATCTGGTGCATGTGCTACCGATCGGCGACAAGCAGAGCTTCAAGACCGACCTGCGCTACGTGCGCTCCACCGATGATGGCGGCAGCAATGTCGACAACAATGCCTTCGGCGCCCTCTTCACTTACCGGATCGGCGGACACGGCTTTACCGGTGGCTACCAGAAAATGAGCGGCGACACCGGTTTCGCCTACGTCAGCGGCGGCGACAACGCGCTGATAAACCTCCTACAGATCAATGACTTCGGCAACCAAGATGAGAAGTCATGGCAAGTTCGTTATGACTACGACTTCGCCGTACTGGGCGTTCCCGGCCTGAGCCTGATGACCCGCTACGTCACGGGCGACAACGTTGATCGCGGAGCTGGCCTGAGCGAAGGCAAAGAATGGGAGCGCGACACCGACATCGCCTATGTGGTCCAGAACGGTCCGCTGAAGAACTTCGGCATGAAGGTGCGCAACGCCACTGTGCGCAGCAACTTCGGCGCCGATCTGAACGAAACTCGCCTGATTCTCAGCTATACCCTGGCGCTCTGGTAGTCGAAGGGCGCACACCGCCCCCTCCCCGTTGACCTTTACCGGGCCGCCATGGCCCGGTTTTTCATTTGGATCAACTGCGGAGAAAGGCCAGTACACGCTGGGTGAAGTCGTCACCCGCCTCGACGCAGGACAAGTGCGCCGCCTCCAGTTCCACCAACTCGGCACCAGCGATACGGTCCTGCATGAAGTGTCCATGTTCGGGTGTGGTCACCGGATCCTGGTGGCCGCAGACGATCAGCGTGGGAATCTTGATCGCGCCAAGCTGCTCCCGATAATCGGCGTCGCGCACCGCCGCGCAGTTGGCCGCGTAGCCGGCCGGTGAGGTGTTGGCGATCATCTGGGTGAGACGATGGGTCTGAACCGGCTCGCGTCCGGCGAAGGTCGGCGTGAACCAGCGGGCGATCGAGGCATCACGCATGTCGCGCATAGCCTGTTCGCCGCCTTTCAGTACGGTGTCGATGCGCTCGTTCCACACCTCGTCGGTACCGATCTTCGCGCCGGTGTTGCAGATCACCAGCCGCGTCAGCCGCTCGCCCGCGTTGATCCCAAGCCACTGGCCGATCAGCCCCCCCATGGACAGGCCGCAGAAGGCGAAACGGTCGATCCCCAGGGCATCTACCAACCCCAGCACGTCACGGCCAAGCTGCTCGATGCTGTATGGCCCCGGCGTAGCGGCTGAACCGCCGTGCCCGCGGGTGTCATAGCGCAATACGCGAAAGTGCTCGCTGAAGGCCGGCACCTGCGCGTCCCACATTTCGAGCGTGGTCCCAAGCGAATTGGACAGTACCAGGACCGGCGCGTCGACCGGGCCATCGAGACGGTAATTCAGTTCGCCATCGGCGAGTTTTACGCTGGGCATCTGAAAGCCCTCCTCGAGTTGAGATGTAACGATAGCCGCGGAGCGAGACAGGCGCAGTGCCTGCAATCGAAGCGTAGTCATGGCGCGGCAAAAGCCCATCGATGCGGCGCAAGCCATGCTGGGCTAACGCCCACCCTAGGGAATTGGCGTTGCAGCCGTTGTAGGGTGGGCCGGACGGCGCTCCGCTTCAGCCCACCATAGGACCGTAGGATGGGTGCAACCCATCAACCTGATTCGTGCAGTGATCAAGCACAGGCCGGGCACATAGTCGTCCGCCAATCCAGGCACGCCTGATGAGTTCCCTGGGGGGTCGTCAGACCCTTTCCAGTGCCAGCGCTAGACCCTGTCCCACGCCGACACACATGGTCGCCAGGCCGAGCTTGCCATCGGTCTTCTCCAGCGCGTGCACCGTGGTCAGCACCAGCCGCGCACCGCTCATGCCCAGTGGGTGGCCGAGGGCGATGGCGCCGCCCTGCGGGTTTACCTTGGGGCTATCATCTTCCAGTCCCAAATCGCGGGTGACCGCCAACGCCTGTGCGGCGAAGGCTTCGTTGAGTTCGATCACGTCGAAATCGCTCACGGCTAGATTCAGCCGCTCGCACAGTTTGCGTACCGCCGGTACCGGCCCGTAGCCCATGACCCGCGGCGCCACGCCGGCACTGGCCATGCCGAGTACCTTGGCGCGCGGGGTGAGGCCGTACTTCTGCACCGCCTCGGCGCTGGCGAGAATCAGTGCTGCCGCCCCGTCGTTAACGCCTGAGGCATTGCCCGCCGTGACCGTCTTGTCCGGGCCGTTGACCGGCTTGAGTTTGGCCAGTGCCTCGGCTGTGGTATCCGGGCGGGGGTGCTCGTCGGTATCCACGACGGTGTCACCCTTGCGCCCCTGAATGACAACAGGAACGATCTCTTCAGCGAAAAACCCCGCAGCCTGCGCCCTGCCAGCGCGCTGTTGGCTGCGCAGGGCGAAGGCGTCCTGATCCTCACGGCTGATCTGGTGTTCTTCGGCGACGTTATCAGCGGTCTGCGGCATGGCATCGACGCCGTACATCTCTTTCATCTTCGGGTTGATGAAGCGCCATCCGATGGTGGTGTCCTCGATCTTCTGCGTGCGGCCGAACGCCGTATCAGCCTTGCCCATCACGTAGGGCGCGCGGGTCATGGATTCGACGCCACCGGCAATCGCCAGCTCCATTTCGCCGCAGGCGATGGCACGGAAAGCGCTGCCCACGGCATCCATGCCCGATGCACAGAGGCGGTTCAAGGTCACGCCCGGCACGGTTTCCGGCAACCCGGCCAGCAGCGCGGCCATGCGCGCCACATTGCGGTTATCTTCGCCGGCCTGGTTGGCACTGCCCATGAAGACCTCGTCGACCGCGGCCGGATCGAGCCCGGGATTGCGTTCGAGCAGCGCCTTGATCGGGGTTGCCGCCAAGTCGTCTGCACGTACCGCAGCCAGGGCGCCACCAAAGCGGCCGATGGGTGTACGTACCGCATCGCAGATAAAGACGTCGCGTGTCACTCGTCACCTCCAGATTGTCCGTGGGCGGCGGCGGTGCGGGCTTCCAGGGCGCGCAGAGCCTCCAGTTCAGTCTTGGTGGGCGGTGCTGTTTCGCTCAGGGTGTCAGCGAAACGGATGGCCCAGCCGGTGTTCTCGATCACCTGCTCGCGGGTCACGCCCGGGTGCAGCGAGGTCACCACGAATTCGTTGGACCCGGCTTCCGGCTCCATGATGCATAGGTCGGTGATGATGCCCACCGGCCCATCGCCTGGCAGGCCGAGCTGCTTGCGGTGGTCGCCGCCCTCGCCAAAACCGACCGAGGTAATAAACGCCAGCTTGTCGACGAAGGTGCGGTGCGACTGCTTGAGAATGATTAGCACCTGCTTGGCCGACCCCGCAATTTCCGGCGCTCCGCCCGCCCCTGGCAAGCGAACTTTCGGTTGGTGATAGTCACCGATCACCGTGGTGTTGATGTTGCCGTACTTGTCCACCTGCGCAGCACCGAGAAAACCGACATCGATACGCCCGCCCTGCAGCCAGTAGCGGAAGATTTCGGCGGTGGGCACCACGGTGTCGGCGGTCTCGGCCAGTTCGCCGTCGCCGATGGACAACGGCAGCACAGAGGGCTTGGCACCGATAGGGCCCGATTCGTAGATCAGCACGACGTCCGGTGCATGGGTCAGGCGCGCCAGATTGGCAGCCTTCGACGGCAGGCCGATACCGACGAAGCAGACGCTTCCATCGCCCAGGCGGCGGGAGGCGGCCACGGTCATCATTTCGTTGGTCGAATAGTCCATCACTTGGCCTCCTGCTGCGCGGCCAGCTTGGCCTGGAATGCTTCAAAGTTCTCGGTGCCGTGAATGAATTCGTCGACCCAGGCGGTGAAGGTCTCGCGGTGGCGAGCGATCGGATCCCACTGCTGATAGAAGCGGTTGTCGCGCTCGTAATAGCCATGCGCGTAGGACGGATGCGCTCCGCCCGGTACCTGGCAAACGGCGCTCAGCGCCCAGGTCGGCAGTACGCATGCGTTCATCGGCGCCTGCAAATCGTCGACGACTTCTTCGACAGTGACGATGCAGCGCTTGGCAGCCAGTGCTGCCTCCTTCTGCACACCGAGAATCCCGGCAATCAGCACGTTACCCTTGCGGTCGGCCTTCTGTGCGTGGATCACCGTGACATCCGGGCGCACGCTAGGCACGGCCGCGAGCTTTTCCCCGGTGAACGGACATTCGATGGACTTGATCATCGGGTTCACGTTTGGCAGGTCGGAACCCAGGTAGGCACGCAGCACGGCAAACGGCAAGCCGGACGCTCCGGCCACATAGGCGTTGGCCAGGTCGGCGTGGCTGTGTTCTTCGATTTCCAGCGGCTGCGGCCAGCCTTTTTCCACCGCGTCACGCAGGCGATGCAATGAGCCGACGCCAGGATTGCCGCCCCAGGAAAACACCAGCTTCTTCGCGCAACCCGCACCTATCAGCAAGTCATAGACCAGATCGGGCGTCATTCGGACCAGGGTCAGGTCCTTCTTGTTCTGACGGATGATCTCGTGCGCGGCAGCGGTGGGAATCAGATGGGTGAAACCTTCAAGGGCAACGGTGTCGCCGTTGCTGACGAAGCGATCGATTGCTTCGTTTAGGGATAGGAGTTCGGCCATGGTCATGTCTCGTATTGATGTCCTAATCACGAACGAATCCGTGTCTGAGGCAAACACTAAACATCGAGCCGGCACAGAACAATCCGATAATCGATTCACCGTTCGATTATCGAACAGAACATCTGATTACCCGAGCACGTTATTCCCCATTGAATTGTCGGCACGGGCTCGATCAATGGAACAGTCGGGTGCTCAGTTCCTTGCTCGCCTCCAGTAAGACCGGCAGGAAGCGCGTTTCCAGTTCCTGCTTGGTCACCCGGCTGGCATGAGTACCGACATTCAGCGCAGCCAGCACCTGACCGGCGGAATCCTTCAGCGGCACGGCCAGCGAACGCAGGCCGACTTCCAGTTCCTGGTCGATGATCACCCAACCCTGCTGGCGGATTTCCTCGATGGACGCTCGGATGGCCTCCGGCGTGTGTAGCGTGCGGCTGGTCTTGATCTGCAGATTGGCATGTTCCAGATAGTCTTCCAGCGCCGCGTCATCCAGCGCAGCCAGCAGAATCCGTCCCATGGAGGTGCAATAGGCCGGCAGTCGGCTGCCCACGCTGAGATCGACCGAAATCAAGCGTTGCGGCGTGGCCGAGCGTGCTACGTAGAGCACCTCGTCGCCCTCCAGGGTCGCCATGGAACAAGCCTCATGGAGCTGATCGCTGAGGCGGTCGAGGATCGGCTGTGCGGTGACCGCGAGAGGCGTTGAAGACAGATAGGCGTGGCCCAGCGTCAGCACCTTGGGCAGCAGCGAGTAGGTACGTCCATCAGTGGTGGCGTAGCCGAGCTTGATTAGCGTGTGCAGGCAACGCCGTACCGCCGCGCGGGGGATCTCGGTGCGATGGCTGATCTGGGCAATGGTCAGATGGCGCTTGCGCTCCTGAAACGCGTGAATCACCGCCAGTCCGCGTGCCAATGAGGTCATGAAGTTCGGGTCGCCGGTCAGCGCTTCGATTCGCTTGGCCGGCGACGCAATGATGGCCGGTGCCATCGGAACACTACGAGGACAGGATTCGTCGTTCATGGGCGGACAGCCTTGTCGGAATGCGGTGTTCGATTATCGTCCAGCTGATCGATAATCGCAAAATCAGCTCTAGATCAGCGCTCCGCCATAGCGGGCCGGGTTACGGCAGCTGCCAGCTGAAGTTGAAATTGAAGTTGAAGATCAGAGTGCCTTGACGCGCCGCAGAACGAGCCCCGATAGGTCTGGTTCGATGGGATGGCGTCAGATCTGGCTCATCGCCGAAGCGATGCTTTGCGCCAGCATGTCCTGGTTGAATGGTTTGTCGAGTCGGGGAAGACTACCGGCCAGGCCGCTCAGGTTGTCGGCGTAACCGGTGGCGAGAATTATCGGCAGCGCCGGATACCGCTGCCTGATGACTTCGGCCAATTGTGATCCGGTCATCTGAGGCATGGTCTGGTCGGTCAGCACCAGATCGACGACGTGCTGCGCCAGTACTTCCAGAGCAAACTCCGCTGAACTCGCCTCGTATACATTGCATTCGAGCTCTTCGAGCATCGCGGCGGTCGTCATCAGCACCAGTGGATCGTCATCTACCACCAGAACATTGAGCGCCACAGGCCGCCGTGGCTCAGACACGTCAAGTACGGCTCCTTCAAGCGGCATACCGGCGCTTGCCGCAAGCGGCAGCCACAACTCAGCAGTGGTGCCACGGCCCTTCTTGCTCTCGAGCACCAGCCGGCCACCCGATTGCGCGGCAAGACCGTGGACAATCGAGAGACCCAGCCCCGTACCCTTGCCGACATCCTTGGTGGTGAAGAAAGGCTCCATCGCCTGCGCCAGTGTCGCCTCGTCCATGCCTTCGCCCTCGTCCGTCACAGCCAGGCATAGATAGTTTCCCGACGCTAACGGCCCGTCAGTCGAATCGAGCCTGTGCTCCCGCGCGGAAATCGTAACGGTACCGCCTTCCGGCATCGCGTCCCGGGCGTTGACCGCCAGATTGAGCAGCGCCATTTCTAACTGATTGACATCCGCCAACACCGGTTTGAGCGAGAGAGGGAAACGGGTTTCGATTTGAATTCGCGGACCGAGCGATTGCCGAAGCAGGTCAGCCATACCCTGCACCAAAGCCGGCACCTCAACGGCTTCAAGGTGCAGTTCCTGGCGCCGCGCGAATGCCAACATACGCTGGGACAAGGCGATGCCGCGCTGAGCGCCATGAATGGTGTTATCGAGCAACGGGACGATCGTAGGGTCATCCGCAACCCGTCGACGCACGATTTCCAGCCCGCCCAGAACGGCCATAAGCAGGTTGTTGAAATCGTGGGCGATGCCGCCGGTAAGCCGGCCGAGCGACTCCATCTTCTGTGATTGAAACAGCGCCTCGCGCGCCTTCTCCAGTTCGCGCTGTGCCTCGACGCTTTCGGTGATATCGCGGGTAACCTTGGCGAAGCCAATCAGGGTACCGGTATCGCTGCGGATCGGGTCCACCGCCACGTTGGCCAAAAAGCGCGAGCCGTCCTTGCGCACACGCCAGCCCTGGCTCTCGAACCGCCCCTCCTGCAGCGCGGTTGCAAGGCCGCGCTGGGGGGCGCCGTTTTGTCGGTCCTCCTCAGTGAAGAACACCGAATAGTGCCGACCGATAATCTCCTCGGGCAGGTAGCCCTTGATACGTTGAGCCCCCTGATTCCAGTTGGTCACCACCCCTTCCGGGTCAAGCATGTAGATGGCGTAATCAGTGACGCTCTGAACCAGCAAGCGGAACTGCTGTTCGCTCTGTTTCAGCGACTCCTCAGCCAGCTTGCGCTCGGTCAGGTCCCGGGTGATCTTGGCAAAACCGAGCAAAGTACCGGTAGACGACCAGATCGGATCGACCACCACATGACACCAGAAGCGCGTACCGTCCTTGCGCACGCGCCAGCCTTCCCCTTCAAAGCGCCCTTCGGCCGTAGCGGTATCCAGCGTGCGCTGCGGCATTCCAGCAGCACGATCGTCGTCGGTGTAGAAGCGGGAGAAGTGTTGGCCGAGGATTTCAGCCTCTTCGTACCCCTTGAAGCGCTTCGCACCCGCGTTCCAACTGGCGACTCTGCCATCGGGGTCGAGCATGTAAATGGCGTAATCGGTCACTGCGTCGATCAGCAGACGGTATCGATCCTGCACGTCTATCGGCGCATTCGAAGATCCAACCTTATGCATGAAAAATATCCACAGCCGACTAATTCAGTCGGGATTATGACCAGCCCCATGGAGAAAAGAAAATTACAGGAGGTTCTCTAGGCCACAGGCTGGGTATCGAGAGGATCGTTTGTGCCCTTTCGCTGACGAATCATCCGCCACGCCACTAAACCCGCTCGAAGCCAGGCAGAAGCGGTACGCGCTGCTCAAGAAACTCCAGCAACAGACGCGCCCGCAAGGGCTGATAGCGTCGCTGGGGATAGATCAGAAATGCCTCATGGATTTGCCCTCGCCACTGGGGAAGCATCCGTACCAGCGCGCCCGACTCGATCAGATCACCCACCAGCCAGGCCGGCGCGAAGCCGACCCCGGCACCGAGCAACAGGCTTTCACGAATCGCCAATGAGCTATTCGCCGTATAGCGGCTCTGCGGGGTGATGCGAGCCGTCGCTCCATTTTCGTGCGTCAGCTCCAGCGTTTCGCCCGCCGCCAGCCAGGCGAACCGGAGATAGGGTAGCGCGAGAATATCCTCGGGCCGCTGTATGTCGGCGGCCGTTTCGAGAAGCTCCGGCGCGACCACCAGATACCTCGGTGACGTTGCCACCCGGCGCGCCACTGCATCGAGCGGAAGGTCGCCGCCCAGGCGCAACGCAACATCGATGGATTCCTCGGTTAGATCGACGAAACGGTCATTGAAGCTCAACTCGACATCGATTGCCGGATAGCGCCGCATGAACTCCACCATCAGCGCATTCAGACGGAGCACACCCAGACTGACGGGCACATTGACGCGCAGATGACCTTCCGGCCGCTCAGTCTGCCCCCTTACCTCCGCCACTGCCTCGTTGTATTCGTCGAGCACGCGTCTGGCTCGTTCGTAGAAGCGCTTACCCGCCTCAGTGGGCACAAGGTGGGTGGTAGTGCGATTCAGCAGGCGTGTACCTAGATGCCTTTCAAGCGACGCCACCGTCTTGCTGACGGTCGGCTGGGTCGTCCCGAGCTCACGCGCCGCCGCTGAAAGACTGCCCAGCTCCACGGCCCGAACGAACTGATGCATTGCGCCTAGTGTGTTCATGGCATTCCATTTTCGAATGATCGGCATGCCATTCTGCGCTCTACCGTAGCCAATCGGAATAACCCAACCTGACCGGACTTACCCCTGTCTCGGAGTCACCCGGTGAAGACACAGACGCTTCTTTCATCCGCTGTGATGTCGCTCGGCCTGCTTTGCATCACCGCGGCAGACGCCAACGCAACCTGGTACAGCACCTGGACCGCCGCGCCGCAGCCGATATGGCGCTCCAGTATTCCTCTGCCGACTGGATTGCCGGCCACACTCGAAAAACAGACCATTCGCCAGATCGTTCGTGTCAGTACGGGCGGCAATCGGGTCCGGGTCGTGCTTTCGAACCGGTACGGCACGGTACCGCTGACCATCGGCGCGGCATCCGTGGCGCTGACAGTAGAGGGTGCCCGCGTAAGTCCCGATTCTGCGCGGGCGCTGACCTTCGCCGGCCACAGCGCAGTGACGCTGCCGCCTGGCGCAAGCTGGACCAGTGACCCTGTCGAGCTTGCCGTACCGGCGTTAACCCGACTCTCGATCAGCTTGTACCTGCCGGAACCAACGCCCCCAGCCACAATGCACTGGGATGCCAGACAGACCGCCTACCTCGCTCCGGGCGATCGCGTCCAGGCAACGGATCTGCCATACGACTCGACATTTACGTCTGGGCTGCTGGTCACGGATGTGTTGCTCGAAACCCCGTCCCCAGTTCGTACGATTGCGGTGTTGGGCGACTCCATCACCGATGGCAACGGGGCCAGTCCGGATGCATTCAAGCGGTGGCCGGACTTTTTCGCGGAGCGTGTGGCCAACGACGGCATCGCCGTGCTGAACGCCGGTATCTCCGGGGCACGTCTGCTCGAAGATGGGATGGGTGACAACGCGCTGGCGCGCTTCGAACGCGACGTCCTGAGTAAGCCGCATATCGAAACGGCCGTGGTGTTGCTGGGAATAAACGATATCGCCTGGCCTGGCAGCACCTTCGCGCCGAATGCGCCCGCGCCCAGCTTCGAAGCGTTGATAGCCGGTTATCGGCAGTTGATCACGCAAGCGCATCTTCGCAACGTTCGCATCGTCGCGGGGACGCTGCTGCCATTCGAAGGTGCGCTACCGGACTCCCCCATCCACCACTATTACTCACCGGAGAAAGAGCGTCTGCGTCAGCAGGTCAATGAGTGGATTCGCACCAGTGGCAGTTTCGATGCGGTGCTGGACTTCGATGCCTGGCTACGTGACCCCACTCACCCGACACGGCTTCTCGCGCGGTACGACTCGGGCGACAGGCTTCATCCCGGCGATATCGGCAATCAGGCGATGGCCGAACGAATCGATTTGCAACTGCTGCTCGGCAAATCGCCACGCGACGCTCGATAGCGTGGCCATTGGCGGCCCCGCCTCAGCGTGCTTGCGCAGGCGCCGCAAACCGCGATTTCCGCAGCTTTGATCTCTTCAGCGCAAAAGACCTGGATACCCCTGTTCAGCGCGCAAGGTATCGGCAATGGCCTGGGCCGCCACCGACAGTTCGTGGCCGGGCTTGGTCAGAATACCGACCGGCTTTTCGATCACCGGATCACGTAGCGCCACGCAGCGCGCACCGAGTTCCAGCATTTGCGCACGGCACAGCGCCGGTACGGCACTGACTCCCAGACCGCTGGCGACCATGCGGCCGACCGTGGCCAACTGATGACTCTCGAACTGCACCGGCAGCTGGCGTCCGCGCTGGCGCAGGTGGTCTTCGAGCATGAAGCGCACGGTGGAAGGCCGCTGCAAGGTGATGAAGGGATATCCGAGCAAGGCGTCCCAGGCGATCTCGGGCTGAGACGCGAGCGACGATTCCGCCGGCACGACGGCAACGAATCGATCGGTGTATAGCGACGTGAAGGTCAAAGGTGCGCTCGGCTCAGGCTCGAACGCGATGCCCAGCTCCACCTGACGATCGCGGACCATTTCCATTACCTGTTCGTTGATCACGTCATGCACCGTAACGCTGATCGAGGGGTATTGATCGCTAAAGGTTCGTAGCACCGCTGGCAGCAGGTTACCGGCAAACGAAGGCATCGAGGCCAGCGCCACCCTGCCCTGTTTCAAGGTGAAGCGCTGGCGCAACTCATCCTCGGCGTTGTCCCAGTCGGCCAGTAGCCGTCGCGCTAGAGGCAACAATGCTTCGCCCTCCGGCGTGAGGCTGACGGCCCGCGTGGTTCGGCTGAACAAGCGGCCACCGAGCCCATCCTCCAACGCCTTGATGGTCAGGCTCAGAGCCGATTGCGAGAGATGCAGGCGCTCGCAAGCCTGGGCGAAGCTAAGCGTGTGAGCCACCGATAGAAAGGCGCGTAATTGTTTGACGGTCATGGAAGTGTCCGAGCGAATAGACGTACCAACGCCGTAGATTATTCTGTTTTTCCAATTAATAACGCTTAAAAATCAACTTAACAAATCATATCTCTGCAGGAACACTCGACGGCAACGACTCTCACGTCCTCCAACAACAAGAAGGAATGGTTTATGGCTGGTTTCGACAAGCGCGTGAATTCCTACGCCGAAGCCCTCGACGGTCTACAGGACGGCATGACCGTACTGGCCGGCGGTTTCGGCCTGTGCGGTATTCCAGAAAACCTGATCGCCGAGATCAAGCGCAAAGGCACTCGCGACCTGACAGTAGTCTCCAATAATTGCGGTGTCGATGGTTTCGGCCTCGGCGTGCTGCTGGAAGACCGGCAGATCCGCAAGATGATCGCCTCTTATGTCGGCGAGAACGCCTTGTTCGAAAAGCAGCTGCTCAATGGTGAGCTGGAAGTCGAGCTGACGCCTCAGGGCACGCTCGCCGAGAAGATGCGCGCTGGCGGTGCTGGCATTCCGGCCTTCTATACTGCGACCGGTTATGGCACCCCCATCGCCGAAGGCAAGGATGTACGCGAGTTCAATGGTCGCCCGCACATCCTCGAACACGCCATCACCGGCGACTTCGCCATCGTCAAAGGCTGGAAGGCCGACCGCTACGGCAACGTCATCTACCGCCACACAGCGCAAAACTTCAATCCGCTGGCCGCCGCCGCCGCGAAGATCACCGTGGTCGAGGTCGAGGAGATCGTCGAGCCCGGCGAGATCGACCCCACCCAGATCCACACGCCTGGCATCTACGTCGATCGCATCATCTGCGGCACCTTCGAAAAGCGCATCGAGAAGCGCACCGTCCGCGCCTGATCAAAAGAATAAGAGGAACAGACCATGGCACTTTCCCGCGAACAAATGGCCCAGCGCGTCGCCCGCGAACTGCAGGACGGCTACTACGTGAACCTCGGCATCGGTATCCCGACCCTGGTCGCCAACTACGTGCCCGAGGGCATGGAAGTAATGCTGCAGTCGGAAAACGGCCTGCTCGGCATGGGCCCCTTCCCCACCGAAGAAGAGCTCGACGCCGACATGATCAATGCCGGCAAGCAGACCGTCACCGCGCGCATCGGCGCCTCTATCTTCAACTCAGCGGAATCCTTCGCGATGATCCGCGGCGGGCATATCGATCTCACCGTGCTCGGTGCGTTCGAGGTCGACGTACAAGGCAACATCGCCTCCTGGATGATCCCTGGCAAACTGGTCAAAGGTATGGGCGGCGCGATGGATCTGGTCGCCGGTGCCGAGAACATCATCGTGCTGATGACGCACGCCTCCAAGGACGGCGAGTCCAAGCTGCTGCCCAAGTGCACCCTGCCGCTGACCGGGGCGGGCTGCATCAAGCGCGTACTGACCGATCTGGCCTATCTTGAGATCGAGAACGGTGCCTTCGTCCTCAAGGAACGCGCACCGGGCGTGAGCGTCGAGGAAATCATCGCAAAGACCGTCGGCGAATTGGTGGTACCGGACCATGTGCCGGAAATGACCTTCGGCTGATCCAGTGCCGATAAAGGCCTCGCGATGAGAAATCATGCGAGGCTTTTCCCGTTTATAAGATGAGAGGAAAAACGCCATGCAAGACGTCGTTATCGTTGCCGCCACCCGTACCGCCATCGGCTCGTTCCAGGGCGCATTGGCCAACATCGCCGCGCCGGATCTGGGCGCGGCCGTGATCAAGCGTCTGCTCGAACAGACCGGACTGAATCCCGCCGACGTCGATGAAGTCATCCTTGGCCAGGTATTGACGGCTGGTTCCGGTCAGAACCCCGCTCGTCAGGCTTCGATCAAAGCCGGCCTGCCTCACGCCGTGCCGTCCTTCACGCTGAACAAGGTTTGCGGTTCCGGCCTCAAGGCGCTGCATCTGGCCACCCAGGCCATCCGTTGCGGCGACGCCGAGGTGATCATCGCTGGCGGCCAGGAGAACATGAGCCTGGCGCCCTACGTCCTGCCGAAAGCCCGCACCGGCTTGCGCATGGGCCATGCTGAGTTGGTCGACTCGATGATCAGCGACGGCCTCTGGGATGCCTTCAACGACTTCCACATGGGCATCACCGCCGAGAACTTGGTCGACAAGTACCAGATCAGCCGCGAAGCCCAGGATGCCTTTGCCGCATCCTCGCAGCAAAAGGCCGTGGCCGCCATCGAGGCCGGGCGTTTCAAGGACGAAATCACGCCTATCGAGATTCCGCAGCGCAAAGGCGAGCCCCTGCGCTTCGACACCGACGAGCAGCCACGTGCCGGGACCACCACCGACGCCCTGGCGAAACTCAAACCGGCATTCAAGAAGGATGGCTCGGTCACCGCCGGCAATGCCTCCAGCCTTAACGATGGCGCCGCCGCGGTGCTGCTGATGAGTGCCGACAAAGCCAAGGCGCTCGGCCTGCCAGTGCTGGCGCGAATCAAGGCCTACGCCAACGCTGGCGTCGACCCGGCCATCATGGGCATCGCGCCGGTATCGGCGACCCGTCGCTGCCTGGACAAGGCCGGCTGGTCGTTGGACGAACTGGACCTGATCGAAGCCAACGAAGCCTTCGCCGCCCAGGCGCTGTCGGTGGGCCAGGAGCTGGGCTGGGATGCGAGCAAGGTCAACGTCAATGGCGGCGCGATCGCTCTGGGGCACCCCATCGGTGCATCGGGCTGCCGCGTGTTGGTCACCTTGCTGCACGAGATGATGCGCCGCGACGCAAAGAAGGGCCTCGCCACGCTGTGCATCGGCGGTGGCCAGGGCGTTGCGTTGGCGCTGGAACGGAGCTGAAGCGGCGCGGTTCAGATTCAAGCAGGCCTTCATCCCCGCTGTTCGGTCGCGTAGACGTCCGGGCAGCGGTAGTTACAGCAACGCGCTTCAGTAAGCGCCGCCAGGCTGCCGCGTTACTCCTGCGGCCGGCGATATCCAAAAGAAAAACAAACAGGATCCAACGATGCTCCACACCATCACAGCAATGAGCGTGAAACTGGTTCAGCGCTATCTTCCCTCACCGTTCGTATTCGCCATTCTGCTCAGCCTCATCGTGCTTGCCGCCAGCATGCTGGTCACCGGTCAGGGTTTGCCTGCCATGGCTAAGCACTGGGGTACGGGCTTCTGGAACCTGCTGACCTTCGCCATGCAAATGGCCCTGATCCTGGTCACAGGTCATGCCTTGGCCAGCGCGCCCTTGATTCATCGTCTTCTCGCCGGTTTGGCGCGAACCGCCAAGACACCTGGCCGCGCCGTGGTATTGGTCACCCTGATTGCACTGGCCGGCTCCTGGATCAACTGGGGCTTTGGCCTGGTCATCGGTGCCGTGTTCGCACGCGCACTGGCGCGGGAGGTCAAGGGTGTGGATTACCCGCTGCTGGTCGCGGCGGCCTACTCCGGCTTCCTGATCTGGCATGGTGGGTTGTCCGGCTCCATTCCACTGTCCCTCGCCACCGGTGGCGCGGACCTGGAGCGCATGAGTGGCGGCGTCGTGACCGCTGCAATAGGCGTTGGCGATACCCTGTTCACCCCCATGAACCTGACCATCATTGCCCTGCTCGTCATCGGCCTACCCATCCTCAACTGGGCCATGCATCCGAAGCAGCCGAAGGTCGCCGACCCCGCTATGCTGCTCGATCCCGCACACGAGCCATTGCCTCGCAGCACCCTGGCGCAGCGCCTGGACGACAGCCGTATCCTCAACCTGATCATCGTCGCGCTGGGTGTCGTCTACTTCGGTTACTACTTCGCCGAGAACGGCTTCGCGCTGACCCTGAACATCGTCATCGGTCTGTTCCTGTTCATCGGACTGGCATTGCATGGCTCGCCAGAGCGCTACATGCGCGCGGTGCAGGACGGCATCGGCGGGATCAGCGGTATCGTCATCCAGTTCCCCTTCTATGCGGGGATCATGGGCATGATGGTCGGCGCCAACGCTGACGGCCTGTCGCTGGGCAAGCAGATCACCGATACCTTCGTCGCCTGGTCCTCGGCCGACACCTTCCCAGTGCTGGCCTTCCTCAGCGCCGGCCTGGTCAACGTCTTCGTGCCATCCGGCGGTGGCCAGTGGGCCGTGCAGGGTCCGATCATGCTACCAGCGGGCCAGGCACTCGGTGTGGCACCCGCCGTCACAGCCATGGCAATCGCCTGGGGCGACGCCTGGACCAACATGATTCAGCCGTTCTGGGCGCTGCCGATCCTCGGCATCGTTGGCCTGGGTGCGCGCGACATCATGGGCTACTGCCTCCTGATGCTGGTCTACTCGGGACTGGTGATTGCTGGCTGTCTGTATTTCTTCGGCTGACACATACGAGCCAATCTTCAGCCTCACGTAGGGTGGATCTCGCTAAACCGATCCACCGATCCACCGATCCACCGAACGGCGCCACGGTGGATGTAAAAAGCGACATCCACCCTACCGGGCATAGGGCGGATCACGCTCCACCGATCCACCGAACGGCGCCACGGTGGATGTAAAGAGCGAAATCCACCCTACCGGGCGTAGGGTGGATCACGCTTCACCGATCCACCGAGCGGCGCCACGGTGGATGTAAAAGCGACATCCACCCTACGGAGCTGAACCTCTTCGGCTGCTAGTGACCGGCACTTTGAGAACGGACGGCCTTCATGAAAAACCCCGCAAAAGCGGGGTTTTCTTTGAGGCCGAGCTGATCTGGCGAAGCAGCGCGTCAGATCAGGCTACGATCAGATACGGAACTGCCGGACCAACCCACCCAGACGTTCGCCAACATCGGCCAGATTGCGCGCGGTGCGTGCGCCCTGCTGGGTTTCCTCGGCGACATTTTCCACCGCCGTAGCGATCTGGTGCACGCTGCGGTTGATCTCTTCAGCGACCGCGGTCTGCTCCTCGGCGGCGCTGGCGATCTGCGCGTTCATACCGTTGATGGTGGCGATCAGGTGCGCAATGGCATCCAGCGATGCACCAGCCTGGTTGGCCTGCGCGCTGCTGGCGTCACCCGCCTCACTGGAACGGCTCATGGCGGCCACGGCCTGCTTGGTCCCGGTCTGCAGGCGATCGATCATGCCCTGAATTTCTTGGGTGCTCTGCTGGGTCCGGCTGGCCAGCGCGCGAACTTCATCGGCGACCACGGCAAAGCCGCGGCCCGCTTCACCAGCCCGCGCAGCCTCGATGGCGGCGTTCAGCGCCAACAGATTGGTCTGTTCGGCGATCGAGCGGATCACGTCGAGCACGCCGACGATGGCATGCACGTCCTGTTGCAGCGCGTCCAGCGACGTACCGCTGGTGCGGATTTCTTCTACCAGCGAGTGAATCTGACGAATGCTGGAGTCCACCACGGACTTGGCCTGTTGGCCTTCCTGGTCGGTCTGCTGTGCGGCTTCGGCAGCCCCCTGAGCGCTGTGTGCGACTTCCTGGGCGGCGGCGGACATTTCGTTGATCGCCGTGGCGACCTGATCGGTTTCCTGCCGCTGGGTTTCCATCGCGGTTTCGGAACGCTGCGCCTGTGCCGCTACTTCGGCGACCATGCCCGTCAGTTGCCCGGTCATCTCCGCGACCTGGCTGACCATGGTGTGGATCTTGCCCACGAAGCGGTTGAAAGAACTGGCCAGCTGGCCCAGCTCGTCGTTACGGTCTTCCGGCAGGCGGTGCGTCAGGTCGCCTTCACCGGCAGCGATGTCGTCCAGTTGCGCACGAATCACCTGGATCGGCTTGACGATGGAGTTGCTGATGACCACGCCAGCGATGCCCAGCGCCACCAGCATCACGCCGGCGATCCCGAGGATGCTGGTCAGGATCGAATTGACCCGGCTATCGATTTCCTTGCGGACCTCGTCCAGCGCCAGTTCGATACCGTCCAGATTGACTGCCGTGCCCAACGCCATGTCCCACTTGGGCAGGTAGTAGCTATACGCGAGCTTGGGTACCGATACTTTTTCGTTGCCGGGGAGCGGCGAAGAATAGTTCACGAAATAGGTGTTGTTCTTGGCTACCGCCACCAGCTCACGGTTGATGTAAACACCGTTCGAGTCGCGGCGATCGTTCAGATTGGCACCGACATCCACCGGGCTGTCGCCACGGAACAGGCGGACCACGTTGGAGTCGTGACCGAAGAAGTAACCGTCCTTACCGAACTTGATCTTCGACAGAATGGCGATGGCCTGAGCACGGCTGGCCATATCACCCTGCGCCGCAGGCTCGTAGAGGTGAGCGACACTGCTCACACCGATGCGTATGTAATCCTCGAGCCGGGCACGGCTCTCGTCGATCATCCGCTCGCGAGTGCTTTCCAGCTCCTCGTCGGCAAGCGAGTGAAGGATTTTCGCCACCGCGCCACTGAGTACCAGCGCAAACAAGGCAACGGGTATCAGTGCGAGCAACAGCACCTTCAGTTTCAGGGTCATGCGCATAAGAAGCTCTCGATGAATGATCGGTACTCATTCATCGGCTGAGCAGTTAAATACTTCAGCACCCGCATGCAGAAAACCCCCGATCACCCCGGCTTCTGTGATCAAGGTCAACTTGTCGATCAGTATCAGCGTTTGGAGCAGGCGTTCCGACTATGCGTCCGCTGCGGAAGGTATTCGGATGACACGGCCTGAATCGACATTTCCTACATCGCCACGGGAAGGAACGCGACGGCGTGGCCGTGGCAATTTCCGGCCGTTGTCGAGCCATGCGCTAGCTGCGAGTTCACTGCGCTCAAGCGCTTCTTTTTTTCTGTATGTGACGACACGTCACGGCGACACCATCCGTCTTCGCTCGCAGAGGCTTTGGAAGCCCCGTTTCGCTTGATATCAGGGGGATATCCACTCGTCCGGGTAGAGTCCCAGCCAGATGAGCGGCGCAACTTTTTCTTACAACTCCGTGTCATTGTTAACAGACAGAGCCGAGCATTCCGTGCAGTGAAAAGGACTGGGTCTGCCGCAGCGCCGCCCTAAACGGCCTGCAACCGGGAGAGTTTCAGCGGGCGCACCGTTAGATTGCGATTTATCGGGCTTCGCGATTCATCCGTACAAAACACCGCTCTATTCCGAAGGGCGGTCGTGGATGTTCAGGGATAAGGAAATGGACGATGCTCTTCAACTCCATGGTATTCATCGCCGGGTTTCTTCCGGTGGTTCTTCTGGGTTTCATTGTTCTAGCAGGTTCCGGTAGGCAGCGTTACGCAGCCATCTGGCTGACGTTGGCGTCGCTTGTTTTCTACGGCTGGTGGAATCCCGCTTACGTGCCGCTGTTGGTGGGCAGCATGGTGGCGAACTACTTCATCGGCGGCTACCTGATGCGCCGGCCCTCGCGGACGGGTTTGATTCTTGGCGTCGCCGCCAACGTGGCACTGCTCGGCTACTACAAATACACCGGATTTCTGTTCGGCACGCTCGATGCCACCTTTGGCCTGGGCTGGTCGGTAGGCGACATCATTCTGCCGCTGGCAATTTCCTTCTTTACCTTCCAGCAGATCGCCTACCTGGTAGATGCCCATGACGGTGAGGTGACCGAGCACGACTTCGTCAACTATTGCTTGTTCATCAGCTTTTTTCCGCAGCTGATCGCGGGTCCCATTACCCATCACGGTGAGATGCTCAAGCAGTTCAACGACGGCAGCACCTTCCGCCCGCGACTCGACAACATCTCGCTGGGGCTCACCATATTCCTGCTTGGCCTGTTCAAGAAGGTGATCATCGCCGATCCGTTGGGGGCGAAGACCTCCCCGATCTTCACCGTAGCCAGCGACGGTATCGTGCCGGCCTTCTACGATGCCTGGTTCGGCGCCCTCACCTATACCTTGCAGATCTATTTCGATTTTTCCGGCTACAGCGACATGGCCATCGGCCTGGGACTGTTGTTCGGTCTGCGACTGCCAGTCAATTTCAACAGCCCGTTCAAAGCGCACAACGTCATCGATTACTGGTCGCGCTGGCACATGACCCTCACGCGCTTCCTGACCGCCTATATCTACAACCCCATCGTCATGCGGATCACACGCTCGCGCATGGCCGCCGGCAAACCACTGCCGCGCCGCGGCAAGATGAGCCTGAGCACCTTCGTCGTGCTGGTCGCCTACCCCACCGTGCTGACCATGTTCATCTCGGGCGTCTGGCATGGCGCGGGCTGGCAATTCGTCGTATTCGGCCTGCTGCACGGCTTCTATCTGGTGGTTGCCCACGGCTTCAGGGCGCTCAAGGCGCGCAAAGGCCTGCCAATGGACAGCGAGAACGTCCTCTATCACGCCGCGGCCGTGCTGCTGACGTTTCTCTGCGTCGTGGTCGCCATGGTGTTCTTCCGCGCCGACAGCGTTGCGACTGCGATGACGATGCTGTCCGGCATGGCCGGACTGAGCGAGCAGAGTGTCAAGTTCGACAAGTCTGACTACTTCCCCGTGGTGATTCTGCTCGCGTTCGTCTGGCTGATGCCCAACGTGCAGCAGTGGATGTCGCGCTTTCGCGCCGCGCTGGATGCGCAGCCTCGCGAGCACTGGCTGTTGCGCTGGTTTCCGATTGCTTTGTGGAGCCCGACGCCGGTGATTGGCTTAGCCGTTGGCGTGCTGGGATTCTTTGCGCTGGCCGTGGCGTTCTCTGTGGCTCCAACCGAGTTTCTCTACTTCCAGTTCTGATATTCAAAGGAGTGAATGGCTAATGGATCAGCTTCTCTGGCTACCGCAGCATACTGACCTCAGCGCCGCCATCGGCGAGGCCAAGCGCGCTACCGATCCGCTCGCACGGCTCGTCGAAGCCATCCGGCTGGCGGGCTATCGTCGCGACTTCACCCAAACGATTCGCCTGGACCGGCTGGCAAGCGAAGGGCTGCATGCCATAGCCAACAGCGAAACGCCCACAGCGGGATTGCGCTCCCTGCGGATCGCGCTGCTGTCATCACATACGGTGGACCACCTCGTTCCGGCCATCCGGGTCGCCGGCCTACAGCGGCGCCTGGCGATCTCGGTAAAGGTTGCGCCGTATGGCATGTACCGTCAGGCGTTGCTCATGGAAGACGCTGAACTGGCCCGCTTTGCTCCGCAGTTGATCGTGCTGGCGCTCGATGCCCGCGACGCGCCGCTGCGGCTGCCCCTGGATGCCTCGCAGGAAGAGGTCGAGGCGGCGGTGACCGAGCGTGTCGACGAGTTGCGCCTTCTTTGGCGCCGCGCCCGCGAGCGTTACGCCGCGCAGGTGGTGCAACAAACCATCGTACCCGCCGACCCGCCGCTCTTCGGCTCGTTCGAGGCCCTGGTGCCGGCCTCGCCCGGTGCCGTGATCGAGTGCTTGAATGCAGCCATCCGCGCCGCGGCCCGCAAAGACGGCGTGCTGCTGATGGACCTTGCCTGGGAAGCGGCACGTGGCGGCTATGGTGATGGCTTGGCCGAACCGCTGCGCTGGCACCAGGCCAAGCAACTGGTCAGCCCCAACCTCGCGCCGCTGTATGGCGACCAGTTGGCTCGCATCGCCGCGGCGAGCGTCGGCCTGTCGCGCAAATGCCTGGTGCTGGATCTGGACAACACGCTGTGGGGCGGCGTGATCGGCGACGACGGCGTCGACGGCATCCATCTCGGCCAGGGCTCGCCCAGCGGCGAGGCCTATCTGGCGTTCCAACGCTATGCGGCCCTGCTGGCCCGGCGCGGCATCATCCTTGCGGTGTGCAGCAAGAACGACCTGAGTGTGGCCGAAGCAGCCTTCAACCACTCGGAGATGGCACTCAAGCGCAGCGACATCGCAGCGTTCGTGGCGAACTGGGAAGACAAGGCCGGCAACCTGCGGCGCATCGCCTCGATGCTGGACATCGGCCTGGACAGCCTCGTCTTCGTCGACGACAACCCGGCCGAGCGCGACATCGTGCGGCGTGAGCTGCCGGAGGTCGCGGTGCCCGAGCTGCCGGACGATGTAGCCGACTATCCTGCCCGCGTGGCGGCGGCCGGCTACTTCGAGGCGGTCTCCTTCACCTCGGACGATGCCACCCGCGGGCGCAACTATGCACTGAACGCCGAGCGCAAGGCAGCGATGAGCCAGGCGACCGACATGGAAGGCTACCTGCGCGGGCTGGAAATGGTGCTGACCGCCACCCCGATCGGCACTGCCGAGCTCGCCCGCAGCACTCAGCTAATAAACAAAACCAACCAGTTCAACCTCACCACCCGCCGCTACAGCGAGGCAGAAGTCGAGCGTATCGCCGGCGATCCACGCTCGGTGACGCTGGCGATCCGGCTGGCCGATAAATTCGGCGACAACGGCTTGATCAGCGTGGTGCTGGCGCGCCCTGATGCCAGTGTTGGGGCGGATGAACTTCTGATCGACAGCTGGCTGATGAGCTGCCGGGTGCTCGGTCGACAGGTCGAAGACGCGGTGCTCGAGGTGCTCGCTCGCGCGGCCGTCGCAGCCGGCTATCGCGCGCTGATTGGCGAGTATCGCCCGACCGAGCGCAACGGAATGGTCGCCGAACACTATCCGCGGCTCGGATTCGCCCAGCATCCAACACCTGCCGATGCGACGAGCGACGCGACCTTCTGGCGCTTCGCACTCGACTCTATCCGCACTCCCCATCATTTCATCGAGGTATCAGCATGACCGAAGCAGAAGTACTCAAGGCGCTCACCCCGGTTTTTCATGACGTATTCGACGACGACAGCATCGTGCTCTCACCGGACATGACCGCCAACGACATCGAGGGCTGGGACAGCCAGACCCACGTCATGCTCACCGTTGCGGCCGAACAGCGCTTCGGCATCAAGTTTCGGACCGCCGAGCTGGAATCGCTGCGCAACGTAGGCCACTTCGCCCAGGTCATCAGCGCCAAACTCGAAGGAAAATAGCCATGGCCCATACCGCTGAATTTCCCAAGGACGGAAGCACCATCGAAAGCGGAAAAGCAAGCACGGCCAGCGCGCCGGGCCAGGTGCGTTCGCGGTATCTACTGTCCTTGTTCGCCGGCTTGTTCGGTGCGTTGGCCCTGTTCTGTCTAACGCTGCTGGTGCTGGACCGAACCGGCAATCTGCCGCCGCCGGCCTTCTCGAACATCTCCTGTGCGGACGAGAAGCTCAGCTTCATGCGCGACAACCCGATTCAGTCACCGAACCTTCTGATAATCGGTTCGTCTGTGGCCTGGCGTCACGTCGACGGTAATGTGCTGGTGCAGACGATGCCGGAAATCCGCCCCATGAACGGCGCGTTCTGCGGTCTTTTCGCCAATCAGTCCACGTACGTGGGCAATTGGTTGCTCGATCGCGAGCCCAGCATCCGCAGCGTCGTAATGATCGCTGACCCACAGGATTTCGCTGGCTGCTGGCGCGTGCCGACTGCCGTGTTCAACCGCGAGCACGTCGATCCCTACGTCTATGAAAAAGCATCTCCCTGGAGCCACTACCTGCGCTATTTCTCACCGAAGTCACTGGTACGCAACGCACTGACGGTGAAGGCCCAACGAGCCGGACAGATCGAGTGGGATCCGCTGGTATTCAACCGGTTCGGCGATGGCCCGCTGGATACCCCCAACACTCGCGAGTTGTTATATGGCCGTCCGGAGCCGCTGGATCGCAGCTGCTTCAAGGCGCTAAGGGACATGGGCACACGCCTGCAGCAGGAAGGTCGGCGGCTGATGGTCGTTTCAACCCCGCTGCATCCGGAATGGAAAGAGAAATACGACCCGGACGGCACTTTTCTGGCCGACTTCGACAGGCGCGTCCTGAACTCTATCAGTGCCACCGGTGCTACCTACTGGAACGCCGACAAGGATTGGAAAACACCGGTAACCTCGTTCGTCGATGCTGTTCATTTGCGCTGGTCGGCGGCCCAAGAATTCACCGCCGCGCTCGCCGAGCAGATGCGCAACGCAGCGACCGGCCCGGCACCATCGATGGAAACCGCCCGGGTGCCCTGATAAATCGGCGCGAAAAAAGCCCGGTTGCCGGACCGGCAACCGGGCTTCATGAGAACCGCTTCAGCGCGAAGCGGGTAGCACCCGACCGCGGCATTCGCCGAACCCGATTGCGCCATACCCCTCGCGCTGGCAGCGCGCCCTGAAGATGATCTCATCGCCGTCTTCGAGGAAGGTACGGGTTTCGCCGCTCGCCAGTTCCAGCGACTGTTTGCCGCCCTGGGTGATCTCCAGCAGGCTCCCGCAGCTATCGGTGGTCTCACCGGACAACGTGCCGGAGCCGAACAGATCGCCCGGCTGCAGGCTGCAGCCGTTGACGCTGTGGTGGGCGATCATCTGAGCCACGGTCCAATACATGTTGCGCGTGCTACTCAGGGTGATGCGCTGCGCCGGCAGATCCTTGTCGCGCATGGCCTGGGTCTGCAGCAGCACCTCCAGCTCGATGTCCAGAGCGCCCTGCCGCTGATCCTTTTCGTCATACAGATACGGCAGCGGCTGAGGATCGCCTTCGGGACGCGCCGGCTGCGCGCAGCGGAACGGTTCCAGGGCCTCGGGCGTTACCACCCAGGGCGAGACGCTGGTGGCGAAACTCTTGGACAGGAACGGCCCCAACGGTTGATATTCCCAGGCCTGCAGATCGCGCGCCGACCAGTCGTTGAGCAAACAGTAACCTGCCACGTGAGCACCCGCTTCGCTGATCGAAATCGCCTCGCCTCGGGCATTGCCTTCCCCGATCCAGATTCCCAATTCCAGCTCGTGATCCAGGCGCTTGCTGGGGCCGAAATTCGGCTCGCTGGCGCCAGGCGGCAGCGTCTGGCCATTGGGCCGCTTGACCGTGGCGCCGGACACATCGATGGTCGATGCACGACCGTGATAGCCGATGGGTACGTATTTGTAGTTCGGCAACAAGGGATTATCCGGGCGGAACAACTTGCCGACGTTGTTGGCGTGGTGGATGCCCACATAGAAGTCGGTGTAGTCGCCCACCTTGGCCGGGAGATGCATCTGACATTGGCTCATCGGCTGCAGCAGGGTTTCGCCCATGGCGCGCAGACGATCACGGTGCTCGCAGGTCTCGGCGAGCAAGCCTTGCAACGCCTCGCGCAACGCTTTGCGAGCCGACGCCCCCAGCGCGAAGAAGGTGTTGAGGCTGCTGGCGCTGGCGGCCTTCGCCGCTTCGGCGGCGCGCCCTTCGAACAGGCCTGCATCGCAAGCTGCGGCCAGGTCGAGAATGCAGTCGCCGATCGCAACGCCGCCGCGCGGTAGCCCGCCGTTCCGGCTGAAGACCCCCAGCGGCAGGTTGGCGAGGGAAAAATCCGAATGGCCATTAGCCGATTCGACCCAACTGCGTAGTCCCTTTTCCGCGGTTATGTTTTGTTCGGTCATGGTCTGTGCAGTCCTGTTATTTCTGTTTCTTGTCGAAAGTCTTGGCCAGGCCAGCCCAGCAGCTGTCGTAATCGTCCTGCAGTTGCGGGCTTTCCAACGCCTGGCGCGTGGGGCGAAGCACCTGGCCGGTTTCGAACATGAAGGCCATGGTGTTCTCGATCTTGTGCGGTTTGAGTTCGGCGTTGATCGCCTGTTCAGTCGACACGTGATCCGGGCCGTGGGCGCTCATGCAGTTGTGCAGCGAAGCACCACCGGGCGAGAAACCGTCGGCCTTGGCATCGTAGGCGCCATCGATCAGGCCCATGAATTCGTTCATCAGGTTGCGGTGGAACCACGGCGGTCGAAAGGTGTTTTCCGCCACCATCCAGCGTGGCGGGAAGATCACGAAGTCGATGTTGGCCATGCCGTGGATGGCGCTGGGCGAGGTCAGTACGGTGAAGATCGAGGGATCCGGGTGGTCGAAGCTGACAGTGCCGATCGTGTTGAACCGGCGCAGATCGTACTTGTAGGGCACGTTGTTGCCATGCCAGGCGACCACGTCCAGCGGCGAGTGCCCGAGCTCGGTGGCCCAGAGTTCGCCGAGGAATTTCTGCACCAGCTGAACGGGTTCGTCGCGCTCTTCGAATTGCGCAACGGGCGCCAGGAAGTCACGCGGATTGGCCAGGCCGTTGCTGCCGATCGGCCCCAGATCCGGCAGACGCAAGGCACAGCCATGGTTCTCGCACACGTAGCCGCGGGCAGTCGTGTCCAGCAACTCGACGCGAAAGCGCATGCCGCGCGGGACTACCGCGATCTCAAGCGGGCCCACCTCGAGCACGCCCAGTTCGGTGACCAGCTTCAGCGCACCTTGCTGCGGCACCAGCAACAGTTCGCCATCAGCATTGAAGAAGACTCGCTCCATCGACACGTTCGCCGCGTAACGATAGATGCTCGCTCCCGCCGGCTGGTCGGGCTCGAAATTGGCCGCCACACACATCAGACCATCGAGGAAATCCGTCGCGGTCTCAGGGAATGGCTCGGGGTTCCAGCGCAGCCGATTGGGTGTGACCGGTCCCAGCTCGCTGCCGAGCTGACGATCCAGACGCTGATACTGGCCATGGTTGGCCGAAGGACGGATTCGATACAGCCAGGTCCGACGCGCTTCGCTGCGGGGCACGGTGAAGGCCGTGCCGGAGAGCAACTCGGTGTAGAGGCCGTACGGCACCTTCTGCGGGGAGTTCTGGCCGACCGGCAGCGCGCCCGGCAAGGCCTCGCTACTGAATTCATTGCCGAAGCCGGACAGATATCGAGCAGTTTCACCAGATTGTTGTTGTCGTTGCATAGCCGTATCTCTTTAGCGTAATGCGTTTACGCAAAAAGTAATTTGAACTCACCGAGGCGTCAAGCTATAAACAGCGCCTTCAGAAAAGTGGCCGCAGACACAGGACAGCTGAACTCATGGCAGACAGCAACGCGGATACGGCGCCTCGCCGACAGAAAGTACAGGCCGCCGAGGTGGGCACGGACATCCTCACTGCATTGGCCGAACTGGCTCCTGCCACGTCACTGTCGCGCCTGGCCGAACACGTCGGCATGCCCGCCAGCAAGGTCCATCGTTATCTGCAGGCGCTGATGGCCAGCGGCTTCGCCGAGCAGGATCCGCTGACCAATCACTACGGCTTGGGCCGCGCTGCCTTATTCGTCGGGCTGGCCGCGCTGGGCCGGCTGGACGTGGTCAAACTGGCCACGCCGCATCTGGCGCAACTGCGCGACGAGCTCAACGAAACCTGCTTTCTCGCCGTCTGGGGCAACCGCGGGCCGGCCGTCGTGCATGTCGAGCAGGCGGTCCGGGCCGTCACGCTGGTGACGCAGGTGGGCTCGGTGCTGCCGCTGCTGGGTTCGTCCACCGGTTTGGTGTTCAACGCCTTCATGCCGAATGCGGAAACGGCCGAGTTGCGCGAGGAAGAAATGAAGCTCCCGTCCGCCCCTTCCTCCACCGCCCTGTTCGCCACCATGAGCGAACTGCAACGCACCCACATCCAACCCGTGCACGGCCTGCTGATGGCAGGCGTCAACGCACTGTCCGCGCCGCTGTTCAGCGGCAATCAGCGGTTGGCGGGCGTCATCACGATAGTCGGCGCCGAGCCAGGCTTCATGGCAGAGGTGGATGGCGAAGCGGCGCAGCGCTTGCTGGGCGCGGCTAGGAAAATCAGTGCCCGGATGGGAGCGGGTTCGTTCACTCCATCGGCGGATGAATGAACCGCGGGAACGAACCACCGGATACCAGGCACCAGGGCACGTCGCAGAAACATAGCGCGTGGAGCTTGGCGGCAGCTTCCCACCAAAGCAGATGACGGGGCGAGCAGTGAAGCGACATCTGCACCACACCTTGCTCGCCACCACCCATAGCCCGCACCGCCCTGGCACCTATAGCGTAACCACGACCTTGCCAAACTGCTCGTTCGATTCAACGAAGCGATGCGCTTCAGCTATCTGCTCGAAGGGAAACACCTTCGCGATCACCGGACGCAGCACCCCTGACTCCAGACCGTTGAGAATAAAGGTCTTGGCCGCCTGGAGACGTGCGCGGTCAGTGGTGATCTCGTGCACGAGGTAACCACGCAGAGTGAGCGACTTGCTGAGCACCGTGAATAGCGGGAACGGTGTTGGCTCCGGGCTGAGCCCACCGTGTTCGAGGAGAATACCGCCTTGCGCCATCGCTTCGGTCAACGGCTCGAACAGCGGGCCGCCAATAGGGTCCAGCACTACCCGTGCACCCCTTGGGCCTGTGATTTCCTTGAGACGGACAGCAAGATCCTCCTCTGCCATCGCAATCACATGGCGGGCACCGGCCGCACTCAAAGCGGATCGTTTGGCTGATGTGCGAGTGACGGCGATTGGCGTTGCGCCCACCAGATTGGCGATCTGGATAGCCGCCAGGCCGACGCTGCTGGAGGCTGCCGTCACCACCACGAAGTCATCCTTGCCGAGCTCGGCGATGTCCACCAGCGCGCCGTAAGCGGTGAGGTACTGCATCCAGATCGCCGCAGCCTCCTCCCAGGCAAGAACAGGCGGATGCTTGACGATCAGTTCGGCAGGAAACAGCGCCAGCTCGCCATATGCGGGCCAACGGACCATGGACTGCGGCGGCACTACACTGACCGCGTCCCCTGGCTCCAGCCCTTCCACCTCTTCACCCACACTCTCGACGATGCCCGCCGCCTCCAGTCCAAGCCCCGAGGGGAAGATGGCTTGCTCGATATAACGCCCCTCGCGCAACAGCGTTTCCGCCCGATTGATTCCCAACGCCTTCACGCGTATCCGGACTTCTCCCCGTCCCGGCTTCGGTATATCCACCTGCTCGATGCATAGGACTTCGGGGCCGCCATGTTCGTGAAACCGCACTGCTCGCGTCATTTCCTGCCTCCAAAATAGAAACCAAATGGATGCAATAAACTATCCCAAGCCCGGAGGTGCGTGATAAACGACGGATAAGATAAAACACTCGAAACCAGGAGTTTCCAATGGACCGACTCACCAGCATGGCGGTATTCGTCAGGGTCGTCGAACTCGGGTCTTTCGCTGCCGCAGGCAACGCTCTGGACCTTTCCGGGCCTATGGTGGGCAAGCACATTCGCGCGCTCGAAGAGCGCCTCGGCGTGCGGCTGATTTCCCGGACCACGCGGCGCCAAAGCCTGACGGGTATCGGCAATGCCTACTACGAACGCTGTCGGGCGATCCTCGCGGAAGTGGAACTGTCCGAGGCGCTCGCCGCTGACCATATGGCCGAGCCAAGGGGGAAGCTGAGAGTCACGGTGCCTGTACACTTCGGTAGACACTGCGTCGCGCCGGTTCTGCTGGAACTGGCCCGGCAATACCCCGCCCTCGAACTCGATATCTCTTTCAACGATCGGCTCTCGGACCTGGCCGAAGACGGCTTCGACCTTGCGATCCGCACCGGCGTCCCGGCGGATAACACCAACCTGGTGGCGCGACGCGTTGCAAGGCAAACCATGGTGGTCTGCGCCGCCCCCGGCTATCTCCTGGAACATGGCAAGCCACAGCGGATCGAGGACCTAAGCGAGCATCAAGCCATCGCCTATCGACGCTCAGGCCCGGTGGCGCCCTGGCTATTTCCCCACGATGGTCAAGCACCTCTGGAAATTCTGCCCCGTTACCGCCTATGCCTGGACGACCTCGACGCGATAGCTGACGCAGCAACCACTGGCATCGGCCTGGCCTGGCTTCCCTACTGGCTGGTACATGAACGCATCCTTGCCAACACACTGGTGCAGGTGTTTCCCCAGCAGCCAGGCCATCTCTACGATGTGTACGCGCTCTGGCTGCAAACCCCACGGCTACCGTTGAGAGTGCGTCTCGCCGTCGATGCATTGGCCGCACAGCTGCCAGGCAGTGCCCCACTCATCCGCGACGTCGAATGAATCTGCAGACACATCGGTCGGTCCGTCATGCCTCGGGCAAAACAGACGGAACAAGACCGCTACGAGCACCTGCTAATCTGCCAGTCATTTCATCAGTCGCACGGCTCGGATGGGTTCTGCGCTGAACGATCGTATTCGAGATGACACGTCAGGGAGGTTGCGGACATGAATGCAAAGCAGCGAGAGGCGCTAATTGGCACGCTGAAGGTTCGCTTCGAGGCGAACATGTGCCGGCATGAAGGTATTGAATGGCCTCAGGTGTGTACCAGGCTGGAGGCTTCGCCGGAAAAACTGCAAGCGCTGCAGAACATGGAGAGCACTGGCGGCGAGCCAGACGTGATAGCTCGCGATACGGACACGGGCGAGATCATCTTCGTCGACTGTTCTGCCGAAAGTCCCGCTGGCCGTAGAAGCCTCTGTTATGACCGGGCGGCCCTGGACTCAAGAAAGGAGAACAAGCCGGCCAACTGTGCTACCGAGATGGCTGCCGACCTGGGCATCGAGATTCTGACGGAAGCCCAGTATCGGGACCTGCAGAAACTAGGCTGCTTCGATGCCAAGACCTCCAGCTGGGTGCAAACACCCTCTGCCATCAGAAAGCTTGGGGGTGCGCTCTTTTGTGACCGTCGCTATGACTGTGTTTTCGTTTATCACAACGGCGCGCAATCTTATTACGCCGCGAGGGGGTTCCGCGGCACGTTGGTGGTCTGAGCAGGCGGCCAGCTTGGATGTTTGGTGTGTGGATTTAGGGGAGCGGACTCGTCTGATAAGCCCAGCTGTCACCATGTTATATTCACCAAACGTGAAACAAATAGGTGGAACATGGCGCCGTGAACACACTTCGTGATCAATTGCCATTACCGGAAGACCTGCGGGTTTTCCTCACGGTAATTCGCAAACAGAGCTTTGCCGGGGCTGCGGATGAGCTTGGGGTATCCCCCGCCTATATCAGCAAGCGCGTCCAAATTCTGGAAAGCGCACTGAAAGCGCGGCTGCTGCACCGCACCACTCGCCGTATCGCTTTGACTGAGGATGGCGAACGCGCTCAACGCTGGGCCGTGCGCATCCTGGGTGATTTGGACGACCTGTTCGACGAACTCTCGCAAGCACGGCAGACCCCGAGGGGATTGCTGCACATCAGCAGCTCGTTCGGATTCGGCCGTAACCACGTCGCGCCAGCCATTTCCTTATTGGCGGAGAGCTATCCTGAATTGGAGATCCGCCTGGAGGTGTTCGACCGCGTCGTTGACCTGGTCGGCGAAGGGTTCGACCTTGAGATTCGCGTCGGCGACGACCTGCCGGGGCAGCACATCAGCAAACGCCTGGTGACCAACAAACGGATTCTCTGCGCCACACCCGAATACCTCGCTCGGCGCGGCACGCCGCAAAGCCTCGACGACCTCCAACGCCACGATTGTCTGGTATTGAAAGAGCGTAACAACGCATTTGGCGTCTGGGCGCTGGATCGTGCCGGCAAGCAGCATAGCGTTCGCATCAGCGGCCCGCTGTCCTCGAACAACGGAGAAATCGTGCTGCAATGGGCGCTGCACGGTAGAGGGATTTTGCTGCGCTCGTTATGGGACGTGAGGCCGCTGCTGGAAACTGGCGAGTTGGTACAGGTGCTACCGGACTACAGCCAGAGCGCGAACGTCTGGGCAGTCTACCCGACGCGTCTGTCCAACTCGGCCAAGCTAAGGGTCTGTGTGGAATTTTTAGAAGAACACTTCCGCGCGATTTCACTGTAATCCGCACAGTACTGTGCGACGCGCCGACGCGAATGACGTCTCACAGGCCCCGCTGGGGCTGGTTCGCCCTGGGCCAAGCCGGGCCGAAGCCAGGGCCGGACCAGGGCATTAATCAGGCGAGCCAGGGGTTGGCCTGCAGGTGCCGGATCTCGAACGCCTTGATCTGATCGGTGCGCTGCAAGGTGCTGCCAATGGCGTCCAGCCCGAGCAAGAGGGCTTCTTTGCGCAACGCGTCGATGGCGAACTCGATCGACCGTCCTTCCTGAAGCACTATCTTCTGTTCGCCGAGGTCGATGCGAATCGTCGCGAACTCAGGCCGGGTGACCAGTTGCCCGACCTCACGCAGTTCCGCATCGCTCAGCTGGATCAGCAACAGGCCATTGCGCTGACAGTTATCGAAGAAGATCCCAGCGAAGCTGGTTCCGATCAATGCGCGGATGCCGAGCTGCTTGAGCCCCCAGACCGCATGTTCGCGGCTCGAGCCACAACCGAAATTGGGCCCGACGACCAGAAAACTGGCCTCGTTCCAGGGCCGCTGATTGAGCACGAAGTCCGGGTTCGGCTCACCGTTCGGCAGCCAGCGCAGATCGAAGAACACGCCGCGATCGAGACCGTTGCGGTCAATACCCTTGAGGAACTGCTTGGGCATGATCACATCGGTGTCGACATTGGCCGCCAACATGGGGGCAGCCGTGCCGCTAATGGTAACGAAGGGTTCCATCTCAAGCCTCCTCGGACAACGAACGAACATCGGTCAAACGGCCCGACACCGCAGCGGCAGCGACCATCGCAGGGCTCATCAAATGCGTACGCGCTCCTGCCCCCTGACGGCCCTCGAAATTCCGGTTGGTACTGGACGCACAGCGATCACCGGGAGACAGCACATCGTCATTCATCGCCAGGCACATCGAGCAACCTGACTGGCGCCATTCGAAACCCGCATCAAGAAAGATTTTGGCAAGCCCTTCGGCTTCGGCTTGGGCACGTACCTGGGTGGAGCCAGGAACGACCATGGCCCGTACGTGAGCCGCCACTTTGCGGCCACGCACGACACGCGCCGCATCGCGAAGATCCTCGATCCGCGCGTTGGTACAAGAACCGATGAAGGCGTGGCTGATCTCGATATCCGACAAGCACTCTCCCGGTTCGAGCCCCATGTAACGCAGGGCGCGCTGAATATCCTGACGGCGGACGGCATCGGGCTCATTCAGCGGGTCCGGAACCCGGTCACTGATTGCAGCCGCCTGATCGGGACTCGTACCCCAGGTGACCATGGGCTCCAGCGTGCCGACATCCAGATCGATGTCGGCGTCGAATTCAGCGCCCGGGTCGCTGTAAAGCTCACGCCAGCGCGCCACGGCCTGTTCCCAGAGCGCGCCTTCTGGTGCACGGGGTTTGTCCGCGAGATAGGCGTAGACCTTTTCGTCCGGCGCCATGAAGGCGCCACGCGCACCCGCTTCGACCGCCATGTTGCAGATCGTCATCCGAGCTTCGACACTCAAGGCTTCGATCGTGGGTCCGGCAAATTCGATCGCGTATCCGGTCGCGCCAGCCGCACCGATGCGGCGGATCAGCGCCATGATGATGTCCTTGGACGTCAGGCCGTTACCGAGCTCGCCCCGCACGTGCACGCGCATGGTTTTCAGGCGCTTGTAGACCAGCGTCTGGGTTGCCAGCAGGTGTTCGATTTCGGACGTGCCGATGCCAAAGCCAAATGCACCCAGCGCGCCATAGGTGGTGGTGTGGCTGTCCCCTGCTGCGACCACCATGCCGGGCAGGATGAAGCCCTGTTCAGGGGCGACGACGTGTTCGATGCCCTGTCGCTTGTCCAGCACATCGAACAGCTCGATACCGAAGTCGCGACAGTTCTCCCCGAAGTAGGAAACCTGCCGCGCACCGCCTGGATCGGGCATCGTGGCGATACGGTCCGGGCTCGTTGGGTTGACATGATCGACGACTGCCAACGTGGCTGCCGGGCGCCAAACCTTGCGGTTGGCATGCCGCAGGCCGCTGAAGGCCTGAGGGCTGGTGTATTCGTTGGCGACTTGGCGGTCGATGTAGAGCAATACATGGCCTTGGTCGTCGAGATTGCAGACCGTATGGGAATCGATGTGCTTTTCGTAAAGAGTCCTGGGGCGATTCATGGCTGTTCTCGCTTGAGCTTGTTATGCGAGTGTCCGAAGACATCACGGCGCCTACGGCTAGGCCTGCTCGGCAAGATCATTGAATGCAATTCGTAACTCAATATCGTATCTGAGTTTCTTGAATTCATGATTCGTGAATAATCATTCCATACTGAATGGTTGAACGGCTCACGAACGTTCCGGCAAAACAAAGCCCAGCTCAAAGGCTGGGCTCGTTTTCTGTTCTGGAACGGATTAAGGGAGCGGATTACCCAGACCCGGCTCATTCGGGTCGAACTCTGGCGCTTTTCCCGGCTGATCGGTGGGCCTTGTGCCATTACCAGAACCTGGCTGGACGTCTGGATTATCCGTGATGAAATCAGGCTCAGGGGAATGACTGGGGTTCTGGTCCTGCCCCGGCACGGGCTGCCGGTCATGGGGTCTGTCGAGCGGATCTATACTCATGAATCACCTCCGGTCGAGCCGTGAATGGCTCACAAATTCGAGGCTGTTTCATTCGATAAGTGCGGGCCGCATGTCGCGCAGCAACCGATGCGCCGCCCCATGTATCCAATGGCAATCGCCCGATCGACCGAACACTGAGCTCATTACGCCGGGCGCTCGACTGACGCCTCCTCGTGGCTTTGTGACGAAGTTCCCTCCTCCGCAACCGCGCTCTGCTCCACGGATGCAATGATCGCCGAGCTCGCCAGGGCGTTGGGCATGACGGGCTGATGCAACGGTGCGTCTTCACGCAGATGGTCACCTTTCACCTTGCGCTGGCTGACCGCGACCGCCAGTAGCGCCGCGCAGACGGCGAGATAAGCATAAAGCCAGGACGAGCCATACAGGTGCATCACGCCCCCGGCGATCAGCGGACCGAGACAGGCCCCGGCGCCGAACGTCAGCAATACCATGCCCGCCAACGGGACTCGCAGCTCCGACTCGATGTTGTCGTTGGCCAAGGCAGCGCCGAGCGGGTAAAGACAGAACTGAAAAAAACCTACCGATGCGCTGAAAACCAGCAGCCACGGCAGTGTCAACTGGACGATCCCCGCTAGCGGCAGGCACGCGATGGATAAAAGTAGCGCAACGACGCGAATGAGGCTGGCGCGCGGCAACCGATCGGAAATCCAGCCGAGCGGCCATTGCGCCAGCAGGCCTGCGCCAATCGCCAGCGCCATGAACTGCCCTACTTCTGCGGTCGATAAGCCCAACTTCCTTGCATAGATCGCGGACAAGCCGAAGAAGCTGCCGTTGATCATGCCGGACACCAGGATGGTGGCGAGCGACAGAGGAAGCCGCCGAAGGAACAAGGTGATCGAAATGGGTATGGGCTCCACCGCAGCGGGATGCAGGCTACGGGTCAATGCGACCGGCACCAGGCACAGCGAGAAGGCTATCGCGACAACGATCAGCACCTGCGATCCGAGATCGCCGTTGACCGTCAAGGCAAGTTGCCCAAGCGCCATCCCTACGTAGCTGGCGACCATGTACAAGGCCAGCGCCCGGCCTCGGTGCTCGCTATGTGTCTGCTCGTTCAGCCAGCTCTCCAACACCATCAATTGGCACATCGTGGCCGCACCCATGACGCAGCGTAACAGCAGCCAAATGCCGAGATTGTCGAAAAACGCGTGGGAAAGCACCACGGCAGCAATGATGCCTGCGCAGGCCGCGTAAGTCCGAATGTGCCCCACGGTCTGAATAAACCGGGAACCGATACTCGCCCCCAGCACCATGCCAAGCGAGTTGGCCGCCATCAGCGCACCGCCACCGAGTCCTTCGCCACCATTGCCGGCCATGCTCAGTGCCAGGTACGTCATCATCAACGTAGCCCCGAACTGCATTAGCACCGTCGCCAGATAGAGCGCACCGAAGCTTCGTGCAAGCATCAACATGTTTTTGATTTCCAGCTGAAATGAAAAGCGCCGCCGCCCCTGTAAAGGAGTGGCGGCACGTTATCGCTGCAACATTACTCGAGCCCGTGACGAGCCTTCCAGTCGCCTGGGTGGACGACGTAGCCGAACAGTGCCTGCCCCCCATAAACCAGCTCAGTTCCCTCTGGAATCCATAGCAACTGGCCGGGACGGACGCGATACACCTCGCCGTTCGCCTTCAGCTCGAAAAGTCCTTCTATGACGAAAATCACCTCATCGTAGAGGAGCGTCCACGCCACTTCTGCACCTTCCCAACGTGCGAAGCCGATGCCCATGTTCGATGAGATCTCGTTGCTCACCGCACGCGCCACATAGGCCGCGCCAGGCGGGCCGCCTCGCAAGGTGAATGCCAGATCCTCGTGATCGATGTGCAACACGGGGGATTGCGACGCGGGGCGGATCATAGCTCGCTCCGGCTGTTCCAGGCGGCCAGGCGAATTCGCGAACGCACGCCCAGGCCGAGAAACGGCTCAGGAGGATTGAGCGAAGGCATCCCGGTGACCGTGCGAATATCGTTCAGCTGAGAGGACTCCACCCCGGATACAAGGTCAGCCAGGAGCGTTCCGGAGATGGTGCCCCATGCCGCGCCGACCCCATTGTCGCAAGCAGAGGCATACACCCCTTTCTCCAGCTCGCCGAAGAAGTTGGTGAAGTTACGCGAGATAGCGTACACACCGCCCCAGGTATGACTGAAGGGCACAGCGGCCAGCTGCGGGAAGCGCTTCAGGAACGCTGCACGATGCGCTTCGCGGACCTTTTCGCGCATGCCGTCGCTCGTGCTGCGGCCATATCTGGGCACATGCTTGTAGGTGTTGCGGATGATCAGCCGACGGTCCTGCGTCATACGCACCGTTGTGCCAGCGTGGTCAGCCGGGGTAAGGCCCCAGTCCAGCTGCCCGCCATAGGCCACCATTTCGTCGTCCGTGAGCGGGCGCGTCCAGCTAGCGAAGGTCATCACCGGCAGCAAGCGATTGCGCAGATAACCGAACTCACGGGTAAAGATGCTGGTTGCCAGCAACAGTTGATTGCAGTGCGCTGTGCCCTGCCGCGCATGCAGCAGCCATCCCCCCTTCCCGTCCCGCTCCAACCGATTGATGGGCGACTCTTCCAGCAATTCCACATTTGCCGGCAAGGCGTTGGCCAGCCCGGCGACCAACGCCGCCGGCTGCATGAGATAACAGCCCGGCGTGAAGATCGCGCCGCTGTAATGATCGGTCCCGAGGGTCTTTGCCAGCGCTTTTCGTTCGACATCCTGAAACGGCTCGCCGAGATCGGAGAGCAGATGCCGGAAATGCTCGAGATAGGCCAGGCCTCGCTCGCCCACCGCCCCTTGATACTTACCGGCGTGGGACCATTGGCACTCGATGCGATGCTGCTTGACCAGCTGCTCGAGCTGGCTGATCGCAGCACGGTTGAGGCCAAGCAGTCGCTGCTTGTGAAGCGGATCGGGATGCTCCAATGCGAACTTGTGCGGCAGATCGATCACAAAACCCGAGTTGCGACCCGAAGCACCGTAGCCAACGCGCTGAGCATCAATCAGCAGGATGCGCGCCTGAGGGTTGAGCACCGCCAGCCGCCGGGCCGCCGCCAGCCCGGCGAAGCCGGCGCCTATAACCGCGTAGTCGGCGCGCTGCTGACCGTCGAGCCGTTTGATTGCCGCCCGTTCCGGCAGGTTGGCGTACCAACCGCATGTGCTGTCGTCGTGCGGTAGGTTGATTGTTGTAGTCATCAGGATTCCCTCAGGCAACCGCACGATCAGTGGTATGGCACGACTGCAGCCAGGCATTGCGCTGGGTTTGCGCTTCCTTGCCGAGCAGTACGAACCCGCGCAGATGACCCTGCGTGTCGTAGAAGCCGGCGCTCATGCCATCGGTTGTGGCTGTGCATTTCCAGTCTCCCTCACAGCCTGATGCAGGCGGCAGCACGCTGAGTGGCGCAGCCGGCGTCTTCACAATGATCGGCATGTGCGGGTAGCTGACCCGGGTCGGCTGGCCGAGCAAGGTCCGGCTGAGCGCTTGCAAGCCTTGGTTGATGGGCGCGAGGTACGGCAGCAACTGCCCATCGATCTCGATGCAATCACCCAGAGCGAAGACGCCCGGCTGCGAGGTGCGCATGTGGTCGTCCACCTGGATACCGCGGCCGATCGCCAACCCGGCGCACTCCGCCAGGGCGACGCTTGGTCGAAGCCCAACAGCCGACAGCACGATGTCCGCCTCCAGCTGCATGCCATCGGCGAGGAGCAGCCGATAACCAGCATCGGTCTTATCGACACGCTTCAGGGTGTTCTGCAGATGCCATCGCACCCCCTGCGCCTGCAAAGCGTTTTGCAGTTGCGCACCGACTTCCTGGGGCAGCAGCCGCTCCATTGGCCAGCGCCCCAGCCCGATGACACTGACCTCGAAACCACTGGCGGCCAGGTCGTTGGCAAACTCGCAACCGATCAGGCCGTCACCGAGTATCGCAATGCGCCGCTTGCCGACCAGGGCGGTGCGAAACGCCTTGTAATCCTCGAGGTTGTTCACGCTGACGATGGCTCCCCGGTTGCCGTCGATCGGCAGGCGAATCGGTTGCGCACCGCTCGCCAACACCAGCTGCCCGTAGGCCAGATCGCCCAGGTTGGTATGCAGCGTTTTCGTAGCGGTGTCGATACGCTGGACCTCACAGAAGGAACGCACGCTGATCTTCAGGCGTTTCTCGATGGCGAACGGTGCTTCGCCGCTGAGCGTCTCGATGCTCTTGCCCTGTGCCAGGCCAATCGACAGCGCGGGCTTGGAATACAGATGACCGCATTCGCAGGTGATGACGATGATTTCCACTTTCTCGTCAGCCTTGCGCAGCGCCTGGACGAGACCGTAACCCGCATGGCCGCTGCCGATGATGACGATGGGCTGCTGCGGTTGCGCAAACGTCGGCACCGGAACGGGCGCCTCGCTGACGGCTGCCACCACCTCGCTGACGTCTAGCATCTCGAAATCGCTCTTGCCCACCCCGCATTCGGGGCACAGCCAGTCCTCGGGCACGTCCTCCCAGCGTGTGCCAGCCGCGATACCGTCCTGCGGCCAGCCTTTCGCCTCGTCGTAGATCAAGCCACATACAACGCACAACCATGTCTTGAACATGACGGTCACTCCTGCGCTACGCGAATCGCCACGTTCTTGGTGCGAACGTAGCTGTACAAAGCCTCTTGCCCCTTCTCACGGCCGAACCCGGACAGGCCGACCCCACCGAAGGGCGTCTCGATGCCACCGGCATACCACTCGTTGATGAATACCTGGCCGGACTTCAGCCGGCGCGCGCAACGCATGGCCCGGCTCAGGTCCTGGGTGAACACACCGGCGACCAGACCGAACTCCGTGCCGTTGGCGATTTCGATTGCCTGCTCTTCGGTATCGAACGGAATGATCGCCAGCACCGGCCCGAAGACCTCTTCCTGCGCGATGCACATGTCCGGCGAAACGTCGCGGAACACGGTCGGGCGCATGAAGTGGCCGGCGCGATCATTGAAGGCCTCGCCGCCGGTCGCGACGACCGCGCCCTCGGCAACAGCGCGCTGGCAAAGGGTCTGAATGCTGTCCAACTGACCGGCGCTGATCACGGGGGTCAACTCGGAATCATCCTGTCCCAGACCGACCTTCAAACCTTCGGCCAGTTGAACGACGGACTCGATCACCTCTTCATAGATGTCGCGCTGCACCAGCAGACGAGACATCGCGGAGCAGACCTGACCGGCGTTGAAGAAGATGCCGCTCTTCACGCTGCTCAGCAGTTGCGCCAGGTCGGCATCAGCGAACACCAACGCGGCCGACTTGCCACCCAGCTCCATGACGCTGGGGATGGCCCGCTCCGCCGCGGCACGCAGAATGCTCTGCCCCGTCGGCACCGAACCGGTAAACACGATCTGGTCCACCGAGGGGTGGGAAACGAGGTGCGCGCCGATCTCACGGCCGCGCCCGCAAAGCAAGCTAACCGCACCACGCGGCAGGCCGACCCGATTGATCGCCTCGATCAGCATGCAGATGCCCAGCGGTGACAGTTCCGGCGACTTGACGATCACCGCGTTGCCGGCCGCGAGGGCGGGCGCCAGCGAACGCGCACAGATCGAAACCGGGAAATTCCAGGGGACGATCTGCACGGAGACGCCCATCGGGTCATAGACGGTGAAGTCCATGTAGTCGTCGCCCAATGGAATCGAGGCGCCTTCGATCTTGTCGGCCATGCCGGCGTAGTACTCGAAGTAGCGCGCAGCTTCGATGAACTCGTCTCGTGCATCGCTCAGGCTCTTGCCATTTTCCTGGCAGAGCACCCAGGCGCCCTCTTCGGCCACCGAGCGAACTTCATCAGCAATCGCCAGCAGCCAGCTGACGCGTTGCGCCGGGCGCACTTTGCTCAACGCGCGACTATCCACGCAGCGCCGAGCGGCGACCAGCGCGCGCTCGGTATCGGCGATGCCGGCCTCGGCGATGGTCGCCAGGGGCTCTCCGTTGCCGGGGTTGTTCACGGTCAGGTGCCTATCGCTGTCGCACCACTCACCGTCGATGTAATTAAGCCAATGGGAAGCTAACGAATTCATGCGAGCGTCCTCAGACCGACCGTTGAGCGGCGAGGAACTCGCGTGCCGCCCATTTGTGGAAATGATGGGTGGGGACGTCCATTTCAGGAGAGAACACGCCGCCGGTGTAACCCGGAGATTGCCGACCTTTCTGCATGCCTTCGACCGAGGCGATGTCTTCGGCGAATACCACTTTCCAGGATTCCAGAACGGCGTTGCGGCAACCGGCGTACTCATCCTGCAGCGCCTCGTCTCCAACGTAGAACACACGCAGATGCTCGAGGGTGCGGCCCGGCGCGATCGGTTCGAGCTGCATGGCAAAAGCATGATCCGCCTGTATGCCCAGCAACACGTTGGGGAAAAACGCCACGTATTCAGCATTCTTCAGACGATCCTGCGGCCAGCTCGGGAATTTAGGCAGGTGCGTGCCAGCCACGTCGGACAGGTTGTAGGCGTAGCTGCCCTGTCCGGCAAAGCGCTCGTTGAACAGGATGTTGTAGTGGTCTTCCAGGCGGGAATAGGGGTTCAGGCTCGGGTGAACCCATGGCAAGTGGTAGGCCTCGCAGTAGTTTTCAACGGCCAGTTTCCAGTTGCAGGCGATATCCAGCATGGTCGCATCCTGGCCGGGCCGGCTGCGCAACAGCGACATGCCGTCCTGACCCAGGAACTGCGACCAGCGCGCAGTCAACGGAGCGAGCATTGTCTCCAGCGGCTCGGCGTCACCGGACAGGTTGACGAATACCATATCCATCCAGATGGCACTGCGGATGGGCTTGAGGCCGTGCTTCTCGCAGGCGAAGCGCTCGTCCTTGTGCTGGTTGATGCCGCCGACATGCGGCGTGCCGCGCAGGCTGCCGTTCAAGTCGTAAGTCCACGAGTGATAGGGGCAACGAATCACGCCTTGTACTTCACCGGCCTGCTCCACCAGCTTCATGCCACGGTGGCTACACACGTTGTGGAACACGTGCACCAGCCCTTCACGGTTGCGCATGAGCAGCAAAGGCAGGCCCATGAAATCGACGGGCTTGACCGATCCGTTTTTAGTCAGGTCGCTAGCGAAACCGACGCACGCCCAAGTGTGGCCGAACAGGGTGTCGCGCTCGTATTCGAAAATGCGCTGCTCGGTGTAGAACTCGTTGCTCAGGCCAGTCGCTTGATGGATGGGGCCGAGTACGGTTTCCAGCTGCTGGATCGGGATACGTTGAGAGATGGCGTTGTTCATTGTTTTGTCTCCCCTCATGGGCTTGTTTTCTATTCTCGGAAGGCACGCAAGCCGTATCCGTTGTCGCCGAGTGTGGAAAACGCACACTACTGCCACAAACGATTTTTTCTCGCCCAATTAGTGAGAAATTTGCATGAATTACTTTTCTGGCTTTCCTGCATTCACGAGGGAGTCGAAAAAGAAGAGGTTCTCTTATTGATTCCGATAACTCATGAATCAATGAAAATAAATAAGTTGTGCCGCCAGAGTCCCGAAGTTCATTTTGTCGCGGCAAGCGGGGCCCAAAAAAACACAAGCACACCGCCCACCTGACCAGCCGAAATGTGGCAAGACGCCACCGTGAACGGTTGGTTTGCAGCAGAGCCCCGCACGACAAGAACCCTTAACAAAAACAAAAGGGGACATTCCGATGCGTGCACAGACAGGCCTTTTCAAGGGCCTTAATCCCACCGTAACCGTTGCGTCAAAGCTGTTGGTCATTAGCTTCGTCCTGCTCTGCGTCATACTTGCAGAACAAGCTGGCGCATTCTTTCAACACACCTCCGATGCGATCCTGAGCCACTTCAAGTGGTTCTATCTAAGCCTGGTCACCGGCGTCCTTGGGCTGCTCGTGTACCTGATGCTCAGCCGGTTCGGGCATATCAGGCTGGGCGCCGATGACGAAACGCCGGAATTCGGATTCACGAGTTGGATCGCTATGCTGTTCAGCGGCGGCATGGGCATAGGCCTGATCTTCTGGTCCGTCGCCGAGCCCATCTGGCATTACTCGTCGAACCCTTTCACCGTCGATATGAGCGACGAATCGGCCACCATGGCGATGCGCCTGACACTCTTTCACTGGGGCCTGCATCCTTGGGCGATCTTCACCATCGTAGGACTGTCCCTTGCCTACTTTGCGTATCGCAAAGGCCTGCCGCTCAGCATGCGCTCCATCTTGTATCCGTTCATTGGCGACAGGATCTACGGCCCGATCGGTCACGTAACCGACATCCTTGCCGTCGCTATTACCGCCTTTGGTGTTTCGACGTCACTGGGACTGGGTGTTACCCAGATCAATACCGGCTTCAATCAGGTATTCGGATTGCCCGTCAGCTTCGGTGTACAGGCGATGCTGATCGGACTGATCAGCTTGTGCGCCATCCTTTCGGTCATGTCCGGCGTCGCCCGAGGCATTCGCCGCCTATCCGAATGGAACATGCTGCTGTCGATTCTGCTGCTGGTCGTGGTGCTTGCGATCGGCCCAACGCGCTATTTGCTGAACCTGATGCTCGAAAGCTCCGGCGATTATCTGCAGAACCTGGTAGGGCTGAGCTTTTGGACAGACACGCAGAAAGACAGCGGCTGGCAGAACTGGTGGACGGCGTTCTACTGGCCTTGGTGGATGACTTGGGGGCCCTTCGTCGGACTGTTCATTGCGCGGGTATCGCGTGGTCGCACGATTCGAGAGCTCATTGCAGGCACCCTGCTCGTTCCAACCCTGGTCACCATCGTCTGGATGTCAATCCTTGGCGGCTCCGCCCTGAAAGCCGAGCAGGAAGATCGTCAAGCTCATCAGCAACAGGTCGAGCAAGGCGTGTTGACTGGTGACGCCGCGACGTTTACCGGGGGTGACATCCTGACCGCGACCAAAAAGGAAACCACGTCGGCGATGTTCACCCTGCTGTCGAAAATCGACATCGGGCTGATCGGCCAGGGCCTGAGCATCCTGGTCTGTCTGCTGCTGGCCACCTACTTTGTGACCTCCGCCGACTCAGGAACACTGGTGCTCTGTACGCTCTGTGCAGAGGGGCACCCGGAACCGCCCCAGGGAATCCGTGTGCTATGGGGCATTCTACAAGCGCTGATCGCCATGGCCCTGCTCTACGCCGGAGGTTTGAAAACAGTCCAGATGGCTTCGATCGCCGCAGGTCTGCCCATCGCCGTGTTCATGTTGATCATGAGCATTGCCCTGATGCGCTGTTTGCGCCAAGAAGGCTTCGCCGGACTTCCACGGCCATTGGCAACCGCATCTGCAGTTCCACCTCAAGCGCACCCCAAAGAAGGCAAGGACGCGACGATCGCCCTGAATCTAGGAAGTGCTAATCCTGTGGTCGTCCACGCACAAAAAGCCAGTTAGCCACTAACGTCCAGCGAAGCTCACGGACCTCAGGGCCGCCGATAATGAATCGGCGGCCTTTTCTTTTTCCTGCGTCAGGGATGGACCGGCAATTGATCCATCAGCCAGGCATGGAACAGCCTGACGCTCGGGCGAGCACGGCCCCGTTCCAACGGCTCGAGAAGGCAGAACTGAGCATCGGTGGTCAACGAGGCTTCGATCGGACGCACCAGGTCGCCGCTCTGCAAATGGCTATCGACCAGATTCAACCACCCCAACGCAATCCCCTGCCCACTCAAGGCAGACTGGACCAACATCGAATAACTGTTGATATTGATCCGGCGCTTCGGCTCCGGAGGCTTGCTTCCGAGTCGCTCGAACCACTCGTTCCAGCCGATCCAATCCCTTTGCGAGTCTTCGAGCCACAGCCAGGTGCATCCAGCCAACTGATCGATATCACGCAGCTCTGGGTGCTTCGCCAAGTACTCGGGACTGCACACCGGGAACACCTCCTCCCGGAACAGAGGAGTCACCAACATGTCGTTCGGCGTGCTGCGGCAGTAGTAAAGCGCGAGATCGCATTCCAGACGTGAATAACTCTTCACGTGGTCATGGGCGATGATGCGAAGATCGATGTCCTCGTTCGCACGCTGAAACTCTGTGACTTTGGGCAACAGCCAAAGCGAGGCCATTGCCGTACTGGTAGCCACCGTGACCTGCTGCGCGCCTCGCCAGTGCCTGATCTCACCTGTGGCCTTGGCAACATCGAGCAAGGCCGATCGCACCGTTTCATAGTACTGAATCCCGGTCGGCGTCAGGCGCATCGAGCGAGTCGTCCGCTCGAACAGACCTTTGCCCAGATACTCTTCCAACAGCCGAACCTGCCGGCTGATAGCACCTTGCGTAACGTTCAGTTCACTTGCCGCCGAGGTAAAGCTCAGATGGCGGGCAGCAGCTTCGAATGCCACCAGGCTGTTGAGTGGGGGAAGCGGCTGGATCTTCATGATTCACGGTCTGGGAGTTATTTTTGTCGAGCAAGCTTATCGCGTCGTGACTGAGAGCTACAGCAATCGCACTCTCTCCAACCTACGATTTATTTTGGACCGTCTCAGGCTGCTCGCCACCGGCAGCAGCTGACCGCACGGCTGCCTGTCAGATGTGATATCCGCAGCCAGATGCGGGTGCGATGTTATCGGCTCACTAGGGCAACAAACAAAATCCATAAACCGCCAACAGCGATCATCTAACAGCTTTGGCCTGTCTCAACAAATAAACTTAGCCTGAGCTGTTTGTGACTCGGTATTAGCCCAGACCAGCGACTATCCATAAAGAAAAACCGAGAGCCCGCCAAATACAAAAGAGGCAATGCTACTGGCGTAAGATGACGGACAACGAAAGGCCGCTTTCGGCCGATTCTGTTGAAAAAGCAGGTTTAGCGGCAGCCAGGCGGTCGGATGTACCGGCTGTCGAAGTGGCTGCAAGCCACTTCAAGTTGCCTTTCGGCGTTTCGCTGAGCGTCATTGCTCAGCTCTGAGGGTTAATTTGAGGGTTTCTGCTCGCAGCAGGCGTACCTATCCCATTAATGGTGGCCCTTGAGGCAAAAGCTTGGCCATGCGGCGCAGGTTCTGCACCGTCGCCGCCAGGGTGAATTCATCAGTCGCACCCGTCAGACCGCGCAGCCGTAAGCGATCAAGTTTCATTATCCGCTTGAGGTGGGCGAATAGCATTTCCACCTTCTTTCGTTCGCAGCGAGAGACTAGGTATTCCGGTGTCTTGGCGATACGTCGAGCCACGTCGCGGGCAGCCTCATGGATGCTGCGGACGATCTTCCGAGTCGGCGTGTTGGGGCAGCACTTCGCTTTCAACGAGCAGGTGGCGCAGTCGGTTTGGCTGGAGCGGTAAATGATGGTGTTGGCCTTGGTCACCCGCGATCTTTTCTGGGTGAAGGCGCGCCATTCACTGCGTAGTGGTTTGCCGGCTGGGCAGCGATATTCATTGGCTTCCTGGTTCCAGTGGAAGTCGTTACTGGAGAGGCTGTCGTCCTTGCGCTCGGTCTTGTCCCACACCGGAACATGCGGCTCGATGTCCTTTTCTTCTACCATCCAGGCCAGCATCGGGGCGATGCCATAAGCGGTATCGCCGATAAGGCGTTCCGGTGTGAGATCGAACTGCGCTTCGACACGCTCGACCATCGTCCTGGTCGAATCGACTTCGGCGGTACGGTGCGCCGAGGTAGCTTCCACGTCCATGATCACACCGTGCTCAGTGTCGATCAGGTAATTCGTGGAGTAGGCAAAGAAGGCCGGGCCGCCTGGTGCTGCTGTCCAACGGGACTGAGGATCGGTGAGCGAAATTTTCTTAGGAAGAGCCTCAGCCAGCGCCTCTTCATCAAGGGCTTCGAGGTACTCGCGCACGGCGCGACTGCTGAGCTTTGGATCGTTCCAATCGACTTCATTACCCGCCATGCCACATTGGCGGCTAGCATCGGCCTTGATGATGCTGGCGTCCACAGCGAAGCCTTCGCCTTTGACCAGGCCAGCCGCCATGCAGCGACGCAGCACCTCATTGAACAACCAGCGGAACAGGCCACTGTCACGAAAACGGCCGTGTCGGTTCTTCGAGAAGGTCGAGTGATTGGGTACTTCGTCTTCCAGACCCAGCCGGCAGAACCAGCGATAGCCAAGGTTCAGGTGCACCTCTTCGCACAATCGACGCTCGGAACGAATGCCATAGCAGTAGCCGACGACGAGCATACGCACCATCAATTCCGGGTCAATCGAGGGACGCCCGATGGGGCTATAGAAATCCGCCAGGTAGGCGCGCAGATCACTGAGATCCAGGCATTGGTCGATGCTGCGCAGGAGTGTTGGGGCGGGACGTGATCTTCCAGATTGAACGAGTAAAACAGGCGCTGCTGCCCTCCCGGTAACTGTCCCATCATGCTGTTCGCCCCCACGCTCACTGACAGAGCAATTTTGCCGAAGGCATGGGGAAGCAGCTACTTTTTCAACAGAATCGGCCGGTTGAGGCCATTCGAACTATGTAGAGATCGGTCAGCAAGCACTTGCTAGCAACTACACCCCAGCATGTTTGCCCTCCCCCACCCCGCGCACGACAAGGGCTTGCTGATGCAGGCCTCGAACCTTTAAGAGCATTGGCAAGGTTCTACCGGTCCAACGGCCATCCTTTGGTCCTTACATTCCCTCAACGACAAAAAATGCAGCGCCAACCCGCCGGATATCGGCTTGCGGCAGTTATGGATCGCCTTCTACAGTGATCACTTATCTCTGTGCAGAAGCCTGCTCTCATGCTCACCGACGCCCTCGCCCGCTTCCCTCGCCTTGAGTTGGTTGCCGCAGCCACACCTCTCGAACATTTACCGCGTCTGTCACGTCACTTGGGTCGGGATGTCTGGATCAAGCGCGACGACCTCACCCCGCTGGCCCTCGGTGGCAACAAGGCGCGCAAGCTCGAATACCTAGGCGCCGATGCCCTGGCCCAAGGTGCCGAAGTGTTGGTCACCGCCGGTGCCATCCAGTCCAACCATGTACGCCAAACCGCGGCGCTGGCGGCCAGGCTCGGTCTGGGTTGTCTGGCGCTGCTGGAGAATCCGCTGGGTACCACCGAGAGCAATTACCTAAGCAACGGCAACCGCGTGCTGCTCGACCTTTTCGGCTGCGAGATCGAAGCTGTCGCCAATCTGGACAACGCCGACGAACTGCTAGAGACCGCCGCCGAGCGCCTGCGCAACGCCGGACGCAAACCTTACGTGGTGCCCATCGGCGGCTCCAACCCGCTCGGCGCACTGGGTTATGTGCGTGCCGGCCTGGAGCTGGCCGAGCAGATGCACCGCAAGGGTGAGGATTTCGCTGCTGTGTTGCTCGCCTCCGGAAGTGCCGGAACCCACAGTGGTCTGGCCTTGGCGCTGGAACATGCACGGCCAGGCAGTCGGGTGGTCGGCGTCACCGTATCGCGCCCGGAGGCGACCCAGCGGCCGAAGGTCGAAGGCCTGTTGGAGCGCACCGCCGATCTGCTCGGTGTCGACGTGCCGGCGGGGCTTCAGATCGAACTCTGGGACCAGTATTTCGCGCCGCGCTATGGCGAGCCGAATACCGGCACCCTGGCCGCCATCCGCCTGCTTGCCGAACAGGAAGGCGTGCTGCTCGATCCTGTATACACCGGCAAGGCCTTCGCCGGCCTGCTCGACGGCATTGCCCAGGGTGCCATCCCTGGCCGGGGTCCGCTGTTGTTCCTGCATACCGGCGGTGCCCCGGCGCTATTTGGCTATCATCCATGGGCACTGTAGTGCGTTACATATTCCAAAAATAGCGGACATGATATTTTCTAATTATTTTATCGAATAAACCTACACGCTTAGAGTTGACCGACACTCACCTGCCCATCCCGAGGCCCACCATGAAATTCACAACGCTGCGTCGTCGTTTTCTGCTCGGCACCCTGAGCCTTCTGCTCGGCTCCAGCCTGTTCTCCCCGGTGTTCGCCGCCGATCTGCTGGATGAGGTAAAGGCCAACGGCACCCTCAAGGTTGGACTGGAAGGCACCTACCCGCCCTTCAACTATCAGGACGAAAGCGGCCAATTGACCGGCTTCGAGGTCGACTTCGCCAAGGCGCTGGCCAAGGAGTTGGGAGTCAAGGCCGAGTTCCAGCCGACCAAGTGGGACGGCATACTCGCCGCTTTGGAATCCAAGCGCCTGGACGTGGTGATCAACCAGGTGACCATCTCCGAGGAACGCAAACAGAAGTACGATTTTTCCACGCCCTACACCGTCTCCGGCATCCAGGCACTCACCCGTAAGGCTGATGCCGACAGCATCAAGAATCCCGCTGACCTGGCTAGTAAGAAGGTCGGCGTCGGCCTCGGCACCAACTACGAGCAATGGCTCAAAGAGAACGTGCCACAAGCCGATATCCGCACCTACGATGATGACCCGACCAAGTTCCAGGACCTCAACGTCGGTCGCATCGACGTGATCCTGGTCGACCGCCTGGCGGCCTTCGAGATGGTAGAAAAAACCGGAAATCGCCTAGCCGTGGCCGGTGATGCCTTCTCCCGCCAGGAGTCCGGCATCGCGCTGCGCAAGGGCAACCCGCAACTGCTCGCCGCCATCGACGCGGCCATCGCCAAGCTGCGCGCTGACGGCACTCTGAAACAGCTCTCCGAGAAGTGGTTCAAGGCTGACGTCACGCAATGATCGATGACAGCCTGCAGTTGGTGCTGGACTCGCTCCCCTTCCTACTGAAGGGCGCGTGGTGGACCGTGGTGCTGAGCCTGGGCGGAATGTTCTTCGGCCTGCTGCTGGGCTTCGGCCTGGCCCTGCTGCGACTGTACGGCTACTGGCCGCTGCAGTGGCTGGCTCGGATCTACGTGTCGTTCTTCCGTGGCACGCCGCTGCTGGTGCAGCTGTTCATGATCTATTACGGCATGCCGCAACTGGGCATCCAGCTCGATCCGCTGCCGGCCGCGCTGATCGGTTTCTCGCTGAACATGGCGGCCTACACCGCCGAGATTCTGCGCGCCGCCATCGCCTCCATCGACCGTGGCCAGTGGGAAGCGGCCGCCAGTATCGGCATGAGCCGCGCACAGACTCTGTATCGGGCCATCCTGCCGCAGGCCGCACGCACCGCCCTGCCGCCTCTGGGCAACAGCTTCATCTCGCTGGTCAAAGACACCGCCCTGGCCGCCACCATCCAGGTGCCAGAGCTGTTCCGCCAGGCGCAGCTGATCACTGCTCGCACTTTCGAGATTTTCACCATGTACCTGGCCGCCGCGCTGATCTACTGGTTGCTGGCCAGCGTGCTGGCGTACTTCCAGGGTCGCCTGGAAGACCGGGTCAACCGCCACGAGCAGGACGCCTGATGATTACCGTGCGTAACCTGAAAAAATCTTTCAACGGCCAGGACGTCCTCAAGGGCATCGACCTCGACATAGCTCCCGGCGAAGTGCTGGCGATCATCGGCCCCAGCGGTTCGGGCAAGACCACCCTGCTGCGCTGCCTCAATCTGCTGGAGCAACCCAGCGGCGGGCAGATCAGCGTCGGTGCGATCCACATCGACGCCGATAAACCGCTCAAGGCGCAGCAACGACTGATTCGCCAGCTGCGCCAGCACGTCGGTTTCGTGTTCCAGAACTTCAACCTGTTCCCCCATCGCACCGCCCTTGAGAATGTCATCGAAGGGCCGGTGCAGGTAAAGAAGGAGCCGCGCGCCCAAGCGCTCGAACGCGGCCGCGCTTTGCTGGCCAAGGTCGGCCTGGCCGGCAAGGAAGACGCTTACCCCAAGCGTCTCTCCGGCGGCCAGCAACAGCGCGTGGCGATTGCCCGTGCACTGGCCATGCAGCCGGACGTGATTCTGTTTGATGAACCGACCTCGGCGCTCGACCCGGAGCTGGTCGGCGAAGTGCTCGCCACCATTCGCGGCTTGGCCGAAGAAAAACGCACCATGGTCATCGTCACCCACGAGATGAGCTTCGCCCGTGACGTGGCCGATAGGGCGATCTTCATCGATGACGGAGTGATCGTCGAACAAGGCGAGGCCAGGCAGTTGCTTAGCGCGCCGCAACACGAACGCACAAGACAGTTCCTCAGCAAGTTCATCGGCAACCATCCAGCGCACTAGACCAGCCGCCGTCCGCTTCCTTCCCCTTCAAGGGCATGGGCATTCCATGCCCGAGTTTTCCGAGGTGAACTGTGGATACGGCTTGTTGCTCAGTAACGGCGCTAATGAAGGTGTACGTGCCAGCAGCTTCAGAAGATAGCTCGAAGTAGTCAAAGCGCTGGGAGTGGGGTGCACCGCTGTCGTAACGCAACGCGGTAAACACGCCTGCTCCTCTCAACGGCCCCCGCAGCTGCAGAAGCAGTATCTGCAGCCAATGGGTGAAACCTTGACGGCACTCGATGCTAAATGCCGATCAACCCTTCAACGCCGCTTCGATCGCAGCAATGTCGATCTTTTGCATGCCCATCATTGCTTCGAACGCGCGCTTGGCCGCTGCTTGATCAGGGCTGGTATAGGCGGCCGTCAATACGCGTGGCGTTATTTGCCAGGACAGGCCCCATTTGTCCTTGCACCACCCGCATGCGCTTTCTTCGCCGCCGTTACTGACAATCGCATTCCATAAGCGGTCCGTCTCGGCCTGGTCGTCGGTTGCAACCTGGAACGAGAACGCCTCGTTGTGTTTGAACGCCGGCCCCCCGTTAAGCCCGAGGCAAGGAATGCCCATCACCGTGAACTCGACAGTGAGCACATCGCCCTGCTTGCCCGACGGAAAGTCGCCTGGCGCGCGATGGACGGCGCGCACCGCGCTGTCCGGGAAGGTTTCGGCGTAGAAGGTTGCGGCCTCCAGTGCGGTGCCGTCATACCAGAGGCAAACGGTGTTTTTGCTGATCATGTTGGGTCTCCATGCTTGGCTGATAGATGAGTTCGTGAAGCCGCGGCAGGGTACTGCTTATCCCCCCGCGCTCGCCTCGAAGCTGCCGATAGACAACGCTAGTAACAGACTAGAAATAGCGCCAACCGCGGATCTACCCGGCCACCGTCGCATCGCCGGTAACGGCCTGGCTTTCAAGCGCCGCGAATGCCTCTGCAATGGTTGGCGGTGCCTTGGGCCGGGCGTACATCGACTGCAGGTACGCTTTCAGCCGAGGCGCGCCCTCGAGCATCTTCTCCTCGTTCGCCCAGTCCAGCGTATAAGCGGCGTTGAAGTCGGCCACGCTGATCCGGTCGGCAACCAAGAATGCGCGGTCCCGCATGTGTCGCTCGAGCACCGCCACCATCTCCAAGCATTCCAGCTTCGCCAGCTCGATATCCTGAGGCAACCGTTTCTCTTCCGGGTACAGGAAAGTGTGACGCACGATGCGCCATAGGGGCTGCTCGATCTCAGTCATCAGAAAGAAAATCCAGCGATACATCTGGGCCCGATCCTCTACCGACTCCGGGATGAAACCCGCCTGGGGATATTTCTCAGCCAGATAAAGCTGAATCGCGGCCGACTCGGTTACCACGAGGCTTCCGTCGACCAGCACCGGGACTTTGGCGGCGGGGTTGAGCGCCAGAAATTCCGATTGTCGGTTTTCACCTTCAAGGATGCCCACCGGGAGCATCTCGTAGTCCAGGCCTAGCTCGTTGAGTAACCAGATAACGCGCAACGCGCGGGTCGGGGGTGTTCCGTACAGTTTGATCATGGTCAGCTCCGTCGGTTTAGATACCGCAATTTCGATAACTGCTGGTCTAGTCGTACGGGCGTCTGTGAAATCGACACGTCCGAAAATTTGTCGCGTCCGATTTAACCAATGGATGCATAGCGCTACAGGTGTGTCGCGTATCGGCTATGTCTTACTGCTCCGAGTCGTCTGGCAACGTTTCGATAGCGTGCCGGTGGCCGATCGAAGCGCATCTGCCTGATTGTCGGACCGTTGCGCGCACAAGAGCCTGGCAATAACCAGGCTCTTGTGCGGTCGCGCTCTTTGTCTGGCGTCGACTCCAGCGCTCGCGCACCGGGCCGTCGACCTGGGCTGGGGCACTCGCTCGGCGTTGATCCTCCCCTACTCTCGTCTCGACAGGGGGGAGGACTTCACCCAGCGAGCAACCGGTGAGATCAACCGCGGCGCGCGTCCAGACTGAAACGACCGCCACCGAACGCCACCACTTGCAACAGCCCACCCGCCATGGCGAGGTTCTTGAAGAAGTGAATGAACTGATTCTGATCACCTAGCTGGTTATGGAACGCCAGCGCGGTCACCACGCTGAACAATGCGAGACCCGCAGCTACCAGTCGAGTCCGATACCCGAGCACCAGGGCGATGCCGCCAACCAGTTCGATCAGAATGGCAAGCGTGAGAGCCAGCGCCGGGAACGGCAAGCCGACGGATTCGATATAACCGATCATTCCGGCAGGCGCGCTGACTTTCGAGAGCCCCGACAGAATGAAGATGGCGCTCAGCAGAACGCGTCCGGCGAGTGCCGTCGAAGCGAAAGCGGAAGTGGCGTTGTGGGTGGTGCTGGAGCCTGCGATTGAATGGGTCATGTCGTATTCCTCTGAGTGGGCCACCACCTTGGTGAGCCGCAATGAGGAAATGATGCACGGGAGCTTCTTAACTAAATAGCCGTTAAATTTAGATGATTAGGTTCCATAAAATAGAACAGGGCTGAAAGGGACGGCCGACTTGATCGGTCGACGATGTGCAAGCAGAGCAAGCCAAGCTTTATGAGCACCCACTTCACCCTTCACCCTTCAACCTTCAACAACAGGCGCGGGATAACCATCGTCCTAGTGGATGACGATTGGTCGTCTAATTATAATTGGTTTTTCAAAATCGAGATCTTTGTAACATGGAACCAATGATTAAAAAAATAGCAAGCACGCTGAAGGCCATTATTAAACATAAATTTCGGGCCACAGCAATATTAGTAATACTTGCATTCACCCTTTTCGGTTATTGGCTTATCGACCTCCTAATTGATGGAGATTACTTTACTAAATATAAAGAGTTAGATCCGTTTGCTAAAGAATTAGTCTCGATAGAGGGCTGGTGGCTTGAAACCCTAATAGGGGGTTGCGTCCCAATGTTCCTTGTTTTTGGCATACAGTTCTATTTGCTTAAATTTGACTTAGAGCCGGAGAAAAGAGAATTCATTTTCGCCGCCCTTCCGTTTATACCTAAACTAAAGTGGCTCACGAATAAGCCCATTATTTTTATGCTCGGCACAAGCTCAATATTTTTAGGAATGGTGTTGTATCTCGGAATTGAGGGGAACACGAAATACTTAGCAGCCTTGTTCATACCGGCATTATTGTTTTTATTTATTTACTTACTGAGAATAAGCTCATCACAAATTTCATCAGGTGAGGGTTTTTCCAAGTTCACTCATAAAAAATGTGTATCCATTGGCTGGGCCTGCATTGTTCTTTCTTTTTCCTGCTGGGTATATGCCGATGTTATTTTGCCTTTCAGTGACGCACTGAAACTCTGGAGTGAGCTCAACAAAAGCTAACAAGACGTATGGACAAGTCCCCACAACCAGTAAGAAAAAGCTTTTCCGATCCTATCGTCAGCGCGGATGCATTCATATATCCGGCGTGTTCCGGGCGATGCCCTGGCATTCTGTAGTTCGCGCAACAGGGGCCAAGCGATCAGGCGATCAAACGATCGCGAAAATCATCTTTGTTATTGGTCTTGTTCTGCTACTGGACTCGCATGTTCCGACAGCCTCGCTCTCACTACACCAATTAACCTTGATAACCCGCAGCTCTTGGCAGCGACGAGCTTAACCCGCATTTAAGCAAAATCAGAATTCATCAAGTAACGCTCCATTACGATGGTTCGCTCCTCGCCGTGAAAGGCCTCGCGTACAACAGAGTAGCCAAGCTTTTTATAGAAGCGCTCTGCTGTGATCGAAGATGGAACTCGCAAGACTTCGATTCCCAGGCCCCTCGCTGTTTGCTCGAGGGTGCTCATGAGTTGGCTGCCAATACCTTGTCCGTGCGAGGACGGATGGACAAATACGGTCCTGACAACTTGGTCATCGAGGCTGGCAGTCCCAATAACTTTGCCCGCTTCTAGAGCGACAAAAACCATGCGCTTGGATATCAACGCTGCGACAGCGTTCGGCGAAAAACTTTTCTCGACCTGCTCGATTACAGCCTGAGCATAATCCTTGGCGTTGGTGGTTCTCAGGGCTGCGATGATGACTTCGCTTATGCCTTCAGCATCATCTTCGTTGGCGGTTCTAATCTCGATTGCCATCCATCCCTCGCCAGACATCGCCGCTATTCTCCAAACAGTCCGTCCCAACACCAATAGCGTATGTGAAGCCGCCAGAACTTTAAGCTGGCGCTCATTTGAAAAAGTGACTTGGCGTCGTCCCGAACTGTTTTTTGAACATGGTGGCGAACGCGCTAGGACTGTCGTAACCCAACGCGCCTGCCACGTCGATGATTTTCTCGCCTACGGCGATGCGCTCAAGCGCCAACAGCAGCCGCGCTTGCTGGCGCCACCGACCGAACGTCATGCCGGTTTCCTTGCGAAAGAGCCGCTGGATCGTCTTCTCGTCGAGATTCAGCCGGTCGCTCCACGTCGACAGCGTTGAACCATCACTCGGGTCAGATTGCAGGGCCGAACAGATCATTTTGATCCGTCGGTCGACCGGCTGGGGCAATTGCAGAGGCAAAGTCGGCAACAGGGTGAGTTCATCGAGGATCAATCGCATGAGCCTCGCCTCGCGCGAGTCATCCTCGTAGGGTGCCGTTATCGCGACCGAGCGCTTGATCAGCTCGCTCAGAAGCGCGGAGATGCTTACGGCTCGGGTTTCATTCGGCAGTTCACGAAACAGATCAGGCCGCACAAAAACGCTACGCATCTTCACCGAGCCAACGCAGCGAATCGAATGTATCTGCCCGCTCGGCATCCAAATGCCCCGGCTGGGCGGTACGGTCCACTGGCTCACTGCGGAATGCACAACCATCACGCCTTCGATGGCGTAGATCAGTTGGTGCTTGGCGTGTGAGTGGGGTTCGATAAACCAGCCTTCCGGATAATCGGTGGCGCTGCTAATGACCGGCCAGGGCACTTCGTCCACCGCAGCCAATAATTCTTTCAACGGCTTGGGCATAATTCCCTTTTTGCGAGAGCTCTCGCCCATATCAAGCAAGACAGACAATTTATTGGAAACCTAGGATAGCGCCAGGTCCCGTGGCCAGACAGCAACACTGAAAGGAGAACGCGATCCGCGATCCATACGGCGCCTGATTTTAACGCCTGCCGAGCCGCGAATGCCGACGCCTTGCTGTATGGCCTGGTCGGACACTCACCCTAATGTTCCCTTCCCTGTGCGGATGATTTGCGATGTCCAGCAGCATTACTCCCTCGGCGACCGCCTCGGTAGCCAGCCAAGCCAGTCCCCTGGTCATGCGCGTGATCGGTGCTTGCGCCTTGGCGCATCTGATCAACGACCTGATTCAGGCCGTGCTTCCCTCGATCTATCCCATACTCAAGGCCAACTACGGCCTTACCTTTACCCAGGTAGGGCTGATTACACTGACCTTTCAGCTCACCGCGTCCTTGTTGCAGCCTTGGGTCGGCTACCACACCGACCGCCATCCCAAGCCCTGGCTGCTGCCAGCGGGCATGGTCTGTACGCTGCTCGGCATCGTCATGCTCGCCGTTGTGGGCACCTTCCCTGCGATCCTGATCGCCTCGGCGCTAATAGGCATCGGCTCCTCGACCTTCCACCCGGAAACATCGCGCGTGGCACGTCTGGCCTCGGGTGGTCGTTATGGCCTCGCACAGTCGACCTTTCAGGTCGGTGGCAATGCCGGCAGTGCCTTCGGCCCGCTGCTCGCCGCAGCCATCGTCATTCCGTACGGGCAAGGCAGCGTTGCTTGGTTCGGCCTGTTCGCGGTGTTCGCCATCCTAGTGCTCTACGGGCTCAGCCGCTGGTATCGAAATCACTTGAATCTGTTCAAGCTCAAGCAGGGGGGCAAAGCGACCCATGGGCTTTCCAGGAGGAGAGTGACCTTTGCGCTGGTGGTGCTGGCGCTGCTGGTGTTCTCCAAATATTTCTACATGGCCAGCTTTACCAGCTATTTCACCTTTTACTTGATTGAGAAGTTCGATCTGTCCATCGCCAGTTCCCAGCTTTACCTGTTCCTTTTCCTCGGTTCCGTCGCCGCTGGCACCTTCTTCGGTGGCCCCATCGGTGACAGGATCGGCCGCAAGAAGGTGATCTGGTTTTCGATTCTTGGTGTCGCCCCTTTCACTTTGGCGCTGCCCTACGTCGATCTGTTCTGGACCGGGGTGCTGAGCATGATCATCGGCTTCGTACTGGCCTCGGCGTTCTCTGCCATCGTGGTCTTCGCCCAGGAACTGGTGCCGGGCAATGTCGGCATGATCGCCGGCGTCTTCTTCGGGCTGATGTTCGGTTTTGGCGGTATCGGCGCGGCACTGCTCGGGCATCTGGCAGATGTCCACGGCATCGAATACGTGTATCGGTTGTGTTCCTACCTGCCACTGCTCGGAATTCTGACGATTCTGCTGCCGTCGACCAAAGGGGTGTGAGCCGTGTGTTCCGCTCCAGCGAGCTAGCAGCTACGCAGATCGAGGTCGCCATATGCTCGGACGAAGAGATCCACGGCGGCGGCGACACGGGATTCGCTTGTCGGCATGACGGTATTCGAGTCGAGGCTGCCAACGGCCAATAGCAGAAATTGCGAGGCCGCTTGCGCAGGATCGCTACAACCTGTGCAGCGGGACAATACCTTTTCAAGCTGCAAGCGGTACGGGCGGTGGCGGCGCCGCCACTGTTTGGGTGGAATGCACGCAGACTGCGAAAGAATGCGCGCAACCGTCAGCGAAGCCGGATGTGTGGCGTGCCGAACCAGCGCTTGCGCAATTGCGTTCAGCTGCATGCGTAACTGCCCATCGGGAGTATTCACCGATACCGCGTCGGGGAGTTCATTCAATCCGTCATGCACGACGGCTCGAAACAGCTCGGCCTTGCTGCCGAAACACGCATACAAGGTTCCCTTCGTCACGCCCGCGGCTTCAGCGATCAAAGCCATGCTGGAAAGCTCGTAGCCGAGCGCCGTGAAGGTGTCGCTCGCCGCGTGAATCATCTCTCGCCGCTTGACCAACCGGGCCTGTTGCGATCGATCGGGAGCGGGCACAGTCTGGGCCAAAGAATTCACCTGGAAGAATCCCAACGACGGAACAGCGCGCTGGCATTGACGCCGCCGAACCCGAACCCGTTCGACAAGGCGTACTCGATCGGCATTCTTCGCGCCGTCAGGCCAACTAGATCCAGGCCGTCGGCGGCTTCGTCGGGGTTGATGAGGTTCAGCGTGGGCGGGACGATTTGATCGCGTAGCGCCAGCACCGTGAAAATGGCTTCGATTCCACCGGCGGCGCCGAGCAAATGGCCGGTACTGGATTTGGTCGAGGTAATCGCTACGCCCGACCCTGTCCCGAACACGGATCGGATGGCGCCTAGCTCGCCCCGATCGCCCACCTGGGTGGACGTCGCATGGGCGTTGATGTGCTGCACCTCGCCGGGAGCAATACCGGCCTGCCGCAGCGCCTGCTCCATCGCGCGTCGGGCGCCGCGGCCATCCTCAGGGCCGGCCGTCAGGTGATAGGCATCGGCGCTGGTGCCGTAACCGACCAGTTCCGCAAGAGGCTGCGCGCCGCGTGCCAGAGCATGTTCCAATGACTCGATTACCAGCAGGCCAGCGCCCTCAGCCATGACGAAGCCCTCGCGATCACGATCGAACGGGCGCGACGCTTGCTGCGGGCGGTCATTGAAACCCGTGGACAGCGCACGCGCCGCCGCAAAGCTGCCGAGCGTGACGCGGTGGATGGCTGCCTCGGTCCCGCCGCACACCGCAATGTCCGCTTCGCCGCTGCGGATCATCCGGGCGGCATCGCCGATGGCTTGCCCCCCTGCTGCGCAGGCGGTTACCGGCGCGCCGAGCGGCCCCTTGAAACCATGCTGGATGGACACGTGGCCGGCCGCCATGTTGGCGAGAAAGGAAGGTGCGGTGAATGGCGAAAGCCGACGAGGTCCGCGTTGGTCCGTGGTGCGCACCGCCTCGGCGATCGCATCGAAACCACCCACGCCCGATGAGATGATGGTGGCGGTTCGCTCGCGTCTTGCCTCGTCGGTGGGGTGCCAACCTGCCTGGTCAAGCGCTTCGTGTGCGGCCACGAGCGCAAACTCGATGAAACGATCCATCTTCTTGCGATCTTTGGCAGAGATGTGGCGATCTGGGTCGTAGCCCGCCTCGCTGTCCTCGGCCAAGGTCGGTACCTGACCCGCGATGGCACAACCGGTGCCCTCCGATATATCGCCAGGCAACGGACGGATGCCTGACTGCCCTGCCAACAGGCGGGTCCATACCGCCTCCGTGCCACATCCCAGGGGCCCAACGACACCTGTTCCCGTCACTACGATACGGACTGAATTTCCACCACTCATTTCATACCTCGCTTTCAAATGGTCGACACACCATCAGGCTATGCAGGTGGCGGTCTGCGTACTGTCCTGCAGGGTCGCCGCAGAAAAGGCGCCTTCGACGGGCTTAGCCGCGAGCGCTCAGATCAAGAATCAGGCAACTGGTCGAGCCGATGGCATAGAGGCGGTCCTCTACGTCGTACAGCCGCCCCTCGGCGACAGCGGTCGATCGGCCTACATGCACCACCCTGCCCTCCGCGCGCACGGGCCCGACACCGGCGCGCAGTGCGCGAATGTAGGTGATCCGCAGGTCGGTCGTCGTATAGCCCTGCCCCGCCTGGAGTCGGGTATGCACCGCACAGCCCATGCAGGAGTCCAGAAGCGTCGCTGCGTAGCCGCCATGCACGCTTCCCAACGGGTTGTAATGGCGCTCGTCCGGGGTGCCCTGGAACAGGAAATAGCCTGACGCCCAATCCACCGGTACGAAGCCCATCAGCTCGCCCATCGGTGGACGCGGCAGTTCACCCCGACCAATGGCATCGAAGAATGCATGAGGCGTCATCGCGGCGGCCTCAGCGAGCGGCACGGTACCGAGCGTTCCCAATTGGGCGCGCGCAGCCTTCTCTGCATCCAGCCAGGTGGCCAGACGTTCTTCACGTTCTGCATATTTCATGGCGAGTCCTCGACAGATGGGCGGTTGCAAGCCTTATTAAATTATGGTCAACATATAAAACACATGATGACCATCATGTAAAGCACGCAGCATCCATCTATCGAGGAAAGCCCCATGCCACGGCCGCTATCGCCACCACGCCCCTTGCTGCCCATCCTCATGCTGCTGACAGCGCTGGGCGAAGTCTCCACGCAACTGATCATCCCCAGCCTCGGCGAGCTGGAAGAGGTCCTTGAGGCGGTGCCAGGCAGCGGTGTACATGCGCTGTCCGCGTTCGTCGCCGCCTTCGGGCTCGGACAACTGGTGCTCGGCCCGTTATCCGATCGCGTCGGCCGGCGACCGGTGATGATTGCTGGCCTGATCATCTACATCCTGGCGACGCTGTGGATGCTCGCCGCAACGAGCATGACCGAGTTCACCTTCGCCCGCCTGCTACAAGGGTTCGGTGCCTGCGCCTGCCTCGTGCTGGCACGCGCGATGGTGCGGGACATTTGGAAGGCGCAGGCCGGCCCAGCGCTGGCGAAGACGGTGATTGGCATGCTCGCCACCATCATGCTTTCTCTGATGGCGGGCGGCGTGCTCAATGCCTATGGCGGCTGGAAGGCCCCGTTGCTCGCTTCGCTGATGCTTGGCCTCGCTACGCTGATAGCGGTGGTGCTACTGACCAGTGAAACCAACGAGGCACCCGATCCGACGGCGGGTCGCCTTCGCACCCTTGCGCGGCAGTACGCCGACTTGCTTGGCAGCCGAGGCTTCTCCGCCTTGGCGTTGGCCATTGCCGGTACCTACGGTGCGATGTTCGCCATGATCGCTGGATCTTCGGCGGTATACGTCGGCCTGTTGCACCTGACGCCGGCCGAATATGGGTTTACGTTCGGCGCCATCGTTTCGGGGATGATCGCTGGCGCCTTTATTACCCAGCGCTACATCACGCGGCTCGGGCCACAGCGTCTGGTAGGCATCGGAATCGGCCTGGTCGCCGGAGGGGCGCTGATTACGGCGCTATTTGAGAGGCTGCTCGGGCTGAGCGTTATCGGCTTCTCGGCGCCGCAGCTGCTGGTGACCCTGGGAGGCGGGATGGTACTGCCCGCGGCGGTGGCCGGCGCAGTGATTCCCAACGCGCATCGGGCGGGTCTGGCTGCCGGCTTCATGGGCTTCGCTCAGATGGCCGGAGCGACATGCAGCGGGTTGCTACTCGTGGCCCTGAGCGATGGCAGCGCCTGGCCGCTGCTACTGGTTCATCTGCTGTTCGCGGTGGCCGGTTTCGCGGCATTCCATCTTCTAAACGCAAGGCTCGTCGCTCGGCTGGCCGATGCCCATGCCGACTGATTCGGCAAATCTCTAGAGACATTCCATGCACATCGCCTACACCCACGAAACGGCACTGATCACCGGCGCTTCCAGCACCGAAATATGGGAGCGCAGCGGAGGCGGCCTCGACCACGTGCCGGCGCAGATGGTGATGGAAGTGGAAGCGATGGTGAACTCCGCCTTGTGCGGGTTCGACCTGGGCGAGACAGTCACCCTGCCGTCGTTGCCGGACGTCGAGGACTGGAACCGCCTGCTAGCGGCACGCGCGGCGTTGGGGCCGAATCTCTCGCGTAACCAGCCGGCACCGCGCTACAGAGCGAACGCCTAGGACTGCGGTATATCCGCGCCAGTCAGCTTCAGCAGGCTGGCGCGGGTGTCCTCGAGCAAGCGGTCAGACAATTGCGGATCGACCACGCTGCGCGACAACATCAACGCGCCTACCATGGCGCTGAGCACCATCGCCGCGTGCTGGTCATCTTCAAGGTGGGCGCCAATCTGCGCCAATCGGTTGCTCACCGACTCGTCGGTGACCGGGCTGGCCTGACCACGCTGGCCCAGCTCGGCCGACAGAGTGGGAAACGGGCAGCCCTGCGCCGGGGTGGCGCGGTGGCCTTTCGACAGGTAATGACGAATGAACGTGGCCAGCGGTTGGTCGCCTGAGAGGCTGCTGGTGGTGATTTCGTCGAGCTCACTCGCGCAATAACGCAGTGCCTCCTCGACCAGCTCATCCTTGGATTTGAAATGGGCGTAAAACCCACCGTGCGTCAAGTCCAGCGCTTTCATCAATGTCTGCAGGCCGGTGGCGTGCACACCGTCGCGGCGAAAACGCCGTGCGGCCTCTTCGACGATGCGTTGGCGGGTCTGGGCTTTGTGATCTTCGGAATATCGCATCAGTGCCTCGATGATTCATATGCTACCCGTCATGCTACGCCTTTAGGCTGGTTGGGCAAGTCCACAGTCGCGGCGAATCCCAAGCGGTGGCAGCGAATAACAAGGGCGGCCTGGGCGATCACGTCAGCCCCCATCGGCCTGCGCCCACGGCGCGGCGGCGAAGCGTTCGGCCAGGTATTCGATCAACGCTTGCACGCGAGCCGGACGGCTGCGCCCTGGCGGGGTCACGATGTGCAGCGCGATCGACTCGACTTGCCAATCGTCCATCGCCGTCTCCAGCGCTCCCGATTGCAAGTCTTTCCAAGCCAGGAACTCCGGTTGCAGCGCCATCCCCAGTCCCGATCGCAATGCCGGTGCCAACGCCTCGGCATTGTTGGCCAACAGCGACGCGGACAGCGCCTGGGCGAACTCTCCATGCCGTTTATGGCGAAACCGCCAGTTGTTGCCACCGCGAGAGTAGCTGTACTGCAATATGCGATGTCCGGTCAGATCGCGTGGGTGGCCGGGACGCCCATGGCGTTCGAAATAGGCCGGTGAGCCAACCAGCAGGATGCGCACGGCGCACAAGCGCCTGGCCAACAAGCTGGAATCGACCAGGGTCGAAATCCGCAGTGCCAGATCGACCCCTTGGGCAACCAGATCGACCATCTCGTCGCTGAAACTGACGTCGAGCACCACGTCGGGATGACGCGCCATGAATTCCGGCAGGAGCGGCGCGAGGTGCGAAACACCGAACGACATCGGTGCCGCAATCCGGATGGGCCCGCGCAGGCTGGTTGATTGCTCGGTTACCTCGGCCTCCACCGCCTCGCCCTCGGCCAGGATGCGAGCGGCGCGCTCCAGCGCGGCATGCCCGCTTTCGGTTAGCGACATCCGCCGTGAGGTCCGGTGGAAGAGCATGGTTTTCATGCGCGCTTCCAGTCGCGTGATGGCCTTGGAAATGGTGGCTTGCGACAGGCCCAGCTCGGCTGCGGTCCGGGCGAAGGAACCCGTTTCGGCCACCTTGGCGAAGATCGCCCAGGCTTCGAGATCCGGTAGCCTCTTCATAACACGCCTCGAATTAATTCGATCATGACCATTCCTGACTTCCTCGCGGTTACTTAGCAGGCGCCTGATATTAATCTAATAAATGGAAAGTATCTTATTCCATCCATTCCATTCTAAAGATTGTTCCTGCTGCCTATAGTGGCTCCATCGAAAACGAATCGACCTGGAGAAACAGCATGATCGAACATCGCCCTTTTAATACCCTTGGTGGCGCCCATCACGGTTGGCTCGATGCCAAGCATCATTTTTCGTTCGCCGAGTACCATGATCCGGAGCGCGTGCACTGGGGAGCACTGCGGGTCTGGAACGATGACACCATCGCTGCCAACACTGGCTTTCCACCACATCCCCACGCCGACATGGAAATCATTACCTATGTGCGTGAAGGAGCGATCACCCATGAGGACAACCTCGGCAACAAGGGTCGCACCGTGGCAGGTGACGTACAGGTAATGAGTGCCGGCACCGGTATTCGCCATTCCGAGTACAACCTCGAATCGGAGGTCACGCAGATCTTTCAAATCTGGATCATCCCCGACCGCCGTGGCGAGCCGCCAGCCTGGGGTTCCAAACCGTTTCCCAAGGATGACCGTTCCGGCCAGTTCGTGGCCTTGGCCAGCGGACTGAAAGGTGACGAGGATGCGCTGCCGATCCGCGCCGATGCGCGAGTGCTAGGCGCAACTCTGAAGGCCGGTGAGACGATCGAGTACCGCTTCGCCGATGCTGACCGCTACGGTTATCTAGTGCCGGCCAAGGGCAAGGTGGAAATCAACGGCGTGGCGCTGGAGACGCGCGATGGCGCCGCTATCCACGGCGAGACGCTCATCAGGGTCACCGCCCATGAGGACGCCGAACTGGTGCTGGTGGACGCCGCAGGCTAAACGGCCCTGGGCATGTAAGGACGCCCAGTCGGTCGAAGATGGCAGATGTTGGCGCGATGCAGCGATGCCGGGCAACCGCATTTGGCATCGCTGGGGTCGTAGGAAACGCGGGATTGCTTCGAGATAGCGGCAGCCGATCATGCCCGGCTGCCGTCTATCGATCAGTCGGTGGTACTTAAAACGCCACGCTGAATCTGATCACGCTCGATGGATTCGAACAGCGCCTTGAAGTTGCCTTCGCCGAAGCCACTGTCGCCCTTGCGCTGGATAAATTCGAAGAACACCGGCCCCAGCAAGGTGCCGGAGAAGATCTGCAGCAGCAACCGCTGTTCGCCGTTCTCGGAGGCGCCATCGAGCAGGATGCCGCGGGACTTTAGCGCTTCCACCGGTTCGCCGTGGTTGGGCAGCCGCCCTTCGAGCATCTCATAGTAGGTTTCCGGCGGTGCAGTCATGAAAACCGTGCCACTGGCCTTCAGCTTGTCCCAGGTCTGGATCAGGTCGTCGGTGAGGAAGGCGACGTGCTGGATGCCTTCACCGTTGAACTGCATGAGGAACTCCTCGATCTGCCCCGCCCCCTTCGACGACTCCTCGTTGAGCGGGATACGGATCATGCCGTCCGGCGCGGTCATAGCCTTGGAAGTGAGGCCGGTGTACTCGCCCTTGATGTCGAAGTAGCGAATCTCACGGAAGTTGAACAACTTCTCGTAGAAGTCCGCCCAGTAGGCCATGCGACCGCGGTACACGTTGTGGGTCAGGTGATCGATGATTTTCAGCCCGGCACCCACAGGGTGACGATCGACACCTTCGAGGAAGACAAAATCGATGTCATAGATCGAGCTACCTTCGCCGAAGCGGTCTATCAGGTACAGCGGCGCACCGCCGATGCCCTTGATCGCAGGCAAACGCAGTTCCATCGGGCCGGTAGGCAGCTCGATGGCCTGAGCACCCAGCTCCAGCGCACGGGTATAGGCCTTCTGCGCATCTTTCACACGAAACGCCATGCCACACACCGACGGGCCGTGCTCGGCGGCGAAATACGCCGCGACGCCCTTGGGCTCGCGGTTGACGATGGCGTTGATTTCGCCCTGACGGTACAGCGCCACATCTTTCGAGCGGTGATTAGCGACATGGGAGAAACCCATGCTCTCCAGCACCGGTTCGATGACGTTCGGGGTGGGCGAGGCGAATTCGATGAACTCGAAGCCCATGAGGCCCATTGGGTTTTCAAACAGGTCGGCCATGATTGGCTCCTTGATTAACTGTGCATGAGAGGGTCGACGCGAAAGCGTCAGGCCGGTGGTGCACAGGAAATGCCCCGAACGCTGCGACCGAGGTGGTCGCCAAGCGTGAGGCGGAAGCCAAGGATTTTCATTCAGCGACTCACTGGGGCTTCGCTGATCATCGGATAGAAATCAGCGGATCGCGGCGCCACCACCCTGCTCTGCCGGGTCAAGGTGAAACGGCGCGACTGCTTATGCTCATCAGCGTGACAGCACCGAATAGCCGGAACCGTGAGGCCATTCATCTCTCTGGACGCCCAGGCGCTCCGGAGCCGACGAGGCGAAGGGGTACGGTAGTAGGTGTGTGCATCCATATTCTTTGCCACGACTGCATGTTGGGGCGCGCTATTGTGAACGCCATTCTTATTTTCGCGTAATCAGATTACGTTTAGCGCAATCTGCGGTAGCCATGCTCGACTGTCAAGCCTTTATCGGTGTGGTCACCACAGCGCCGACGATCACGCCACTCATCCACTGCTGAGAACGAGTTGTCGCACGACGATGCCAAACCTTATGACAACGACAAGCCACATAAGGAACCATCATGAATCGACTTTTCGACAAGGCCCCTCCCCAGAATGTGCATGGCTGGGAACGCAGCGCGTCAGTCGCTGGCGGGCTAGTGCTGTTGGGCAAAGGCCTGCGCCGCGGAGGCATAAGCGGCCTGCTGCAGCTGGCAATGGGCGGCATGGCATTGGCGCGCGGGATCAGCGGACGCTGCGAGGCCAAGCGCATCCTGACCGAGGTCGAGCAACGGACACGGCATCAGAACGTGACGGATAAGCAGCGGTACAGCCACATGCCCCTCGATTCGGAAGTGCACAGCCCCGACTTCGCAGAGCCTGAAGTGACGCTGCCCAACACCACGCCGATGGGGCATGAAACGCATCCAGGGGAGCCGCGCAGAAGTACTTGATACGGCACTGGGGCGCCACGGGATTCGCTCATTTCGATGAGGCGCCAGTCAGGGTCGGCACAGGCAGCTTGTCGGCTTATTTGCATTTCTGAGCGCTAAAGCCGACCTCCTTTAGCCCTGCCGCCGAACGGCAATTGTCGATCTTTTGACGGCATGCTATCTATGCGCCGTGATTCCGTCACACCTCGTAACATTTCTAAGGAAGACATCATGGACATGACGAAAATGGACACAGAAGACGCTGGCCAGTGGGGAGTCGTTTACTCCTACGGCAGCGTGCTGGCAGTGTTTCAAAACGAGCAGGATGCCCAGTACGAAGCCGCTAGCTTTGGCGGTGCGGTCGTTCGCATAGCGCGAAACCTTTTCACTGCGGTCAGCGAAATGGGTGCAACCGCTACATTTGGCAATCAGTCCCGACCGGCATGATTCAATCGGTTAACGTGAACCGCCTCCCCATTCACGCTAGAAGGACCCAGGGCGTCCAACCACGCCCCGACTTGGCCTCTGGCAAAGGCATCGGCACCGAGACTGGCGGCGCCGAAGATAAGGGACGGGACTCATGGTGATACGGGACCAGACCGGTCCCGGTTCGCTGGAACTCGACGAAGCTGTAGCCGTCTGCCCAGATTTCCGCCTCGTCTTGAAGCTTGTTCATTGTTCCTGAACCTGCTGAACGATCCCATCCGGCTGGCTGCGCAACTGGCCCCGCTCCATCACTTTCTGACGCTGTTGGAAAACGAGGTCCAGGGCGCGGCTGGGCTGTATCTCGATATCGTCGAAGGTGATCAATTGCCCTTGCTCGACGGCCCGTTTGAGCACGGTGTTGCGCAGCAGACCGATGGGCACATGGTCGAGTTCATCGGCGAGCCGCACCGCTTCGCCGCGCACATCGAAGCCGCCAATACCCCGGCTGATCATGTCGCCCGCCCGCATATCGCGCTTAGCGATGGCCGCAACACCTAGGGTGGGCTCAGTGGAGTTGTTCAGTAGCACGCCGCCGCCGGCCAGAACACGGCGCACTGTCTTTCCGACCTCGAGTGAGCACAGATGAAACGGGCGTGTCAGCACGTAATACGGGCCGGGACCCAGTTTGAAGTACTCGATCGCCGGGGCTTGCTCCTGGTCGTGACGGCAGACCAGAAAGACCCCGCCAGCCGGGTAGCCGCTTGGCAGAACGTAATCGACGATGGGTTGGCCGATGCCATCAGCGATCAGCCCAAGGATATTGCCGCTGCGGTTCAGATCGGTAGAAGCCAGGCCTTCCAGGCCACGTCGAGTAATGGTCGCGCCGAAACCATTGCCGACCACCACCTGCTCGATCTGCACTTTGGTGCCATCGGTGAAGGAGGTGGTCTGCTCGATGCTGATGCCCTGCCGCTTGGACCAGTAGGCCATTTCTTCGCGGCTCGGGTCGTGGTTCAGGTAGCCCTTCATGTTGCCGTATACGAGCGGCTGAAAGCCCATCTGCAGGGCCTCCTCGCGTAACGCGGCCAATGACCCGGGCTGGTCGCCTTCGGCTTCGGTCAACAAACCCTTGCCGGCCAGATAGGACCCAGTGGTGACCTGGAGTTCAGCATTGACGGTAACGACCGGCAATCCGGCTTCGAATGCCCGCTCGATCACTTCCGTCCCGAAGAATACGTCCCCAGTGCACTCGACGATGATGTCCGAGTGAGCAATGAGTTCGTCAATGGAATTCGTCAATGTTTCCGGCAAGGGGAAATCGCCTAACGTGCCGATAGTTCTGCGGGTCAGGACCCGGCTGACGTGCAGGTCCTTATAGTGCTGCATGATCAGCCGAACGAAACAGTGCGAGATCATCCCTGTACCTGAAACACCTACGCGTCGAACAGCTGAATCGGTCATCACGGAATTCCATTCGCTAAACGTGCAGCTCAGACCGTTACATTCGGAAAAAGTTTTCACCCTGAACGGTTCAGCGTTGGCCTGCTCCTTGCGCAATCGCAAATCGGGCCAGGCTAGGCCCTTCACCGCCAATCTGTGGATAGGCTCTGAACGGTACACGGCTGGGTGCCGGCCCGAAGGGCACGGACGGAACATCGTTCATCTGCCTGATCACATGGCGCAGCTCGTCGCGCCACGGCTTGGGCTTGATGCCAAAGGTAGTTTCGATCCGACTGCAATCGAGCACCGACCAGGCCGGTCTGGCCGCAGCGCGCGGCAGGCTCCCGCTGGTCACCGGCAACACCTTGGGCGCCTTGTCGATCAAGCCGACCCGCTCGGCTTCCCGGAAAATCTCGACAGCGAACTCAGCCCACGAACAGGGCGACGTGCCGCTGTAATGATAAAGCCCCCATTCGAGATCGCCGTCGCGGCAGTAGCGCAGCGCCAACTCGATCAGCACCCGCGCAACACTGCGTGAGCGGGTCGGGCAGCCGATCTGGTCACTGACAACTGAAATTTCGTCGGTCTTGCGGCCCAAACTCAGCATGGTCTTGACGAAGTTGTTGCCGTGCTCACCGTAGATCCAGCTGGTGCGCAAGATCAGGTATCGGTCCAATGTCTCGCTGATGGCGATCTCCCCTGCCCGACGCGTTTCGCCATAGACGCAGATCGGCACTGCCGGGTCGGATTCCCGATAAGGCACCGAGGCTTCGCCCGAGAAAACGTACTCGCTGGACAGGTGGAACAATGGAATCCCGAAGTGCTTGGCGGCCTGAGCCAGATTGGCTGCACCGTCGCTGTTCACCGCTTCGGCATGAGCGACCTCGGCTTCGGCATGATCGAGGTTGGTATAGGCCGCCGCGTTGATGATGAGCGCCGGCTGGTACTGTTCGATCGCCCGATTGATCTGCGCAGGAAGGGTTATATCGAGATCCTGATGCGTCAGCCCGATGGCCTCCAGCCCAAAGCTGGCAGCTTGATTGACCAGACAGCTGCCCACCTGGCCTCCGGCGCCACACACCAGGACACGCATGTTCGACTTGGGTTGAGGTGCAAGCGCCGAGCCCATGGTTTCCTGCGTCACTGTAAGCTCACTTGCTACAGCGGTTGGCGCATCGACCGGAGCCTGTGAAGGGTCAGCTGCCTTCAGAACAGCACTCGACAACTTTGGGATCAGTTCGCGCACGCTTACACCCAGCGCCTCCACCGGTGCGTCGGCCGCTTCTGGCTCTGGCGAAAAGCGCACGCTTTCAAGCAGGCCATTCACAACAATCCTGGCCTTGGTAAATTGACGGCGCCGCAGCATCTGCAGGACTTGCCCCATGCGTGAGAACAGCAAGCCCAGGATACGGCGCTTGCGAAAGTATTTACGCGCCACGAAGAGTTCGTTGCGCACCAGATGTCGATGCAACGCAACCCGCTTCGGATCCGTTTCCCGGAGGATATCGATGGCACCGCTGACCCGCCGCACATGCAGCACCCTGCTCGCCGCCACCAGATAACCCGGTACCTCCTGGCTGATGCGCAAGGTGAATTCGGTATCGTCGCCCCACATGAACATGGGTGCGATAGGCAGGCCATGCTGTTGCAACGACGCCCGAGGCACGAGGATCGAAACGAAAGTAGCCGGACGTACGGGGATCACCCCAATGTCGAGCAGTGCCGGCCAATTTTCATAATCAATCGCATTGGTACGTTCATCGATGCGGGGAACATTAGTCAGCAGCCCCTCGTCGGTATGAGCCGTCGAAATGAGGAATGAGCATGGCTTTTCACGCTCCCGGAGCCGCTCATTAGCCTCTACCAGCTTTTCCAGAGCATCCGGTTCGGGGATGACGTCATCATCCATCATCCAGACAAAATCGGCTCCTTGCTGATAGGCGATGCGAAACCCGGCACTGAACCCCCCCGAGGCACCGGTATTGCGCGACAGCACGTATACCTTGAGATTTGCAATTCCTGAGTCGAGCAGCATCTCCTCAGTTCCGTCATGGCTGGCGTTGTCGACGACGATGATGGCGTCGCATGGCCGGGTCTGAGCACTGATGCCATCCAGGCAACGCTTAAGCAAGCCTTTACGCTTGTACGACAATACGACGGCGTATATCTGATCCATAAGTCGCTTGATCCATGATCGAGAGGCAGGTGTCATTCCGGTCTGGCGTTTGAGCACAGCGCTCAGCTCGGACCGAGGAACGCGTATGAGGTTCAGTGCCCCGCAACGAAATGAAGCAAAAATCGAACGTGACCTATTGACACGCGCAAAGAGCGACCGTTTCAGCCGTTTCGAAAGGGGCCCAAACGCCGTACTTGCCTGGCTAAGCCGCACCGGTAGCGGCAATGCGCGCCCGTCGCCAAAGCTTCTCGAACTCGGCTGGCCCGCCCTGTTCAGATGCTGGGCAGCCTGGCGACGGCAAACGATCCAAGCGTCCCTGGTGAACACAGCGTTAGATACACCCGCCCGCTGAACATCGGCACAGGCTGCTCCCTCCATCAACTTCATTTCGGCTATACGTTGCCCAGACGTTGGAGACACCTCGATGACCCAGAATCCGCAACATAACCGTCGCGTTCACCTCGCCTCCCGTCCCAACGGCGCACCGACGCCCGATAACTTCCGCCTGGAAACCGCTCCAGCCCCTAAACCCGAGGACGGCCAGTTGCTGCTGCGCACTGTTTACCTGTCCCTGGACCCTTACATGCGCGGACGCATGAGCGCCGGGCCGTCCTACGCCGCGCCCGTGGAAGTAGGTGATGTCATGGTCGGCGGCACGGTCAGTCGGGTCGTCGAATCCCGCCATGCGGAGTATCGCGAAGGTGACTGGGTGCTTAGCGGCAACGGCTGGCAGGACTACGCCGTGTCCAGCGGTGAAGGCCTGCTCAAGCTCGACCGGGAAATGCAACATCCCTCCCATGCCTTGGGTGTGCTGGGCATGCCGGGCTTCGCCGCGTACATGGGCCTGCTCGATATCGGCCAACCGAAGGCCGGGGAGACGCTGGTGGTTGCCGCAGCCACAGGCCCCGTTGGCGCTACTGTCGGCCAGATCGGCAAATTGAAGGGCTGCAGGGTTGTCGGCATCGCGGGCGGGCCCGAGAAGTGCCGGCATGCGGTCGAGACGCTTGGCTTCGACGCTTGTATCGACCACCGCGCGGACGATTTCCCGCAGCAGTTGGCCGAACGCTGCCCGAACGGTATCGACGTGTATTTCGAGAATGTCGGTGGCAAAGTCTTCGATGCGGTGTTGCCGCTGCTCAATACCAGCGCACGGGTACCGGTCTGCGGGGTGGTCTCGCAATACAACAGCACCCAGCTGCCAGATGGACCGGATCGCCTGCCGCTGCTGCTCGAAACCATCCTGAAGAAACGCATGCGCATGCAGGGCTTCATCATCTTCAACGACTACGGCCATCGCTACAGCGAATTTGCCCGGGACATGAGCGCCTGGTATGCCGAAGGCAAGATCAAGTATCGCGAGCAGATTGTGCAGGGATTGGAAAACGCACCCGAGGCATTTATCGGCCTGCTCGAAGGCAAGAACTTCGGAAAGTTGGTGGTGCAGGTGGGCGAGGCCTGATAGGCCTGTCGTTGTGCTTTATTGTGGCAGGCTAAAACCACCCTATGCCGGACAGGCTGGCGTGGAGCGTCGCTTGTTTTCAGCAAAGCGCTCATCTGCACCCCAAGCGGATCAGCCCGTGCTCAGGCCTGTCGACGCATCGCAGCGGCGTGCATCTCTGGCCTGCCCCGTGGGCGGCGGACGCACGCCGGGAATCGGATTAGCCAGGCGGATTTTCAGGAACTCGGTTACGTCCGCATTCAAGGCCCGCCCTCCTCCGTAAGGAAAATTGTTGTCGTTGACGACCAACAAGGTGCGCGAATCGAGTGGTAACAAGCTCTCGATGGTCGCGTAGGGGAACGTGAAGGTGCGTTTGCCGTCGCCGTTCAGGTCATCGGGGTCGGCCAGCCGCATGAGGTCGACCACCTCTGTCTTGGGCACTTCCGCGCCACTGGCGACACCGCGGATGTCGATCAGGTAGATCTTCTTGAATGGAGTGCCGTTAGTGGCCGTCGCGCCATTGCGCTCGATAACCAAAAAGCGTGTCTCGTCGATCGCAGTCATTTCGCCGATGGCGAGTTCGGGCTCTTGCAGCCGGTAGAGCAACACCTTACCGGTGTAACGCTCCTGATTGATGTCGAACTCGTTGATGCGCAAGGTACCGGTTGCATCACCGCTGACGGTCTTCTCCAGCAACGCGTACAGTCGGTCCCCAATCGGATTGATCGCCATGCCTTCGAAACCGCCTGAGCCTTCCAGGTTCGCGGTTGCGCTTCCAGCCACCACATCGACATGCTGCGGCGCGTAGACGCCTGGCAGTGAGATGGCGCTGCGGGTGACGGTGCCCGACGCATCGGTCTTGATCAGGTAGGGTCCGAACTCGTCGCCAAACCACATCGCGCAATTCTTGTCACGGCGCACCGATTCGATGTCCAGGTCAGCGCCTGTCAGCAAGCGGCCGAACTCGATTGCACTGTCAACGCGTGGCCTGGAGTCGTCGTTGTAATAAAAGCGGTAATCGGCCTGTATCGGCAGTTCGAGCTTCTGGTTGATGTCGTTCAGAGTGAGGCGCGACGCGTGAGTGAAGCGAGCCAGTGGCGCACCGCTGAGATAATCGCTCGCACTGACATTCCCGCTCCCGCCCTTGGCCGAGCGGAAATCAGGCCGCACGCTATAAAGCCGCAACAGCGTATCTGCAGAGTTTGTCTGACCACCGAAGCCGTTGTCGGTCATGAATATGAAGCTGTTTTCATCCGCACCCGGCAGCACGGCGGAAAAACCCTGCACAGGCTGACGATTCTCATACGGGGGCACGAAGGTGCCGTAGGGGTTGGCGTTGGCCATCTGAGCCGATGTCGGACCGTCAGAGAAGGTGTCGGCAGGCATCATCGCCCAACCCACCAGGGTGTTGCTGCCGGCCATCGCAGCGGTGGAGATCGCAGCGGCCAAAGCCACGACCAGCGGCTTCGAGATTCCCATGAGCAGTGTCTCCATCCGGCGGAGCCGGCTAGCTGACGCTAGACCACTCAATTACGCGATGCAACTGGCCTCAAGCTCTCGTACTAGGCCACCCCGTGTCCACGTGCCGCCTGGGCGAGATGGAACCATGTAGGCGTATCCAGCTGCAGATCGGCTCCCTGCAAGGCCTCCTCGATGCGCTCCCAGCGCAGGCTACCGAGGATCGGCACTGGCTTGCCTGGCAGTTTACGCAGCCAGGCCAGGGCGACCTGATTGGCTGTGGCGCCCAGCGCCGCGCCAACCTCTTCGAGCGCCTGTTGCAATTGAGGGCCGAAACGTCCACCTCCCATCGGTGACCAGGCCAGCACATGCAACCCTTCGCTTTCCATGGCGTGCAGCCGCCCATCCCACGCCGCCGACTGCGCCTGCAATGACAGCTCGATCTGGTTACAGCGCAGGGGCAGCTCGCGGGCCAGTATCTGGCAGTGCAGGAGTTCGGCGTTGGATACGCCAAGCCAGCCGATCTTGCCGCTGCCGACCAGATCGTCCAGCGCCCGGGCAACCTCGTCGACCCGCAGCAAGGGGTCTGGGCGATGCAGCAGAAAGCCATCCAGGCGTTCCACGCCCAGCCGCTTCAGCGAGCCCTCCACCGCCTGGGTGAGATAGTCCGCCTGGGTGTTGTAATGCTTGACCTGCCAGCGCGACCGGTCCTGCGCAGCCGGCACGATGTCGGCCTTGCCGATCAACTGGATCTGCTCGCGCAAGGCAGGGCGCAATTTCAAAGCGGCACCGAAATGCGCCTCGCATTCTCCCGCACCATAAATGTCGGCATGGTCGAAAGCGGTTACACCGCGATCCACGCAGCGTTCCAGGAAGCCGAGCAGCGCCTGAGGCTGCGCCAGTTCGGGGTACTGCATCAGGCGCATCATGCCCAGCAACAAAGGATGTTCGACGACCTTGTTCAAGTGATCTCCGCGATTCATCAGTGATTGAGGCAGGCGGCAAGGTTAACCGTGCCGAGGTTTGGACGTCGTACTGACCGAGCCCGCCACGCAAGGTTCGGCTCCGCTCGGTTGCACCAGTCGTTTTCAGATGGGCGACGGCAGACGAATCGCCCCAAAAAAGGGAGCGGGTTACGAGTACCGCACCCTTGTGGTTCGCGTGGACAAATAGGTCCGGTATGTAGGGTGAGCTCCAGCCCACCAAATACGGCAGTCAGCCCCGGCGCACTACCCGCTACACACCGCTGGCACGCAACCTGCTATGGGACAGGTATCGCCTGCCGAACGATCCGGCAGCGCATCCCGCCGGTCAACGAAGACCATCAGCCGCGAACGGCACGGGACGGGTGCTACGAGCAACGCCGCTCGAACCATCACCTCACAATTCTTGAATACCAGGCAAAGGCGCCTGGAGCTGCCCGACAGCTCCAGGCGCCTTTTTGTTTTTGTACGACGACGCCGAACAGGGCTTCGACGGAGGAACCGGTCATGAACGCAATCGTCACCCCGATCAAGAGTGAAACGCTGGTGGTCATCGGCAATGGCATGGTGGGGCATCACTGCGTCGAGCAGCTGGTCGAGCGCGGCGCCCTTGGCCAGTACCACATCCATGTCTACGGCGAAGAACGCCAGCGGGCGTACGACCGAGTTCATCTCTCCGAGTATTTCGGTGGCCGCGACGCCGAATCGCTGGCCATGTGCGAAGCCGATTACTACGCCGCTCACGGCGTGCACATCCACCTTGGCGTGCAGGTGTTGGAGATCGACCGCGAGCGCAAGGAAGTGGTCACCGCCGAGGGCCGCCAGCCCTACGACAAACTGATCCTGGCCACCGGCTCCTACCCGTTCGTGCCGCCGATTCCAGGCGCCGAAGGCAGTTCGCGCCTGGTCTACCGCACCCTGGACGATCTGGATTCGATTCGCGCCGCTGCCAACAACGCCAAGCGCGGCGTGGTCGTCGGTGGCGGCCTGCTCGGACTGGAAGCGGCCAACGCACTCAAGTCGCTCGGCCTCGAAGCCCATGTCGTCGAGTTCGCCCCGCGGCTGATGCCGGTACAGCTCGATGACGAAGGCGGCAAGGCGCTCAAGGCCCGTATCGAGGCGCTGGGCGTCGGCGTGCACCTGTCCCGCGCCACGCAGGAAATCGTCATCGGTGAGGAATACGCCTACCGCATGAACTTCCAGGACGGCGAATACCTGGAAACCGACTTGATCGTGTTCTCCGCCGGCATCCGCCCGCAGGACGCGCTCGGCCGCAGTGCCGAACTGGAAATCGCACCGCGCGGCGGTGTGGTGATCGATGCTGACTACCGCACCAGCGACCCCTCGATCTATGCCATCGGTGAGTGTGCCTCCTGGAACGGCATGGTCTTCGGCCTGGTCGCACCGGGCTACACCATGGCGCGCAACCTGGCCGCCCTGCTCTGCGGCGAGCCGCACCAGCCCTTCAGCGGTGCGGACATGTCGACCAAGCTCAAGCTGCTCGGTGTCGATGTCGGCTCCATCGGCGATGCCCACGCTGCCACGCCAGGCGCCAAGAGCTATCGCTTCATCGACGAAGCCAACGCCAGTTACCGCCGCCTGGTGCTGTCTGAAGATGGCAAGCGCGTCATCGGCGCCGTGCTGATCGGCGACAACAGTTATTACGACACCTTGCTGCAGTACGCACAGAACGGCATCAAGCTGCCGGCCGATCCGTCCAGCCTGATCCTACCCCTGTCCGATGGCGCACCGACGCTGGGCGCCGATGCCCTGCCGGACACCGCAACCATCTGCTCCTGCCACAACGTCACCAAGGGCGCAGTGTGCTGCCAGGTGGACGCCGGGATCACCGATCTTGGCGAGCTGAAAGCCGCGACCAAGGCCGGCACCGGCTGCGGTGGGTGCTCGGCCCTACTCAAGCAAGTGTTTGAGCACGAGCTGACCGCCCGTGGCATGGAAGTCGACAAAAGCTTGTGCGAACACTTCGCCCACACCCGTCAGGAGCTGTACGGCATCGTCCGGGTCGAGGGCATCATCAGTTTCGAGGAGCTGCTGGCCAAGCACGGCCGCGGTCACACCGGCTGCGATATCTGCAAGCCGGCGGTGGGCTCGATCCTCGCCTCCTGCTGGAACCAGCCGATCACCGACCCTGGGCTGATTCCGCTGCAGGACACCAACGACACCTTCATGGCGAACATGCAGAAGAACGGCACCTACTCCGTGGTACCGCGCATCGCCGGTGGTGAAATCACCCCAGACAAGCTGATCGCCCTCGGTGCGGTGGCCAAGAAATACGACCTCTACACCAAAATCACCGGCGGCCAACGCATCGACCTGTTCGGCGCCCAGCTGCATGAGCTGCCAGACATTTGGGGCGAGCTGATCGAGGCCGGTTTCGAGACCGGGCACGCCTACGGCAAGTCGCTGCGCACGGTGAAATCCTGCGTCGGCAGCACCTGGTGCCGCTACGGCGTACAGGACAGCGTCGGCATGGCGCTGCGCCTGGAGGATCGCTACAAGGGTTTGCGTTCGCCACACAAGATTAAATTTGGCGTTTCTGGCTGTACCCGTGAATGCGCCGAGGCGCAGAGCAAGGACATCGGCGTGATCGCCACCGAGAACGGCTGGAACCTCTACGTCGCGGGCAACGGCGGCATGCGTCCGCGCCACGCTGAGCTGTTCGCAACAGACCTCGATGACGAGACCCTGGTGCGCTACATCGACCGCTTCCTGATGTTCTATATCCGCACCGCGGACAAGCTACAACGCACCTCGGTGTGGCGCGAATCCCTCGAAGGCGGTCTCGACTACCTCAAGGAAGTCATCATCAACGACAGCCTGAGTCTCGCTACCGAGCTCGAAGCGCAAATGCAGCTGGTGGTCGATCGCTACGAATGCGAGTGGGCCAACGCCATCAAGGACCCGGAAAAGCTCAAGCGCTTCCGCACCTTCGTCAACGACCAGCGCGGTGACCCGGACATCCACTTCGTCAAGGAACGCGGCCAGCGCCGACCGGTACACGCACACGAACTTCACCTGATTCCCGTAACCGAGGAGGTGCTCTGATGAGCCAGTCCAACGCCGTACGTGTCGATTCCGTTCAACCCGCCGGTTGGCGCGCCCTGTGTAGCCGCCGCGATCTGGTGGCCAATTCCGGTGTGGTTGCCTGGCTCGACGGCGAGCAGGTCGCCCTCTTCCACCTTCCCGAGACCGAGGCCGGCGAGCAGGTGTTCGCCATCGCCAACAAGGACCCAAAGTCCGGCGCCAATGTCATCGGCCGCGGCATCGTCGGGCAGCTCAAGGGCGATCTGGTCATCGCCTCGCCGCTGTACAAGCAGCACTTCCGGCTGCAGGACGGCACCTGCCTGGAATATCCCGAGCAGCGCCTGCAGGTTTGGCCGGTGCGCCTGAACGGTGAAGCGGTGGAAATCGCCGCAGCCTGAGCCTTACCGCAGCGGGCCTTCTGTGCGGTACGCCAGCACCGCCCAGGCCCACGAAAAGAGAAACCCGACCTCAGTCGGGACCGGATCGCCAATACAGAGAATCGAATATGTCCTACATCATCCCTTCGGAATTCGTCACCAAAATGGTCGACGCCGGTGAGTCCAAGATTTACATGTCTACCCGGGACACCTTGATTCGGGCCTTCATGGCCGGCGCGATCCTCGCCCTCGCGGCGGTCTTCGCCATCACCATCACGGTGCAGACGGGCTCGCCGCTGGTAGGCGCCATGCTCTTCCCGGTCGGTTTCGTCATGCTGTATCTGATGGGCTTCGACCTACTGACCGGCGTGTTCGTGTTGACGCCCCTGGCGCTGCTCGACAAACGCCCGGGCGTGACGGTCAATGGTGTGCTGCGCAACTGGGGGCTGGTATTCCTCGGCAACTTCGCCGGCGCGCTGACGGTGGCGGTGATGATGGCCTTCGTCTTCACCATGGGTTTCTCAACCGACCCCGGCGCAGTGGGCGAGAAAATCTCCCATATCGGCGAAGCACGCACCTTGGGCTATGCGGAATTCGGCGCAGCGGGCTGGACGACCATCTTTCTGCGCGGCATGTTGTGCAACTGGATGGTGTCGATGGGTGTGGTCGGCGCAATGATCTCCACGACGGTCAGCGGCAAGGCCATCGCCATGTGGATGCCGATCATGCTGTTCTTCTATATGGGCTTCGAGCATTCGGTGGTGAACATGTTCCTGTTCCCTTCGGCCATGATCCTGGGCGGCGACTTTTCGGTGATGGATTACATGATCTGGAACGAAATCCCCACCGCGTTGGGTAACCTTGTCGGCGGCCTGGCATTCACGGGTCTGACGCTCTACACCACTCACATCAAAACCGCACCCAAGCGCGCCCTGCGTTGAGTAGCCCAGCGAACCCCGGCCCTCCCTGGGTTCGCTGCATTTCATGACCGCACAACTCACGGTTTCGGTGGGCCAACACACCGACAAGGGTCCCAAGGAAAGTAATCAGGATTTCCACGGTGCCTATATTCCCAAAGAACCGCAGCTGAGCGCCAAGGGCATCGCCCTCGCCATCGCCGATGGCATCAGCAGCAGCACCGTCAGCCATATCGCCAGCGAATCGGCCGTTACCGGATTCTTCGCCGACTACTACTGCACCTCCGACGCCTGGTCAGTCAAAACCTCTGCGCAGCGGGTGTTGATGGCGACCAACTCCTGGCTGCATGCGCAAAGTCAGCAGAGCCAGTATCGCTACGACAAGGACCGCGGCTACGTCTGCACCTTCAGCGCACTGGTAATCAAATCGACCACCGCGCACATCTTCCACGCCGGCGACTCGCGCATCTATCGCGTTCAGGGCAAGACGCTAGAACAGCTCACCAACGACCATCGTCTCTGGCTATCCGAAGAAAAAAGCTACCTGAGTCGGGCCCTGGGTATTCATCCGCAGCTGGAAATCGACTACCGCGCCGAACGGGTGGAACTCGGCGATACCTTCATCCTGGCCACTGATGGGGTATACGAGTTTGCCAGCGCGCAGTTCATGAGCGAGACCATCGCACGACATGCAGCCGATCTGGACGCCGCCGCGAGGGAGATCGTCAACGAAGCGCTGCAACGCGGCAGCGACGACAACCTCACGGTGCAGATCCTGCGCATCGAGCAGCTTCCGATTCAGGCCCCGGACGAGCTCTACCAGCACCTCACCGAACTGCCCTTCCCGCCCATGCTCGAGGCACGGGCGCGGTTCGATGGCTACACCATCGTTCGCGAGGTGCACGCCAGCAGCCGCAGCCACGTCTATCTGGCGACCGACGACGACAACGACACGCCGGTGATCATCAAGACGCCGTCGATGGAGCTTCAACAAGATGTGGCCTATCTCGAACGCTTCCTCACCGAGGAGTGGGTCGCGCGACGAATCAACAGCGCACATGTGGCCCAGCCGTGCCGGCAGATGCGTAAGCGCAACTTTCTCTACAGCGTCAGCGAATTCATCGATGGCCAGACGCTTACGCAGTGGATGATCGACCATCCGCAGCCGGACCTGGAGACGGTGCGCGGCATCATCGAGCAGATCGCCAAGGGCCTGCGCGCCTTTCACCGGCTGGAAATGCTGCATCAGGACCTGCGCCCCGAGAACGTCATGATCGACGCGACCGGCACGGTGAAAATCATCGATTTCGGCTCCACCCGAGTTGCCGGCATCATGGAGATCGCCTCGCCAACCGAACGCAGCGAGTTGCTCGGCACCGCTCAGTACACGGCGCCGGAATATTTCCTTGGCGAGAGCGGCACGCCTCGCTCGGATATGTTCTCGCTGGCCGTCATCACCTATCAGATGCTGACCGGCAAGCTACCGTATGGCTTTCAGGTCGCGCAGTGCCGCACCCGCGCCGCGCAGAACAAGCTCAGCTACAGCTCGATCCGCGAGCACGACCGCGAGGTGCCGGCCTGGATCGACGATGTGCTGCGCAAGGCACTGCATCCTGATCCGTACAAACGCTACGAGGATCTATCGGAATTCGTCTTCGAGTTGCGCCACCCCAACAAGGCCTTTCTCAACAAGGCCCGGCCGCCGCTAATGGAGCGCAACCCGGTACTGTTCTGGAAAGGGGTATCGCTGGCGTTAGCCATTGCCCTGGTCGTACTGCTGGTGCGTTGAAGGCTGCCGCCCCACCGCGGGCGATCTCACTCGGGGCGCTGCGGCGCGTAGACGTTGAGCGCAGGATCGGTGATGCCATCTTTCGAAGGGTCGAGAATCCAGCGCAGCTGGGTGACCAGTTCCTCGCAGTTCTCACCGCGTTGCAGCCAGTCCTGGAAGGCAATTCGCGATGCCGTCAACGCCACTTCGGCTACCTGCTCAATCTCTGACGCCCGATTGCCAGGCTGCCACTGGTCAAACACAGCCTTGAGTGCCTGCTGCGCTTCCTCGGCGCCCAGCTCCCCATCCGACCAGCGTGAAGTGATGTCCTGAGCCTTCTGCAAGGCCGCTACCGTGGGGTTCGGTGATTCCATCTTGAGCTACCTCCCGCAATTCGTTGTATAGCTTGGAGTCTGCATGCGTCGCTGAATTCGTCTCCGCCCATCAGCGCCGTCTCTGATCGTACCGTTGATCCGTACATGCTCCATGCAATAGTGCCGGCCGCGCCTGCCCGTGGTCGGATCAACAAAGCCCACCGCCCATCGGAGCTGCGGCATGTACCTGACCCAGTTGCTGCTTCCCCTTTATGACAATGACGGACAAGCGCTGCCCAAGGCCCTTTTCGCCGAGGTGAGGAACGAGCTGGTGGAGCAGTTCGGCGGGCTCACCGCCTATGCCCGTGCGCCCGCGAACGGCCTGTGGCGCGATGATGACAGCCGAGCGGTGCGCGACGATCTGGTCATCTACGAAGTCATGATCAGCGAACTCGACCGTATCTGGTGGGCCAACTACCGGACCTCGCTGGAAGCCCGGTTCCGCCAGGAACAGCTTCTGATCCGGGCCCACCCGGTGGAAGTGCTGTAACGTCGTCCCTGAGCACGGCCAGCGTTGGCCGGAACGAGCTCGACCTAGCATGAAATGATGAACATTCAGTGAACCTACAGCGCTCCCTGCTGTCAGTCCTGTCTGCAGGACCATGTGGGGCCTAGGCTCAACCGGAGAGAACGCATCCTCCCGCTCACCCATCAGCACATCCGACCAGCCAGCTGCCGCCCGTAGCGGCAAGCTGACGGCACAGTGCCAGCTCCGGATCCGCTTTTGTTTCGGCCCGTTCATCGGGGCCATCATTCTTTTGTCAACGCGAAGACCACCATGTCCATATCCCGTCATCTTCTCGCCCTTCTCACCCGTGTTTCGGGATCTGCCACGCAGCGCCGCGCGTTGCGTGGCAGCCTGTTCGGTACCCTGCTGGCCGTCATCGTGCCGGCCCATGCGCAGCAAGCGACCAATGAACGCTGGGTCAGCGACAGCCTGACCACTTACGTACGCAGCGGCCCAACCGACGGCTATCGCATCGTTGGCTCGCTCACGTCCGGCGAGAAGGTCGAATTGCTCGATACCCAAGGCGATTACAGTCAGGTTCGTGGCGCAAATGGCGACCGAGTGTGGATCCGCAGCGCCGATCTGCAAGAGATGCCCGGCCAGGCGGAGCGCTTGCCGGAGCTGGAGCAGAAGGTTGCCGAGCTCAGCGAAGAGCTGCGCACCATAGACGACAGCTGGAAGACCCGGGTACAGGGCATGCAGGAGACACTCGACTCCCGCAAGGCGCTGATTGATGAACTAGAAGCGCGCCGCCAGGCGCTGGATACCGCGCTCACCGCAACCGAATCGGATCTGCGCGATGCCCAGGCGCGTCTCGGCGACGAAAACAATCAGGTACTGATGCGTTACATGGTCTATGGCGGCAGCATCGCCGGCGCAGGCTTGCTGGCCGGGCTGATCATTCCGGTGATGACACGCGGCCGCAAGCGCAACGACCGCTGGTTCTGAGCAAGCTGAAGAGTCGCCGGTGCGGTTAACCCCTGCTTACCCGGCGAGAGTGCAGGCCGGCTCGACCCGCGCGCGCTCGGCGCGCTCAAGTACCTGTGCCGCAGTCATCGGTCGATCAAGCAGAAAGCCCTGGAGCGTTTCACAACCGAGATCTGTGAGGAACGCCTGCTGTTCAGGTGTTTCCACACCTTCGGCGACTATCTCTAGACCCAACGCTTTGGCCAGTGCAACGATCGCCGAGACGATGACCGAATCTTCGTTGCCAACGCTCATTTCCTTGACGAATGCGCGGTCGATCTTCAGCTCGCTGGCGGGTAACCGCTTCAGGTAGAGCAGACTCGAATAGCCCGTTCCAAAATCGTCGATGGAGGCCTTGACGCCAAGATTCGTGAGTTTCTCCAACGTCTCGATGGTCACTTCCGGATTACGCATGGCAACGGTTTCGGTGATTTCGAGCGTCAGCTGGACCGCCGGAATGGCATAGCGATCGAGAATCTCGGCCACCATACCCGGCAGATCCGGCTGGTCGAACTGCACCGCTGAAAGGTTGACCGCGATCGTCCACTGGCTGAAGCCTTGTAGATGCCACTCGCACAACTGTCGGCACGCCTCCTCCAGCACCCATTTTCCCATCGGGATGATCAGACCGGTTTTCTCAGCCAGCGGCAGAAACGCATCAGGGCTGAGCAGGCCACGTTTCGGATGCTGCCACCGCAACAATGCCTCGAAGCCACGTACGGGACCGGCGGGTGCCTCGAACTTCGGCTGATAATGCAGGCGTAACTCACCGCGCGCTTCGGCCAGCCGCAAGTCATGCAATAGCTGCAAATGCTCCGCGGCGTTGGCGTTCATTGAAGGTTCGAAGAAGCTGTAGCCGTTCCGGCCGGCGCTTTTGGTGTGGTACATGGCGGCGTCGGCGTGCAGCAGCAGATCACGGGTGCCCTCGCCATCATTGGGGTATATCGCAATGCCGACGCTGAGCGAGACACGGAGCTCGTAGCGCGACAGCTCAAAAGGTTCGTCGATGCGCTGCACCAGCTTGTCGGCCAGTGTCGCTGCATCATCCGGGCTTGTAACGACCGCCAGCAACACGAACTCATCTCCGCCAAGGCGTGCGAGTGTGTCCTGGGCGCGAATGCACGAACGCAACCGTTCAGTGACGCTAACCAGCAGCTCATCGCCGATATGGTGTCCATAGGCATCGTTTACGGCCTTGAAGCCGTCCAGATCCATGAACATCACGGCAAAGCAGGAGCGCTCGCGCTTGGCGATCTCCAACGCCTGACTCAGGCGATCCTCCAGCAGGAGTCGGTTGGGTAAGCGGGTGAGGTTGTCATGCAATGCCAGCTGGACCAGCTCGCTGTTGGCCTTCTCCAATGAAGTCGCCAGCAACGATGTACGCGATTGCATTCGGCTATCCAGAATCGAGACGATCAGCGTGATGGCCAGCACGGCCAAGGTCAGCACGATCACCAACAGCGCCAGCCAATGGGTTTCCACACCCGTGATGGAAGCCCCGCAAAAGCTACCTTCGGGAAAGCGCGCCGCTGCCATGCCGGTGTAATGCATGCCGGTGATCGCGAGCCCCATCACCAGGGCGGCCAATGTACGCCAGAGTTTCAGGTGGGCCAGATTGCCGCGCAGGCGAAACGCCAGCCACAAAGCGGCTGCCGAGGCGAGCACGGCAATGGCAACCGAGGCAATGAACCAACCCGTGTGATAGTCAATGCCTGGCTGCATGCGCAGCGCCGCCATCCCGCTGTAATGCATTGCGGTAATTCCGGCACCGATCAACAACGCCCCCACCCCGATACGGGACCAGGGCAGCTCACGCTGACATACCAGCCACAGCGCAACGGCAGAGGCAGCAATGGCAATCACGAGCGAGCCGGCAGTGATCAGCGGATCGTAGCCGAGCGGAATCGGCAGACTGAACGCCAGCATGCCGATGAAGTGCATCGACCAGATTCCCAGGCCCATAGAGAAGGCGCCACCGGCCCACCACAGGCGCGCCGCACGACCTTCGGCAGTCGCGACCCGTCCCGCCATGTCGAGCGCGGTATAGGAGGCAAGCACAGCGACGACGAACGAGAAAAACACCAGGACGTCGTTATAGCTACCAACTAGCATGGTCAGGTTCCTGCGTGGGCTGCGAATGTTCGGTCTGGATCCGAGACGAGCGGCGCTCCGCCCGGACAGCCCCACGAAGAGGCCACGGTGAACCCGCAACGTGGCCGCCGCACCAGTTCATCGTTCGCTTGGAGATTTTCTGAAGTTTGCAATTGAAGCAGATGCCGAACGGTTGTTCGACCTGCCTTGGCCAAAAGGCGGCGAAGTGTACCTGCGGTTCGGTGGACCCGCTATTTCCTAGGAAAAATATCTAGCTAGAAGTTGCAGGCCGGAGGCTTAAGCTTTTTTCTCGTCCGGCTTGTCGGTGGCAATCAAATCGAACCCCCAATCGCCGTACAGGTACCAGTCGTCACCCATCATCTCCGCAGGATGCTGAGTACGACCTGCGCCGTTGCCGCAGGCAAGCGAATCCGCTGGACAATATCGATCGCATCCCCAGCAGATGCGCTCGGGATGCGGAGGATTCATCGGGAATTTCTTGGCCATCTCAGGGGCCTCGTCTTGATCTCAATCGAGCCTTCAGACTAGCCAGGCGTCCTTTGCAGGGACTTGATCAGGCTCAAGAACGCAGCCCTGGACGTTCACACCAATACCTCGCTCATCTTGAGAATGTGAGTGATCGCGCCCGACCGGGCATCCCACACGTAGCGCAGATGTGGCCCCTGCACCGGCAACGAGACCGCCCGCGGACGAAAGGCCGCGACGCATTCGTGCCCTTCCAACCGCACACTTCGATAGAGCAAACCCCAGGTCTTGCCGTCCCGTTGCTCACGGGCGAATGCCTGACTATTGCCATAGGCGGCCGGATCGGGTTGGTGCAGCTCGGGCATGTCGCGCACGTCGATCAGCGGTTTGACGACCTTGTTGACGTACGCGCGCATGGTGATTTCGACGTTCGCCTCGCGGGTGGCTGCCAGAAAACGCTCTTGATGGAATTTGGTCTCGGCGATGGCGGCATCCAACGAACTGGCACAGTAATAGACACCGTAGCTGCCGTCGCTGAAGCGGCTGGCATTGCCGATATGGGTAAAGGCCGCCATCACCGCAGTCGAACCCGGCCCGCTGACACGGTCACCCGGCGCGACGCGCTGCAGGGCGCCCAGTTCCTCGCGCAGCCGATCGTTGGTCATGGCTTCCAGCGCGAAGGCGATCTCCAGGTCATCCGGGCTGAGCGTGTCCTCGAACACGTCCAGTGGCGGGAACGAGCTGTTGATGATGCGATACGCTCGCCGCCAGGCCGGCAGGATTTCCTGCATCAGCCCCGCACCCAGTCGAGATAGCGACGTACATCGGCCAGATCGACCACCTGCCCACCGAGCATGTAATCGAGCGCGCTCACGCCATTGAACGGCGCGGCATCATTGGGCTTGTGCACCCACTCATATGCCCGCTCCGCCTGATTGCTGAAAAGGATACGCAGCGCCTTGTGAATACCCATCAGGTAGGAAATACGCTCCAGCGTATCGCGCGGCAGACGAACTTCAGGAAGTTTCTTGTACTTGAAGTAAGTCGTATTACCCACCGAGCCAAGCAATATCCGCTGCTGCTCGGCGCTGCAGTTCCATAACCGCATGAGGTTGAAGAAGAACGTCAGCGCGACTCGCCCTGCCTCGGGCGAAGCAGTGTCTGGCTTGCTGACCGCCTGTTCGAGTTTCATTTCCGCTCCGCCTGGTTATTGCCACAGGACACAGATTACGCCATATATGAATAATCTCAACGTTTAACTACGCATGCGGATAGCATTAATTCCGAACTTGACGATAGACCCACAACAGAACGGGAATGGTGCAAGGTCATCAGAGAATGGCCGGTCGAATGGTTTGCTCGATCGACTCGAGGCGACGCAAGGGGTAATCAGCTTTTTAGAGCGCCACCGCAGCTCGATCCCTGTCCAGCGGTACAGGCGTAGCAGTGATCACGCGTGACGATGGAGTTACCGTCCAGCCTCAAGGGCGTCAGCAAATCGCGCAGGTGCGCGCGGTCCCGGCTGATGAGCTCGGGAAGCGACATCGGCAGGTTGAGCATCTGATTGAAATCACAGTCGTACAGGTAGCCCTGCCAATCGACGCTCACCAGGTTGCGGCACATCACCGCGCCGAGATTTTCAGGCCGATAGCTGTCGCGCAGGAGTTGCATGTAGTCATTGAACTGCCCCCTGCTCACCAATGTACTGCCGAAGCGCGCGATCGGTTGATTGGTGATGGTCAGCAAGTGATTGAAGTGGATGCCGAAATCCTCGGCCAGATGCGCTTTGTAGTCGGTTTCCAGCTGCGCCTGTGGCGGCGGCAACGACGGCCCCTGCGGGTTATAGACGAGGTTGAGCACCAGCCCACGGCCCTCTTTTCCATAGCCCAACGCGTTGAGCTGACGCAGCCCGGCAATACTCGCCTCGAACACGCCATCGCCGCGCTGCTTATCGACGTTTTCCTGCGAGTAACACGGCAGTGATGCCGTCACTTCAACCCCTTGTTCAGCAAGGAACTCGGCCAGATCCTCATGACCCGGCTCGCTCAGAATGGTCAGGTTGCAGCGATCGATCACCCGCAGCCCTTCGCGGCGGGCATGCCGAACGATCTCGCGAAAGCGTGGGTGCATCTCCGGCGCGCCGCCAGTCAGGTCGAGTGTCTGCACCGGGTGCGCCTCGATCACCCGATGCAGCAGGGCCAGGCTCTCGTCGGTCATCGCCTCCTTGCGCGTCGGCCCTGCGTTGACGTGGCAGTGCAGACAGCGTTGGTTGCAACGGTAGGTCAGATTGACCTGCAATGCCTCCAGACGACTGCGTCGGATCGGCGGAAAGCGCAACGCATCGAGCAGCGGTAAAGTGTCACGCATGACAATGTTTCAACCTTCAAGACGTCTCAAGGAAGCCGACGCGTAGATCGCTCGCAATCGGCAACCGTTTCATCAGCGTAGTCAACGCACGCGCAAGGTTCTGCCTTTGCTTCCAGGGGAAACCGATTTGACCTCAGATCCTGCCATGCCCTGCCTGGTCCTGCTCTGTAAAAGACCCGCACTGGGCCACGCCAAGCAGCGACTGGCAGCGACACTCGGGCAGCATGCCGCGCTGTCCATCGCTCAGGCACTGCTCGCCTGTGCACTGGAGGACCTGCAGCAATGGCCAGGGCCGAGGGCGATCGCACCGGATCACGTGCAGCATCTGAACTGGGCGCGATCGCTGGCTGGCGAGGCGCTCTGCATGGCGCAGCCAGACGGCAATCTCGGCGAGCGCCTGAACGAACTGGACCGCACGCTACGCGACCAAGGCCAGCGCAAGCTGATCTTCATCGGCAGCGACTGCCCTGCCCTGCGCCCCGCCGACTACCTGTACGTCGCCCAGCTGCTGCAGCGGGTCGACACCGTGCTGTTCGCCGCCCGTGATGGCGGCGTCGTACTGATGGCCTCCAATCGCCCCTGGCCAGATCTTTCCCGCCTGCCCTGGAGCACTGATCGACTCGGCAATGCGCTCGAGCAGTTGTGCCGACGGGCAGGTCATGAGGTCGTCATTGCGGGCGAGTCCTTTGATATCGACCATGAGCAAGACCTGCTGCCCCTTGCCGCGGCGTTGCGCGAAGACAGGCGCCCATCGCGTCGAGGCCTACGCGCGGTGCTCGAAGCACTTGGGACTCGTCACGATGCCTGAGCAGAGCGCAATCAGCGTGATCATTCCATGCTGGCGCGACGAGCAGGCGCTGACGCAACTGCTGAGCAGCCTCGTCCCGCTTTTCCAAACGACCGAGGTGAATGGCGAAATCATCGTCGTGGATGGCGCCAGCAGCGAGGCGTGCCGATTGCTCTGCGCGCGCCATGGCGCATCCTGGCTGCCGACCGCGCCCTGCCGCGGTACGCAGCTTCGCTTGGGCGCCAGCCATGCGCGGTATCCAGTGCTGTGGTTCCTGCATGCCGACGCCCAGCTACACGGCAACCCGTTGCCCTCGATGCTGACGGCGATCGCCGACGGTGCGGTGGGAGGCTATTTCAAGTTTCGCTTTGCCGGCCGAACCGGCTGGCAGGGCGCGCTGCTCGAGCGCCTGATCACGTTGCGCACTCACTTCGGCGTGCCCTACGGCGACCAGGGGTTGTTCGTAACGGCGGAGGCCTATCAGCGCTGCGGCCAGCACAGCCCTTGGCCGCTGTTCGAGGAGGTCGAACTGGTGAAATGCTTGCGCCGAAATGGCCGGTTCGTACGGATGAATGACGGCGTCCGCGTCGATACACGCCGTTGGCAGCGCGACGGCTGGTGGCGACGCTCGCTGCGCAATCGCCTGCTGGCGCTGCAGTTCGCCTGCGGCGTGCCCGTCGGACGCCTCGCCGAGCGCTACAGCGCGCCTCGCTCCGACCGATCGGGTGGCTAGAGTCAGCTAATCAGAACAGCCCGAGCTGCTCGTCGATCAAACCACTGAAGCTGTCGCCGACGAAAGGCAGAATGGCATCGGCGATGGGCTGCAGCTGGCGTGTCACGTAGTGGTCGTAATCGATTGCCGCGCGCCGCACTTCCAGAGGCTCCGGGCCGCCCACGGTAATCAGATAGCTGATCCAGCCACCATTCTGGTATTGCCGCTGACGGCCCTGCTGCAGGTTGTAGTCATCGGCAATCCGTGCGGCGCGTACATGTGGCGGGACGTTGCGTTCATAGTCATCCAGGCGCCGGCGCAATCGCTTGCGCAAGATCAGCAACTCGTCCAGCTCACCGTCCAGGGTGCGGCGTACATAGTCGCGCACGTAGTCCTGATAGGGTTCGCGGTTGAAGATGCGCCGGTACAGCTCCTGCTGAAATTGCTGGGCCAGCGGCGACCAGTCGGTGCGCACCGTTTCCAGGCCTTTGAACACCAGCCCGTCGCTGCCGTCCGGGCGGGTGACCAGGCCGGCATAGCGTTTTTTGCTGCCTTCTTCGGCGCCGCGAATGGTCGGCATCAGGAAGCGCTTGAAGTGGCTTTCGAACTGCAGCTCCAGCGCACTTTGCAGGCCGTACTCACGCTGAAGATGCTCGCGCCACCACCCATTGATCTGCTGCACCAGTTGCCGGCCGATGCGCGCCGCATCCTCGTCGCGGTGTGCTTGCTTGAGCCAGACGAAGGTGGAGTCGGTGTCGCCATAGATCACGCTGTAGCCTTCAGCTTCGATCAGCTCGCGGGTGCGGCGCATGATTTCGTGCCCGCGCAGGGTGATGGATGAGGCCAGGCGCGGGTCGAAGAACCGGCAACCGCTGGAGCCGAGCACGCCGTAGAAGGCATTCATGATGATCTTCAGCGCCTGGGACAAGGGCTTGTTGCCCTCGCGCTTGGCAGCTTCGCGCCCTTCCCAGACACGCTCAACGATGGCCGGCAGGCAATGCCGGTCGCGTGAGAAACGGGCACCGCGAAAGCCCGGTACCGAGTTGCTGTCGTCAGGATTGCGCATGCCTTCGACCAGCCCCACCGGATCGATGAGAAAGGTGCGGATGATCGACGGATACAGGCTCTTGTAATCCAGCACCAGCACCGATTCGTACAGGCCCGGCTGGGAGTTCATCACGAAGCCACCGGGACTGGCTTCCGGTGGCCGCTCACCGAGGTTGGGCGCAACGAAGCCCTGGCGATGCATCAGCGGGATGTAAAGATGCTCGAACGCGGCCACCGAGCCACCCATGCGATCGGCGGGCAAGCCAGTGACCGTGGCGCGCTCGAGCAGAAAAGTCAGCAGCTCGGTCTTGTCGAAGATCCGCGTGACCAGTTCGCAATCCTTGAGGTTGTAACGCGCCAGCGCCGGCTTGTCCTCGGCGAACATACGGTTGATCTCGTCCATGCGCTGATAAGGCGTATCGATCGCCTTGCCCTCGCCGAGCAACGTCTGAGCGACGTTCTCCAGGCTGAACGAGGGGAAACTCCAAGTCGCCGAACGCAGCGCCTCGATGCCATCGATGATCAGCCGCCCCGCCGCTGCTGCGAAGAAATGATTGCTGCGGCTGCCGTGTTCGCGCCAGGCCATCTCCTCACCGCCGCGCCCCAAACGCAGCGGCACCTGATAGCGCTGGGCCTGTTCGCGCAGTACACGCAGATCGAACTGCACCAGATTCCAGCCGATGATCACATCCGGATCGTGCCGCGCCAGCCAATTGTTCAAGCACTCGATCAACTGCTTGCGGCTGTCGCAATACTCCAGCTGGAAATCCACCGTACTGGCATCGCCGTTGGCCGGGCCGAGCATATAGACCTGGCGCTGGCCGCAGCCCTCCAGGGCAATGGAGTACAGCTCGCCGCGCATGGTGGTTTCGATATCCAGCGAGACCAGCCTGAGTGGTGGCCGATAATCCGGTGCCGGCTTGATCTGCGCCTCGACGAGAACGCCTTGCGTATCCGGCCGGCCGGTAAAGCTGACCGGTGCGGTGATAAACCGCTCCATCAGATAGCGCTCCGGCGGTCGGATGTCCCCCTCGTAGACGTCAAGCCCCGCCCCGCGCAGACGCTTGTCGAGATTCATCAACTGGCGGTGCTGTTTGCAATACAACCCGACCACCGGCCGATGGCGGAAGTCGGTCAGGCTCAGCGGACGCAGCTCGACGTCGCGCTCGCCCTTGAGCAGGATTTCAACCTTGCGCTGCTGTGCCGCCGGAATGAAGGCAACCGACGGTTGGTAAGGCACGCGCAGACGACGCGGGCCGGTATCGGTGGCCACCCAGAACTCCACCTCGGTACCGGCCGCCGTGTCGCGCCAATGTCGGGTCAGGACAAAGCCCTGTTGCAGATTCACCGTCCGCCGTCCTTATTCTTTCGGGGCGCCCATTCTACGTGGCAACGTCCAAGCGAAGGCGACAAACGAGTCGAACCAACTCATACGACGTCGAACAAGATACAGAAGGCGTTAAAGATCTTCGTTCATCAGCAAGAATAGGCTTTGACAAGCGGTCATACCCTAACAATACTCATCGAGGTTGTACGACAACATCACCCTACAATAACAATGGATAGTCGCATGCCCCCTTCTCCACGCCCGACCGCCGAGCGCGTTCTGCCGTTGTTGCGCCACGCACATAGCCCGCCTCGACTGAATAGCTGACCCCTCGCGTATCGCCTGACCGCCTATCCCGGTGGAACGGGCTCGCTCGCCCATAAAAACTTCACGTAGGACGCACGCCATGACCACAACGAATGACGATTCCGCCAACGACCCACGCAATGCCCGCCGAGCCTTCCTGAAAAACTCGCTGATGGTGTCGGCTGGAATCGCCTCGATGGGCAGCCTGGGCCTGCCCCGGCTCGCCTTGGCCGAACCATTGACCCAGCGCTACCCGGATGAACTCGTCGAAATCCTCGATGAGAGTTTCACCAAATATCGGTTGTTCAACGCCAGCGTCGAGAAGATCGCCAGCGGCATGCGCTGGGCCGAGGGCCCGGTCTGGGTCGGCGATGGCCGTTACCTGCTGGTCAGCGACATTCCGGAAAATCGCATCATGCGCTGGGATGAGATCACCGGTTCGTTCGACGTCTATCGCCAGCCCTCGAATCATTCCAACGGCCTGAGCCGCGATCTGCAAGGACGGCTGCTGGCCTGCGAAGGCTCGACGACCAATGACCAAGGCCGTCGCGTCACACGCACCGAGCCGGACGGCAGCATCACGGTGCTGGCCGATCAGTTCGAAGGCAAACGTTTCAATTCGCCGAACGATCTGGCGGTCAAGCAAGACGGATCGATCTGGTTCACCGACCCGCCTTTCCAGACCAGCAACTTCTACGAGGGACACAAGATTCAAACCGAGCTGCCGGACGCCGTCTATCGCATCGATGGCGAAACCGGTGCCGTGACCCGCGTGATCGACTCGATCGCCGGCCCCAACGGACTGTGCTTCTCGCCCGACCAGAAGACGCTGTATGTCGTCGAAGGCCGGGCAAAGCCCAATCGGCTGGTCTGGGCCTACCCGGTCAACGCGGACGGCACGCTGGGCGAGCGTCGCAAGCACATCGAGGCGCCTGCCTTCGGCGCGTTGGATGGCATCAAGTGCGACGAGGATGGCAACCTGTGGTGCGGCTGGGGCAGCTCGGGCTCACCGGAAGCCGTGACCGCCGATCTGGATGGCGTGATGATCTTCAATCCACAGGGAAAGGCGATCGGAAAGATCAGGCTGCCGGAGCGCTGCGCCAATCTCTGCTTCGGCGGCAGCAAGGGCAACCGGCTGTTCATGGCCAGCAGCCATTCGTTGTACGCGCTGTACGTCAACACGCGTGACGCGGCGTTCGGCAAGTACGGCGCCTGACCGAGCCTAGGCGGAGGTGGCCGATCCGGAAGCCACCGCCGCTACCAACCAGGTTCTCAAGCGACCGAGGTGTCCTCACCGAGATGAATCACCCGCGCCGCGCGCAGCATGCACTTGGCCATTTCCGGCGGCGAGAACTTGGTGAGGATGTCATTGGCGCCGGCGGCCTTGGCCTTATCGGTGCTGATGGTGCTGTCGAGAGAGGTATGCAGCAGGACGTAAATGGACGCGTAATCCGGATGCTTGCGCAGCGCCTGGGTGAATGAATAACCGTCCATTTCCGGCATCTCGATATCCGACACCACCACATTGATCGCTTCGTAGCTGTCCTTCAGGCTGTCGAGCTTCTCGAAGGCCTCGCGAGCGCTGCGTACCGAATGGCAGGTAACGCCCATCTTCGTCAGCGCCGACACCGACATGTGGATCGCCACCTGGCTGTCGTCGACGATCAGGGCGCGCGTTTCGGTCAACAGTTGGGCGTCCTGATCATCGAGATGGGAAATGTCCGCCTCGCCGGGAACCGGCGCAATGTTGTGGATGACCTTTTCCACGTCTAGGATCTGGATCAGTTCGCCGTCCACTTCAGCGGTACCGGTAATGAAGGAATTGTTTCGCGCGCCGTAGGGCGGCGGCAGGATCTTCGATGATTGGATGTGCACGATCTTGACCACTGCCTGCACATGCAATCCCTGCTTCGAACGACTGATTTCGGTGACGATCAGGCAACCGCCTTTGGGATCCTGCAAGGGCGCCATGCCGATGGCCAGGCTCAGGTCGATGACCGACAACGGATGGCCGCGCAACGTGGCGACGCCTCTGACATGGGGGTGCGACTCGGGCAGCCGGGTCAACGACGGCGTCGGGATGATCTCGCTGACCTTCAACAGGTTGATCGCCATCTGCTTGCCGCTGCGAAGCGTGAACAGCAGAAGCGATAAGGCGTCGGTGGCGGATACGTTGTTCATGAATAGTCCTGTGGGAAAGCCGGTCTCTTGGCGGAGATATCACCCTCGTCAAAGCATGTCGGCCGTCCCGGCAGAATCTTCAATCGAAACGGCCATGCCCGACGAGCGCGAACGCAGCCTCCGTCAGCACCGCTCGAAGACCGCCGCGATACCCTGCCCGCCGCCGATACACATGGTCACCAACGCATAGCGGCCCTGAATGCGCTGCAGCTCATGTATGGCCTTGACGCTGATGATCGCACCGGTCGCGCCCACTGGGTGCCCGAGGGAAATACCGGAACCATTGGGATTGACCCGCGCCGGATCCAGCCCGAGCTCCTGCATCACGGCACAGGCCTGAGCGGCAAAGGCTTCGTTGGCTTCGATCACGTCGATCTGCTCCAGCCGAATGCCGGTGCGCTCCAGTACCTTGCTTACCGCCGGCACCGGGCCGATGCCCATATAGGCCGGCTCGACCCCGGCGTGGGCATAACCGACCAAGCGCGCCATGGGCTTCAAACCCAAGGTTTGAGCCCGTCCGGCCTCAGCCAGCACCAGCGCCGCGGCGCCGTCGTTCAACCCGGAAGCATTGCCCGCGGTGACTGTACCGTTTTCCTTTTTGAAGATCGGCGTCAATGCTGCGAGCCGCTCGACGGTGAGGTCGGCGCGGATATGTTCGTCGACCTCGAACTGGACGGTCCCCTTGCGGGTCGCGACGGTCACCGGAACGATCTGCTCGCGAAAATAGCCACTTTCCACTGCACGCGCGGCGCGTTGCTGACTTTGCAGCGCCAGCGCGTCCTGCCGTTCACGGCTGATGCCGTAGCGCTCGGCGACGTTTTCAGCCGTCACACCCATGTGAAACTTGCCCCAGGGATCGTGCAGCAGCGTATTCATGTAGTCGATCGCCTGGCTGTCTCCGAGGCGGGCGCCCCAGCGCATGTTCGGCAAGATGAATGGGCCACGACTCATGCTCTCCGCGCCGCCACCGATGGCCACATCGGTATCGCCGAGCAGAATCGACTGCGCCGCCGAGATCACCGCCTGCAGGCCGGAACCGCACAGGCGGTTGACGTTGAAGGCCGGGGTTTCCAGCGGAATGCCCGCGTCCACCGCGGCGACCCGTGCCAGGTAGCCGTCTCGAGGCTCGGAGGGTATTACATTCCCCATCACCACGTGGCCCACGGCATCGGCGGGCGTACCGGAGCGTTCAAGCACGCCGCGGCAGACTGTGGTTGCCAAGGTGATCAGATCGACATCCTTCAGCGCGCCACCAAAGGAGCCGATCGGGGTGCGCACCGCACCGACAACGACGATTTCACGTTCAGCCATGGAGTCCTCTTCGGAGCAAAGGGTCAGGCGCGCCGATCCGGTCCGGCGCACGGAATCGGCCGATCCTAACGAACTCAGGCAAAGGAACAATAGCCATGTGCGCAGAACCGCTGTGCAGCGTTGCAGAACCGGCCGGTCAGGTGGCGTTTACGATCAGCCGCTCCGATACGGCCAGATCGTTGATCCTCAGGGTGCCGGTAGCGGCCTCGGAGCCATGGCGTCGGTTACGATCAGACCGTCGTGACCGCGGCGCCCAGCCTTTTCGGCCCTCTTGCGCGCACTGACGGTCGCCACGCATTGATCCTCGTTGTTGAGTATGACGATGCATTCCAGACACTGGATGCATTCGTCATAGTCGATGCGGCCATCGCGTTTGATGGCGCCGATCTCGCAGTGGTTCTTGCAGTGTTGGCACGGCTTGCCGCAAGCATCGATGCGGGTGAGCCAGGCGAACAGGTGGAACTTGCCGAGCATCGCCAACCCAGCCCCCAACGGGCAGACGTAACGACAGTAGAACTTGTGCACGAACAGCCCGAGGCCGAGCAGAATCACCGCATAGAGCACGAACGGCCATGAGCGCACGAAGAACAGTGTGATGCTGGTCTTGAAAGGCTCCACCTCGGCGAGCCGCTCGGCCAGCGTCAGCGAGTAGAACGCTGTCGGCACCAAGCCGATCAGGATCAGGTACTTCAACCATTGCAGGCGCTGATGATTGCGATCCGATATTTTCCACTGACGGATGCGCAGACGCTTGGCGACCCAGCCGAGCATCTCCTGCAGCGCACCGAACGGACACAGCCAACCGCAGAACACACCGCGCCCCCAGATGAACAGGCTGACGAAAGTGAAGCTCCAGAGCATGAAGATCACCGGGTCCATCAAAAACACCCGGATATCGAAATCCTGTCGCAACGCTAGAAGCAGCGTAAAGATGTTTACCACCGACAGCTGGCCCTGGGCGTAGAGCCCGATAAAAACCAGGGTGAACAATAGAAAACCCGCACGGAAGAGATGAAAGCCCTTGCTGTGGCGGCTGATGCGGTGCTGCCAAATGAACACGGCGGTCAACACCAGCAATGACAGTCCCACCAAGCCGACCTGCCACCAGCGTTCATGCCACATGCGCAACCAGACCGGAACCGGCTCGGCAGCGACCTGCGCCTGCTGGATGTCGAACAGTGCGGGATCGAGCCAAAACGCTCGGCTGAAATGGGCGTTGGTTTCCATCAGGTGGTTGCGCCGCAATTTGACGTTGAGCCGCAGACTGGCCGGCTCGACCGGATTGAACGCGCTGTGGGCCTTGATACGGAATATGTGCGCTTCGCTCGCCTCCACCGGCACGTTCAACGCGTCGAGGACCGCTCCATTGTTGAAGTTCATGTCATGCAGTTCGATCGCATGATCGTTCTGCATCAGCACCAGCCGATCCGGTGCGGTAGCCGGCACGAAGTCGTCCGGCACGTGGCGATACATGCCGGATGACATCACCAGCAGCGCCTGCTCGTTGGGTAGCAGCTCCTCCCTAAGCCGTTGGAATCTCGTCTCACCCAGCAGGTTACGGCCGATACTCGGCGCATTCAGATAGGCGAAATACAGGTCGCTGAAAGGTTCGTCTTCGGCGTCCGCCTCGAGGTCCTGATAGCCGTCAAGCGAATGGCCTATGGCCTCCTCGACCTCGTCGTCGCTCAGCGTCCAGTGCTGGACGAAGCCCCGCTCCAGCAGCTCGTTCCAGCCGAGCGGTTGATATACGTCTGGTTTGGCGGTGGCCAGCGGGCCACTAGCGAACCCATCGAGCAGCTGCCGTGCGACGTTCAAGGCGGAAAGCAGAACGGTTTCGTTGAGGATCACCACCGAGACCGTCGCCTTGCTGACCCCGTCGATGCGGGTCACCGAGTCGCTGTCAGCTGTGGCCCCTTCACGATTGCCCACGACGATGGGCCTACTGATCGATTTCTGCCGATATTGCTCGACGAAGTCGAACAAGGACTGCTCGCCAAGCCCGTGCAGAAATACCGGCTCATGATGTTCCAGCACCTTGATGCCAGCCAATACACCCTGCGGGTCCATGCCGATCAGCAGCCGTATCGGCTTGCCGGAAAAACCCTGCAGATTGGAGTAATCAGTGGACTCGAAGGCGTAACCGAGCAGCTCGTCGAGCTGATACGCACGGTAAACCGGCGGGTTCTCCTGCTTCGGCTCGATGCGCGTCGCCCTGGGAAACAACTGTCTGATCTCGGTCTCCAGGCCCTGCTCATCTGGCGCCTGAGCGTAGAGCATCGGACTGACGACCAGGACGCAGAACAACACAAGCGTACGTACGCACGGAAGGAGGCTGACGCTTCGAGTCATGGGTGCCTCTGGGCTTGTCGTTACGCCCCATGCTAGCCAGCGACAGCTCCGACACCATGCGACTTGCAGGTGGTAAAGGCTGTACTTCAGTCTAGGTTTGGTGGCGCCGATAGCGGGCCGGTGAGCCGTGCGCTGGCAGGTTCACGTTCATCGCGCGCATCGCCACCGTCGGGAACGATGCGCCGCTGCCTCGGCCCAATCCAGACAACCCAAGGAGGTCCAGCGATGAGCAAGGCCGTCAAACCGGACGCCGAACAGCCCTACTTCGACATGCCCGCGCACATCCCCAGCGGCAGCGATCACCAGATCCCTCATAGCCACCGGCTGGTCTACCGCGATCACGAGGTGATCGTGCACATCACTGGGTACGAGTATGAAACTTACGGCGAGACGCTCTGGGCCGTGGGCGCGGAAGTGGTGAAAGACCGTGAAATCGTCGTTCCGGTAAGCGTCGATCAGACCCAGCACTACCGCAGTTTCGACGAAGCGCTCGAGCGCGGCTGCGAGATGGGACGAAAGCTGGTCGACTCGCTGTAGCGGCTACACCCTGCCCGGTTGCTATACAGGCCGGGCCTGATTTCCCTACGGATGGAACATTTCGATGAACGACGCAACAGTACGACACGACGAGAATGCGCACCGCTACGTGCTGAACGTCAATGGCCAGGACCTCGGTTTCGCCGAGTACCGTGAGGAAGGCCCGCGCCAAGTGTTCACTCACACTGAAGTGGACCCGAGCCTCGCCGGGCAGGGAATGGGCAGCAGGCTGATCCACGAATCGCTCGACGATGCCCGTCGACGCGGCAAGCGCGTCGTGCCGGTATGCGGTTTCGTCGCCGACTATGTGAGCAAGCATCCTGACTGGAACGACATCATCGATACGCCCTCGCCGTGAAAAAGGCCGGCGCGGAGGAGAATTATCCCGTTTGGCCGAATACTATTCGCGCCCCGAAACAGGCGCCCCCTGATGAGCTGCACCAACCGCAAGATCGACCAGCTGCGCCGAAAAATCCCAGGCTTCGCCTGCGAACCCGGCTGCCACGACTGCTGTGGACCGGTGACGGCATCTTCCGAAGAAATGGCGCGACTGCCTCACCGCAGCGACGCCGAGCACGACGCCGCCCTGGCGCACTGGAACTGCGTACACCTAGGCCCCAACGGCTGCGAAGCCTATGCCGAGCGTCCGCTGATCTGCCGGCTGTTCGGCACCACCGCGAGCCTGCCCTGCCCCCGTGGCCGCGGCCCGGAACAGGCCACTGCGGCCAAAGTGGAAAAACAGGTGCACCAGCTTATCGCCAGCACCCGCCAGGTGCTGGTCTAGCCCGGATCATCCAACGAGAAAAACAGATGAACGACGAACTGCAGATCGAGGACCTTCAAGTCGGCGACGGCAAGGAAGTGGTTAAGGGTGCCCTGATCACCACTGAGTACCGCGGCCAGCTGGAAGACGGCACCACTTTCGACTCCAGCTACGCACGTGGCAAGCCATTCCAGTGCGTGATCGGCACCGGGCGGGTAATCAAGGGCTGGGACATCGGACTCATGGGCATGAAGGTGGGTGGCAAACGCAAACTCTTCGTCCCCGCCCACCTCGCTTACGGCGAACGTCAGATCGGCGAGCACATCAAGCCGAACTCCAACCTGCTGTTCGAAATCGAGCTGCTGGAGGTACTGACTCGCGACGATTGACGACCGCGGCGTTGCCGCAGTCGCCAATGCTGGTCACGCCAGCGCAGCCTCCGGACGCGAGCCGGTCATCGAGGTAGCCGAGCCCAGCGACTGGCTCACCACATCGCCGATCATGTCCGCGGTTATTGCGCTCAGGGTCCAGCCGAGGTGCCCATGGCCGGTGTTGTAGAACACGCAGGCCGAGCTGCCGCGGCCGACCTTGGGCATCATGTTCGGCATCATCGGACGCAGCCCCGCCCAGGGCACCACGCTCTGGGTGCTGACGCCGGGGAAGCACTCGGCGACCCAATCCACCAGGGGGCGAATCCGATCAGCGCGGATGTCACGGTTGTAGCCGTTGAACTCGGCGGTGCCGGCCACTCGGAGGCGGTTGTCGCCGAGGCGGCTGGTGACCAGCTTGGTTTCATCGTCCAACAGGCTCACGGTCGGCGCGGCAGCACGGCTGGCCTCGTCATTGAGGTTGACGGTTATCGAATAGCCCTTGACCGGATAGATGTTCACTCGATCGCCCAACTGAGTGGCCAAGGCACGGCTGGCTGTACCGGCGCAGATCACCATGCCATCGAACTGCAGGGTTTCGTCGCCTCCTGGCGTGCCGAAAATGACGCTGGCCTGCCTGCCATCTGTCGCCACGCCCTTCACATCCTGGCCATACCGGCACTCGACGCCTAGGCGGCTGGCCGCTGCGGCGAGGCCGTTGGTGAATAAGTGAATGTCGCCGGTGGAATCGCACTCGGTGTAATAGCCACCGTAGTATTGCCCTGCAAGCGTCGGTTCGATGGCACGCATCTCGTCCGGCGTCACGCTGCGGCGCGGTAGGCCACCCTGGGCTAACAATGTGGATACCTTGCCCGCGTGGTCGAAGCCGGCCTTGTCGCGGTAGATGTGCAGGATGCCGGCCTTCTTCAGGTCGAAGTCGATGCCCTCTTCCTCGGCCCAGGCGAACAGGTGCTCACGCGCGGCGATGGCCAAACGTGCGGTTTCGATGGTGTTCTGACGGTATTGCGGAATGGCACCGATGAACTCGGCGAACCAGGACAGCTTGTGCCAGCTGGGCTTGGGATTGACCAGCAGAGGCGCGTCGCTCTTGAGCATCCACTTGATGCCCTTGAGGATGGTCGACCAATGCGTCCACACCTCTGCGTTCGACGCGGAGAGCTGGCCGCCGTTGGCGAAGGAGGTTTCCATCGCCGCGTAGCGATGCTTTTCGAACAGGGCAACGGCGAAACCGCGTTTGGCCAGCGCATAGGCGGTAGTGATGCCGGTAATACCGCCACCAATGACAGCGATCGTTTTCATTTTGAGGCTCCAGAACGTCGGGGTTAGAGCTCGTCCGCTATTGCAGATCGAGCGCCCCCTCTGTTCTGGACCTGAGAGTTTCACGAACAGCCATTGTGTAGCGGCGTTCGTTTGCTCCTTCGGTGCAACGGGCGACGACTGCCCGTCGACTCTTCAGAGTTCAAAGCGGTGGTATCGGTCCTTTTGCCTGAGAGTTTCCGGGGCGGTTGCTCCTTCGGCGCTGCGACGGCGTTGCCGCTGCAGTCTCTCCCGATACCACTTCATTGCGCACCAGCGCGCTCCACGTCGCTCTGGCCGCTACAAATCAGATGGCAAAGGTGCCAGAAATTTCGGCGCACGGCACCCGCTTTTTTTTTCAGGCCCACTGATGGAGCCGTAAATCCATCTCACCCACAGCGCGAAATGCTCCTCAAGGGCCTGTCGCGTATGTGTCTCCCGCACGGGCAGGCCGCGGAAACTGGGCTACGTACGGCTTCAAGCTCCCACGATGGAAATCAACCGATCGATATCGACGGGTTTGGTCATGTGCACGTCGAATCCGGCGTCCAACGCTTTTTCCTTGTCGCTCGGCTGCCCCCAGCCGGTAATCGCCACCAGTCGAACGCAAAACGTCGAGGGCTGCGAACGAATCATCCGTGCCACCTCATCGCCACGCAGGCCGGGCATGCCGATGTCCAGCAGCACCACTTCCGGCTTGAGTTGCTGATAGCGCTCAAATGCCTCGTTGCCGTCGAAGGCCAGATGCACCTCATGGCCTTCCAGCCGAAGGACCTCAGCCATGGTTTCGGCGATATCCCGGTTGTCATCCGCGACGAGGACCCGCCGCGCATGGATCGCCGCCTTGCCCGGCTCGGCACGCTGCCCGTCGCTCGGCAATACCGCGAGGGCCGGCAGAGTCAACCTGAACTCCGCGCCCTGCCCCAGCCCTGCGCTGCTGACGCGGATATCGCCGCCATGAAGATTGGCCAGCCCCTTGGCCAGTGCCAGCCCGATGCCCAGACCCGTGTTGACCTGCGTCCGGTTTGTGGGCACCTGGGCGAAGCGTTCGAAAATCAGCTTGAGGTGTTCACGAGCGATGCCCAGGCCGTTGTCGGCCACCGAAATCATGGCCGTCCCACCCATCAGTGTGGCGCTGATACGAATCCGCCCACCCTGCGCGGTGAACTTGGCCGCGTTGTTGAGCAAGTTGACGAGTATCTGCTCGAGTCGAAGCGGGTCGGCCTCCAGCATGATCGGTTGCGCCGGCAACTCCACGATCAACTCGTGCTGTTTTGCCTCGATCTTGGCGCGAGCGGTTTCGACGGCTGCCTCGATGACCGCTCCAAGATCCAGCGACTCCTTGCGCAGCACCAGCTTGCCGAGGGTGATACGGGAAATGTCGAACAGGTCGTCCAATAGCAACGCCATGTGCCGAACCTGCCGCTCGATGATCTGTTGGCTGCGCAGCTTCTGCGCTTCGGACGCGCCGGGTGAACCGAAAAGGCCCGCAGCCAGACGTATCGGTGCGAGCGGATTACGCAGTTCGTGAGCCAGCGTCGCGAGGAACTCATCCTTGCGCCGGTCAGCCTCCAGGATGGCCTGTTCCTGGTGCTTGGCTTCCGTCACGTCAGCGAACCAGACGGCGATGCTCTGCTCGTACGGCGTCGCCACCAGACGTACCCAGCGATCGCCGCCGAACGCCGTACTGCGCAGCTCCAGATCATGCGGTTGTTTATAAGTAGCCACCGCCACCAGCGTTTCCATAACCCGAGAATTGGCGTTGGGGCCCAGCACTTCGCTCAAAACACGGCCGGTCAGTTCCGTCACCGATCCGCGCAGAAAGGCGGCCCCCGTCGGGTTGATGAAGGCCAACACGAAGTCCGTCACCTGTCCCGTCGAATCGTACAGCGTGGAAAGAATGCTGAACGGCACCGAGGACGAATCCAATGCAATCCGTAGACGCTGCTCGAACATGCCGGCCTTGGTCTGGGCTCGTGCTCGATCGATGAAGACGGCCGCGAGACCCGCCGCGAGATCGGCCAGGCGTATCTCGCGCTCCGTGGGCAAACGACTGTCCATGAGTTGCACGGTCAACACACCGAGAACGCTGCCATCGCTGTGCCTGATAGGCGTGGCATGCACCGAGCGGAACCCCTCGGCACGGGCGAGTGGGACGAGCGCGGCAAAACGCGGATCGGCTTCGGCATTCGCGACGGTCACTCGACGGCCTTCCAGGACGGCCGCACCGTCTACGCTGCCCTCAAGCGAAAGGTTGTTCAATTGCAACAGCGAGGACGCCGAAAAGCCTTTCGAAGCCTGAACGCGCAACGAGGAATTCCCCTCCCGGGTGGTCAGCAGGCCATGCTCGGCACCATGCAACTCGCACAGCACCTCGACAATCGCCTGCAGTTGATCGTCCAGCGTCGGCAATTGCAGCAACTGATTGCTGAGCGCCTGTAGCGATTCCAGATCGCTGACCTGCTCGGTGAGGTCCTGCTGAGCCAGCTCCAGCCGCGCCAACATGCTGTCACGCTCGGCTTCGCTCGCCTGGCGCGCCTGCGCTGCGGCGGCTAGCGCCCGCCCCACCTCGCGCACTTCCTCGATCTCGCTCTCCGGTGCCTGGTGCACCGACTGACCTCGACCGATGGCTTGGGCCGCCCGCCGCAACTGACGCATCGGGACATTGATCCGCCGCGTCGCGAACAACGCCGCAGCGACCGCAAACAACAACGAGAGCAGCAGCCCACCGCCGTAGAACGTGAAGGCCCTGACGGCGCCGGCTTGAACCTCGTCGGTGGAAACCCCGGTCGCCACCACCCATCCCGAGGGAGACAACCGCACAAACGCCGTGAAAACGGGCAGGCCTTCCACAGTCATGGTCATACCCATGCCTTCTTCTGCCTTATCTTCCTGCAGCAACTTCGCCAGGGTCGGAGAAGCGGGCAGCCCCAGCGTCTCAATATGCCGTTGAGACCGGGCGATTCGTGAACCACTGGCATCCAGCACAGTGGTCACCCAGCCCTTCGGCAACCGCCGATTGTTGATGACGTCTGCGATGGCGCCGGGTTCGAGCACTGTCGTCAGGATGTAGCGGATAGTTGCGCCATCATGTACCGGTACGCGCAAAGGAATGCCCCACGCGCCACCAGGCCCTTGCGCCATGTTGCCGATCTGAGGCTCTCCCGTGCCAAGCATTTCAACGAAGCTGCCAGGCTCGGCTATCACCTTCGACTCCGGGGAGTTATGCGACGAAACGCGCCGAACGACCTCACCCTCCGGCGTGATGATCAGCAGCGAATGCCAGCTGGGAACCGTCGGTAGTACACGCAGAACCATCTCGGCAAAGCTTTCGACGTCGCCTTCGTCGAGCAAGGGCGACTGCGACAGTGCCTGCAACAGGTTCATCGAGCGCACCAGCTCGATCTCGATAGCCGTAGCGGCCAGGCGCGTTACCTCGAGACTGCGTTGCTTGGCTATTTGCTTCTGCTCGCTGACGATCGATACCAGCCCCAGGCCGGCGACCAATGCCAAAGGCAGGATTCCGGCAAGCGCGATGGTCAGCAGACGACTGCGCAACGGTACCGAGCGGGCCGGTTTCGCTTCACTTGCGTGACTCAAAATAGCGTTACCCCTGATGCCTCGGCCAGAGGCATGAATATCGTGATATGCACAAACAGTGCGACGTCGACAGTGCTCAAGGTGTCCGACGTTGCGGGAACAAAGCGGTGCTGTGTCGAATGAATGCTTTAGCTTAAGCGATTCGTGGCAGCGATCCGTAAACTCCAATAGATTCGCGCCAGGCGGTCCACGCATTAACCGCCCCACCCGGTACGCGCACGGCATTTGATAGACCATCCAAAAAGGAAACTGACATGCTGGAACTCCGGCCCGGCTGCGAATGTTGCGATACCAATTTGCCGCCAGAATCTGCCGAGGCAGTGATTTGCTCCTTCGAATGCACCTTCTGCACGACGTGCGCCCAGTCCAAACTCGGCTTCGTCTGCCCCAACTGCGGCGGTGAGTTGGTCGCTCGTCCACGCAGGCCCGTCGAGAAACTTGCCGACAATCCCGCCTCCACCCAGCGCGTATACAAGCCGCAGGGTTGCAACCCGGAAAACCGGGACACTTAAAAAGGAACGAGCTCGTGCAATTGAACGCCATCCCCTTCGGCACTACCGACTGGTCACTGGTTCAACCCAGCGAACATCCGGGCGAAACCGGCAGCGCGCTCTGGCGCACCTGCCATTTTGGCGACATCCGCGTTCGGATAGTCGAATACAGCGCGGGCTATCTCGCCGATCACTGGTGCAGCAAAGGCCATATCCTGTTCTGTCTCGAAGGCGAGCTGCATACCGAGCTGGACGATGGCCGCACTTTCATCCTCAAACCTGGCATGAGCTATCAGGTTGCCGACAACGCCGAAGCGCACCGCTCATCCACCGCGGTCGGCGCCAAGCTGTTCGTCGTCGACTAAGCAATCTCTGGACAGCAAAAGGCCCGCGTTAAGCGGGCCTCATAGGCAGAGCAACTGGTTCGGGTTAGTCGGGGAGCCTGAAGGTAATGAAGCTCGCCCGTCCGTCCCGCAGGACACGCATCGACACGGAGCGGTTCTTCGGCAATGCCTTGACTACCTTGCTGAAGGTTTTAACCGAGTCGATCGCCTGGTTGTTGAGATGCGTGATGACATCTCCCGGGCGCAGGCCGATCATCGCTGCAGGGCCCTGACTGACCTCCCTGATGACCACTCCCCCGCTGATTTCGAGCGCCTGACGCTGCGCATCGGTCAGCTCGGTCACGGATACACCCAGGCGATTATCGCTGCTCGTGGCGCCGCCCGGGCCGCCGGCTGACGCCAGAAGATCGCCATCTTCGGGCAGTGCCCCGATCTCCAGTGTCACCGTCTTGCGGTCGCCCCCACGGACCACTTCGAGCTTGGCCGTGCTGCCCGGCTTCATCGCGCCAACCAGGTGCGGCAGGTCGCCGGACATGTCGATGGACTTGCCGTTCAGGCTCAGGATGACATCGCCAACCTTAAGGCCGCCCTTGGCTGCCGGGCCGCCGTCCATGACCTGCGCAACGAGCGCACCGGCTGGACGTTCGAGACCGAACGACTCGGCCAGATCCTTGTTCACTTCCTGAATGACCACACCGAGCCAACCCCGGCTGACCTTGCCGTCTTCACGCAGTTGATTGGCGACATCCATGGCGACATCGATCGGGATCGCGAACGACAGCCCCATAAAGCCACCGGAACGGGTGAAGATCTGCGAGTTGATGCCGACCACTTCTCCATCCAGATTGAACAGCGGGCCGCCCGAGTTACCGGGGTTGATCGCCACATCAGTTTGAATGAAGGGCACATAGCTCTCGTTCGGCAGGCTACGCCCAGTCGCGCTGACCACCCCAGCGGTGACTGTGTGATCGAAGCCGAACGGCGAGCCGATAGCAACGACCCACTCCCCCGCCTTCAACTTCTCGGAATTACCGATCTTCACGATAGGCAGATCGTCGCCATCGATTTTCAACAGGGCGACATCGCTGCGCGGATCGGCGCCTACCAGCTTGGCCTGCTGCTCACTACGATCAGGCAAACGCACCATGATTTCATCGGCATCGGCGACCACGTGGTTGTTGGTCAGGATGTAGCCGTCCTCGGAAATGATGAAACCGGAGCCCAGGGACTGCGCCTGGCGCCGGCGATCCGGTTGCTGCGGCATGCCGCGCTCGAAGAAGTCGCGGAACATCGGAGGTATGCCCTCGAGATCAGGCATCTGCATCGGCCCGCCGCGTACCGGCGTGGACTGCTTGGTGCTGATATTGACCACCGCCGGTGAGGCGCTCTCGACCAGCGGTGTGAAGTCCGGCAGCTCGGCATGAGCGACGAGCGTCTGCGCCAGCAACGCAACGCCAGCCACGACAGCCAGGAAATTTTTTTGAACGATCACGGTGACGGGTCTCCCCACGAAATGTTTAAACCAACCTGCTTTCGCACGATGCCAAAGTCTAGGTTAAAAAAGCAGCGGACCGCCGCGGCTGCAACAGCTGTCAACTCAACAACCGGGCCGCGGCGGGTCCACCCAATGGAGCCGGCTGTTCCATCAGCCTGACCAGGACTTTACGCTGCTGACGGTCAGCTTCGTGTGAAGCGGACGTAAAGGGAAAGTAAGGTTTTCCCCCGCCATCACGCCAGAGCTGGCACCGATGACGGCCGTTGTCACGCCAGAAGCGGACTTCACGTGAAGTCCGCTTCAGTTTTCCGACATCGGCGGGCTCGGTCAGCGCCGCCCGCCCAGTGACGTTCAGTCGGCGCCGCTGGCTTCGCGCACGAAGTCCTCGTAACTGCGCAGGCGGCGTCCCAGGATGGTTTGCAAACGCTCCACAGCCCCTTCGCCCCCTTGCATGCCGTGCTTCTGGATACCCACCATCATCAAGCACATGTCATAGGCCATCCAGGATGGGCCGAACGAAGCCATGTGTGCTTCGAAGGCGGCCACGTCATCACCGGCATAGGCGATCTCCCGACCCAGAGCGGAGCTCCAGACCTGCGCCGCAGAGGCGCCGGTCAGCACGTCCGGGCCGACAAGATCCAGCGTCACCGGCTCGAGCGCACCGGGGGCCTTATCGCGTTGGAGCAACTCGGCGACGGCGATATCCGCAATGTCGCGTGTATCGATCATCGCGACGCCCGCTGAGCCGATCGGCATCGGATAGACGCCATAGTCCTGAATGACCTGCTGAACCATGTACTCGTTCTGCATGAAGTAGGCCGGGCGCAGGATGGTGGCAGGTATGTCGAAGCTCTCGATCATGCGCTCGACGGTGTGCTTGCCGGTGAAGTGAGGCACGTTCGTGTACTTCTCGGCATGGATCACCGACAGGTAGACCACGCGTTCGATGCCGGCTTCCTGCGCGAGGTTGAGGGTGATAAGCGCCTGCGTCACCTCGTCCGGCGTGACGGCATTCAACAGGAATAGCGTTCGCACCGAAGAAAGCGCGGCGCGCATCGACGGCACGTCGGTCAGGTCTGCGACGACTTCGGTGACACCTGCCGGGAAGCTGCCCTTGCCCGGTTGACGAACCAGTGCGCTGATGTCCGCGCCTACAGTGGCGAGGCGTTGAATGATGAGAGAACCGATTGTGCCCGTGGCGCCCGTAACAAGAATGCTCATGTGAATCTCCAGTATTGGATGGGATGTAAAGGTGGGTTAGCGCGAGAAGTCCGCAACGACCTTGCCGAATCGCGAGGCGGTGCGGTTGCGTTCGATGGCCAGAGGAAGGTCGGCGACGCTGACGACCTCGCTGATGTGGGATTGCAGCGCGCCACTTGCGACCTCGGCAGCCAAAGTCTCCAGAAGCGAGGCGTCCGGTGTGTTCATGAACCACAGGCCACGGCGGCCTGCCGGCGTGCGGGCCAGGATGTCGGGCGATGTGGTGCCGACGATGGCGCCGTCCGCCGTCAGGACTTGCCATGACCGATCGAGGACTTCGCCCCCGACGTAATCGAGCATCAGATCGATGCTCTGGGCGATGTCCTCGAAGCGTTGACGTTGATAGTCGATGACATGGTCGGCGCCGAGACTGCGGACATAGTCGAGATGAGCCGAAGCCGCCGTGGCGAACACCTCGGCGCCTAGCCTTTTGGCGAACTGCACGGCAAAGCCACCCACGCCACCTGCCGCACCATGAATCAGGATCCGCTGACCCTGACGGATCGGCCCCGCATGGTGCAGGCTCTGCCAAGCCGCCACGGTTGCCACCGGGAGTGCCGCGGCCTGGACGTCGTCCAGCGTATCCGGCGTGCGGGCCAGGTTCGCCTCGGCGACCGCCACGCACTCGGCATAAGCGCCGAGCCCGCCTAACGGCCCCATGACTCGGTCACCGACACGAAAGCGAGAAGTGTTGGAACCGACCGCCTCGACGACGCCTGCCAACTCGATGCCCAGCACAGCCGGCAATTGCAGTGGAAAGGCATCCCGCACATAGCCCTCGCGAACTTTCCAGTCGAGGCCGTTCACCCCGGCAGCGCGAACCCGAACCAAGACTTCGCCCTGTGCCGCTTCTGGCATGGAAACATCCGCTACCTCGACGGCTTCAGCGCCGCCGTAAGCTCGGATGAGTAAAGCGCGTTGCATGGTGCTCATGGTGGTCACTCCTTATTGATCAGTGGTGACCAGACAATAAGCCGTTGCACATACAAAACGCAGATCACAAAATGAAGACACCTCGTCTCATATTTGGAATACCTATGGACATCAACGCACTGGTCGACTTCGCACTCGTGGCCACCAACGGCGGGCTGGGAAAGGCCAGCCGCGCGAGCGGTAGGTCCAAGGCGACCCTGTCACGCCGCATCGCCGACCTTGAGGATCAACTCGGTGTGCGGCTGATCGAGCGCAGCGCCCGTGGACTAAAGCTCACCGCGGCCGGCGAAATGTTGATGGCCCGAACCGAGGGGCCCATGAGAGAGGTGGCGGAAGCCATGACGGCCACTCGCGAGGGGCTATCCATCCCCCGCGGCCATCTTCGTATTGCTTCTCCGGTGCTGTTCTCACAGCTCGCCATGGGGCGGATCGGCGCCGAGTTCTGCGCCGCTTACCCGGAGATCACCATCGAGGTCCTGGCGGAGGACCGCCTGGTTGATCTCGTCGAGGAGCAGTACGACGTTGCCATTCGGGTCAACCCCAGCCCGGATAGCGACCTGGTTGGCCGATGCTTCGCCAAGGACCGACTGATCGTAGTGGCCACGCCGTCCATCGCGATCCCGCCACCCGGCGCGGCCAGGCAGATACCCGGCATTGTCTTTTCGAGCTTTCAGCCAACCAGTTGGAGCCTCGACGAGGGGCGCCTGATCATTGAGCCCGTGCCGAGGTTGAGGTTTTCCTCATTCCTGATGATCCGCGACGCGGCTGTCGCCGGCGGCGGTGCGGCGCTCATTCCGCAGTCCATTGCATGGAACCAGCTGGCGCGTGGGGAACTGGTTCAGTGGGGCACCGTGACCGGTGCCGAAACGTCGCTCTGGGTCCTACACACATCCAGGCGCCTCGCTGCACCGAAAGTCCGGGCGTTCGTTGAGTTTCTTTGTGACCGCTATCCGGGAGCGTCTCTTGTGTTGACGGATTAGTGTTGGAAGCAGGGCGGCTATCGGGCCAGGAGCGGACAGACTTTTTTGAAGGATCGGCCTACTCTACTTAAGCCATCTAGAGGGAGTGCGATTTCCAGCATGCTAGATGTCGTGGCGCGATGCGGAGTGCTTTACGGGCGTTCCCGCAATCGCAGAGCACTCTCAGCGCGCGAACACCTCTTTGCTCATGAGTATGTCTAATCGATAGACATGAGCCGGATAGGCAAGTATCGAATTCATCCGCGTTATGTCTCTGAATATTTTTCCACCGCCACCTTCCACGTGGGCCTGTCTTCCTGCCAGATTCGGGAACGCTTCGAATACGCCGAAAGTCGTCTGCGAGTACCGCACGCCATACCAAGGTCCGGTAGCCGGCTCCTGCTCAACACAGGCGAGAATGTCCCTTAGCATCTGCACGACCTGATCCTCGCTGCCAGGGATGGCCTCAATGTGAATGTAGAAGGCTTTGCGACCGTCATCGCCCTGTTCGCCACTAACCTGGACGCCGTGGTGGGGCAATACGGGTGTGGACGGAGCCGGGAATAGAATAGGGCCTGGTAGGGTTGTGTTGTCAGTCATGATCACCTCCTATCGAGAGGCTTCAAATATAGAGTCGGCATGGCTGGGCGGAGCGCTGGATTCATCCGTTTTCTAGCCTGATCATCCAGAATCAACTCACGTCGCTCAGTCCGCATGGCAGGATCAGGGTATGGCCGAGACGCTACTTGAAATTGTTCGCCGCCATACCGAAGGGGCGTGTGCACGTGACGGTGTTGCATCTACCGCTTGCGGGCTTATTGCTGTTCGCAAAACTGCGGCTACTTCATTGGAGCATACGCTGCCACGGCCGCTGTTGTGCCTGGTGCTGCAGGGCAGCAAGCGCGTTTCCATTGGTAACCAGCAGCTGGATTACGCTGCTGGCGACTCCATGCTGATCACTGCCAACCAGCCAATGGTCAGCCAGATCATGCAGGCGAGCGCGAGCATCCCTTATCTATCGCTCGCACTTGATCTGGACCTTTGCATAATCGCCGATCTGGTGCTGGAAATGCAGGCGCAGGCGTTAAGCGTCAATCCTCATGAACATACTTCAACATACGAGCAAGTCGCCGACACAGCGTTGCGTTTGATGCAACTGCTTGACCGTCCGGCCGCATTGGCCATGCTACATCAGCAATTGCTGCGCGAAATCCACTACTGGCTACTCACGGGTATGCACGGCGCAGCGATACGCCAACTCGGCACGCCTGACAGTCATGTTCATCGCATAGCCCGCTCCGTTGCCGTACTGCGAGCCGAGTACGCCAACGCGCTGCCGGCCGAACGGCTGGCTGCCGTGGCGGGTATGAGCCGCTCTTCGTTTCACCAACATTTCAGGGCAGTCACTTCACTCACACCGTTGCAATTCCAGAAGCAATTACGATTGATCGAGGCGCGGCGCTTGATCGTGTCTGAAGGCAGGTCATCCAGTAGCGCAGCGTTCGAAGTTGGTTATGAAGGTGCTTCGCACTTTGCAAGAGACTACCTACGCATGTTTGGCATATTGCCTGGCAAGGATCGGCTAGAAACCAGCAGACCGCGTCGCCAGGAGTAACGCCAATTGTCGCTAGATGCAGGAAGGATGCCTCCGCCATCTGCCGCTTTTGCCGATCGCCGTGACAGTCAGCTATCGGGCCGATTCTGTTGAAAAAGTCGCTCTCCGAGGGAGTTGCTTTTCGGCTGCTCAAAAAACGCTCGATTTTGGTGTTGCTACGTAAAAACCAAAACAACCCCGCCTTCTGAGCGAACCAGATTTCAACGTCGTTCACGCTCTTTCGTGGACCAATATCGAGGCGGGACTTTTTCAACAGAATCGGGCCAAAAGCGGACTCTCATATTCGTTCCGCTATCGACCCGAAGCGGATGTTTATAGTGGTGCGCGGGAACGGTAGTAGGTTGCGCATATGCTTTGCGCTCCCCTCCTCAAGATTCCAGCTGCCCCTCAAGTGCTTCAGAACCCTAAGCTGGCTGCCGTTTTGATTGAGCCGCTGAAACCAGTTCCCGATAGCGAAGGCGCATCAAAGAAAGGGGCGGGACGAAAGCTCAACCCCCAGCATAACCAGGAAGATCAGGAAGCATTGGCGGAAACGTTTCGGGCTGATCCGAACCTGTACCAACTGGCCCACCCACATCCCGACCAACGCTGGAACGACGGCCAACAAGGACGTACCTAGCTGCTCAACTTGAAATGCCCCGTGCGTGAATAGTCCTACGGCGAGTGCCACCGTGGAGGTAGTGAAAGACAAGCCAAGCGCCTGTAATAGCTCCTCTCGATCCATGTTCAACGATCCAAGATAGGGAACCGCCGGCATGACGAAAACGCCAGTAGCTCCGGTCACTACACCCGTAATCAAACCGATCACAGGCGAGAGCCATCTCTCGATGTACTTAGGAATAGAAAAGACCGGTGCAATGAGCGCGTAAACCGCATAAACAATAAGGGCTATGCCAAGGCCGAGCCCAGACCAAACTGGGTTCACTCGAACCAGCAAAGCCGAGCCAGCAATCGTGCCGACAATAATGCAAAGCATCATGGGCCAAAGCCGGCGCATCAGCAGCGATAGTGATGGGCCAGAAAACAGTTGCCACATGTTGGTTACAAAAGACGGAATCACGAGGGCGGCGGCAGCGGCAGCCGGAGGCATTACCGTTCCAAGCAACCCCATGGCAACGGTGGGAAGCCCCATTCCGGTGATGCCTTTCACTGCTCCGGCAGCTAAGAACGTACCGGCCAATAGCAGAATGTACAAAAGAGAATCATGCATAGCAGGCTCGTATAACAGAACAAAGCAGCCCGATTGAAGCTGGTAGTAATACTGGGCACAATGCGGAAAATATCCACTGATGCTTCGGATATTCCGAAGGCATAGTGAAGGTTTCCTATGCGGCTCGACTTAGCGGATCTCCAGCTTTTCCTATGTATCGTGGATGCAGGCAGTATCTCGGCAGGTGCTGTGAGTGCGAATCTGGCTCTGGCATCTGCAAGCGAACGACTGCGTAGGATTGAAGGTGCCGTCGGAGTGACTTTGCTGGATCGACGCCCAAGGGGAGTTGTAACAACTGAAGCGGGAGAGGCGCTTGCACGTCACGCACGCCTGATACTCAAGCAACAAGAGGTGTTAAAAGAAGAGCTTCAGGGCTTTGCTGTTGGTGCTCGCGGGACGCTTCACCTTTACGCCAACACTGCCGCACTCATTGAGTTTCTTCCCAGTCGTCTTGCTCCGTGGCTTTCTGAGCGACCGCATTTGCGCGTTGAACTCAAAGAGCGCACCAGTACCGATATTGTTCGAACTGTAGCATCTGGCCTGACTGAGGCCGGAGTGATTTCGGATGCCGTTCGAGTCGACGGCCTTCAACTGCAGCCCGTCGCGACGGATCACCTGGTGTTAATCACCGCTGCAGACCGTTTCTTCTCAGGTCGTAAGAAAGCGACTTTCTCAGACATTCTGGATCTGCCCTTCGTGGGGCTATTTCAAGGCAACGCGTTGCAAGATCACATTGACGACCACGCCAGCTCAGCGGGAAGACCACTCGACCTTCGGATTCGCGTGAAAACCTTTGAAGGCTTATGCGAAATGGTCGGTCAAGGGGTAGGCGTCGGGGTTGTGCCCCAGGACATTGCCAGGCGTTATAGGCGCCGCTATTCCCTTCTGGTGCTCGGATTGGAGGACGACTGGGCACGGCGCCAACTTTGCCTGTGCTTTAAGGAATGGAGTGGGCTGACTGGGCCGATGCAAAGCTTGCTTACTCATCTGGGAGGACGAGCAGAGGCAATGTAAACAGCCGGTTTGGCCAACTGCTGCCGGTTACGACGGGAGCTACCGGCCAGAAGCAGTCGTCCTTACTTCGGCACATCAGTTACACCAGTCCTTCCGGGCCGTATGCGGCGCTTGCCACTTCTCTACCTGACCGTCGCCGTGAACCATACGCTCAGCTCTGCTTAATTTGTAACCGCCCAGCCTCACGCTGCTGAAAAGGGAGGCACTCTTTTAGCCAATACTCAACCGTACAATCTGCTGTATTGAAAGCCTTATCGATACTTGCAAATAAAATTCACTCTAAAGATTGGGAGGCGCTTGCCGATATGCAAATAGGCTAATTTAAATTATTTAGACTATATGCTGGGGTATAACATGCATGGAATTCGTGCCGAAACTATTATGTCAACGATAGATAGGCAGGCAGGGTCATTATCCAAGTATATACAGATAGGAACTAACGAATTCCTGCCTCCCCTCCAGCATATTGCATCTAGCAGTTCCCCGAAGAATGACGTTTCCTTATCCTCCGCTGCTTTAGAAATAGCCACAATCCTTAAGCGTAGCACCACTAACTCGAATGCGTCCGCCGCCTCGTTTGATAGCTTCATCCAGAACATGCATAGCGAATTGTCCGCAAAAGGAAAAGATGCAGATATTCTTAAAGAAATACCGAAATCCAATGATCCAGGTCGAGTCGGGCTCGCCAAGCAAGCCGCTAATTATCTCCTGAACATTCAGTATGGTGCTGAATCCTTATATGACGACGCATCTTCGGACAATCCTTTTGAAAGTCTGGACCGGAAGTCTTTATCGTCGATAGCATTTGATGATTCTGGCGCTTTTACCTCTGCTGAACGGCAGGTAGCTTTCTTTGAATTATCGACGCGAGATGCTGAATTTCGTATCAAGGTTTATGATACACAACCTCATATTTCAGTGAGCGATGGTTTTCAGGGACAGATTACGACCTTGCTGGCGGATGCAAGCCTAGTTTCCGCGATGAGTGAAGCGGAGCAGTCCTGGAGAGAGTGGCCTTCTTCTGAAGAGCTTACTGCACGAGCAAGTTTAATCATGGATAGCTCCGGGAAAGAGGCAGCACCCCTTCCTTCCTACCAAAACCTCAAAGGAACTGATAATTCTGTGTTGGCAGCAGTTACGAATAAGGAAGGCTCAACCTCCTGGAAAAACATCTCTATCAAAGATCTAAATTCGTCGGTTCTGGCCGTAAGCCTAATAGACTCCTCGTTCGAACTCAATTTAAGCCCATTGAATAAAAGCAAAAGTGTTTCAGGCAGCTTGTGGGTGTCTCTATATACGGAGATTGACAGCTTTCGGAAGTAGCTGCCTAAGCCGGTGTCATTTCAAGTTACTCAGCGATAACTAGCGTGCGCACATGGTGCTCAGGAATATGGAGCGGATGCAACGCTAAAGGGTACTTTGGCATGCCCGCTTCCGGCCGATTCTGTTGAAAAAGTCGCTCTCCGAGGGAGTTGCTTTTCGG
>NZ_JAKOEN010000003.1:0-50861 GCF_022355455.1 Pseudomonas sp. KSR10 | reverse complement strand
AGGCGAGGCATTCGAATTTCGAGGCTGACAGACGGGCGGCTACAGCACCGGGTCGCTGATCCGCTCGATGAGGTGCGCGCCGTCGTTCCGCACGTTGCCGACGGCTCGATCGACGGGGTACCAATCGAACTCCTCTACGCCGAGGCTGTATTCGAGTGCGATTTCCTCTGCCTCGCCTGGCGACAGCTCCGGGTCGAGCCAATGCGCCGCGCACTCGGCCGATAGCACGAGCGGCCTGCGGTCGTGGATATCAATCATCCCAGCACCGCTGCTCGCCGTGATGATCACGAAGCCGTCACCGTTCTTCGGGTCAGCCATGCCGCCGCGCTGGAATTGGCCGATCGCTGCGAAGAAACAAGGCTCGTCGCTGCGCAGCTTGATCAAATAGGGCTGTTTGATCTTCGGGTTGGCCTCGTCCTTCTTCCACTCGTACCAGCCATCGGCCGGCACGATTGCCCGGCCGGTCTTCCACACGTCGCGGAAGAACTTCGAGGTGGCTGCCGTCTCCACCCTGGCGTTGATCGCTGGCGGCCGCTTCCCCTGTGCCCAGAATGGCGCGTATCCCCACTTGACCGGCTCCATGCGTAGCCCGTCCTCGTCCTGATGCAGCAGTTGTACCCGAGACTGCGGCGGCACGTTGTAGCGACCGATCGGCTCCGGACTCAGACCGGTGATCGTCATCTGGCCGAGCGCGTCGACGTATTCGATGGGGTATCTAGATTGGGTGATTCGTCCGCACATGGTCGCGCCTCATCTACTCGATGAGGAGTTGACCGCTGCAGGGTATGTCTTGTTGCCTGGGAATTGGGATTGCCCGGACGGGCTGAGAGGGGATTGGTACTCGTACCACTTTTTGTACCACTCCACCCTTGAATCGGGTGGTTTCGGGTGTTTTGGCGGGGAGGCACAAAAATACGGATCAGTAAGAATCCCTCCTTCACACCCCATAACACCCTGACTTACTATACCGGCCAGTATAAGTATTAAAACCCGCCTTGCGACAGAGAGAGATTCAACGTGTTCCGACATGCCTTGCCTTTCCTCGGTGTCATTGGTTTCGCCTTGCTGGCCGGATGCGGCAACGGCGAGCCCGAGCCGCTCTCGGCAAGACCGGTGATGGTGATTCAGCCGCAACCGGCCAGCGAAGCGTTCGAGAGCTATCCGGGCGAAGTGCACGCACGTTATGAGCCTGAACTGGCATTCCGAATCGCCGGCAAGGTGACCGAACGCATGGTCGAGGCGGGCGAGCGAGTACGCAAGGACCAGCCTCTGGCCAAGCTCGATCCGCAGGACGTACGGCTGCAACTCGAGGGAATCCGTGCTCAGGTCGCGGCTGCGGAAGCCAACTTGCGGGTCGCGCGAGCCGAACGTGAGCGCTACAAGACGCTGATGGATCGACAACTGGTCAGCCGTTCGCAATTCGACTCCTCCGAAAATGCCTATCGCTCGGCGCTGGCGCGCCTGCAGCAGGCCCGGGCCGAGTTCGATGTGGCGAACAATCAGGTCGACTACGCCATTCTGCGAGCCACTCACGAGGGCGTGATCGCGCAACGCCGGATCGAGGTCGGCCAAGTGGTCGCTGCCGGCCAGACGGCATTCGTGCTGGCCGCTGATGGCGAGCGCGAAGTGGCGATTAACCTGCCGGAGCAGGCTCTGGATCGTTATTCGGTCGGCCAGGCGGTTTCGGTGGAGATCTGGTCGCATCCGGGCAAGCACTACCCGGGCCGTATTCGCGAACTGTCACCGGCTGCCGACCAGCAGTCGCGTACCTCCTCCGCACGTGTCGCGTTCGCGGATGCCGATGTCCCCGCCGAGCTTGGTCAAAGCGCTCTGGTGTCAATCCATAGCAACGGCGAGGTGCCTCTTGCCGTGCCGCTTTCGGCTGTCACCGCCGAGCAGGGCAAGGCCTATGTCTGGCGAGTCAAGGATGACGCTACGCTGGAGCGGGTCACGGTGCAGACCGGTGCCTTCAGCGAAACGTCGGTGCCGATCCTCGGAGGCTTGCAAGCCGACGACTGGGTCGTGTTGGCCGGCGTGCAGATGCTTCACGAGAATCAGCCGGTTAGGGCGGTCGATCGAGACAACCGGCCGATCACACTGGCGGCTCAGGAGTGACGGGGATGCACTTCAATCTTTCCGCTTGGGCGCTGGGCAATCGCCAGATCGTCATCTATCTGATGCTGCTGCTGGCTGTCGTGGGGGCGCTGTCGTACAGCAAACTCGGCCAGAGCGAAGATCCACCGTTCACCTTCAAGGCGATGGTCATCCAGACTCAGTGGCCCGGCGCGACCGCTGAGGAAGTTTCCCGCCAGGTCACTGAACGCATCGAGAAGAAACTGATGGAGACCGGCGAGTACGAGCGCATCGTCTCCTTCTCGCGGCCGGGCGAGTCCAACGTGACTTTCATGGCGCGTGATTCGCTGCGTTCCGAGCAGATCCCCGATCTCTGGTACCAGATCCGCAAGAAGGTTGGCGACATCCGCCATACGTTGCCGGCCGGCGTGCAGGGGCCGTTCTTCAATGACGAATTCGGCACCACCTTCGGCAACATCTACGCGCTGACCGGCAAAGGCTTCGACTATGCGGTGCTCAAGGATTACGCCGATCGCATCCAGCTGCAGCTGCAACGTGTGAAGAACGTCGGCAAGGTCGAGTTGATCGGCCTGCAAGACGAGAAAATCTGGATCGAACTGTCGAACGTCAAGCTGGCCACTCTCGGCCTTCCGCTGGAAGCGGTCAGGCAGGCACTGGAGGCCCAAAACACCGTCATGTCCGCCGGCTTCGTCGAAACCCCCAGCGATCGCGTTCAACTGCGCGTCACCGGTAACTTCGAGACGGTCAAGGAGATTCGAGACTTCCCTATCAGAGTCGCCGGTAGCACCTTCCGCATTGGTGACGTCGCGGACGTCTACCGCGGCTTCAACGATCCGCCGGCACCGCGCATGCGTTTCATGGCTGAGCCGGCGATTGGCCTTGCCGTCTCGATGAAACCCGGTGGCGACATTCTCATGTTGGGCGAGGCGCTGGAGGGCGAGTTTGCCCGGCTGCAGCAGGAACTGCCGGCCGGCATGGAGCTACGCAAGGTTTCCGACCAGCCAGCTGCCGTGAAGACCAGTGTCGGTGAGTTCGTGCGGGTGCTGATCGAGGCGCTGGCGATCGTGTTGCTGGTGAGTTTCTTTTCGCTCGGTGTACGCACAGGCCTGGTGGTCGCGCTGTCGATACCGCTGGTTCTGGCGATGACCTTCGCCGCCATGCAGTACCTCGACATCGGTCTGCACAAGATTTCCCTGGGTGCGCTGGTTCTGGCGCTCGGGTTGCTGGTGGATGATGCGATCATCGCGGTCGAGATGATGGCCATCAAGATGGAACAGGGCTTCGATCGGCTCAAGGCGGCAAGTTACGCCTGGACCAGCACAGCCTTTCCGATGTTGACCGGTACCTTGATCACCGCGGCTGGCTTTCTGCCGATTGCCACGGCTCAATCGAGCACGGGTGAGTACACCCGCTCGATCTTCCAGGTGGTGACCATCGCTTTGGTGGCGTCCTGGATAGCGGCGGTGGTATTCGTCCCGCTATTGGGCGCGAAGCTGTTGCCGGATCTGGCCAAGCGCTATGCGGAGAAGCACGGTGGTGGCGAGGGCGGGCACGACCCCTATTCGACACCGGTCTATCAGCGGGTGCGGCGGGTCATCCGATTCTGCGTACAGCGACGCAAAACGGTGATCGTGCTGACCCTGCTGCTCTTCGTCGGTGCGATCGGCCTGTTCCGCGTGGTTCCGCAACAGTTCTTCCCTGCGTCGGGTCGTTTGGAGCTGATGGTCGACCTCAAGTTGACCGAAGGTGCTTCGCTCAAGGCCACCGAAGCCGAAGTGCACCGTCTCGAAGACATGCTCAAGGACCGCGCAGGGATCGATAATTACGTCGCCTATGTCGGCAATGGCTCGCCGCGTTTTTACCTGCCGCTCGATCAGCAATTACCTGCTACCAGCTTTGCCCAGATCGTGGTACTGGCGAAAAGCATCGAGGATCGCGAGGCCCTTCGCAGCTGGCTGATCGAGCGGCTGCGTGAGGATTTCCCAACCTTGCGCGGTCGCATCAGTCGTCTGGAAAACGGCCCTCCGGTAGGTTACCCGGTGCAGTTCCGAGTGACCGGCGAGCACATCGATGTGGTGCGCAAACTGGCGCGCCAGGTCGCGGCCAAGGTGCGTGAGAACCCCTACGTTGCCAACGTACACCTGGACTGGCAGGAGCCGAGCAAGGTGGTCTGGCTCAATGTTGATCAGGATCGTGCGCGCGCCCTCGGGGTGAGTACGGTCGAGCTGTCCAATTTCCTCAGGCGTACCTTCACTGGAACCACCGCCGGCCAGTTCCGCGAGGACAATGAGCTGATCGAGATCCAGCTACGCGGTACTGCGCGTGAACGTGAGACGCTCTCGATGCTACCGAGCCTGGCGATTCCCACTGACAGCGGGCGCAGCGTGCCGTTGTCGCAGGTCGCTACCTTGGAGTACGGCTTCGAGGAGGGCGTGATCTGGCATCGCAATCGTTTGCCGACGGTGACGGTGCGTGCCGATATCTACGGCGATCAGCAGCCGGCTTCGCTGGTGCAGCAGATCCAGCCGACGCTGAGCGAGATTCGCGACGCGCTACCCAGCGGCTACCTGCTCGAGGTTGGCGGTACCGTAGAAGACTCCAGCCGCGGCCAGGCTTCGGTGAATGCCGGCATGCCACTATTCGTGATTGTCGTGATCAGCCTGCTGATGCTTCAGCTCAAGAGCTTCTCGCGTTCGGCCATGGTGTTCCTCACCGCACCGCTGGGGCTGATCGGCGTGACCCTGTTCCTGCTGCTGTTCGGCAAGCCGTTCGGTTTCGTCGCCATGCTCGGCACCATCGCGCTGTCCGGAATGATCATGCGTAACTCGGTGATTCTGGTGGATCAGATCGAGCAGGATATCGGTGCCGGACAGGATCGTTTCAATGCCATTATCGACGCCACCGTACGCCGCTTCCGCCCTATCGTGCTGACTGCGCTGGCCTCGGTATTGGCAATGATTCCGCTGTCACGCAGCGTATTCTTCGGGCCGATGGCGGTGGCCATCATGGGTGGCTTGATTGTTGCGACTGCATTGACCCTGCTGTTCCTGCCAGCGCTCTACGCCGCTTGGTTCCGCGTCAAGGAAGAGCCTCAGGGGTAAGGTAGCCCTGCCTTAGATGCCGGCGGCCTGCAACAACTGCTCGGCCGCCGCTCTGGCCACCAGCGCCTGATCGCGTGGTCCCTCGATGTGCGCCATGCTCAGCGCACCTTCGATCAGAAATTGCAGTTGCCGTGCGAGTTGCTCCGGCTGCGGCGCGTCGAGCGCCTCCAGCAGACTGCGCAAGTGCATCTGAAACTCTGCCTTGTAAGCGGCCGAGCGCTGGTGAATCGGGTGTTCGCGGTCGTGATATTCGGCTGCGGCATTGATGAACAGACAGCCGCAGAATGCGCTCGGGCTGTGAATCATATTGTTCAACCCTTCGAACACCCCGAGCAGTGCCTTGCGGGGTGGCAGCCTGTCGCGCGCTTCGCGCAGGCGCTCGAACATTGGCTGCTGGCGCGCGTCGAGCACCGCCAGGATCAGCTCTTCCTTCGACTTGAAGTGCTTGTACAGCGTCATCTTGGCCACCCCCGACTCACTGAGAATCCGGTCGATTCCCGTGGCGTGGTAGCCCTCTGTGTAGAACAGCCGCTCGGCGGTGCTGAGCAGTAGGTCGCGCTTGTTCGTTGCCATGCAGGTCTCCTCGGGTGGCCATTATGCGGGAGTGGGTCTGTTCGCTCCAATTGCCAATCACGTGACATTTTACGCTTGCAGTGTACAGACAGGTCTGTCTATTATCCAGTCGTGCTTTTCCAGCCTTCAGCCCAAAGGAGCGACACGATGAAACTCTACGATCTGACCCTGTCCGGTAACTGCTACAAGGCGCGCCTGTTTCTCAGCCTGATCGGCCAGCCGGTCGAGCTGGTGCCGGTGAATCTGCTTGCGGGCGAGCACAAGCAGGCTCCATTTCTCGCCCTCAATCCGCGCGGGCAGGTGCCGGTTCTGGAAGACGGCGATGACCGAGTGGTTGATTCACAGGCGATCCTCGTCTACCTGGCGCGCCGTTACGCCGACGAGGCCTGGTATTCACAGGACGCGCTGATCCAGGCGCGCATCGTGGGCTGGCTGAGTTTCGCGGCGAACGAGATGCATCATGGTCCGGCCACTGCTCGGGTAGGGCGGCTGTTTCGTCGGCCGATCGACGAAACGCTGACCGCCGCCCGTGCACTCGCCGCTATGCAGATCGTCGAACAGCAGCTCACCGAGCATGCCTGGTTGGCCGAAACCGCTGCGCCGACCATCGCCGATATCGCGGTGTATCCCTATGCCGCGCTGGCGGGTGAGGGCGGCATCGATCTCGTCCCGTATCCGGCAATACGTGCCTGGTGTTCGCGCATTCGTGAGCTGCCGGGGTACATCGGCATGCCCGGTCTGGAATAGGGGATACCGCTATGAGCAGTCCCTTCCACGTCGGCGAGCAATCCGTTCAGACCCGCGCCGGCGTTCGCGAAAAAGCCGAGCAGATAGGCAGCCGGATGATCCGCTCGTTCATGCCGGACCAGCATCGGGAATTTTTCGCGCAGCTGCCGGCTGTGCTGGTGGCGGCAGTGGACAGCGATGGGCAGCCTCATGCATCGGTGCTCTGGGGCGCGGCCGGGTTCGCCTGGTCGCCGCATCCCGCCTTGCTTTGTGTCGGTGCCCGGCCGCAAATCGACGATCCGATCGCATCCTTGCTGCAGCCGCGTGCCGCGGTGGGGTTGCTCGGACTCGAGTGGCCGACACGCCGGCGCAACCGGATGAACGGGCGAATCGTCGAGAGCGACGAGCGGGGCTTCAGCGTTGCGGTCGCGCAATCGTTCGGCAATTGCCCGAAATACATACAGGCGCGTGATTGGCAGTCGACCCCACGTCTGCCGGGGTTAATGCTCGAAGGTCACGGCCTGGATGAACAATGGCTGGGCCTGGTGCAGGCGGCGGACACCCTGTTCATCGCCACTCAGAGTTCGGATTCTCGGGGCGGTGGAGTAGATATCTCGCATCGTGGCGGCCCGACCGGTTTCGTCGAGATCGGCCAGGACGGTCGGCTCTGGATGCCGGACTACAGCGGCAATCGGCTGTTCAACACGCTTGGCAATTTGCAGCTCGAGCCGCGCTGTGGACTGCTGTTGATCGATTTCAGCAGCGGCGATCTGTTGCATGTACAGGCTCGTGCCGAGCTGATCTGGCCTGAACAATACCCAGCGTTGGGTATCAAGGCACCGCCTGGCGCGGAGCGCATGCTGGCATTGACGCCGGGGCGCTGGACGCTGAGGCGTTCGTGCCTGCCGCTGGCATTCACTGCACCCCAACGCTCACCCTTTCTTCCCGATGCAGGAGCGTGAGCCATGTGCCTGAGAATGGTTGGCTTGTCGTTGATATTGCTGTCTGGAATCGTGAACGCCGCGGAGCTGCGCTTTAGCCTGGTGCGTACCGCGCAGACCACGACCAGTAGCGAATACGCCTGGCGGGACGGCGGCTGGGTAGAACCACCGCCGGTCAACCACATTGCCGTGTTGATCGAGCACCGGGGTAGTCGATTGCTGTTCGGCACTGGGCTGGGTCGGCAGATCGACCAGCAATTGGACAGCGAAATACCCTGGCGGGAAAAGCGCTACAGTGCTGTACAGCCGGTGCGCGAGCAGCTCGATCGTGATCATCTGGTGGTTGACCGGGTCGTGCTGGGCTGTGCTCGTTGGGAGTACGCCTCGGGGTTGGCTGATTTCGCTGATCTGCCGGTGCTGGCGAGCTCCGAAAGCATTCATTACGCCCGTCACGCGACGCCGCCTGCGGTCCTTCCGACGCAATTTGCCCATGGCGTCAGGTGGCAGCCGCTGCACTTCGATCAGCGGCCGTTCTATGGGTTCGAGGAAAGCCTGGACCTGTTTGGCGACGAACGGCTGGTGCTGGTGAAACTGCCTGGACATGGCGCCCTGGGGTTGTTTCTTACTCTGGATGATGGACGGCGGTTCTTCTTCCGCGGGGACGCAGCGCTTGCTGAAAGCGACCCGAAGCCACTGCCTGCCGAGGTTGCGCAAATGCAGGACGTCCAACGGCAGGAGCAGCTCGGATTTTATCCGCGCTGGATAGAATGAATGGGCGTCGCCGGCCGTGCTGATTTCGCCTTCAGGCCGTGGGTTTGAGCCTCTCCGTTCGTCTGCTTGAGCACGCCGAACGAAGCGCCGCCAGCTAAGCTTAAGCCTGTGATTTCTCTAGGAAGCCAGGCCGAAAAGATGGGCGCAGTATGGCGGACCGATACGTCCCGGACGGGTGGCAGCAAACGCGCGTCATCCACCAGCAAACCGGGTAGAACACCTTCGCACGGAAGCCGTTTGGCGCGCCGCATGAGTCTGTTGCTGGGCGTTTCATTACTGGCCGGCGGTGGCTATGCCGCCTGGCATGAGATGCATACCTCGAAGCTGCAGGCGCTCTGGTTGAGCCGCTACGCGGAAAATCTGGACTATCGGGTCGAGCCCGGTGCGAGTACCAATATTCACTTTCCGGACGCAGGCCCATTCGACAGACGGTTGGGCTATTCGGCTTTGCCTGTATTCATCGAAAGATTGAGCGAGCGTGGGTTCGATATCCAACAGCAGGTGCGCTTCTCTCCCGCTTTGCAGCGTTACGCCAGCAATGGCTTTTTTGTGCCTTATCCGGAGAAATCCCAGGCCGGATTGACCATTGACGATTGCCGCGGCGAACCGCTGTATGCCAACAGCTACCCGCACCAGTATTACGACTCTTTCGAAGACGTGCCGCCAGTCATCGCGATGAGCCTGTTGTTCATCGAGGACCGCGGCTTGCTCAATGAGGGGCGGCCACGCGCCAATCCTGCTGTGGATTGGCCGCGTTTCACCATGGCCGCGGTGAGTCAGGTCGAGAAGAAGCTTGGCTTGTCGGTCCAGGCGGCTGGCGGCAGTACCCTGGCGACTCAGGTGGAAAAGTACCGCCATTCACCTGAAGGCCGTACCGGTGACGCCGAGGAAAAGATTCGGCAGATGATCTCCGCTAGCGTACGCACCTATCGCGAAGGCCAGCAGACCATGGCGACGAGGAAGCGCATCGTCCGCGATTATCTGAACAGCGTGCCACTCTCCGCGGCCTACGGGCACGGCGAAGTTCACGGTATCGCTGACGGTTTGCTCCTCTGGTATGGCGCGGACTTCGCCGAGGTCAACCGTCTGCTCGATTCGCGCCGTAACGCCGATTCCAGCTACGAAGCCCAAGGACTGGCGCTGCGCCAGGTGCTTTCGTTATTGATTGCCCAGCGGCGGCCGTCCTATTACCTGGGGGCGGGACGCGATGACCTGGCCGAGCTTACCGACAGCCATATCCGTCTCTTGGCCAATGGTGGCGTGATCGGTACACGGTTGCGCAATGCGGCGTTGCAGCAGAAGGTCGTGTTCCGCGACCTTCGAGTCGAACCGGGTATTCGTGAGGTGCCGCAAAGCAAAGGCATCACGGCGGCGCGCATGCGCCTGAGCAGCCTGCTCGGCGTTTCGCTGTACCAGTTGGATCGTCTGGACCTGGCCGCGACCACGCCGTTGCATGGTGAATTGCAGACACAGGTCAGTGAGTACCTGCATCGCTTGGCGCAGCCGGAGTTCGCCGGTGAAGTCGGCCTATTCGGCGAGCGCATGCTGTCGCCGGAGCGAACCGCTGACGTGCGTTACAGCTTTACCCTGTTCGAACGAGGCGAGCAGGGGTTTCGTGTGCGCGTGCAGACCGACAACACCAACCAGCCCTTCGATATCAACGAGGGCAGCAAGCTGGAGTTGGGTTCGACAGCCAAGTTGCGGGTGCTGACGACCTATCTCGAAGTCATCGCCGAGCTGCATGACCGTTACGCACAGAGCAAGGTCAGCGAACTGCGCCAGGCCGAGGCGGTCGATCCGCTGACGCGTTGGGCGCTCGGCTATCTGATCCAGCACGAGGATCGGAACCTGCCCGCGATGCTCGATGCGGCGCTGGAACGACGCTATTCGGCGAGCCCGAACGAGCGCTTCTTTACCGGGGCCGGAATGCACCGTTTCGGCAACTTCCGCCATGAGGACGACGGTCGCCTGCCGACCATGCGCGAGGCGTTGCAGGAATCGATCAACTTGCCATTCGTGCGTCTGATGCGGGATCTGGTCAGCTACAGCACCTATCAGACGTCCAACGGGGCCGAGCTGCTGAAAAGCGACGACAACCCGGAGCGGCGCGAGTATCTGAGGCGCTTTGCCGATCGCGAGGGCTCGGTGTTCTTGCAGCGGTTTTGGAAGAAATACCGCGGCAAGACCGCCGATGAGCGCATCGAAGCGCTTCTCGACGGCATGCGACCCACGCCGCCGCGTCTTGCCGCCGTGCATCGCTATCTGATGCCGGACGCCGACCGCTCGACGTTCGACCGCTTCCTCAAGAAGAACCTGCCGAACGTCGAGGTCAGCGACAAGTCGCTCGACTCGCTGTATACCCGTTACGGTCCGGGAGCCTACAGCCTGCCGGATCAGGGCTATATCGCCCGCGTGCATCCGCTGGATTTGTGGCTGCTGGGCTATCTGATCAAGCATCCCGACGCAGACATTTCGGAGGTGATTGCCGCCAGTACCGCCGAGCGCCAGGAAGTCTACGGTTGGCTGTTCCGCAGTCGTCACAAGAGTGCTCGCGACAGCCGTATCCGGATCATGCTGGAAGTGGAAGCCTTCACCGATATCCATCGCCGTTGGCAGCGCCTGGGTTATCCCTTCGATCATCTGGTGCCCTCGCTGGCCACGGCGTTGGGCAGCTCCGGCGATCGTCCGGCAGCACTGGCGGAACTGATGGGCATCATCGTCAACGATGGCGTACGGTTGCCCAGCGTGCGCATCGACAGCCTGCATTTCGCCAGCGACACGCCGTACGAGACCCGTTTCGGGATTAAGCCGGACGCAGGCGCTCGGGTGCTGCACAGCGAAGTGGCGGCGGCCTTGCGCGAGGCGTTGGCCAGCGTGGTCGAAGGCGGGACGGCGCGGCGTTTGCGTGGCAGTTTCGTGCAGGCTGATGGCGAGCCGTTGCGGGTCGGCGGTAAGACCGGAACGGGCGATAACCGCATTCAGACGGTCGGTTCCGGTGGGCGGCTGATCAGTTCGCTGGCGTTGAATCGCACGGCTACCTTCGTCTTCTTCCTTGGCCCGAATCACTTCGGCACCTTGACCGCCTATGTTCCCGGACGTGGTGCAGACAGCTTCCGCTTCACCTCTGCGCTACCGGTGCAGGTACTCAAAGGCATGGCGCCGATTCTTCAGCCGTACCTGCAGGTAGGGGCTCAGACGCAGTGTCAGCCACCCGCCGGGCCGATCCAGCCCACGTTGACGGCCGGGATGGTATCGCGGCGCTGATTCATCGCTAGCTCTCGCGCAGTGTCAAGGATTGCCGGGCGCACCCCGCTCGGCGAGACTTGCCTGACAGCGCGTCCGGTGGCGGATGTCGCGCGGGGATGAGGGCCGAGCATGAAACTGCCGATTTACCAGGTCGATGCATTCACCGATGAGCTGTTCAAAGGCAACTCCGCGGCAGTGGTGCCGCTGGAACAATGGTTGAGCGATGCGCAAATGCAGTCGATCGCCGTCGAGAATAATCTGTCGGAGACCGCCTTTCTGGTTCGTGAGCCGGACGGTGCGTTTCGCATTCGCTGGTTCTCACCCCTTACCGAAATCGATTTCTGCGGCCACGCGACCCTGGCCAGCGCCTTCGTGCTGCTCGGCCAAGGTATGACAAAGGCGCCGCTGACCTTTCGTGCCGCTGCGGTGGGCGATGTCAGCGTTGCGCAGTTGGATGATGGCCGGCTGGAAATGAACTTCCCTAACCGCGAACCTGAGCGCGTCGATAGCCCACCGGCTGCCTTGGTCGAGGGGCTGGGCGTACCGCCGTACGCGGTCTTGCGAAACGGACAGGCCTGGTTCGCGGTATATGAGGATGAGGACCAGGTGCGTCAATTGACACCCGATCTCGCCCCGCTCAAGTCACTCGCGCCGTTGGATGTGGTGATCACCGCGCCAGGGCGTGAGCAGGATTTCGTCTCCCGGTACTTCTGGCCGGCCAACGGTGGCGATGAAGATCCGGTCACGGGCTCGATCCATGCCGGCCTCGCACCCTATTGGGCCGGGCGGCTGGGCAAATCGTCGCTGGTCGCGCTGCAAGCCTCGCGTCGCAGTGGCCTGCTGTACTGCCGGATCGAAGGGGAGCGGGTATTCGTGGCCGGGCGAGCGGTGCAGTACCTGCAAGGCACGATTGAAATCTAGCATTAAGGTATTTGCCGTCGAGGCATTCTCAGAACGACTTGATCATTCGTCCTAGCAATTCGATGGCCTTCTCGCTGCGTGCATCCCAGGGATGGCCATGGTTCAGTCGTGCGCAGTTCCTGAAGCGCTGTGTGGCTGAGAAGATCGGCCCGGGAGCCAGGCTGATGCCCTGGGCGAGCGCGAGCTGCAGCAGTTGCAGTGAGTCGACCTGCTCGGGAAATTCGAACCACAGAAAATAACCACCGCTGGGCCGGGTAACGCGTGTGCTGGCGGGAAAGTGTCGTGCGGCGGAGGCGAGCATCTCCCCCTGTTGGCGCTCCAGGGCATGGCGCAACTTGCGCAGATGCCGGTCATAGCCGCCGTGCTGCAAGTAGTCGGCAATGGCCGCTTGCGCCGGTACCGAGGGCGAGAGGGTGGTCATCAGTTTCAGCCGGCTGATTTGCTCTGCGTATCGGCCGCCTGCCACCCAGCCGATCCGGTAGCCCGGCGCCAGGCTCTTGGAAAACGAGCCGCAATGCATCACCAATCCTTCATGGTCGTGGCTTTTCACCGGTTTCGGCGGCTCGCGGGTGAAATACAGCTCGGCGTAGACATCGTCCTCGATCAACGGCACCTGATGATGCTGCAGCAGCTGATAGAGGCGCTGCTTTTTCTCCGTGCCCATGCTCGCGCCGAGCGGATTTTGCAGGCTACTCATGAACCAGCAGGCCTTGATCGGCAGATTGGTCAGGCTGCTTTCCAGCGCGTCCAGATCGATGCCGTCGCGAGGATGCACCGGAATTTCCACGGCTTTGAGCTTGAGCCGCTCCAGTACCTGCAAGGTGGCATAAAAGGCCGGCGCCTCAATGGCGACCAGATCGCCGGGGCCGGTGACGACCTGCAGGCAGAGGTTCAGCGCCTCCATGGCCCCGGTGGTGATCACCAGTTCGTCCATCGGCAGCATCACCCCGCTGACCATGTAGCGCAGGGCGATCTGCCGACGCAGATCGGAATTGCCGCTGGTCATTTCCGCCACCACCTCGCGAGCCGGCATCTCGCGTACGGTCTGCGCCATGGAGCGCGCCAGGCGTTGCAGTGGGAACAGCTCGGGGCTGGGAAAGGCCGATCCGAAGGGCACGGTGTCGGGGTCGCGAAGCGAGGCCAGTACGGAGAACACTAGCTCGCTGACGCCGACCTCCGTGGCTTCGCTCTGACGCGGGCTGATTTCGGGTTCGTGCAGCGGGCGCTTGATGTGCTCGCGAACGAAATAACCGGAGCGTGCCCGGGCCTGGATCAGGCCGCGATCCTCGAGCAGATAGTAAGCCTGGAATACGGTCGAAGGGCTGATACCGCAGGTACGGCTGGCATGACGCACCGAGGGCACCTTTTCCCCTGGCGTCAGCACCCCGGTCCGGATCAGCTCGGCGATTTCGTCGGCGAATTTCTCGTAGCGCTTCATCTTGTCCTGACTCACCCGTGGCGATGCTGGCTGACGATGTGGCCGAGTATCGCAGCTTGGGCCGTGTGGAGCTGTCATGGCCGTTCTACGGAACCCTGGGCGCGATGAAGGTGCTCGGCGCCGTTACCCGGCTTGCGGGCTCGCTGGCGTCGCTAACGGCGAAGTGCAGCTCACGGTGTGTGCTTTCTTCATTGTCGACCAGCGCCACGCTGACCGGCAGATCAACGATCTCCCCAGGTGCCAGGCTGACCTCGCGCGGGCCATGCAGCTCAAAAGGGCCTTCGCCGAGGGTGATCACGTAGTCACGGCGTTGTTGGGTCTTGTTGATAACCTTGAGGCTGTACATGTTCTCAATCTGGCCTTGCATGTTTTCCCGATACAACGTGCGGTCCTTGGTCACGTCCAGCGAGAGCATTGGCCGCGCATCCAGTGCCCAGACGAACGTTCCAACCATCAGCACCAAGGCGACGGCATAGCCGACCAGGCGCGGTCGTAGCAAGTGAGTTTTGCCACCTTCCAGGGCACGTTCGGAGGTATAGCGGACCAGGCCTCGAGCGTAGCCCATCTTGTCCATCACGCTGTCGCAGGCGTCGATGCAAGCGCCACAGCTGATGCAGTCGAGTTGCAGGCCGTCGCGGATGTCGATGCCGGTGGGGCAGACCTGCACGCACAAGGTGCAGTCGATGCAGTCGCCGAGGCCTTTGGCACGCGGGTCGCTGTCCTTGCGCCGCGCGCCGCGATGCTCACCGCGTGCGGCATCGTAGGACACCACCAGCGTGTCAGCGTCGAACATCACGCTCTGGAAACGCGAATAAGGGCACATGTGCAGGCACACTTTCTCGCGCAGCCAACCGGCATTGATATAGGTGGCGGCAGTGAAGAAGAACAACCAGAAGCCGGTGGTCGCGCTCAGTTGCAGGCTGAACAGGCCGCCCACCAGCTCGCGTACCGGAGTGAAGTAGCCGATGAAAGCAATTGCCGTGGCCAGACTCACCGCCAGCCAGACCGCGTGCTTGGTGCTGCGCCGCAAGAGCTTGCTGAGCGACCAGGGCGCGGCATCCAGTTTGATGCGCTGGCTGCGATCACCCTCGGTGATTTTCTCGGCCCACATGAACACCCAGGTCCAGATGCTCTGTGGGCAGGCGTAGCCACACCAGACGCGGCCGGCCAGCACGGTGATGAAGAACAGGCCGAATGCCGCGATGATCAGCAAGCCTGACAGCAGGATGAAATCCTGTGGCCAGAAGGTGGCTCCGAAGATATGAAACTGTTGTTTGCCCAGATCCCAGAGCACTGCCTGGCGTCCATCCCAGGTTAGCCATTGGGTGCCGAAATAGAGCAGAAACAGCAGTCCGCTGCCGACCAGGCGCAGATTGCGGAACAGGCCGCTGAAGCTGCGGGTGTGGATCGGGCCGCCCGCTTGTGCAGGCGTCAGGCGTATGGGCTTGCGCGGATCAACGGAGTCGATGATCGCGGCGGGGGTTCGTTCGGTCATTGTGTCGCCCCTATCAGGCTAATCAGGCGGCGCTGATGATCGGACGCACACCGGGTGCATAACAGGCTCAGGTCGGACGGAAAAATACGGATCAGATGATGACTCGATTCGAAGAATCACAGGCTTCGCGCGCCCTGTGTCGAGCGGAGAACCCCCGCCACGAAGGGCGCAGGGACGCCGAAAACGCCGGTGAGTAAAAAGAATGAGCGGAGCCTGCGACCTCAGGTCACAGTGCGCACTGTGCCGCTGATCCGACTTTTTCAGACCGATCTGCACCTGTTTCGTCGAGGCGCAGCCGGGTGATAGTCCAAACGGCGTTGCGAAAGCGTGCCGTGAGCCGCCGTTCCCGGCATCATCCCCGTTCCCTTCTGTTGTTCATCGAGGACCCCAATGATTCTCAAAGGCCTGACCTGGCTGGTCGTACTGCAGCTGCTTGGCAGCGTCATCCACCTTTCGTTGTTGCCGGCGCTGCCCGGCCCGATCATCGGCATGGTGCTGCTGTTTGGCGTACTGCTTCTGAGACGGGGTATTCCGGAACCCTTGGAGAAAACCGCCGCGCTGTTGCTGCAGTACCTGCCATTACTGCTTATCGTGCCGGCGGCGGGAATCATGACCAGCAGCGATGCTCTGCTTGCCGACCTGCCCGCCATCGCGGCCGGGCTGGTTCTGTCGCTCGCGGTGACCGTGCCGTTCTGCGGCTGGCTGATGCAGGTGCTGATCAGGCGTATGGATAGCCGTCAGGAGGATCAGGCATGAGCGATGTCGACTGGCGCGGCGTCTGGGTAATGACGCTGGAGCACCCCCTGTTTTCCGTGGGGCTGACCCTCATCGCGTTCCAACTGGCGCTTGCGCTTTACCGGCGCAGTGGTTGGCTGGTGCTGCAGCCGGTCATGGTCGGCATGCTGCTGGTGGTCGGCACGCTCTATCTGTGCGGAATCGACTATGCGAGCTACCGGGCCGATGCCTCGATGATTGCCGTGCTGGTCGGCCCTGCGACTGTGGCGCTGGCGGTGCCGTTGTACCGGCATATACGGCGTATCCAGCAATTGTTCTGGCCGATCCTTATCACTTTGGTCAGCGGTGGAGTACTGGGCGTGGTCCTGACACTGATGATCGCCGGGGCGTTGGGAGCGGACTTCTCCGTACTGATGAGTTTGTCGCCCAAGGCCGCAACCATGCCGATCGCCATGCTGGTGGCCGAGCAGATTGGCGGCCTGGCTTCACTAGCCGCGGTATTCGTGATGCTCACCGGTGTGATCGGAACGGCGCTGGCGCCGCTGCTGCTGGGCTGGGCCGGCGTCGATCACCCGGCGGCCCGTGGGTTGAGTTACGGCATCAATGCCCACGCCATTGGCACGGCGCGGGCGCTGGAAGAGGGTGACGAGTGCGGGGCGTTCGCCGCGTTGGGGATGAGCCTGCTGGGTATTCTTATCGCGCTGTTTCTGCCGCTGGCGCTCGGCTGAGCCTGCTGGCACCTCGGGCCCGTAACCCGATCGGTACTGCAGGTCTGTTGCAATGCTCCGTTGCGAACGCGCCGCCTGCGCCTAGGCTTAAGATTTTTCCTGCAGGAGCGGTCCGATGTTCGAGCACTTCCAGCGCGGCGAATGCGACGTCAACGGTGTGAGGATCAACTATCGCAAGGGCGGCTCAGGTCCGCCGTTGCTGCTGCTGCACGGTTACCCGCAAACCCATGTTATTTGGCACGAGATCGCTGACGAGCTGGCTGCGCGATTCACCGTGGTGGCTGCCGACCTGCGAGGCTATGGCGACAGCAGCAAGCCCGACGGCGGCGAATATCACATTGCCTACAGCAAGCGCGAGATGGCCCGCGACCAAGTCGAGCTGATGGGCAAGCTGGGTTTCGAGCGCTTCGACATTCTGGCTCATGACCGCGGTGCGAGGGTCAGCCACCGTCTGGCGATGGACCATCCACAAGCGGTTCGGCGACTGATCCTGCTCGACATCGCACCGACCCTGGCGATGTACAGTCAGACCGACGAAACCTTTGCTCGGGCTTATTGGCACTGGTTCTTTCTGATTCGTCCAGCACCGTTGCCGGAAACGTTGCTCGAGGCTGATCCCGAACTGATCCTGCGCAGCGCCGTGGCCACGCGTGCCGACCATGTCCATCCATTCAGCGACGCGGCTTACGCCGAATATCTGCGCTGCATGAAGCTGCCCGGCACCATTCACGCCTTTTGCGAAGACTATCGGGCCAGCGCTGGCATCGATCTCGAGCATGACCGCGAGGACCGCGCCGCCGGCCGAATGATCCAGGCACCGTTGCTGGTGCTCTGGGGTTCGAGGGGCGTCATCCAGCGCTGTTTCGATCCGCTGAAGGAGTGGCGGGCAGTGGCGGTGGATGTAGAGGGCAGGGCGTTGCCGGCCGGTCATTACCTTCCAGAAGAAGTGCCTGAGTTGCTGCTGGAGGACGTATTGGGGTTTCTTGCCTGACGTCCCGCGGCGGTTATATCCGATTTATCGATTGATTCGTGCGGAATAATCTACCCAAGCACGCAGCAATCCAATGGAAGATCGGCTTGTTTACTGGCGCGTCATGTCGCCCCGGGTCGATGTGCGTCTGTGCCGCGACACTTTCCATCGGACAGGTTGCCGAATACCGGGGCGCGGCTGGCAGGCGTGTCTGGAAGACGACCCAGTCATGCTGAGCGTCCGGTAAGACGCAAAGAACCGGAACACCAACCAGGAAGAGGAAATACAGATGGCGAAGATTCTTGTGCTCTATCACTCGATGTACGGCCACATCGAAACCATGGCCAACGCCGTCGCCGAAGGCGCACGCCGCGTCGAGGGTGTCGAGGTGACCATCAAGCGCGTGCCGGAGACCATGCCGGCGGACGCCTTCAAGAACGCCGGCGGCAAGGTCGATCAGGCCGCGCCGGTCGCCAGCCCGGCCGAACTGCCCGATTACGATGCCATCATCTTCGGCACGCCAACCCGCTTCGGCAACATGTCCGGGCAGATGCGCAACTTCCTCGACCAGACCGGGGGCCTCTGGGCCAAGGGCGCGCTGCATGGCAAGGTGGCCAGCGTATTCACCTCCACCGGGACCGGTGGCGGGCAGGAGATGACCATCACCTCGACCTGGACCACGCTGGCGCACCACGGGATGATCATCGTGCCGACAGGCTACGGCATCGGCGAGTTCTTCGACATTTCCGCGGTCAACGGCGGCACGCCTTACGGGGCTTCGACCATCGCCGGCGGCGACGGCTCGCGTCAGCCGTCCCAGAAGGAGCTGACCATCGCCCGTTATCAGGGCGAGCTGGTCGCTCAGACCGCGGTCAAGCTGAAAGGCTGATCGCACGGCGCGGCGCCGGGCGATTCGGGACCGCCTGGCGCCGCTTCGATTTGTGGCGATTCATTCTGCGTTCAGCAGCAATCCATACATCAGTTCATCGACATAGCGGTCGTCACAGGCGCGTTTGTATGCCGCCCGCTGGACGCCTTCGAGAACGAATCCAATGCGTTCATAAAAGGCGATGGCGCGCGGATTGTCGGCTTCCACCGTGAGCTCTACGCGAGTGATGCCGGCTTTGCGCAGGTGGGCGAGGGCATCGCCCATCATCGCGCCGGCGATGCCGCTGCCCTGTGCTTCCGGTGCCACCGCCAGGGTTCCCAGATAAGCGACGTGCGCCGCGCGGCCAACGTGCCGTTGTGCTTTGTAGAACCCCTGCACCTGGCCATCCGCCTCGTAGACATAGAAACAGCCACTTTCGAACAATGGCTCGAAAACTTTGCCGAAAGCCTCCCGAGGCATCGGGTCGAAGCCCAGAAACGGCACCACCGCTTCGTGCATGTAGATGTCATAGACCCGATCGAAATCGGTGGGGATTGCCAGTCGTCGCATCGTCGATATTCCTTGCGCTAGGGTAGCGGCGCGAACAGTGCTTCGATATCACTCGGCTCCAACTGCCAGTCACCACGATAGCCGGCATCCAGCACTCCGGCCGCCAGGTCGGCCTTGTGTTGCTGCAACTGCTGGATCTTTTCTTCCACCGTGGCGCGCGCAATCAGTTTGTAGACGAACACAGGCTTTTCCTGGCCGATACGATGGGCGCGGTCGGTGGCCTGGTTTTCCGCCGCGGGATTCCACCAGGGATCGTAATGGATCACGGTGTCGGCGGCGGTCAGGTTCAGCCCTGTGCCGCCGGCCTTGAGGCTGATCAGAAACAGGGGTACCTCGCCGCTCTGGAAGCGCCGCACCGGCGCGCGCCGGTCTTTGGTGTCGCCGGTGATCTGAACGTAGTCGATGGCGCGGCTGCGGAGCTCTTCTTCGATCAGCGCGAGCATCGAGGTGAACTGTGAAAACAGCAGGATGCGACGTCCCTCTGCCAACAGCTCGGTGAGCATTTCCATCAGGCTGTCGAGTTTGCCCGAACTGCTTCCGCGGGTCGGCTTGGCGGCGTCGCTCTTGACCAGACGCAGATCGCAGCAAACCTGGCGCAGCTTGAGCAACGCATCGAGAATGACGATCTGGCTGCGTGCCAACCCTTTGCGGTCGATCTCGTCGCGAACCTTGCTGTCCATCGCCAACCGTACGGTTTCATAGAGGTCGCGCTGGGCTGCGTTCAGTTCTACCCAATGCAGGATTTCATTCTTGGCAGGCAGCTCCCGCGCCACCTGTTCCTTGCGCCGTCGCAACAGGAATGGCTTGATCCGTGTCGTGAGGTGCTGCAGCCGATCGGTGTCGCCGTTTTTTTCGATAGGGTTGCGGTAATCGCGGTTGAATCGCTTTGCATCGCCCAGCCAGCCGGGCATGAGGAAGTGGAACAGCGACCATAACTCGCCCAGGTGGTTTTCCAGAGGCGTGCCGGTGAGACAAAGGCGCTGCCGGGCATTCAGGCGTCCGGCAGCCTGGGCGGCTTTGCTGCTGGCGTTCTTGATGTTCTGCGCTTCATCGAGCACCAAGATGTGCAAGGGCAGTTCGACGAGTCGGTCGATATCCCTGGGCAGCAGCGCATAGGTAGTGAACAAAACGTCGTATTCGGCCAGGTGTTCGTAATGCTGCTGGCGTGACGAACCGTGCAGTGTGACCACTTTCAGGGCAGGGGCGAAGCGAGCTGCCTCGTCTTGCCAGTTGGGGATGAGGCTGGTGGGCATGACCACCAGGCAGGGCCGATCGAGGCGGCCTGCCTCTTTTTCCAAAAGAAGATGAGCCAGGGTTTGCAGTGTCTTGCCCAGTCCCATGTCGTCGCCGAGGATGCCGCCGACCTCGAGGCTGCGTAGCGTCTGCATCCAGCGCAGACCCTCCAGCTGATAGGGCCGCAACTGCGCATTCAGACCGGTCGGAGCGCTGACCGCTTGCTGGCGATAGTCGCGCAGACGTTGGGCGAACTCGCGCATCAGCTCGCCGCCATGCCAGTGCGGGGAGAGCGCATCCAGTTGCGCCAGTCGTGCCGCATCGGCGCGTCCCAGACGAAGCGTGTCGGCGCTTGGCTGGTCGTCGCGAAGGTACAGTTCGGCGAGGGTGGCCATGATGGTTTTCAGACGGCCAAATGGCAGCAGCACTTGCAAGGGGCGGTCATCGTCCCCGCGGCGCTTGTCTAGCTGTACGCGAAGGGTTTCGTCGTCGGCGCGCCGAGCCAAGGCCTGCTGGGACAGCAGCGCCGGGTTTCTGCGGATCAGGCCGAGCAGGACCGGCAACAGGCTGATGCGTTCGCCTTCCACGATAATGCCGAGTTCCAGATCGAACCAGCTGTGCTCCGGCGGCTCGTCGACTTCGACGTACCAGGCGTCTACAGGCGTCAGGTCATACGCGAAGCCGGGTTGCATGACGATCCGCCAGCCCTGTTCGCGCAGCTGCGGCAACTGTTGCTGGACGAAATGCAGCCAGGCGGTTTCGCTGGGCAGGTCGTACATCTCCGCCGAATCCTTCGGCAAGGCCAGGCTTTGTCGCAACGACGGACGAAAGCCCAGCTGCTTCAATTGCTGGCGTAGCGCCTGTTCCGCGGCGGGTTGGCGAGCCATGCTGAGCACCCGTTCGCCTTCGGTCTGACGGATGCGCTGCTCGGCTTTGGCGTTGCCGTGCACGCTGGTTTTACCGTAGACGAAACTGAGCCCCGCGCGGTGCTGATGCTCATTCACCATGCGCCCGCTGCTCGGCTGGTAATTGACCGCATGATGGCTGCCCAGGGCGAGCTGGGCGATGGGCATAACATCGTCAATCCGCTGTTCTTGCGCTTTGGCAGGCGCTGGAAGCTGCGGGGCGATTTCATTGAGCGACAGGCTGAACAAGGCGGCCTTGGCTGACGGAACCGAGGGGGCGGCGAGTAGATGACGGGCCAAGGCCGGCGTCAATCCATGATCGATCAGACCGACTTCGTTTCGCCGTTCGTCGAGGTAGTACAGCGGATCGACGGTGGAGAGTAGTTCCTCTGCGGGGTCGTTCATGTCCAGCGTTGGCTGGAAGGATCCATCGGATTGCTGCGTCCAGTTGAAGCGCGCCTGGCGAGACAGGCCAAACTGCAGCGGTGGACGGGCCCAGTCGAGATACGCACGGCCAGTTTCCAGAATCAGGCGCAGAGCCTCGCCGCCGTTTTCGCCGCTGAGCGTGAATCCGTGGCTGGCACCGCGGCCCAATGCCAGGAGCGCCGCGATATGCAAATCCAGAGGCTGCATGAAGCGTGGTTGGCGAAAGCTGGCTTCGCGTACGCCGTAATAGGGCTGCCTTTCGCCGAAGGAACCATCCTTTCGCAGTCGTACTTTGTAGACCTCGATGTGAACGCCCGGCGTGACCCGGTAGTGCAGACACCATTGCTCGCCAGCGGTCTGGGGCTCGCCCAGCGCCCGCGGAAGTTGGGATAACCAGTGTTCCACGGTGCCTGGAAGCTGGTCAGGTGGCTCTTCGGCTGCGGGCGATGTTGTGTGGTCGGCCTGATGCTCAAGATAGAGGATGAGCGCCGCCGCATGCTTGCAATTGAGGCCTACCGGACAACTGCAGATGCAGCTGAGCCCGCCGTTGCCCGAAAGCTGCAGTGATTGCCGATATTGATTGTCGCCTGCGCCACGGCAGGTGCCTTCGGCGAATCGTGCATCCTCGCGCAGCAGCCTGACGCGCCGTTCGTGGGCATATTGCATCCCGCGGGCGAGCGCGTTTTCAGAAAATGCCAGCCGCCAGGTCGGCGGCAGATGGGCCAGAAAACTACCGGACATCAATCAGCGCGCCGCCTAGGGTTAATTGCACGTGAACTGCATCCTCACCCGTTCGCCGCCAGTCGCTCGAGCAAGGCTTCAAGCGTGTTGAAGCGCTCTTCGGGCCGCTCCATCGGCACCTGGAATTTGAACATGGTGGCGCCTTCGAACTTGTAGCGGTTGGGTTGGCTCTGGATCAGCTTGATCAGCACCATCGGATCGACGCTGGTATCCGCGGCGAACTCGATACGCCCGCCCTGCGGCCCTGCGTCGATCTTGGTGATGCCGAGGCTGGCGGCCTGGAGCTTGAGCAGCGTCAGCCTGACCAGATGCTTGGCCGGTTCGGGCAGCAGGCCGAAGCGATCAATCATTTCGACCTGCAGCTCGCGTAGTCCGTTCTCGTCGGTGGCGTTGGCGATGCGTTTGTAGAGGATCAGGCGCGCGTGGACGTCCGGCAGATAATCCTCGGGGATCAGCGCCGGTACGCGCAGATTGATTTCCGGGCCACCTCCCAGCGGTTGGTCGAGGTTGGGCTGTTCGCCTTTCTGGATCGACTTGACTGCCCGTTCGAGCATTTCCATATAAAGCGTGAATCCGACGGCCTGGATCTGTCCGCTCTGGCCGTCGCCGAGCAGCTCGCCGGCCCCGCGGATTTCCAGGTCGTGGGTGGCGAGGACGAAGCCTGCGCCGAGATCCTGTGCGTTGGCGATGGCTTCCAGGCGCTTTTCCGCGTCGGGGGTCATGGCCTTGCGTGGTGGCGTCAGCAGATAGGCGTAGGCCTGGTGATGGCTGCGTCCGACGCGTCCGCGCAGCTGATGCAGCTGGGCCAGGCCGAACTTGTCGGCGCGTTCGATGATGATGGTGTTGGCGCTGGGCACGTCGATACCGGTTTCGATGATGGTCGAGGCGATCAGCACGTTGAAGCGTTTGTGATAGAAATCGCCCATCACCTGTTCGAGCTCGCGCTCGCGCATCTGTCCATGGCCCACGCCGATACGCGCTTCCGGTACCAGCTCGGCGAGGTCAGCGGCGCATTTCTCGATGGTCTTCACGTCGTTGTGCAGGTAGTAGACCTGACCGCCACGCAGCAGCTCGCGTAGCAGTGCTTCCTTGATGACCGAGTTCTGTTGCTCCATGACGAAGGTGCGTACCGACAGGCGGCGCGCTGGCGGCGTGGCGATGATCGACAGGTCGCGCATGCCGGCCACCGCCATGTTCAAGGTGCGCGGAATTGGAGTGGCGGTGAGCGTGAGGATGTCCACTTCGCTGCGCAGGGCCTTGAGCTGTTCTTTCTGGCGCACGCCGAAACGGTGTTCTTCGTCGATGATGACGAGACCCAGATTGGTGAACTTCACGTCGTCCTGCAGCAGTTTGTGGGTGCCGATGAGAATGTCGACCTTGCCTTCGGCCAGCTCTTGCACCGCGCCTTGGATTTCCTTGGCGGACTTGAAACGGCTCATCACCTCGACGCGCACCGGCCAATCGGCGAAGCGGTCGCGAAAGCTGTTGTAGTGCTGCTGGGCGAGTAGGGTGGTGGGCACCAGGACGGCCACCTGACGACCGCTGTGCACCGCAATGAAAGCGGCGCGCATGGCCACTTCGGTCTTGCCGAAGCCGACGTCGCCGCAGATTAGGCGGTCCATGGGCTTGGGCGCCAGCATATCGCTGCGCACGGCCTCGATGGCGGCTTGTTGGTCCGGCGTTTCCTCGAAAGGGAAACCAGCGCTGAATGTTTCGTAATCGAGTTGCGGGTCTTCGAAGGCGTACCCCTCGCGGGCGGCGCGGCGGGCGTAGATATCGAGCAGCTCGGCGGCGACATCGCGAACCTGCTCGGCGGCCTTGCGCTTGGCCTTCTGCCAGGTTTCCGAGCCCAGGCGATGCAACGGCGCCAGCGCATCGTCGCTGCCGGTGTAGCGCGCGATCAGATGCAGGCTGGATACCGGCACGTAGAGCTTGGCTTCCTCGGCGTACTGCAGCATCAAGAACTCGGCGGCCTGACCTTCGATTTCCAGCGTGACCAGTCCCTGATAGCGGCCGACACCATGGTCGATATGGACCACCGGCGCGCCTTCACGCAGCTCGGTAAGGTTCTTGATGACGTTCTCGCCGGCGTCACGACCTTTTTCGCGGCGGCGCCGTTGCATGATCCGTTGGCCGAACAGCGGGCTCTCCGCGATCAATGCCAGCGATGGGTCTTCTAGCAACAGTCCGTCGTCCAGCGGGGCGATGGCGATCGCCAGCCGCTCTCGGCTTTCAACGAACTCCGGCCAGCCAGAGACTTCCTGCGGGCGTAGTTTCAACCGTGCCAGCAGTTCCAGCAGGACCTCGCGGCGCCCAGCCGATTCAGCGGTGAACAACACACGGCCAGGAAATTCGTCGAGGAAGCGGCGCAGCGCCCCCAGCGGCTCGCTGGCCTTGGCGTCTATCGCCAATTCAGGAAAGCGGCTGGCCGGGAAACGCTCGCGTCCGATACCGGTCTCGACATCGTCCTGACTGGCCACTACTCGTGGCCAGGATTTCAGATGGGCGAAGCAGTCTTCGACCGGCATGAACAGCTCGGCGGGCGGCAGCAGAGGCCGCTCGGGATCGACGCGGCGTTCCTCGTAGCGATTGCGTACGTCCTTCCAGAAATGCTCGGCGGCTTGCTCGATTCCGGGCAGCGAGAAGACCTGAGTGTCCTCTGGGAGGTAGTCGAACAACGTCGAGGTTTCGTCGAAGAACAGCGGCAGGTAGTACTCGATGCCCGCTGGTGTGATCCCGGTGGACAGGTCCTGATAGACCGGGCAGCGGCGGAAATCGACATCGAAGCGTTCACGAAACCGCGCGCGGAAACCGGTGACCGACTCCTTTTTCAACGGAAACTCGCGCGCTGGCAGCAGGCGGATCGACTCGACCTTGTCGATCGAGCGCTGATTTTCCGGATCGAAGGTGCGCAACGTTTCGATCTCGTCGTCGAACAGGTCGATGCGATAGGGCAGCGTGCTGCCCATAGGAAACAGATCGATCAGCGCACCACGCACGGCAAACTCGCCATGCTCGTAAACGGTATCGACGCAGCGGTAGCCGGCTGCTTCCAGGCGCATGCGCATCTGTTCGACGTCGAGCTTCTGGCCGACGTCCAGCACCAGGCTGGAGCCAAGCAGAAAGCGCTTTGGGGCGAGCCTGTGTAGCGCGGTAGTGATGGGGACTACCAGCACGCCGTGGGTCAGCTCGGGAAGCTGATAGAGCGCTGCGATGCGCTGGGAAATGATGTCCTGGTGCGGCGAAAAGACGTCATAGGGCAGTGTTTCCCAGTCGGGAAAATGCAGCACCGGTAGCGTCGGGGCGAAGAACGCGAGTTCTTCCTGCAAGCGTTCGGCGCTTTGGCTGTCGGCAGTGAGGAGAAGGGTGAAACGCTCTGCGTTGCTGGCTGCTTCGGCAATGGCCAGGCTCAGCGCGGCTCCGGGAAGGTTGCCCCAGGTTTGCTTGCCGCTGGCGGCAGGCATGGGCGGAAGGCGCAATACGGACACGAGTGGGCGTGGCTCCGGTCAAAAAATGGACCGCGCGGATTGTAACTATCTGCGCGGGACGCTGTCAGTGTTTCCGCTGCACAGATTGCCGGCGCTAGGGTGCGCCGGCATAATGTAGCCCCTTTTCTCAGCCCCTACATGTTGGAAGGAACTGCCCGTGACTCAGAAGCCCGACCAGTGTCTTGGTGAATGGATTGATCGAGAAGCCCTCGCCGAAGCGATGATTCCGCTGATTGGTCAGCTGTATCGTAACAACAACGTGGTGACTTCCATCTATGGCCGTGGCCTGATCAATCGCTCGGTCATCGCGCTGCTCAAGGCGCATCGATTCGCACGTCACCGTCAGGCTGACGAAGCCGAACTCTGCGTGCATGAGACGCACCAGATCCTTACCACTATGAGCGACATGAATCTGGGTGCCGCTTCGGTCGACCTGGGCAAAGTCGTTGCCAAGTACAAGGCCGAAGGCAATGGCCGAACCCTCGATCAGTTCGTGCGTGACGAACTGGCCGAAGTGGCTGGCAAGCGCAATACCTCGGGCGTACACAAAGGCACGGACGTCGTGCTTTATGGTTTCGGTCGTATCGGCCGCCTGCTGGCGCGCATCCTCATCGAGAAGACCGGCGGTGGCGACGGCCTGCGCCTGCGGGCGATCGTCGTACGCAAGGGCGCCGAGAACGACCTGGTCAAGCGCGCCAGTCTGCTGCGTCGTGATTCGGTACATGGTCCGTTCGACGGCACCATCCACATCGATGCGGAAAACAACACCATCACAGCTAACGGCAACCTGATTCAGGTGATCTACTCGAACGACCCGTCCTCGGTGGATTACACCCAGTACGGCATCGAGAACGCGCTGCTGGTCGACAACACCGGCAAGTGGCGTGATGCCGAAGGCCTCAGCCAGCATCTCAAGTGCCCTGGTGTTGCGCGCGTCGTTCTGACCGCGCCTGGCAAGGGCGAGCTGAAGAACATCGTGCATGGCATTAACCATGGCGATATCACCGCTGATGACAAGATCGTATCGGCAGCCTCCTGTACCACCAACGCCATCGTGCCAGTGCTCAAGGCGGTTAACGATCAGTACGGCATCGTCAATGGTCATGTGGAGACCGTGCACTCCTACACCAACGACCAGAACCTGATCGATAACTTCCACAAGGGCAGTCGTCGCGGTCGTAGCGCTGCGCTGAACATGGTCATCACCGAGACCGGGGCCGCCACTGCCGCTGCCAAGGCGTTGCCGGTGCTCAAAGGCAAGCTGACGGGCAACGCCATCCGGGTGCCGACGCCGAACGTTTCCATGGCCATTCTCAATCTGAACCTGGAAAAGGCCACGACCCGCGAAGAGATCAACGAATACCTGCGCCAGATGGCCATGCATTCGGATCTGCAAAAGCAGATCGACTTCGTCAATTCGCAGGAAGTGGTTTCGACGGACTTCGTCGGTTCGCGTCATGCAGGCGTGGTGGATGCCGAAGCGACCATCTGCAGCGACAACCGTGTCGTTCTGTATGTGTGGTACGACAACGAGTTCGGCTATAGCTGCCAGGTAGTCCGCGTGATGGAAGATATGGCTGGCGTGAACCCGCCAGCCTTCCCGCGCTAACGCATCGGGTGCAAAGAAACGGGAGCTTCGGCTCCCGTTTTTCATTTCGTCGGGAAATATGCGGAGTTGTTCGGCCCGGAATGGGCAGCGTCAATAGTTGGTTACGGCGAATCGCTTGTCTCTAGTCAAAAAATTGAAAGACCCTGGGTGGTCAGTCACGGCTTGCGACCTCTATAATCGGACGGATTTCTACCTGGGCCCGCGGCATAGCGTCGCGCTGATAACTTATCAGCGCGCGCCGTGCAATTCGACTTTAGTGAAGTCGCGGCGCTCGTAAAAAAAGCCTTTTAAATCAGTGGTTAGCGAACCGATGATCAATATAAAACGTGGGCTTGATTTGCCCATTGCAGGTGCGCCGGCGCAGCGTATCGAGGCTGGAAGGCCCGTGCGAAGCGTTGCCGTCGTAGGGTTTGATTACCCTGGCATGAAGCCGACCATGGAGGTCCAGGTCGGTGATCGGGTCAAGTTGGGGCAAGTCTTGTTCTCCGACAAGAAGACACCAGGGGTGGTTTTCACCGCGCCGGGTGCTGGCACCGTCAGCGCCATCCACCGCGGCGAAAAGCGCGTCCTTCAGTCGGTGGTCGTTGATCTCGACGGAGCGGAAGAGGTGATGTTCAGCCAGTACGCGTCCGCTGAACTCGAAGGGCTAAGCGATGCCCAGGTTCGCGAGAATCTGCAGCAATCAGGTCTTTGGACCGCGCTGCGTACGCGCCCTTACAGCAAAGTCCCGGCCATCGATGCGGTACCCAGCTCCATTTTCGTCACAGCGATGGATACCCATCCGCTGGCGGCGGACCCTACCATCATCATCGCTGAGCGTGCCGCTGACTTCGAAGCGGGCCTGAAGGTGCTCGGCAATCTAGGCAAGCTGTTCCTGTGCAAAGCCGAGGGCGCCTCGCTACCAGGCGAGCAGCTCGCCAAGGTGAAAATCGAGAGTTTCGCCGGACCTCATCCGGCGGGTTTGGCCGGTACGCACATCCATTTTCTCGATCCGGTCAGCGCCAGCAAAAGTGTCTGGACCATCGGCTACCAGGACGTGATCGCCGTTGGCGCGCTGTTCACCAGTGGCCGTCTGTCGGTCGAGCGCGTGGTGTCACTTGCCGGTCCCGTGGTGGAAAATCCGCGTCTGGTACGTACTCGTCTAGGCGCCAGCCTCGACGAGCTGACGGCCGGTGAGCTGCAGCCGGGCGCCAATCGCGTCGTTTCCGGTTCGGTATTGGGTGGTCGTACGGCGCATGGCGCCTTCGCCTACCTGGGCCGGTATCACCAGCAGGTTTCCTGCCTGCGTGAGGGCAAAGAGCGCGAGATGTTGCATTACCTGCGTGCCGGTAGCGACAAGCACTCGATCCTCAATATCTACATCTCCAAGCTGATGGGCGGTAAGAAGTTCGCCTTTTCTACATCCACCAATGGCAGTCCCCGCGCCATGGTGCCAGTCGGTAACTACGAGGAGGTCATGCCGCTTGACGTGTTGCCAACTCAACTGCTGCGTTCCTTGATCGTTGGCGACACCGAAGTTGCGCAGAAGCTTGGCTGCCTCGAGCTGGATGAAGAGGATCTGGCGCTGTGCACCTACGTCTGTGCCGGCAAATACGAATACGGCCCGATCCTGCGGGACAACCTGACTCGCATTGAGAAGGAGGGGTAAGGAATGGGCATTCGCGAATTCCTCGACAAGATCGAGCACAATTTCGAGAAGGGCGGCAAGTACGAGAAGTGGTATGCACTCTACGAAGCCGCAGACACCTTCCTTTATCGTCCCGGTAGCGTAACCAAGACCACCGCTCACGTGCGTGACGGTATCGACCTCAAGCGGATGATGATCACGGTCTGGCTGTGCACTTTCCCGGCGATGTTTTTCGGCATGTGGAATACCGGCTACCAGGCCAACCTGATCTACGCACAGAGCCCGGATCTGCTTGCTTCGCAAGAAGGTTGGCGACTGGCGTTGGTCAGCGCGCTGGCCGGCTTCGATCCGAACAGCCTGTGGGATAACTTCATCCAGGGCGCGGCCTACTTCATCCCTGTCTACGCGGTGACCTTCATCGTGGGCGGTTTCTGGGAAGTATTGTTCGCCTCGATCCGCAAGCACGAGGTCAACGAAGGATTCTTCGTCACATCGGTGCTGTTTGCCCTGATTCTGCCGCCCAGCATTCCGCTGTGGCAGGTCGCGCTGGGTATCAGCTTCGGTATTGTGATCGGCAAGGAAATCTTCGGCGGTACCGGCAAGAACTTCCTCAACCCTGCGCTCACCGGTCGTGCCTTCCTGTTCTTCGCCTACCCGGCCCAGATGTCCGGTGATGCCGTATGGACAGCAGTGGATGGATTCTCCAGCGCAACGGCGCTCAGCCTGAGCTTTGCCGGCGGTATGGAGAATGTGATCGGCAGCGGTATCACTTGGATGGATGCCTTCATCGGTACCATTCACGGCTCGATCGGCGAAACCAGTACGCTGGCCATCTTCATTGGTGGAGCTGTGCTGTTGATGACCAAGATCGCATCCTGGCGGATCGTCAGCGGCGTGATGGTGGGCATGATTGCACTGAGCTATCTGTTCAACCTGATCGGCTCGGACAGCAATCCGATGTTCGCCATGCCTTGGTACTGGCACATGGTGGTGGGCGGTTTCGCCTTCGGCCTGATTTTCATGGCGACCGACCCGGTTTCTGCGTCGATGACCAATACGGGCAAATGGGTCTTCGGCGTTCTTATTGGACTGATGGTGGTCTTGATCCGGGTGGTGAACCCGGCATTTCCGGAGGGCATGATGCTGGCGATTCTGTTCGCCAACCTGTGCGCACCGTTGATTGACCACTTTGTCGTTCAGGCCAACATCAAGCGGAGGCTGGCACGTAATGTCTAGTCAAAAAGAATCCACCGTTCGCACACTGGTCGTGGCCTTGTTGGTCTGCCTGGTCTGCTCGGTGTTCGTTGCGGGTGCGGCCGTGGCGCTTCGCCCGACGCAGCTGGAAAATCGTCAGCTGGATAAGCAGCGTAGCATCCTGGCGATTGCCGGTCTGGGTGAGCCAGGCATGTCTGGCAACCAGGTGAAGGCCCTCTACAAGGACCGTATCGTCGCGAAGCTGGTCAACCTGGAAACAGGCGAGTACAGCGATGAGTTCGATCCGAACACTTTCGATCCGCTGGTTGCAGCCAAGGACCCGGAGCTTTCGCAAGCGCTCTCGGGTGATGAGGATATCGCTTCGATCAAGCGTCGCGAGCGCTACAGCGTCGTTTACACCGTCGAGGAGAATGGCGAGGTCGCTACGCTGATCATGCCGGTCCGTGGCTACGGGCTGTGGTCGACGCTGTACGGCTTCATCGCCGTCAAGGGCGATCTCAACACCGTCGAAGGGCTGGGCTTCTATCAGCATGGCGAGACTCCCGGTCTCGGCGGCGAGGTGGACAATCCCAAATGGCGTGGCCTGTGGCAGGGCAAAGAGCTGTTCAGCGAGAACGGCAAGCTGGCCATCCAGGTGGTCAAAGGCGGCGTCGATCCGCAAAGTCCGCGAGCCGACCATCAGGTCGACGCGCTGGCTGGCGCGACCCTGACCAGCAACGGGGTGAACAACCTGCTGCACTTCTGGCTGGGCGAGAACGGATTCGGTCCATTTATCGCTAACCTGCGCGCTGGGGAGGCTTGACCATGTCGCAACCTACTATCAAAGAAGTCCTGTTCAATCCGGTCTTTAATAACAACCCCATCGGCTTGCAGATTCTTGGAATCTGTTCGGCGCTGGCAGTCACCTCCAACCTTAAGACCGCGCTGGTCATGTCCGTTGCACTGACGCTGGTGGTGGCGTTTTCCAATCTGTTCATCTCGATGATTCGCAGCCAGATTCCAGGCTCGATCCGCATGATCGTGCAGATGGTGATCATCGCCTCACTGGTGATTCTGGTTGATCAGGTGCTCAAGGCCTACGCCTTTTCCCTGTCCAAACAGCTATCGGTATTCGTCGGTCTGATCATCACCAACTGCATCGTGATGGGACGCGCCGAAGCATTCGCCATGCAGAACCCGCCCATGCTGTCGTTCTTCGATGGCCTAGGCAACGGGCTCGGCTACAGCGCCATGTTGATTGCCCTCGGCATCATTCGCGAGCTGTTCGGTGCTGGCAAGCTGATGGGCTACACCATTCTTCCGGTCGTCAACGACGGTGGCTGGTACCTGCCCAACGGCATGATGCTACTTCCGCCTTCTGCGTTTTTCCTGATCGGCCTGTTCATCTGGGGTATCCGCGCCTGGAAGAAAGAGCAGGTCGAGAAGCCGTCCTTTAAGATGGCGCCGCAAGTCTCGAACAAGGAGGCTTACTAATGGAGCACTACCTCAGCCTGTTCGTCCGCGCTGTGTTCATCGAAAACATGGCGCTGGCGTTCTTCCTCGGCATGTGTACCTTCATCGCGATCTCGAAGAAGGTGGAAACGGCGATCGGTTTGGGTATCGCGGTCATCGTGGTCCAGACCATCACCGTTCCGGCCAACAATCTGATCTACACCTACCTGCTCAAGGCGGGTGCGCTGTCCTGGGCCGGTTTGCCTGAGGTCGATCTGAGCTTCCTTGGGCTGCTCAGCTACATCGGCGTGATCGCAGCCATCGTTCAGATTCTCGAGATGACCCTCGATAAGTACGTGCCCAGCCTCTACAACGCGCTGGGTGTGTTCTTGCCGCTGATCACTGTGAACTGCGCCATCATGGGCGGCACGCTGTTCATGGTCGAACGTGATTACAACCTGGCGGAAAGTACTGTCTATGGCGTCGGCTCGGGTCTGTCCTGGGCGCTGGCCATCGCGTTGCTGGCCGGTATTCGCGAGAAGCTCAAATACAGCGATGTGCCGGATGGTCTGCAGGGCCTGGGTATCACCTTCATCACCATCGGACTGATGTCGCTGGGCTTCATGTCTTTCTCTGGCGTACAGCTGTAAGGACGGGATGAACTGATGAGTTACGAAATTTTCCTCGCCATCGGTATGTTTACCGCCATCGTGCTTGCGCTGGTGGTAATCATCCTCGCGGCGCGCGCCAAGCTGGTTTCCAGTGGCGATGTGAGCATCGAGATCAACGGCGAACGCACCATTACCGTCCCTGCGGGCGGCAAGCTGCTGCAAACCCTGGCTGCTAACAACATCTTTCTTTCGTCCGCTTGCGGCGGTGGCGGTACCTGCGCGCAGTGCAAGTGCATCGTCGAGAGCGGCGGCGGCGAGATGCTGCCCACTGAAGAGTCGCATTTCACCCGTCGTGAAGCGGGCGAAGGCTGGCGCCTGTCCTGCCAGACTCCGGTCAAGGCGGACATGAAGATCGAAGTGCCAGAAGAAGTGTTCGGTGTGAAAAAGTGGGAATGCACCGTGCTGTCCAACCCGAACGTGGCGACCTTCATCAAGGAGCTGACCCTGAAGCTGCCGGAAGGCGAAAACGTCGACTTCCGTGCCGGTGGTTACGTGCAGCTGGAATGTCCGCCGCATGAGGTTCGGTACAAGGACTTCGATATTCAGGAGGAATATCGCGGTGACTGGGACAAGTTCAACCAGTGGAAATATGTGTCGAAGGTTGATGAAACCGTGATTCGTGCCTATTCCATGGCGAACTACCCGGAAGAGGTCGGTCTGGTTAAGTTCAACATCCGTATTGCGTCGCCGCCACCAGGCAAAGACGATCTGCCACCAGGCAAGATGTCTTCCTGGGTGTTCAGCTTGAAGCCGGGAGACAAGGTTACCGTTTACGGTCCGTTCGGTGAGTTCTTCGCCAAGGATACCGACGCCGAGATGGTCTTCATCGGTGGTGGCGCGGGCATGGCTCCGATGCGTTCGCACATTTTCGACCAGCTCAAGCGCCTGAAGTCCAAGCGCAAGATGAGCTTCTGGTACGGCGCACGTTCCATGCGTGAAGCGTTCTATGTCGAAGAGTATGACCAGCTGCAGGCCGAGAATGACAACTTCGAGTGGCATCTGGCATTGTCCGATCCGCAGCCTGAAGACAACTGGAATGGCCCGACCGGCTTCATTCACAACGTGTTGTACGAGAACTATCTGAAGGACCACCCGGCGCCTGAGGATTGCGAGTTCTACATGTGCGGCCCGCCAATGATGAACGCCTCGGTGATCAAGATGCTTACCGATCTCGGCGTCGAACCGGAGAACATTCTGCTCGACGACTTCGGCGGCTAGCATGGCCCATGCGTTCTTTCGGCCCGTCATCGTTGCCGCCCTGGCGGCGGCCCTGACGGGCTGTCTGTTTCAGGACAAGGTGGAAAGCTTCGGTGGCCCGACCATGGGCAGCACCTACATGGTCAAGTACGTGGCGGGGCGCGAGGCAGCCGACAAGGAGCAGCTACAGCGCGAGACCGAGTCGATACTCGCCGAGATCGACAGGCAACTGTCGACCTACCGGGTCGATTCGGATATCGAAATGTTCAATGCTTTGCCTGCAGGCGAATGCACGAACATGCCCGACGGCGTGCGCGAGCTGATCCTGGCGGGGCAGCAGCTTTCAGACGAAAGCGACGGTGCGCTGGATCTGACCATCGAACCGCTACTTAACCTCTGGGGATTTGGTCCGCAGGGGCGAGGCGAGCGGGTGCCGTCTGCTGAAGAAATTGCCACGGCTCGGCAAAATGTCGGCCAGCATTATGTCCGGGTAGAGGGCGAGCAGCTTTGCAAGGACAGGGCTGTCCAAGTCGACTTCAACAGTATTGCCGCCGGCTACGCGGTTGATCAGGTCGCGGCAGCGCTCGAGGCATCAGGCGTCAACAGTTATCTGGTAGAGATCACCGGGGAGCTCAAGGCGCGGGGCCGCAAGCCGGATGGGGCGCCCTGGCGCGTCGCTATCGAAGCGCCACGGGATAACGAGCGGGTTGCGCAACGAATCATCGAACTGGATGGCTTTGCCGTTTCTACCTCCGGTGATTACCGCAACTATTTCGAGCGTGACGGCAAACGTTATTCACACACGCTCGATCCGCAAACCGGCGCCCCTATCGTTCACCATCTGGCGGCTGTGACGGTGGTCGATCCCTCGACATTAAGGGCTGACGGATTGTCTACTGTGCTCATGGTAATGGGTCCCGAGCGGGGAATGGCGTATGCGACAGAGCGAAATATCGCAGCGTTTTTCGTCATCCGCGAGGGACAGGAATTCGTAAGCAGAAGCACCGGGGCCTTCGATGAGTTATTCGGTGCGGGAGCAGAGTAATGACTTGGTTAATCGTTTTTCTCGTCATGCTGTTGGTCGTGTTCGGCATGTCCATCGGCGTGATCATGGGGCGTAAGCCCATCGCCGGTTCCTGCGGGGGCATCGCCAATCTTGGCATCGAAAAAGAGTGCTCGATCTGCGGCGGTAGCCGCGAGAAGTGCGAAGAAGTAACTGCGCAGGCGAGCCAGGGTGAAAAAGCAGATCTCGCGTACGACGCGACCAAACGCTGACCCCGGCTGTGGCGTGGTCGGCTGCGTTGGCCGCCGACCCGAGTCTTGCATGCTGCAGCGCCGATGCCGCTTGGATTTATCGGCGTAAGGTCCAGGGCGGTACGCCAGCGATGGCGATTCGCCCAGACCAACCGAATTTGTTAACGGCGGCAGGGCTGCCTGCTGCGTGTTCAGGGGTGAATATGGCTGTCTACAATTACGATGTGGTGGTATTGGGCTCGGGCCCTGCCGGCGAAGGCGCTGCAATGAACGCGGTCAAGGCTGGACGTAAGGTAGCCGTGGTCGATAGCAGGCCGCATGTGGGCGGCAACTCCACTCATCTGGGTACCATCCCGTCCAAAGCGCTGCGCCATTCGGTGCGCCAGATCATGCAGTACAACACCAACCCGTTGTTCCGCCAGATCGGTGAGCCGCGCTGGTTTTCGTTTCCCGATGTACTGAAGAGCGCCGAAAGCGTAATCGCCAAGCAGGTCACCTCGCGTACCGGCTATTACGCTCGCAACCGTATCGACATTTTCTTCGGCACTGCGAGTTTTGCCGACGAGCAGACCGTCGAAGTGGTCAGTGCCAACGGCATGGTTGAAACGCTGGTGGCCAATCAATTCATCATTGCGACCGGCTCGCGCCCTTATCGCCCTGCCGACGTCGATTTCTCGCATCCTCGCATATATGACAGCGATACCATTCTGACCCTAAGCCACACGCCACGCCGCTTGATCATCTACGGAGCCGGGGTGATCGGTTCGGAGTACGCGTCGATTTTCAGCGGTCTCGGCGTGCTGGTCGACCTGATCGACAACCGAGATCAGTTGCTCAGCTTCCTCGATGACGAGATCTCCGATGCGCTCAGCTATCACCTGCGCAACAACAACGTATTGATTCGTCATAAAGAAGAGTACGAGCGTGTCGAAGGAGTCGACAACGGCGTCATCCTGCATCTGAAATCGGGCAAGAAGATCAAGGCGGACGCCTTTCTCTGGTGTAACGGGCGGACCGGTAACACCGACAAGCTCGCCCTGGAAAACATCGGTCTCAAGGTCAATAGCCGCGGGCAGATCAAGGTGGACGAGCATTACCGTACCGATGTCGGCAATATCTACGCAGCGGGCGATGTGATTGGTTGGCCATCGCTGGCCAGTGCGGCCTATGACCAAGGCCGTTCGGCAGCCGGGAGCATCGTCGAAAACGACAGCTGGCGCTTCGTCGACGATGTGCCGACCGGTATCTACACGATTCCGGAGATCAGTTCGATCGGCAAGAACGAGCGCGAACTCACGGAGGCGAAGGTTCCCTACGAAGTGGGCAAAGCGTTCTTCAAGGGAATGGCACGAGCGCAGATTTCAGCCGAGCCAGTAGGTATGCTGAAAATCCTTTTCCATCGAGAAACGCTGGCGGTGCTCGGCGTGCATTGCTTCGGCTATCAGGCATCGGAAATCGTGCACATCGGTCAGGCGATCATGAACCAGCCGGGTGAGGCGAATACGCTCAAGTATTTCATCAATACCACCTTCAACTACCCAACCATGGCCGAAGCCTATCGCGTCGCTGCGTTTGACGGGCTAAACCGGCTTTTTTGAGCGGCTCCGACCGGTGGCCTGAGCCGGTTGGAGAAGATACCCGGAACTGGCGCTGGCCGAATCGGGAAAGCTTTTGAGGGCAGGAACGAGGACCGCCGGGCATGGCGGTCCTCTTCAGTTCATGTGTTGCGCAGCGTGGTGACGGCGAGGCCAGGGTAATCGGTGATTAGGCTGTCGACGCCGAAATCCGCGAGCCGACGCATCAGCGCCGGTTCGTTCACTGTCCATACCGAAACGTGCAGCCCTTGCTGGCGGGCTTTGGCTATCCGCTCGGGCGTGCACAACGTCCACTTAAGCGCCAGCAGCTCGCAGCCGTATTGCTTGGCCACTTTCAAGGGGTCGAGCCAGGCGTATTCGGCGACCAGTCCGCACGATATTTCCGGGGTCAGGCGCTTCAGGGCCCGCAACACTTCCCGTGATCCGGATGTGACGGTGATCCGATCAAGCAGGCCATAACGCTCGGCCAGCTCTTTGATTGCGAGCACCGAGCGCGCGGCGCGAACCCTCGATGCGCTTTTGACTTCCAGTTGCCAGTGCTCGAAATCGCATTTCTCGAACAATTCCGACAAGCGCGGGATAGGGCAGGGTTGTTTCCAGCCTGGTCCGCCACTGCGCGCGTCGTAACGAATCAGGTCTTCAGCGTCGTGCTCGACGACCTTGCCGCGTCGTCCCGTGGTGCGTTTGAGTGTCGGGTCATGGATGACCATCAATTCGCCGTCTTTGGACAAATGAAGATCCAGCTCGCAGCGGCGCACGCCATGGGCGAGGCATCGCTGGAAGCCGACCAAGGTGTTTTCCGGAGCTTCACCTTTTGCGCCACGATGGCCATAGATCAATGTCACGGTTGTTTATCTCGCTGTGCTGGAGTGAGACGTTGGTGGTGCAAAACACTGTCGATCACCCGGTTATCTTCGAAGTAAACCGAAAACTCACGATAATCCCAGCGCGTGATAGGCGGTTGACCAACAGCAGGATGCTCTTCATCGGCAAGACCGAAGCGCTCAAGTACCTGGTTCTTGGCGTCGCCGCGATTGGGCAAAGGCTGTTGGGTTTGACCTTGTTGGCCGATTGGAATGCGGATGACGTCGGCCTGTGCTGGGATGCAGAGAGCAAATGTCAGAAGCGGGATAAGCAATCGATGCATGTTCAGGTTCCTTGCAGACTTTCACGAGCCAGGCGTCGTTCCGTCGCCTGTTTCTGCAGGATATGCCGCGCGAGCAGTTGCCGTTGTGCATCAGTCAACGCTTCGAAGGACGTGCCGATTGCAAAGCGCCCGTCGTCGAGGGCCTGGCAGCTCGCGACGCGGGCGCGTAACAACATGCCCAGACATTGCGGCATCAACACCAGCTTGAGCGTCCAGAGCGTGTCTTCGCCGAGCGGCTGGTCATTGACGAAACTGATGCCGCCTTCCGAGAGCACAACCTCGCGTGCTGCCCCCAGGTCTTTTATCAGGTCCTGTGCCAATGCTTGGCCCAAGAGGTCGATGCGCTTGTTCTGCACCTTCAGATAGTTGGCTAGCGTGCGATTCCCCTCTGCGATCTGGCGCAGCAGGTACTGTGCTTCGAAATCGAGCTGGTGCAGTTCACCAAGCAAGTCGAACAGCCGCACTGAGCCGCTACCGGAGACTGTTTCGGCGTGTTCCGGCGGCAGGATTTCCAGTGCGATCATGTCCTCGATACGATAGTATTCGCGGCGATCTTCGGTGTCTTCTGTGGGCATGTCGATCCCCGGGCTGCAGTGATGGCTTGAGTGTATCAGGCCGCCTGGCAACGTCATTCAGCTTGTTATTTCCTGCCAGCGAAAGCGAACTCATCGATTTATGTTCAGACCGCTGTCCGTGTATATCGGGGCGCGCTACACACGCGCCAGACGTCGCAGCCTCTTCGTCTCCTTCATATCCTTCACATCCATGATCGGGCTCGCGCTCGGCGTGCTGGTGATGATCGTCGTGTTGTCGGTGATGAACGGTTTCGACCAAGAAATGCGCAGTCGCGTGCTGGGCATGGTCCCGCACGCCACGATCGAAAGCGCGACGCCGATCAACGACTGGCAAGCCTTGGGGCAGCGGCTCGCGCAGCATCCGCAGGTCGCAGCGGTAGCGCCGTTCATTCAGATGCAGGGCTTGCTGACCCACCGCGGCCAGGTTACCAAGACTCTCGTCAATGCCGTGGATCCAGTGGTCGAACCGGACGTATCCATTGTTGGCCAGTTCTTTCGAGAGGGCACGCTAGAAGATCTGGTGCCTGGAGAGTTCGGCATCGTTATTGGTGACAAGGCGGCCGAAAAACTCGGTGTTGGTGTCGGCGACAAGATCACCTTCGTCGCCCCTGAAGTGACGGTCACCCCAGCGGGTGTTTTCCCGCGCATGAAGCGCTTCACGGTACGCGGCATCTTCCATGTAGGCGCGGGTGAGATCGACGGTTACGTGGCGATGGCTAATATTTCCGACCTCGCACGGCTGCATCGCTGGAAGCCCGATCAGGTCCAAGGGCTGCGTTTGCGTTTCGTCGATTTGTTCGAGGCTCCGCGTATTGCATGGGAATTGGCGGGCCAGTTGGGTGACGACTTCTATTCGCGCGATTGGACCCGCACCCATGGCAATCTCTATCAGGCGATCCGTATGGAAAAGGCCATGATCGGGCTGCTGCTGCTGCTGATCGTCGCGGTGGCCGCCTTCAATATCATTTCCACACTGGTCATGGTCGTGACCGACAAGCGCGGAGACATCGCCATCCTGCGTACCCTTGGCGCGACGCCCCGGCAGATCATGGCGATTTTCATGGTTCAGGGCACGGTCATCGGCGTCGTCGGTACTCTGGTAGGCGCCTTGCTCGGTATTTTCGCAGCACTGAACGTTAGCGGTTGGATCGCTGCGCTGGAGCGCCTGATCGGACACAAGTTTCTCAGCGCTGATGTGTACTTCATCGATTATCTCCCGTCTCGACTGTTGGCCGCCGACGTGATCCAAGTCTGCGTCGCAGCGCTCGTCCTGAGTTTTTTTGCCACCCTATACCCGGCGTGGCGTGCCGCCCGTACCCAACCGGCCGAGGCGCTACGATATGAGTGAGCTGGTTATGAATGAAAGGTCATCCAACGATCGTGCGGTATTGAGTTGCCGTAACCTGGGAAAACGCTACGAGCAGGGCCCGGAGTCGGTCAGTGTGCTGTCCGGCCTGCAACTGGAGTTGTTTCCGGGGCAGAGGGTTGCCATCGTCGGCAGTTCGGGCTCGGGTAAAAGTACGCTGCTGAACCTGCTTGGTGGTCTTGATACACCGAGCGAAGGAAGCGTCTGGCTGGCCGGCGAGGAGCTTTCAGCCCTTAGCGAAAAGGATCGTGGGCTGTTGCGTAATCGCGCGCTGGGCTTCGTCTACCAGTTTCACCACTTGTTGCCCGAATTCACCGCTCTGGAGAACGTCTGCATGCCATTGCTGATCGGCAAGGCGCCGATCGTCGATGCACGGGCACGTGCGACGGAACTGTTGCAGCGTGTGGGGCTCGGCCACCGGTTGGCGCACAAGCCGTCAGAGCTGTCCGGGGGCGAACGTCAACGCGTGGCGATTGCTCGTGCATTGGCCAACCGCCCGGCGCTGGTCCTGCTCGATGAGCCTACCGGTAACCTCGATCACCATACCGCCCAAGGTATTCAGGATCTGATGTTGGAGTTGAGCAGCTCGTTGCGCACTGCGTTTCTCGTCGTTACTCACGATCCGCAACTCGCCGGGCAAATGGACCACATTCTGCGCCTGGAAGACGGCCGGTTGGTGGCCGGGTAATGTTCAGGCCGCTCAGCATCTTCATTGGCAGTCGCTATACGCGGGCCAAGCGTCGCAACCATTTCATCTCCTTCATTTCCTTGACCTCCATGATCGGACTTTCGTTGGGCGTGCTGGCGATGATCATGGTGCTTTCCGTCATGAACGGATTTCAGCGGGAGATGAGCAACCGCATTCTGGGAATGGTTCCGCACGTCGTGATCGCCGGTGACGGACATCCTGTGGCTGACTGGCAATCGCTGGCCGGGCAGCTCCGGTCGCATCCCGAAGTGCTCGGCGCCGCGCCAATCACTCAGCTGGAGGGCATGCTTTCATTCAAGGGCTCGATGCAGCCGATCGAGATTAAGGGCATCGATCCACAGGCCGAAGGTAAGGTATCGATACTTGGTTCGAAGATGGTCGCCGGCAGGCTCGACGATCTCAAACCGGGCGAGTCCGGCGTAATTCTCGGGCTGATGACCGCGCGGCGATTCGGTTTGAAACTGGGCGACAAGCTCACCCTCATTGTCCCTGAGCTCACTGACGCGCCTGGCGGCATCACGCCTCGCATGCAGCGATTGAATGTCGTCGGGGTATTCAAGGTGGGCGCCGAACTGGACGGCAGCCTGGCCATGATTCATCGGACCGATGCGGCGCGGATTCTTCGCTGGCAACCGGACCAGGTCGAAGGTGTCAGGCTCAGACTGGCAGATCTGTATCGCGCTCCGGAGGTTGCGCACGACCTCGTTGCCAGGCTTGGTGCCGGTTACCGCAGCGAGGATTGGTCGCTCACACAGGGCAGTCTGTTCAGCGCCATGAAGATGGAAAAGACCATGATCGGGCTGCTGCTTCTGCTGATCGTGGCGGTTGCCGCTTTCAACATTATCGCCACCTTGATCATGGTGGTGGCCGATAAGCGTGCCGATATCGCGATTTTGCGTACCCTGGGGGCGACGCCTCGTCAGATCATGACGATTTTCATGGTGCAGGGCAGCATCATTGGCCTGACCGGCACGCTGATAGGTACCGTCCTAGGTGTGTTGGGCGCGCTCAACGTCAGTACGCTGGTGGGATGGTTGGAGCGGGTGTCGGGGCAACACATCTTCAGCTCCGACGTCTACTTCATCAACACCTTGCCATCAGAGCTGCGTCTGGAGGATGTGCTGTTGGTGACGCTAGCCGCATTGATCCTGAGCTTCTTGGCGACACTCTATCCCGCTTGGCGTGCAGCGCAGACTCAGCCCGCAGAAGCGCTGCGCTATGAGTAGGTGTGCGTGTCAGCGGCGGTCCAGTTGGCGCTTGCGCCAACTGCGGCTGACCCACCAGCGCCAATAGGCCTGAGTCGCAATGTAACCGAGCACGGCCAAGACGAGGCCGACCACCAGAGAGCCTAGATACAAGGGCTCCCAGTGACTGCTGAGCATCTTCTGCACCCATGCGAGGGTCAGCTCCATCGGCATCGGCGAAACCGGGGTATCCATCAGCCAGGCGCCGACCTTGTAGTTGCAATAAAAAACCGGAGGCATGGTCAATGGGTTGGTCAGCCAGACCAGCCCTACGGCTATTGGCAGGTTGGCCCTGGCTGGAACCGCACATAGCGCGGCGGCCAACATCTGCATGGGCATCGGAATCATGGCCCAGAACAGGCCAATGGCTATCGCTCTGGAAACCGAATGCCGGTTGAGGTGGAGCAGGTTTGGATCGTGAGTCAGGGTGCCGAGAAATCGCAAAGATTTGTGAGTCTTTATGCGATCGGGGTGCGGCATGTAGCGTTTGAAAAAACGACGCGGCATGAAGATTCTCTGGCGGGCTGAAGCGCGCCCGATTATGCCTGAAACGAGACCCGGCGCTGAGATGAGTTTGTGACATGGATTCTACACTGTGGCGGCCGACAGGATGTCGGTGATGCCACAGTGACTCGGTAGCCGTCTTCTACGGATGTGCTGATCGCTGGAAGGGAATCCAGGAGATGTTTCATGCGTACAGCCTTGCTGGCACTGGCGGCAGGCCTTTTATTGCTGCGCTTTCTACCGCAACTGCCACCTTTTGGGTCGCTGCCGTTCATGTTCGTGACGGGACTGGTCTTGTTGCCGTTTCGTTGGCGAGCGCTTGGCTGTTTTCTTTGCGGTCTCGCATGGGCCTGCCTGAGTGCTCATTGGGCGTTAAGCGACCGCCTCCCGACCGAACTCGACGGTCGTACCTTCTGGCTTGAAGGGCAGGTGACTGGACTGCCGGATGTTCGTGACGGTGTGGTGCGCTTCGAACTGGTTGATGTCTCATCCCGACATGCCGGCTTACCCTCGCGGATGCGCCTGGCCTGGTACGGTGGACCGATGATCCAGGCGGGAGAGCGATGGAGGCTTGCCGCCAAGCTCAAAAGACCACGTGGCCTGGTCAATCCCCATCCATTCGATTACGAGGCCTGGCTTCTTGCACGTCGGATCGGTGCCAGCGGCACGATCAAAGCAGGCGAGCGGGTGGCGTTTGCAGATGGGAACCTGGCGTGGCGCGATCGGTTGCGCCAACGCTTGATGGCGGTTGACGCCCAAGGACGCTCGGGTGCAATTGCAGCGCTGGTGGTTGGCGATGACAGTGGTTTGTCCAAGTCAGACTGGCGCATCCTGCAGGACACCGGAACCGTGCATTTGATGGTGATCTCGGGACAGCATGTGGGGATGCTGGCCGGTCTGCTCTATAGCCTGGTTGCGCTATTGGCGCGTTGGGGCATCTGGCCGCGGCGGATCGACTGGCTGCCTTGTGCCTGCGGTCTGGCGCTGTTCGGAGCACTCGCATACGGTTGGTTGGCGGGCTTCGAAGTCCCGGTTCAGCGGGCTTCGATGATGGTCGCGCTGGTGCTGTTGTGGCGCTTGCGGTTTCGACATCTCGGTGTCTGGTTACCGCTGCTCGTCGCGCTCGATGGCGTCTTGCTAATCGATCCATTGGTTAGTTTGCAATCGGGATTCTGGTTGTCTTTCCTGGCCGTGGCGCTGCTCGCATTGGTCTTCCGTGGTCGACTGGGCAGCTGGGACTGGTGGCGGGCGTTGAGCCGTGCCCAGTGGTGCATGGCGCTCGGCCTGTTGCCGGCATTGCTTGCGCTGGGCTTGCCGGTGAGCCTGAGCAGTCCAATCGCCAATCTTTTTGCGGTGCCACTGGTCAGCATGCTGATCGTGCCGCTGTCTCTGATGGGGGTTTCGCTGCTGTGGTTGGCGGGCGTTGGTGAGTCGTTGCTATGGTTGGCGGGTGGCCTGTTGGCGTTCCTTTTCGATACGCTGCAATGGCTTGCCGGTTGGCAGGCTGCATGGCTACCGGCATCGTTGCCGATATGGGCCTGGGTGCTGGTCGCGCTGGGGACGCTGCTATTTTTGTTGCCGGCCGGGGTGCCATTTCGAGCGTTGGGACTGTTGCTTCTCGCGCCGTTGCTATTTCCGCCAGTAAACAAACCCGCAGCGGGACAGGCGGAAATTTGGGTGCTTGATGTCGGTCAGGGGCTGGCCGTGCTGGTGCGCACCCGGGAACATGCACTTCTATATGACACGGGACCGCGCTATGGCGACTTCGATATTGGCGAGCGGGTGGTGTTTCCGTCGTTGAGAACGCTGGGATTGACCGATCTCGACCTGATGCTCCTCAGTCACGCTGACAGCGATCATGCCGGTGGCGCCATGGCTATCAAGAGGCTGATGCCGTTGGCGCGAGTGCTCAGCGGTGAGCCGGAAAGACTGCCTGCTTCGCTGGGTGCCGAGGCGTGCCGCTCTGGAGAGCACTGGGAATGGGAGCAGGTCCGCTTTACGCTTTGGCGATGGTCACAAGCCCAGGATGGAAACCAGTCGTCGTGCGTGCTGCTGGTCGAAGCCGGCGGTGAACGCCTGCTATTGACCGGAGATATCGATACGCTGGCCGAACAGGCGCTGCTGGCGAGCAAACTGCCGCTGGGCGTGCGGTGGTTGCTGGTGCCGCATCACGGTAGCCGCAGCTCATCTTCAACCGCATTCATCCAGGCAGCCGGTGCCGAAGGCGCGCTTGTCTCGCGCAGCCTGCACAACGCCTTCGGCCATCCGCATCCGGATGTCGTGCAACGTTTGCGGGCATCGGGCGCCCGGATTTTCGATACGGCTGAACTGGGTGCTCTGCAGATCCGTCTCGGCCGTTTCGAGCCCATTCGAGGATTGCGCGCCGAACGGCGATTCTGGCGGGAAAAATGAGAACCGTGGCCGTCGGCGGTTCGTCGGCCCTATGCTAGAGTGGCGCCACTTTTTCGAGGGGGATTCATCTCGTGTGGGAGCTGGTTAAAGCGGGCGGCTGGATAATGCTGCCAATCATTCTATGTTCCGTCGCCGCGGCTGGCATCATCATCGAAAGACTATGGACGCTACGACCCAGTCGCGTGACTCCGTCGCACCTCCTCGGTCAGGTGTGGAAGTGGATCAAGGACAAGAAGCTCAGCAACCAGAAACTTAAAGAGCTGCGCGCGGATTCGCCACTCGGCGAGATCCTAGCTGCGGGCCTGGCCAATTCCAAACATGGCCGGGAGATCATGAAGGAGTGTATCGAGGAGGCTGCGGCGCGTGTCGTCCATGACCTCGAGCGCTACCTCAATGCGTTGGGTACCATTGCCGGCATCGCGCCATTGCTCGGCCTGCTAGGCACCGTGCTCGGAATGATCGAGATCTTCAGTGCCTTCATGGGATCAGGCATGGCCAATGCACCCTTGCTCGCTGCGGGTATCTCCAAGGCATTGATCACCACGGCGGCTGGCCTGATGGTCGGTATCCCGGCCTTGTTTTTTCACCGTTTCCTGCTGCGCCGCGTCGAAGAACTGGTGGTTGGAATGGAGCAGGAGGCGATCAAGCTGGTCGAGGTCGTACAGGGCGACCGCGACGTCGATCTGGGTGAGGGCAAGGCGTGAAGTTTCGACGTAAGGCGCGAGAAAACGTCGACATCGGCTTGGCTCCGCTGATCGATGTGGTGTTCATCTTGTTGCTGTTCTTTGTGGTGACCACGACCTTTACCCGCGAAACACAGCTCAAGGTGGATTTGCCTGAAGCGGCCAGTGGTACGCCGCCCCAGGATGCCGAGAAAAAGCAGTTGGAAGTGGTCATCGATGTCGATGGCAGCTTTACCCTGAACGGCAAGACGTTGATCAAGCATGACCTGAGTACGTTAATGGCAGCTCTCAGCAAGGAGTCTGGCGGCGACACCAGCCTGCCGATGATCATCAGCGCTGATGGCAAGACCCCGCATCAGGCCGTCATCACAGCCATGGATGCAGCCGGAAAGCTCGGTTTTGCGCAGCTTCGTATCACCACCGTCGAGGCCCAGCCGGAGCCCTGATGTCCTTCGCCGACCGTCTGCAGCGAGCCTGGTACGAAGGGCACCCGGCCCTGGCGTTGCTCGCGCCACTGGAGGCGCTCTACCGGCGTGTGGTCGTCGCCAAGCGAAAGAAGTTCATCAACGGTGCGACAGATCGTTACCGCGCTCCGGTGCCTGTGGTGGTGGTGGGTAATATCACCGTTGGCGGAACCGGCAAGACTCCACTGATTCTATGGCTCATCGAACATTGCCGTCGCCGCGGCCTGAAGGTGGGGGTGGTCAGCCGTGGCTACGGCGCCACACCACCGTCGTATCCCTGGCGAGTGATGCCCAACCACTCGGCGGCCGAAGCGGGTGACGAGCCGCTTTTAATCGCGCAGCGAACCGGCGCTCCGGTCATGATCGATCCGGATCGATCACGCGCCGTTCGCGGACTGCTCGAGTGCGAGCCACTCGATCTCATTCTTTCCGACGACGGCTTGCAGCACTACCGGCTGGCTCGCGACCTCGAACTGGTACTCATCGATGCTGCGCGTGGCCTGGGCAATCTTCGCTGTCTTCCTGCCGGCCCGCTGCGTGAACCGCTCGAACGGCTGGAGTCGGTCGACGCGGTGCTTTTCAATGGAGCACTGACCGACAGTCCGTCCGGTTTCGGCTTCGCCTTGCGGCCATCCCGATTGATCGAGCTGGCAAGCAATCAGGCTTGGTCGCTTGATCATTTCCCTCCAGGCCAGCAGGTGCACGCGGTCGCCGGGATCGGTAATCCACAGCGTTTCTTCAGTACGCTCGAGGCGCTACACTGGCGACCGATTCCGCATCCCTTCGCCGACCACGCCCGTTATAGCCTGGAGCAGCTGAGTTTCAGCCCCGAGCTACCCTTGGTGATGACGGAGAAGGATGCGGTCAAATGCCGGGCATTCGCGCCGCCGGGCTGGTGTTATCTGCAGGTGCAGGCCGAGCCATCGGCGGCGTTCGTGACCTGGTTCGATACACAGCTGGGCCGATTGCTACCTGAACACCCCTAAGCCGCTCGATCTGCCAGGTGCGGTCGGCTGCATCCAAGGACTGCGCATGGATACCAAACTGCTCGATATTCTCGCCTGCCCGCTCTGCAAGGGCCCGCTGAAGCTCACCGACGACAAGTCCGAACTGATCTGCAAAGCCGACGGCATGGCGTTTCCGGTGCGAGACGGGATTCCGGTGATGCTGGAAAGCGAAGCCCGCACCTTGGAAGTGGACGAGCGCCTAGACAAATGAGCAGCCCTTACACGGTCGTGATCCCGGCGCGTTATGCGTCCACCCGCCTGCCTGGCAAGCCGCTGCAAGACATCGCAGGCAAGCCGATGATTCGTCACGTCTGGGAGCAAGCTTGCAAGAGCGGTGCGCAGCGAGTGGTGGTGGCTACCGATGACAAGCGGATTCTCGAGGCTTGCCAAGACTTCGGGGCGGAGGTGTTGCTGACACGTATCGATCACAATTCGGGCACAGATCGCCTCGCCGAAGTGGCGAATAAGCTGGGCCTCGAGACTGATGCGATCGTCGTCAATGTGCAGGGCGATGAGCCGTTGATTCCTCCTGCGGTAATCGATCAGGTCGCGCGCAACCTCGACGCACATCCGGAAGCGGCCATCGCCACGCTTGCCGAGCCGATGATCGACGCGCAGTCGTTGTTCAATCCCAACGTAGTGAAGGTACTTAGCGATATCAATGGCTTGGCGTTGACCTTCAGTCGTGCGCCGTTGCCATGGGCGCGGGATGACTTCGCCCGTGACCGGGACGCGTTTCCGGCTGAGGTTCCCTATCGTCGACATATCGGCATCTATGCCTACAGGGCCGGATTCCTGGCCGACTTCGTCGCCTGGGGGCCTTGCTGGTTGGAAAACACTGAGTGCCTCGAGCAGTTGCGCGCGCTTTGGCATGGCAAACGCATTCACGTCGCCGATGCGATCGAGGCGCCTCCGGCTGGCGTCGACACCGCAGAAGATCTCGAGCGTGTCCGCAAGCAGCTCGGAGCCTGAGCATGAACGTCCTATTCGTCTGCATGGGCAACATCTGCCGATCGCCCACGGCTGAGGCGGTGTTTCGCAAGCACGTGCAGGACGTTCGGCTGGAAGGTCGCATTTCCATCGATTCTGCTGGAACCGGTGGTTGGCACGTCGGTAAAGGGCCGGACCCGCGGTCCTGCCAGGCGGCCGCCAGGCGAGGCTATGACCTCAGCACGCTACGAGCGAGACAGGTGGCGGTCGAGGACTTCCAGCGCTTCGATCTGATCCTGGCAATGGATCACGAGAATCTGGAGCGACTGCAGGCGCTACGGCCCTCGAACTCGCGCGGTGAGCTGGACCTGTTCCTGCGCCGATACAACCTGGGCGAAGATGCTGTGCCTGATCCGTATTTTGGTGGCCAGGACGGTTTCGAGCAGGTGCTTGACCTGATCGAAAGGGCATCCGTCGCCCTGCTTAACGAGGTCAGGGAGCGTCTGTGACCCTTATCATCGAACAGAACCGCTCGCTCAAGGCCTTCAATACGATGGCTGTCGAGGCGAGCGCGGCACGCTTTACCGAGGCTCATAACGACCAGGAGGTAGTCGAGGCGCTCGCCGAGGCTCGCCGTCTTGGTGCCCCGCTGTGGGTACTCGGTGGTGGCAGCAACCTGGTGCTTACTGCGGATGTGGATGCGCTGGTGCTGCGCATGGCCAGTCGGGGCGTGCGGGTGCTCAATGACGACGGTGAGCAGGTGGTGATCGAGGCGGCGGCGGGGGAGTCATGGCATCCTTTCGTGCTGCACAGCCTGGAGCTCGGTTTGTCCGGCCTGGAAAACCTCAGCCTGATCCCCGGTACCGTCGGCGCTGCACCGATTCAGAACGTTGGTGCATATGGCGTCGAAATCAAAGACGTGTTCGCTGGGCTGACCGCGCTGGACCGTGAAACTGGAGGTCTCGTTGAATTCGATCTGCAAGCGTGCCAGTTCGGCTACCGTGACAGCTTGTTCAAGCGCGAGGCCGGGCGCTACGTCATTCTGCGGGTGCGCTTTTTGCTGCAGCGAACGGCAAATCTGAAGCTTGAATACGGGCCTCTGCGCCAATGGTTGCAACAGCACGATATCCGCCATCCGACGCCAATGGATGTAAGTCGTGCGGTCTGTGCCATTCGCAGCGAGAAGCTGCCCGACCCCCGGGTTTTGGGCAATGCAGGCAGTTTCTTCAAGAATCCTTTGGTCCCTCAGTCGATCGCAGCTGCATTGCGGGCGCGATACCCCGATCTGGTGGCGTTTGCGCAAGGCGACGAGCAGGTCAAGCTTGCCGCCGGCTGGTTGATCGAGCGAGCGGGCTGGAAAGGCTATCGGGACGGTGACGCGGGTGTGCATCGGTTGCAGGCATTGGTGCTCGTCAATTATGGTCAGGCCACCGGTCGGCAGATTCTGGATCTGGCTTGGCGCATCCAGGCGGATATTGCCGAACGCTTTGGCGTGCAGCTGGAAATAGAGCCCAACGTCATCTGATACGGAGTCCGTTCGGCCGCTCTACTCGTTGGTATGGCGGGCGGCTTGCGTCTGATCGCTTTCGGTTGTGCCGTGTCGAGGATTATCGGCGTATCCATTTCCTGTAGGTTCCAGTGACGGGCACGTGGACACAAAAAAGGGATGCCGAAGCATCCCTTTTTTACTGCTGTGCCTGTCAGTTCTGGCGCTTATCGGCGTCATCCTGCTCGGTGGCTTCGTCGGCCACCTCAGGGGCAGCTTCCGTGGTGGGCTTGATCGGTTCCTCGAGCAGAACAGCTTCTGTGACGGCCTGTTCGGCTTCTGGTTCGGCCGTTTGTGGCTGCGCCGGTTCGATGGCCTGCTCTTCCTTGCTGCTGGCTGAATCGGCGACTGGTTGTTCGGCCGATGCAATATCAACCGCCTCGCTGACAACGATTTCAGGGCTTGCCAGTTCCGCTGGCGTCTGTGCTTCGGCTGAAGCTTTCGCTTCGGCGGCCTTCGCTTCGGCTTCGGCTGCTTCCTTGGCCTGGTGCTCCTGCTCGAGACGGCGACGACGTACTTCGCGCGGGTCGTTGGGTGCGCGGCCGGTCGCTGTCAGAACTGGAGCTACCGGTTCGACGGGCGCTGCCGCTGGCTGTTCGGCAACCGGTTCGACCGGTGCTTGCGCGACCTCAGGCTCGATTGCCGAAAGTTCTGGTTGGCTAGCTTCTGGCTGCGGGGCAGTGGCTGGTGCGGCTTCTGCGATAGTCGGTGTCGTGGTGTCGCCTGTTGGCGCTGGGTTGACTTCTTCTGCGGGCTTCGCCGTTTCGGTCGTGTTAGCCGTTTCGGCATTGGCTGACGCTGGCGTTTCCGACGTCGCCTCGGCCTGGATCGCCGCTGGTGCTGTGTCGGTGTCGGCCGTGTTCGCCGCTAGGGCGGCTGCCGTCGCGGCAATGGCAACCTGCTCGGATTTCACCGGTGCATTGCTTTCACTGACTTCGGCAACGTTGTTCTCGGACTCTTCGCCAATCTCGTTGCCGTTGGCATCACGCTGACGATCACGGCGGTTGCTGCGACGACGCTGACCGCGGGAACGACGACGCGGACGATCTCCGCCTTCGGTCGACTCTTGTTCATCCTGCGTGGCTTCTGCGGTGTCATTTTGCTGCAGTTCGTCCGTGCTCGCGGTTTGCTCTGCGCGAGGCTTACGCTCTTCGCGAGGCGGGCGCGGTTTACGCTCGGTGATTTCCTCACTGGCAGCCCCCACTGGAGTGGTCTGGGCTGGCTCATCCAGCGGTGCACGCAATTCGCGCTTGCGCTCTTCGCGGGGTTGGCGATCCTCGCGTGGCGTGCGTTCGCGACGCGGCTGTGGCTGCGCCGGGCTGTCGTTGGCCTCGATCGGCTCGCGAGGTTCACGGGCTTCGCGTGGCTTACGCTCCTCGCGTGGAGGACGAGGCTGGCGCTCTTCGCGGGGCTGACGCTCTTCACGTGGGGCGCGCTCTTCGCGCGGAGCACGCTCCTCGCGCGGCTTGCGTTCTTCGTCGCGATTGCTGCGTGAATCACGGCGACGGTTCTGCTGGCGGCCACTGCGACGCTCGTCGTTGCGCTGCGGACGGCTGCTGGTCGCGGGCTTCTGCTTGACTTCAGCGGCCGGGGCTTCCTGCTTGCCGGCGAAGAGACCGACCAGCGATTTGACCAGCCCTTTGAACAGGCTCGGCTCCTGGGCGGCAGGCGCGGCGGCTTCTACTGGCGTGGCGGCCGGCGCCGG